>NZ_AOFQ01000028.1 GCF_000495915.1 Stutzerimonas chloritidismutans AW-1
CACCCGGCGCCCCCCCTCCCCCAGCCACTACATGATGCAGGGCGGCAACATCCTCACGCTGCAACGAATCCTGGGCCACGGCGATATCAAGATGACGATGCGGTACTCGCATCTGGCGCCGGATCACTTCGCGACTGTTCTCAGTCATTCGCCATTGGTGTTGCTCGAAGCACCCCGAGGGGATCGCTAGCGTTTTGCGGCCAGTGCTATACGATTGGCTGCGATTGAAACGGTGGTTGCAAGGAGGCAGACATGGGAATGGAAGATCGCGAGTGGTATCGCGAAGAACTGCGCCAGAAAGGCAAAAAGCCCTCCTGGGACAACTTCAGAGCTGATGCGGCACCCAAGGCGCAAACGACGGAGCCTCCTCGAGGCGAGATAACTCGAATCAAGCGGCCCGCCAAGACACGAACGCCACCGTCCTACGTGCACCTTCAGGCGCAAGAGATTCTCGATGCTCGAGCAGAGGCTAGAAAACGAAGCCTATGGCCGATCTATGGGATTTTCGGCGCCGCCTTTGGCGTCCTGGCTTACGTCGCGTACCGCCTGACAGCGTGATCGACGCCGAGACAAGAATGGGACACTTGTGAGACACCGGCCCAAAAACAAAAGGGCTAGCCGAAGCTAACCCCTTGATTTCATTGGTGCCGGAGACAGGAGTCGAACCTGCGACCTTCGCATTACGAATGCGCTGCTCTACCTACTGAGCTACACCGGCGCCAGGCTGCGGATTATCAGGGGTTCTGCGGTTGGACTCAAGTCCGCGCGCATAGCCCTCGATACTCCGATCCGCGTCATTCGGTCAATGTGGCCGCGACGCGGGCTGGCCATGGTCGCGTTCGAGGTCGTGCTTGACCTGGCCGGCCAATTGCTCGCCTTCGGCGCTGGCCATTGCATAGCCCTCGCGGGCCTTGTCCTTGATCTTGCCGGTCAGCTCGTCGCTCTTCTGGCCCATCAGTTCGTCTTCACGACGGGTCGGTGGAACCGAGGCCGCCAGCAACGCGCCGAGGGCGATGCCCATGGCGCCCAATGCCAGCGGTTGCTCGTTGAGCAACTGAGTGAAACCGCCGCGCGCACGGTCTGCGGTATGTCGCAGGCTTTCCGCGGCGTGCCGGCTGGAGTCACCGACGCGATGACGGGCATTGCCCAGTGAGCTGGAGGCGCTATGGCTCATCTGCGCTGCCTTGTCCTTGATGCCGGTGCCCTGCTGCTTGAGACCAGAGGCCTTGGCGACGAGCTTGTCGGTCATCGACGGACCGGTCGAAGCGCTGTCGCTATAGTCCGGGCGCCGATTCTGCCCGGCCATCAGCCATACCAGGCCGATGGAGGTGAGCAGCGTCGGTACCGGATTGGCCTTAACGGTATCGGTGAGGTTATGCAGGAACTCGCCACCGCCGCCTTTGGCATAGCCGAGCGCGGTATCGATCATCTGCCCCGGGGAGAGCTTGCTTTCCAGCGCGTGGACGATGTTGCCGATTTCGGCGCGCTGCTGGTCGATCTCGCGCTCCAGCGTGTCGGGGTCCTTTTGTGCTTCTACGTCTACCTGGTTATGCGTGCTCATGCGTGCCCCCTTACGACTTCTTTATCCTTCTGCAGCGAATGGATGGTGCGGTCGGGTTTGAACGAAGAGGCTTCGAACTTCTTCTTGCCGGCCGAGACCATGATCATGCCGATGACCACCACGACCACGCCGACGATCAACGCGGCGAGCCAGGGTTCCATCATGGTGCTGAGGAAGTAGACCGCCGACATCAGCAGGATGATGAAGCCAGCTAGGAGCACCGCACCGCCGGTTGCGACGCTGGCAGCGCCTGCCTTGGTGGCACGCAACGATTCGTTCAGCTCGGCCTTGGCCAGCGCCAGTTCCTTTGTGAACAGCGACGGCACTTCACGGGTCAGCTGCCGTAACAAACCGCCGACCGAATTATCGTGCTCGGGGTTGCCGGGTTCGTAAGGCGTATTGAGGTTGCGTTGTTCGTTCATCGATTAAGCCCTCCGTTCGTGCCTTTGCCAGTGCTGCCAACGCCGTTGCTGCCTACGCCATTGGTGCTGCCCGTGTTCGGCGCCATGCCAGCGTTGCTCACACCGCCGACGGTATTGCTCGGTGTGCCACTGGAAATGCGCGAGTCCAGGTCGGACTGGCTTGGCAGGGTTTCGGCGGTTACGTCTGCCGGCACGCCGAGCGGCGAAGTCGGATGCGGGCGACTGGCGTCGGAATGGCCGTAATCGGTCGTCGGTTCACGCGTTGTGGATTCAGCGCGATGGCTGGAAGCACGGGCGAAACGAGTCAGGCCGAAGCCAAGTGCAACGCTGCCGGCAATGAACAGGCCGGGATTGTTGCGAGCGAGACGGTTCACCTCGCCCACCAGCTCATCAACGCTCTTGCCGCGCAGGTTGTCGGCCAGGTCGACCATGCTCTGCGCCATGTCGGAGACGTAATGGGAAAGGCCAGTGCGATCCTGGTTTTCAAGTTCTGCCGCTGCTGCCTTGGCGCTCTGAGCAACCTTTTCCAGCTCATCGGCGGCCGTACCGCGGTAGCTGTCCAGCTGAGCCTTGCCTTGGTTCTTCACCTGCTCGCCGGCTTCGCGCGCCTTTGCCTTGAGTTCCTCGGCGCTCGGAGCGGAAGCGGAGCTGCTTGCCTGCGTGGTGCCAGCCTGGCCGGTCTGGCCGGTCTGGCCGGTGGGCTGAGCGGGAGCGCTCGTTGACTGCGCGTTGGCGTCGGTTCTGGCTGGGCCGCCGTAACCTGTGATCTCTTCATCGGGTGTCGTCATTTTGTCCACCTTTATAGGGTCATAGGGTTTGGCCGGATGACCACGGTCCGTGAAGCACAGCAGTGCGGGGTTCCGCGGCTGTGCGATTTCAGTACGCACATAAATGGTGACCGGACCCAAATTTTCGAGTTCCGTGTTTCTGGCCAAGCGGTACGGGGCTTCGAGAACCGAGTTCAGCTATGCCGCACTGCAGGAAGGGAGGACGTGAAACAGCGAGATCTGGTGGCGATCTGCCCGCGATTGGCGCGCAGCCGGCATGCAGCTTGGCTTGGGGGAATGCGAAGGTCGAACAAGCGGAACGGCGGGAACGACAGCGATGGTGACCATCGGGTCAGCTCGTTGGCGATCACCCCGTCACAGCGAGCCGACGAGCTGTAATCAGCCAATACAGTATAGGAACGCAAAAACGGGCCCTTGGGGCCCGTTCTTGTTTGGATGGTGTCGTTACAGCGGACCGATGCTGGTGCAGCTGTTTGCGGCTTTGGCGTGCTTCTGCAGAACCGGCAGCTGCGGACGGTACTTGCCACTGCTCACGTCCAGCGACATGGCGTACTCACCCCACCAGGGACCGGCAGCCCAGTAGGTGCTCGGGATGCAGTTCTGACGCAGGTAAGCCAGCAGGTTGTCGGTAGCGACGATGGCCGAGGGCGAGAAGTCCGGTACGCCATGCTCACCGATGTAGCCGCGCAGCTTGTTCTGCTTGAGCCAGTCGACGAAGGGCTTGACGCGATTGACACCAATCATCGGGTCGAACTTCTCGGCCTTGTCGAAGTAGTTGCCCGAGAAATCCTTGTCCACGTACATGTGCGCTTCATAAACCAGGTTGTTCTTCGGATCACGCATCCACGGGTTGGTGACCAGCTGGGTGTTGTAGTGCGGCCAGTGGAAGGCGCTCGACCAGCGATCGCCCGCTACGTAGATCCAGCGCTTGGAGTCGACGGTGCGGATTGCCTGAGCAGCAGCCAGGGCAGCTTGCGGCCAGAGCCCATTGGTGGAGTGCGGCTCGTTCATCAGGCCGTAGCCCTCGACGGCAGGATGGTTGACCACCTGCTGCACGATCTGCTTCCACACCGCAGCGAAGGAACTGATGGGCACTTCGTTGGAGCCGATCAGCTTGCCGTAGTAACGGTAGTAGTTGTGCAGGTCGAGAATCACCTTGACGTTGTGCTTCTGCGCGAAGTCTAGCGACTGCTTCAGACGGGCGAACTCCTCGGCATTCAGCGGAGAGTTCAGCTTGGGCTGGATACGCTCCCAGAGGAACGGCAGGCGAACCAGCGGCATGCCCAGGTCGGAGTACTTCTTGTAGTAAGACTCGGCCGGGTAGGTGTAGTTGGTGCCATGCTTGCCCGGAACAACCGACGGGCCGAAACCCGCGCCGGACAGGTTAACGCCAACCAGCAGCGGCTTGCCATTGGTGGTGTCAGGTGCGGTAGGCGCCGGAGCCGGTGCTGCTTCTACTGGCGGAGTAGTCAGAGCCGGAGACGACGGAGTGCTGGTCGATGTGCTTACTACCGAGATGGTCTTCGGATAACCCAGCGTGGTGCCATTGATCACAGCGCCGTCGAGAAAGACGCTCATGTTGCTGCCAACCAGCTGAGTGCGCAGCACCTTGCGGGTCTGGCCGTCAGCGAGCTTCACCACAGCGCCAGTTTTGAACGCTGCCACGTTGGCGCTGCTTGCCTGAATAGAGAAGGCGGCGGCAGTGCGGAACATACCGTTCAACCAATGAGTATTGGTGTAGTTGTTCAGGTTACTGGTCGCGATGACTGAGTTAGTCGGAGCAGTAGGCGCCGGAGCCGGGCTGGTAGTAGAGGTTGTCGCCAGCGACAACTTGTTGGGTGCGCCGACCACACTCCCGTTAACTGCCGGACCTTCCAGATAGACGCTCATATTGGCGCCGACAACTTGTACCTGGGTAACTTTGCGAACCTGGCCATCCGCCAGTTTTGCCGACGCACCAACTTTGAACGCAGCCTTGTTGGCATCGCTGGCCGGAATGGAGAAGCCCGGCGACTTGCGCCATACCCCATTGAGCCAATCGGTATTAGTGAATGCATTGATGCTGGTCGAGTGTGCAGCAACGGTAGTCGGTGAAGTGACCGGAGCGGTGGAAGTTACAGGCGCCGTTACGGCCGTACTACCGATGGTGACCACCTGCGGTGCGCCAACCTTGTTGCCGTCCAGTTTTGCACCTTCCAGAAAGACGCTCATGTTGCTGCCGACGATCTGCGCGCGGCTGATCTTGCGTACCTGACCGTCTGCCACTCGTACCGAAACGCCGGCCACGAACGCGGTGCGGTTTGCCGAGGTAGCCGGGATCGAGAAGCCGGCGCCGGTGCGCCAGACACCGTTCAGCCAATCGGTGTTGGTGAAAGCGTTGATCTTGGCGGAAACCGATACAGCGGCAACCGTGGATGCAGCGGCATAAGGCGTGGTTACAACAGTGACGCCACCCAGAAGAACAGCGGCGGCGATGGAAGCGACGAGTGCCTTGCGGGCACCGGAAAACAGGTTGGTGGACATTGAGTCTCTCCGGAACTTACTACTTCAAAGGCCGAGCCTTTAAAAAGTGACGGGAGGTCGATAAGTCGTGGGGCGTTGCTCTTAAGGAGGGCCGCGGTGTCACAACAAACGAACCGTTCAACAAGAAATTTCCCGCCGTCCACCCCCTGAACAAACCGGTAAATCGTCTTGCGTGGCGGCTTTATAATAGGTTCAAAAAATTAATGGAAATTTTTTTGTCAGTAATAGATCGCCAGAAAAACGCCATACAGAGCAAATAACATTAAGCTGCCATTACTCATATGGCGATAGCTGTCGAATTGATATTACGTTTAGCCGCCCTAGTTGGTTGCCTGGCGCCAGAATCAGCGTCGGCTTTTTGAACTTTGGTGATCTTTAGCGGGATTAACCGCTATCAAGCTTGTCGACGAACGGTATATGGCGGACGAGCGGATAGCTGTCTGTTAGGGCTGAGAAACTGGCTGCCGGAAGTAACCGATCTTCGTCGGCAGATGGCTGTCGGATGCCTTACCGAACGACGAAACGGAGGCACCATGAGCCATAAGTACAAAGTGGGCGATCACGTCAGCTGGAACTCGGAAGCGGGACGGGTCAGCGGTCACATCACCCGAGTGCACACGGCGGACACCGAATTCATGGGCCGCACACGGCGCGCCAGCCCGGATGCTCCGCAATACGAGATCAAGAGCGACAAGACCGACCATGTGGCGATGCATAAAGAGTCAGCACTCAGGAAGCTGAGCTGAGCATGGCTCAGCCAGCCACGGTGTGGACCATCGGCCACTCGACGCGCTCTCTGGAGCATCTGATCGAGATACTGCGCCACCATCAGATCGAGGCCATCGCCGACGTCCGTCGCTTTCCCGGCTCACGGCGATTGCCGCAGTTCGGCGAGGCAGCGCTGCGCGAAGGTCTGGAAGCGCACGGGCTGCACTATCAATGGATCGAAGAGCTGGGCGGCAGACGGCGACCTCTTAAGGATTCGCCAAGCCTGGCCTGGCGCAACAGCTCCTTTCGCGGCTATGCCGATCATTTGCGCAGCGATGAATTCAACCGCGGTCTGCAGCGCCTACTGGAAATGGCGGCACACCGACGTACGGCAATGATGTGCGCCGAGGTGCTCTGGTGGCGCTGCCATCGTTCGCTGGTTTCGGACGTGTTGAAAATACGCGGCATCGAAGTCCTGCATATCCAGGACGAGAAGCCGCCGGCCGCCCACCCGTTCACCGCCCCTGCCCGCCTGGTCGACGGGCAGCTGAGCTATGCGGAGGGCAAAGGCGAGTCGCTGAGAAAGGAAGTCGGCAGCGGGCAGATCAATCTGGATCTGTAGCGGCCATAGGGGTGGTCATTGTGACCACCCCTATGGGGTTGGCTCAGACGCGTTCGATGCGATCCGGGTGGATGACGATGCGGCCCTGCTTGTAAAGACCACCGATGGCCTTCTTGAAGTTGCCCTTGCTGACGCCGAAGCGACGTGCAATTTCCTCGGCCGGGCTCTTGTCGCTGACATCCAGCGAGCCGTGGTTTTCTTCCAGCTTCTGCAGGATCAACGCCTGCAGCGCATCGGTCGCTTCGCTGCCCACCGGCTGCAAGCTCAGGCTGATCTTGCCGTCGGGCCGCAGCTCCTTGATGTAGCCGCGCTCGCGCATGCCACCACGGAGAAACTTGAACGCCTCGTTCTTGTGAATCAGGCCCCAGTGCTGGCCGTTGATGATCGCCTTGAAACCGAGATCGGTGGCTTCGACGATCAGCAGGTCCACCGCTTCTCCTACCTTGTAGGTCACCGGGGTCTTGTCCAGATAGCGGTCCAGTCGCGCCGTGGCGGTAATGCGCCGGGTGCGCTTGTCGATGTAGACGTAGACCACGCAGTAATCACCCACCTGCAGCGGCCGCTTCTCTTCCGAGTGCGGCAAGAGCAGGTCCTTGGGTAGTCCCCAGTCGAGAAACAATCCGACCCGGTTGATCTCGGCCACCTTGAGACTGGCGAACTCACCGACCTGCACCTTGGGTTTCTCGGTGGTGGCGATCAGCTTGTCCTCACTGTCGAGGTAGATGAAGACGTTCAGCCAGTCATCCACCTCGGCCGGCATGTCCTTGGGGATGTAGCGGTTGGGCAGCAGGATCTCGCCGTCCGGACCGCCGTCCAGATAGAGGCCGAAACCGGTGTGCTTGACGATCTGCAGGCTGTTGTAACGTCCGATTGCGGCCATGTGGGCGGTCCCGAATATAAAGGCGGCGATTCTAGCGCCTGTCAGCGTGGCAATGCATAGGCGATCACCGAATCACCGGCTTTGGTGCCCAGCGAGCCATGCCCGCCGGCAACCACCACGACCATCTGCCGACCCGAGCGGCTCTCGTAGGTCATCGGCGTGGCCTGGCCGCCGGCCGGCAGACGCGCTTTCCATAGTTCGCGGCCGGTACTGACATCGTAGGCACGCAGGTAGTAGTCCAGCGTGCCGCTCAAGAACGCGACGCCACCGGCGGTGAGCATCGGTCCGCCAAGGCTCGGCACGCCCATCTTGAATGGCAGCGGAATCGGCGAACGGTCGCGAACCGTGCCGTTCTTGCGCAGCCAATGCGTCTTGCCGGTACGCAGATCGGCGCCGGCCACGTAGCCCCAAGGCGGCGCGGTGCATGGCAGGCCGATGGGCGAGACGAAAGCCTTCAGCTCAACGGCGAAGGGTGAGCCAAAGTTCTCGTTGAGGAACGGCTCCTCCTCGGACACGTAAGTCGTCTCGGCATCCTCCCGGGGAATCAGCTTCGAAGTGAAAGCCAGATAGGCCGGCGTGCTGAACACCATCTGCCGCACCGGGTCCACCGCTACGCCGCCCCAGTTGAACACCCCGAAATTGCCCGGATGGACCAGGGTGCCCTGGGTCGATGGCGGTGTGTACCGTCCTTCGTAGCGCAGCGAGTGGAACTGGATGTGGCACATCATCTGGTCGATCAGCGTGGCGCCCCACAGGTCCTTGCCCTGCAGCTTCGGCGGCTCGTAGGTCAGTGCCGACGCAGGCTGCGTCCTGGCGACCCAGTCACCCTCGGCCGCGCCCTGCGGTGCAGGCACCTCGCGCACCGGCAGGACCGGCTCACCCGTGCGACGGTCAAGTACATAGATGTCGCCCTGCTTGGTCGGCGCCACCAGCGCGGGCACCGGACCCTCTTCGGTCTGGATGTCGATCAGGCTCGGCTGCGCCGGTACGTCCATGTCCCAGAGGTCATGGCGCACCGTCTGGAAGACCCAGCGCAGCTGGCCGCTATCCAGATCGAGGGCGACGATTGAGGAGGAAAAACGCTCGCTGTTCTCGCTGCGCTTACCGCCCCACTGATCCGGCACCTGATTGCCCAGCGGCACATAGATCAGCCCCAGCGCCTCGTCCGCGCTGGAAATGCTCCAGCTGTTCGGGCTGCTCGCGCTGTAGGTATGCCCGGCGGCGATCGGGGCCGTTTCATCCGGATTGCCCGGGTCCCAGTTCCATTTCAGCTCGCCGGTATAGACGTCATAGGCACGGATGACGCCGGACGGCTCGTTGGCGCGAACGTTGTCATTCACCGCTCCGCCGACGATCACCCGATCACGCGCGACCACCGGCGGCGAGGTGGAATAGTAGAAGCCTTCCTTCACGTGGGGCATGTTCGCCCAGAGATCCACCGCGCCGTTGTCGCCGAAGCCGGGGCAAATCTCCCCGGTCTTCGCATCCAGCGCGATCAGCCTGGCATCGGCGGTTGGCATGAACAGGCGCTGCCGACAGGCCTGGCCCTCGGTGGCCGGCGGTGCTGCATGGTAGGAAAGCCCGCGGCAGGTCAGGTGCTGGCGGTTGACCGAATGCGGCACCTCGGGATCGAAGCGCCAGCGCTCCTCGCCGGTTTCGGCATCCAGCGCGATGACCAGATTGTGCGGCGTGCACAGGTACAGGCTGTCATCGACCTTGAGCGGGGTGACTTCGTAGGTGGTTTCATCCGGGTCGTCCGGACCGCGCAGATCCCCGGTCTGGTAATGCCACACCGGCTCCAGCCGCTCGACGTTGTGCGGCGTGATCTGTGCCAGCGGCGAGTAGCGCTGGCCCTGCTGGCTGCGTCCGTAAGCGTGCCAGTCGCCGGCCGGCACAGCTTGGTCCATGGCAGGCGCTTCGGCCAAAGGCGGCGGCAGCATGCCCTTGATGTCGTGACTGTCGTGCCCAACGGCGTAAACCGCTGCTGCGCCCCAGAGCACGACCGCCAGCATCAGCGGCAGCGCGGCGCCGCCCCAGGCGCGAAAGCCGAAGTGCTGCCAGCCCAGCCGCTGCGCGATCCAGGGCGTCAGCAGCCACAACCCGAGCGGCGCGATGATGCTGCCGCGCGGCGCCAGTTGCCACCAGTCCAGTCCCACTTCGTACAGCGCCCAACCGAGCGCCCCGAGCATCAGCAGCGCGTAAACCCAAAGCGCCGCGCGGCGGCGCATCAGCAGCAGGGCCCCGGTCAGCAGAAACCCTGCCGCGACGATGGCGAAATACCAGGTACCGCCAAGGCTGACGACCTTCGCTCCCCCTGCAGCGAGCGCGAGCCCGACGATGATGCAAAACACTCCGCTGATGACCACAGCCACGGCCTGTCTCCCTCGATCTTGTTATTCAAATCACCACACTGCGACGGCCGGCAGGGCTGGCCATCATTAGAGTGGGACAGGCGACGAGCGGGAATGCTCCGTGCACAGGGGCGATTGGCGCGACATGACTTGGCAAGACGGGGCCGGCAACCCCAGCCAGGCGAGACTTACTGGGTATCCAGGCCAACCTGAAGCAACTTGCCATTGCCCGCATCGGTCAGCACATAGACGTAACCGTCGGGCCCGACGCGAACGTCGCGGATGCGCGCGCCCAGCTCCTTGAGCAGGCGCTCTTCACCAACCACGCGGTCGCCATCGAGCTGCAGGCGTATCAGCGACTGATCCACCAGCGCGCCGATGAACAGGCTGTGCTGCCAGCCGGGAAAGCGCTCGGCATCGTAGAACGCCATCCCGCTGACGCCCGGCGATTTTTTCCAGACGTGGTGCGGCGGCTCGGTGCCCTCGACGGTTTCACCCTCGGCTTCAGGAATCGGCAGCAGGCTGTAGTTGATGCCGTGAGTTGCCAGCGGCCAGCCGTAGTTCTTGCCAGCCTGGGGAATGTTGACTTCGTCACCGCCGCGCGGCCCATGTTCGTGGGTCCAGAGCACGCCGCTCCAGGGGTTGAGTGCGGCGCCCTGCTGGTTGCGATGGCCGTAGGACCAGATTTCCGGTCGCACGCCGTTCTGCCCGACGAAGGGGTTGTCCTCCGGCACACTGCCATCCAGGCCGATGCGCACCACCTTGCCCTGATGCTTGTCGAGGTCCTGTGAGGTCGGCCGCTGATTGTTTTCGCCGAGCGCGACGAACAGGTGTCCCTTGCCGTCGAACACCAGCCGCGAGCCGAAGTGCACCCCGGTAGAGAGCTTCGGCAGCTGACGGAAGATAACCTCGAAGTTATCCAGCCGTGTGTCATCGTCACTCAGCCGGCCACGACCGACCGCCGTTCCAGCCTTGCCCTGCTCACCGGCCTCGGCATAGGTCAGGTAGACCAGGCGGTCCTTTTCGAAGTCCGGCGACAATCGCACGTCGAGCAAACCACCCTGGGAGCGGGCGAAGACCTCCGGCACCCCAGCAAGCGGCTCGGAGAGGCTGCCGTCCAGGCCGATCACGCGCAGGCGGCCAGGCCGTTCGGTCACCAGCATGCGCTTGCCGTCCGGCAGGAAGGCCAGTGCCCAGGCGTTTTCAAGGCCGCTGGCGATCTCCTTGACCGTTATCGGCCCGGCCTCGCTGGAATGACGTTCAGTTTCGGCGACAGCCTGCAGCGAAGCGGCGATGGCAAAACCGCAGAGCGTGGTGCGAATGGCATGGCGCAGCATGGTCTTCCTCTCAGGTGATGATCCGGCGTCGAGAAACTCGCTTTTGCGGCTAATTGAAGACCAGACGGCTCGCTGAGTGGTTGCAAAAACGCTTCAAGAAATGACGGCCTGCAAAAACCTGAACAAATTTTGATCAAATCTGTATAATGCCCGGTTCGACTGATTAAAGGAAAAGCGATCCATGGCCACTAAAACCACCAGCGCCAAGCGCAAGCCCGAACCCGCCACCGAAACCAGCCAGTCCCTCGCTGCGCAAATGGCCGCTTTCATCAAGGCCGGCGGCGAAGTCCAGACCATCCCCAACGGTGTGAGTGGCCAGACCAACGGTCCTTCCCGCCAGATCACCATCAGCAAGAAGTGATCTGAACCGCCTTCGGCGAGCCGGCTTTATCATGGCTCGCCGCGTTCTACCCCCTCCTTTCTCGTCTCCGAGCGCACCATGACCGACCCCGTACGCCTTGCCAAACGCCTCGCCGAGCAACTCGGCTGTTCCCGGCGCGAGGCCGAGCTGTATATCGAGGGTGGTTGGGTAACGGTCGACGGAGAACTGGTCGAAGCGCCTTTCATCAAGGTGCGACCTGAACAGCGTGTCGAACTGCAGGCCGGCGCTACCGCGAAGGAAATCACGCCTGTGACGCTGCTGCTGCACAAACCGGCCGGGCAGGTGATCGATGCCGACGTCGACAGCACCCGCCGCGTACTGCAGGCCAGCGAGCACTGGAGCGACGACCCCAGCCGCAACGAAGCCCTGCAGCGCCATCTGCTGCAGCAGAACCTGTTGCTGCCACTGGACGCCGACGCCAGTGGGCTGACCGTCTTCAGCCAGCAACGCGAAGTGATCCGCCTGCTCACCAGCACGCGCGATAAGCTGGAACAGGAATACGTCGTCGAAGTGAGCGGCGAAGCCGAAGAAAACGGGCTGGCCCTGCTCGCCAAGGGCATTGGCCACCGCGGCAAGATCCTGCCCAAGGCCAAGGTCAGCTGGCAGAGCGAAAACCGTCTGCGCCTGGTGATCAAGGAGCCCGCGCCCGGCGAGGTCCGCTTGCTCTGCGAAGCCATCGGGCTGACGGTGCTTGCCTGCAAACGCATTCGCATCGGCCGCCTGTCCATGGCCAAACTACCGGCCGGCCAGTGGCGTTTTGTCGGCGAACACGAGCGCTTCTGACGCCGTACCTGCACGCCATCGCCAGCACCGGCTGGCGGAGCACGCTTGCTTTACCTGCCCTGCTGAATCAGTCTTGAGCGGCAATTCGCCACGACGACGCTCTCACTCAAGACAGGACCGCGATGCAGAAACTGATGCTCCTGCTGCTGACCGTTTTCCCGCTGAGCATCCTGGCTGCCGAGCCTGTCGCCGTATGGGCTTACCAACCCTCGCCGCCCTTTGCCTCGGGGCAGAACCCCGGGCTATCCGAAGCACTGGTGCAGTTGCTCAACGAGCATCCGACCAACCAGGACCGCTACGACTTTCAGTTGACCCAGTTGCCGCGCAAACGTCTCGACACGCGCCTCAAGGGCAAAGAGCCTGGCATTCTGCTATGGGCCACGTCGGACTTCTTTCCCGAGCACCTCACCGCCAGCGCCAGTTGGACCCGGCCACTGCTGTGCGACATCCAGGATTTCGTTTCCCATAAAGACAAGCCGGTCGACTATCACGGCCCGAAGTCCCTGCATGGCCTGCGTCTGGGCGGCGTGCTCGGGCATCTCTACCGGGCGCTGGAAGGCGACATCGACAAGGGCCTGATCCAGCGCGAAGACGTGCACAACGATTTGCAGAACCTAAACAAGCTGCTGAACCAGCGCATCGATGTCGCGTTGATGCCGCGCTCCTCACGGCTGTTCTTCAGCCTGACAGAGGTGCCGGACGCACCGCTGCATGTTTCGCCACGCCCGCTCTATGTCTTCGACCGGCATGTGCTCATGACCGCAAGCCTGCCAGCCGAAACCACGCAGTTCGTGCATCAGCTCATCGCCGATCTGCCACACAGCGCGCGCTGGCAGACCCTGCTCAGGCGCTACGGCCTGCAAGAGATGAGCGCGCCCTGTCCCAATTATTGAGCGAACGTAAGCGCCACTGGCGAATCGAAGCTGGCACGGCTCATACTGGCGAAAAGAGAACGGAGTACCAATTCAGCCATGAAAAAGGCACTGCTGGTCAGCCTGCTATTGACCCTCGGCGGCTGCGCCACTCAATCCTGCGACCGCGTCTGGAACGACCAATGTCGTGCCGAACGGCTGCTGTACCAGAATGACCTGATGCAGGCGAAGATTCTGATTTCGATCGGCGACGAAGACAGCTACGAGCTTGCCCAGGCGCTGCTTGATCGCAGTGCGAAGCTGGATCGGCGCGGCGAGACTGAGTTCTACCAGGCCCTGCTGCTGATTCGCCAAGGCCCGGAGCCATCGGAAGTGCTCGACCTGTTGGAGAAGGCCAAGCGCAAGGGCCACCCCCATGCGGTGGCGCTGCTCTACAAGATCTATCACGAGCCGTACCTGCTCAACGAAGCAGACGAGGAGCGCGCGGAACGCTACCGCGACGCCTACGGCGAGCTGGATGTCGCGCGCAGCGGCTATCCATCCTTCGATAAATCACTGGAACTGGTGAATCAGCTGGTCGCTCCGCCACCGCCATCGGTCCCGTATCAGGCGCCCTGCCCGCAGCACTGCCTGGAACAGTCCCGCTAGTTACGGGCCCAGGCGCCTGGGATTACCGTTTCAGGGCGCCGGGGTCTGCGAGATCCGCGGCTCCTCGTCGCCATCGGCCACCGCACGCGCTTCCTGTTCGGTGGCGTAGGGGCCACCGACGATGGTGCCGTTCAGCTCCACTACCCAGCACACGACCCAGGTCGGGCGCCAGGCCTTGGGTACGTCTTCGCCGCTGAGGTGCTTGATCTGAGAGGTCATGGCTTTTCTCCACTGCTGCTGGGTAAATCGGCCGTCCCATATCGTCGGAACGACTCCATGTAGGGAAGACCACAGGCCAGCCACCTTTGCTCGCCGGCACCGACGAAACGGTCCGCCAGCCGAACCCCCGGCGCTGCCGTGGCTCTACAGAACAGCCGCCGACGCTCGAGGAAAGACGATGCGCCCCATTGCCAGCCTGCTCCTGCTGACCCTGCTCTGCGCCACGCTGTTGAACGGCTGCAGCCGCGCCACCCTGGTCTATCGCAACCTCGACATGGTCGTGCCCTGGACGCTCAACGACTATCTCGACCTCGATAACCGTCAGAAGGACGAGCTGCGCGAACGCCTGCGCGAGCACCTGGCCTGGCACTGCAGCACGCAATTGCCAGAACTGCTGGCCAACCTCGAACAGCTTGAGCGCGAAACTGCTGGCGGCCAGCTCGAACGCCGCGATCTCGAACCACAGTACCGCGACGTCCGCGACGCCATGCACAGCGTTGCCGTGGAGATCACCCCCACCGCAACGGACCTGCTGCGTGCCCTGAGCGACGAGCAGGTCGCCGAACTGCGCAACGCGCTGGAGGAAAACCGAGAGGAGTACCGGGAGAAATACCTGGCTCCGCCGCTGGAACGGCAGATTCGCGAGCGCGCCGAGCGCATGCAGGAGCGCCTGCAGTACTGGCTCGGCCAGTTGAACGCGGCCCAGCGTCAACGAGTGCTGCTTTGGTCTCACGCCCTGAACGAGCAGAACAGCCGCTGGCTAAGCAACCGCGAGCGCTGGCAAGAGCTGCTATTGGCCGCGGTCGAGCAGCGCCACCGCGACGATTTCGATGACCGCATCGCGCAGCTGCTGCAGGAGCGCGAGGCGTTGCTGAGTACGAACGATCAGGCCGCGTTGCAGCGTGCCGAGCAGGCCGGATTGGACCTGGTGGCCGACCTCTACAGCCTTGCCGACGAAGGGCAGCGCACACACCTCAGCGGGCGCCTGGCGCAGCTACGCACCGACTTCGGCGACCTGAAATGCCTGGCGCCGACAGCCTGATCCTTGGTGGCCTGGGCGGTGAGTGGGTTGAGGCTAGTTCGGATGAACATGGCTGCAAAACAAGGCGCTGCGACGAGTCATAGTGGTGCTATGGCAAGGAGCAGCAACACAGCATCGGGGCCATGGGCGCCGAAAGTGACCAACTGAACGTACCAAACGGGCTACTAGCTGCTCAGCGTCTGGCTGGGGTCAGCAGGCGGCGCGCCTCGCGCTGGGCATCCTCGTCCAGTTCGACCAGCCATTGCGGCTTGCCCGCCGCCAGCACAGCCACCGGCAGCCCGTCGCGAAACAGGATCCGATTTGCCGCCAGGGCCGGCACCCTGGAGCCCGGTAACAGGGTGCCGAGCTGATTGAACGGATCGACCGCGGACACCGCCAGCATCTCGCCGGTCAGCGGCCGCTTGCGCACCTCGCGCAGCAAGCCAAGCGCCTCCGGCAGAGCGAACTGCTCGCCCGCCACCGCCGCGACAAAGCGTCCGCCGCGAATCTCGCCACGGGCTTCCAGCCGATGGTAGACCCGCAGCAGGTCGCGCCAGGGCGGCAACCAGTCCGCTTCACGCGCAAGCAGGCGCCAGCACACCACGCCGTAACGGCGCAGCAGCACACGGGCAATGTGCTCCAGCGCCTCTGCATCGAACGCCGGTGTTCTTGCCTCCTCTTCGCCCGCTCCAGACTTGCGCACCAGTGCCCAGCGGCCGGCGTCGTCCATCCCGCCGATAAAGGCACCACCACGGCTTCGTCGAGCCGTGCGCGAGCGCTTGCTCGCCGGCGCCAGCAATGCGCGCAGACCGGCGAAGCTGTCGGCGTTCACCAAACCCACCGCCACCAGCTCGCCAAGGGCATCCTCCAGTTCGCTGCGCAGCAGATGCGCGTCGTGCTGCAGCTCATCGAAGAACAGCGCGCCCTGGGCGTTCAGACATTCGAGCACCCGCTGTGCCCGTGAAGACAGCTCCGGCGCCGGCGCGTCGCTGGCCAGTGCATACCAGGCCGGTAACTGGCGCCGCGGCAGCAGCACGATCGGCGTGCCGCGTACCGGCCCGGTGCTGGCCCTGAGTCGCCCGGCCAGCCGCGTCCAGACAATGCGGCCGGAGCGGCACAGCTCGTCCAGCCAGGTGCCGCCATAATCCTTCAGGCGCGCCGGCAAGAGATCGGCTTCCCACGCTGCGGCGGCGGCCTGAAAGCCCTCCAGCTGTTCGACGACCGTGGCCAGCGCCTCGCGCCCCTGCATGCGCGTGGTCGCGGACAGATGCTGCCAGTCAGCAAGAAAGCGCATGAAATCGACACGTTCGACCGGCTCGATCTCCCGTCGCAGGCGCTTGACCGTGTAGCGATGGATACGCGCCAGCAGATGCCGCTCGCACCACTCCTCCTCCACTGCGCCAGCGCTGAAACGCCCGCGCATCACGTAACCCTGACTTTCCAGACGGACCAGCGCCGCCGCGACGGCAGAGGCCGGTAACGCCAGCGGCCGCGCGATCAACGCCACCGGCAGCGGGCCGAAGCCGCTCAGCCGCGCACGAATCAGTTCGACCAGTGCCGCCTCTTCCTCGATTGGCTGATCGTAGCCGCCGGGCGCCTGCAGATGCGGCTGGAACGGAGCCTGCGGATAGACCGCGCGCAGCAGCATCAGGCGCTCGAGCGGCAACCAGAGGACGCGGTCGTGCGCCACCTCCATGCGCGTCGCGCGGCCACCACGGGCCAGTTCGGCCAGCCATTCGCTCCATTGCGGCTGTGCGGCGGTTTCGGCTTCGGCAATGCAACCGAGCGCTGTCAGCGCCTCGTGCAACTCGTCGGCACTGCGCGCCTCGGGCCAGGCCTCCTCACACACGGCGGCGATCGCTTCCGGGTCCAGCGCGCCCAGATCGTCAGCCGACTCCGGATCGCTCCAGCGCCGCGCGAGCACCGCCTGGGTGCGGCGCTCTTCCAGCGGTGCATCGTCGAGAAAGGCGTAAGGCCGTGCGCCGAGAATCTCCATGGCGAGCGGCGACGGCGCCGGCAGATCACGCGCCAGCAGTTCGACCTGGCCGCCCTCCATGCGCCGCAGCAGCGCGAGCCAGCCTTCACTATCCATGGCCTCGTGCAGGCAGTCATCGAGCGTCTGGCGTACAAGCGGATGATCGGGAATCTCGCGCTCGCCGACGATGTTTTCCAGGCAGGCAACCTGGTCGGGAAAGACCGTGGCCAGCAGATCGTCGCTCTTCATTCGCTGTAGCTGCGGCGCGACCTTGCGTCCGCCGGCCATGCGCGGCAACGCCAGTGCCGTGGTGGCGATCCAGCGCCAGCGCACACCGAACAGCGGCGCATCCAGCAGTGCCTGGATCAGCACCTGCTCGGCGCTGGCCGAATGCAGGTAGCGCCAGACTTCCGCCAGCGGAAAGCTGTGACTGGTGGACAGCGAAAGAATGATGGCGTCCTCGGTGGCCGCCGCCTGCAGCTCGAAGTTGAAGGTGCGGCAGAAGCGCTTGCGCAGTGCCAGCCCCCAGGCGCGATTGATGCGGCTGCCATAGGGCGAGTGAATGACCAGCTGGGTGCCGCCAGACTCGTCAAAGAAGCGCTCCATCACCAGCCGCTGCTGAGTCGGCAAGGCGCCTAGTGCGGAGCGGGCACGCGCCAAGTATTCGACGATCTGTCGCGCGGCGGTTTCCGCCAGGCCAAGGGTGCCGGTAAGCCAATCGATGGCGGGCGACAGGTCCACCCTGCCCACCGCCGCCCCCTCAGCCAACCGTCGATCGATCTCGTCACGCAGCCGCGCCACGGCAAAGGACAGCTCGTCGCTGCGCCCTGGCGCCTCGCCCAGCCAGAAGGGAATGCTCGGCGGCATGCCCTGGGCGTCTTCGACACGCACCCGCCCGGACTCGATCTTGAGGATGCGATACGAGGTGTTACCCAGCTGGAACACATCGCCGGCCAGGCTCTCCACCGCGAAGTCCTCGTTCACCGTGCCGATATTCAGCCCCTGCGGCTCCAGCAGCACGGCATAGTCGGCGTTGTCGGCGATGGTGCCGCCGGAGGTCAGTGCGGTCAGCCGGCCACCGCGCCGGCCACGCAGGCTGCGCGTCGCGAGATCACGGTGCAGATAGGCGCCACGGGTTCCGTGGCGGGTCGTATAGCCCTCGGCGAGCATTCGCAGCAGTGCCTGGAAGGTCGCGTCGTCGACCGCGGCATAGGGCATCGCGCGGCGGAACAGCTGGAGCAACGCTTCCTCCTCCCATTCCCGACAGGCCACCTCCGCGACGATCTGCTGGGCCAGCACATCCAGCGGCGCGTGCGGGATATTCAGCGTGTCCAGCTCGCCACGACGCACGGCGTCGAGCAGCGCGGCACACTCGATCAGGTCGTCGCGGGAGCTGGGAAACAGCCGCCCCTTGGACACCCCGGCGACCTGGTGCCCGGCGCGCCCAACCCGCTGCAGGAAAGCCGAAATCGAGCGTGGCGAGCCCAGCTGGCAGACCAGCTCGACATCACCGATGTCGATGCCCAGCTCCAGCGAGGCAGTGGCCACCAGCACCCGCAACTCGCCGCGCTTGAGCTTCTGCTCGGCGCTCAGCCGCTGTTCGCGGGCCAGACTTCCGTGATGCGCAGCGACCACCTCTGCACCCAACCGCTCGGCCAGGTGGCGGGTGGTGCGCTCGGCCAGGCGCCGCGTGTTGACGAACACCAGCGTGGTGCGATGCTCGCCAGCCAGTGCCGCGAGGCGGTCGTAGACCAGCGCCCAGGCATCGTTGCTCATCACCGCCTCCAGCGGCACCGGCGGCACTTCCAGCGCCAGGTCGCGGGCGCGGCCATGGCCGATATCGACGATCTCGCACGGTCGCTCGACGCCGACCAGAAAACGCGCCACCGCATCGATCGGCTTCTGCGTCGCCGACAGGCCGACCCGCACCAGCGGCCGATTGCAGAGCGCTTCCAGTCGCTCCAGCGACAGCGCCAGATGGCTGCCACGCTTGTTGCCGGCGATGGCGTGAATCTCGTCGACAATCACGCTCTGCACATCGGCGAGCATTTCGCGCCCAGATGCCGAGCCGAGCAGCACATAGAGCGATTCCGGCGTGGTGACGAGGATATGCGGGACGCGCTTGCGCATGGCGTTGCGCTCGGCCTGCGGCGTGTCGCCGGTACGCACCGCGGTGCGGATTTCCAGCGCTGGTAGCCCCAGACGCGCCAGCTCGGCGGTGATCCCGGCGAGCGGCTCCTCCAGGTTGATATGGATGTCGTTGGACAAGGCCTTCAATGGCGAGACATAGAGCACGCGCGTCGCGTCGGCCAGGCCATCCTCGGCCAGACCCTGCTGCACCAGACCATCGATAGCGGCGAGAAAGGCGGTCAGCGTCTTGCCTGAGCCAGTCGGCGCGGCCACCAGGGTCGAACGACCGGCACGGATCAGCGGCCAGGCAGCCGCCTGGGCCGGCGTCGGTGCGGGAAAACTGCGGGAAAACCAGCCCGCCACGGCGGGGTGGAAACGGCCAAGCGGATCGACGGATGACGTGGTCATGCCGATGAATATGGTGGCGCCCCGGCCTTTGCACAAGCGACAGCCGGTCGGCGGTCGGGAAACGGCCATGGGATATGGCGGTCAACTTGAAACATCCGCAACGCAACGGAGATGACCATGACCACCACCCCGCTCAGCCTCGACAACGCCATGCAACTGGCCTCGGAAGCCTTCCTGCCCTGTGGTTGCGTGACCAGCGCCAACCCCGAGGACGACAGCTTCGGCTTCACCGTGATGAACGGCAGCGGCGAGGAAATCACCCGCGTGGCGCAGGTGCGCGACTACGCCGACCCGCTGCGCATGGCACAGGTGATCGAGCAGACCCGTCAGGAGCTGATCGACAAGGGTTGCACCCTCGAACCCTGGAGCATGCCGTTCATCACCGACGACAGCGCCATTCCGGAAACCACGCCGAACTACTGAGGAGCGGCCATGAGCGATCACGTGCTGCTGATCACCGGCGCCTCATCCGGTATCGGCGCGGCAACCGCACGCCTGGCAGCGGCGGCCGGCTACCGGCTGGGGGGCCCCCCCCCCCCCGCGGGGGGGGGGGGCGCTCGCCGCACGCTCGGCGGACAAGCTGCAGCATCTGGTCGATGAAATCGGGCCGCAGCGCGCCTTCGCCATTCGCTGCGACGTGACCGATTACGCCGAGCAGCAAGCCATGGTGCAACGCGTGCTCGATCACTACGGCCAGCTCGATGCCGTCTACGCCAACGCCGGCATCCCCGGCAGCGACGGCGGTTTCAGCGGCGCCGATCCCGAAGTCTGGAAAACCATGCTGCTGACCAACGTCTACGGCGTCGGCCTGACCCTGCGCTGCACGCTGGCCGCCTTGAAGGCCAGCCGCGGTCATCTGCTGCTCACCGGTTCGGCGGCCGGGCGCTTCGTCATTCCCGGCTCGATGTACAGCGCCAGCAAATGGGCGGTGACCGGGATGGGCCTGAGTGTGCGCGAAGAACTGCGCGGCAGCGGCGTGCGGGTCACGCTGATCGAGCCGGGCATGGTCGACACGCCGCTGTTCGACGAGCCGCCGCCCTATGCCCTGCAACCGGAGGATGTCGGCCGCGCAGTGGTCTATGCCCTGTCGCAGCCGGCCCATGTCGACGTCAACGAAATCCTGATTCGCCCGACGCCCCCGGTCGACGGCGATCAGTAACCTCAGCGTTCATCGCTGCGCTGTTGCTGTTGTTGCAGGCGTCCCGACTCGATGATTTCCGCCCGCCCGGCCCCATCGCCGTGGCGATGCTCGCCGGCCCCCCGCACCCGCTGCAGCTGAATCACTTCACCTTTCTCCCAGGCATTTGCCGCCGGATCGACCGTCGGCTGCGGGATCGGCTCGCGACTGCGACGGATCGCCTGGGTATCCACGTCGAGACGGTCGTCACGGGCCTGTTCCAGCGCCGGGTCCAGCTGGCCATCCGCGGTAAAGCCCATCATCAGCGCCGGAATTCCATAGGGCAGTTCCTTGTCGCGGTCGGTATGCCAGGTGTGCCAGGTCTTGCCGTAGGTGCTGACCGCCTGCTCCATCAACTGCTTCTCCGCCACCTGCGGCAGGCCAGGTGCAACCAGCGAGCCGGACTTCACCTCGTAATCGTGGCTGTGCCAAAGCTTCTTCTCGTCCTCGGGCAGTGTCGCGAACAGGCGCGCGCTGATGATGTATTCGACGCCCATGAGTTTGGCATCGCTGCCATTGCCGTCGTAGATCAGCGCCTGCATCACGTCCTCGTTCAGCCGCGTGACGTAGTGGTGGGCCTCCATCTGCCCGTCCATGTCGCCGTTGTAGAAGTGAAACCCGTTGAGATAGGCACTCACAGCATTCAGCGGCGCCTTGCCCTGCAGCAGCTTGGCACCGACCTCGAGGGTGCGAGTTTCGGCGCTTTTCGGCGCGCCCGCAGCGTCGGTGTAGGACGCCGTATTGTGTTGCCCGCAGGCAGCCAACAGCACTGCGGAACCCAGAACTGACAACTTTCGCATGGCTCGATCCCCTGCTTTGCTCATACAGAGTGACCAGAGCGCGGCCGCTTTTTCTTCATGGTCGCCAAGCCGGCCGGCAGAAACTTTTGCCCGCCGCGCCGGGTCGCTATGGGAGGCCGTTTCGGTCGTCAAACCCGAGGGGGACAGCCATGGGCAACCTGGCAGAGCAGCCACATTCGCACCCGGTACTCGCCGAACTCGACCTGTTGCTGCAGCGTTACCGGCAGGTACGCGCCACCAGCGAGGCGATCTGCACGCCGCTGCAGGTCGAGGATTACGTCATCCAGAGCACGCCGGAAGTCAGCCCGCCGAAATGGCACCTGGCGCATGTCAGCTGGTTCTTCGAGACCTTTCTGCTGTTGCCTTATCTGCCCGGCTACCGGCGGCTGAACGAGGCCTACGACTACCTGTTCAATTCCTACTACCAGACCCATGGCCTGCCCTTTCCGCGGGCGCGGCGCGGCGTGCTGTCCCGCCCGGGTGTGGACGAGATCTATCGCTATCGCCGCCACGTCGACCAGGCCATGGGCGAACTGCTGAGCAATCCGCCGCGCGAGCAGGCTGCCGAAATCGTCCGCCGCGTCGGCCTCGGCCTGCAGCACGAGCAGCAGCACCAGGAACTGCTGCTGATGGACATCAAGCACATCCTCGCGCAGAACCCGCTGCACCCGGTCTATCGCGACGATCTCGCCCAGCCCCGGCCCAGCAGCCCCGAGCGCCCGCGCTGGCATGAATACGCCGGCGGTGTGCAGCACATCGGGCATGCCGGCAGCGATTTCGCCTTCGATTGCGAAACCCCGCGACATCGCCAGTTCGTCGAGGATTTCCAGCTTGCCGAACGATTGGTGAGCAACCGCGAATACCTGTCGTTCATCACTGACGGCGGTTATGCCCGCCCGGAGCTGTGGCTGTCGGACGGCTGGGACCTGATCCAGCAGGCCGGCTGGAACGCTCCGCTGTACTGGCTGCGCGAGGACGCCAGCTGGCACGAGATGACCCTTGGTGGTCTGCGCCCGCTGGATCTGGAGGCACCGGTCTGTCACATCAGCTATTACGAGGCCGATGCCTTCGCACGCTGGGCCGGTGCGCGGCTGCCGAGCGAAGCGGAATGGGAAGTCGCCGCCGCCGACCAGCCATTGCGCGGCAATTTCCTTGAAAGCGACTACCTGCAACCGGTCGCCGCGCCGCCTGGCCATGACGGCCCGAGGCAGCTGTTCGGCGATGTCTGGGAGTGGACCGCCAGCGCCTACCTGCCCTATCCGGGTTTTCGCCCGCTGGAGGGCAGCCTCGGCGAGTACAACGGCAAGTTCATGTCCGGCCAGATGGTCTTGCGTGGCGGTTGCTGCGCCACGCCGGAATCCCACCTACGGGTCACCTACCGCAACTTCTTCCAGCCGGCCATGCGCTGGCAGTTCGCCGGGCTGCGCCTGGCCAGAGGGCTCTGAACATGGCGCTGGCAATTCACTTTCACGATCAGCTGCAACTGCCACACGACGCCTCGCTGCGCGACGAAACCCTCGCCGGGTTCGCCGCGAGCCCGAAATGGGCCTCGCCGAAGTTCTTCTATGATCGGCGCGGGTCCGAGCTGTTCGAGCAGATCTGCCAGCAGCCCGAGTACTACATCACCCGCACCGAGGAGCAGATTCTCGCCGAGGCGGCCAACGACATCCTCGATATCGCCGGCCCTCACAGCGACCTGATCGAGCTGGGCAGCGGTGCCAGTCGCAAGGTACGCCTGCTGCTGGAGGCACTACACCCGACCAGCTATCTGGGCATCGACATCTCCGAGGACTTCCTGCTCAGCAGCACCCAGCGCCTGGCGGCGGACTACCCGTGGCTGGAGGTGCATGCCGCCTGTACCGACTTTTCCAACGAGCTGAACCTGCCGGATGATTTCTCCAGCGAGCACCCGCTGATGTTCTTCCCCGGTTCCAGCATCGGTAACTTCACCCCGGGCGAGGCCGCGGCCTTTCTGCAGCGTTTGCACGATGTGCTGCCGGCCGGTGGCGGCTTGGTGATCGGCGTCGACCTGGTCAAGGACCGCGCGGTGCTGGAGGCGGCTTACAACGACCGCGCCCATGTCACAGCCGCCTTCAACCTCAACCTGCTGCAGCGCATCCGCAACGAGCTGGACAGCGACATCGACCCGTCACGCTTCGTCCATCGCGCCTTCTTCAACGAGGCCGAATCGCGCATTGAGATGCACCTGATCAGCCCCGATGCGCAGGACGTGACCATCGAAGGCCGGCGCTTCCACTTCGATGCTGGGGAAAGCCTGCATACGGAAAACTCCTACAAGTACACGCTGGAATCCTTCGCTGCCCTGGCCGATGCCGCCGGGTTCGACTGTCGCGGTCAGTGGACCGACCGGCGCGGGCTGTTCAGCGTCAACTACCTCGAGCGACGTTGAACCATGCCAGAACGCGCCTCCACCCTGTTCACCCTCGGCCTCGGGTTATTGAGCGCCCTCGCCGCCTTTCCGGCAGCTGCAGAAGATCCCATCCGCATCACCCAGCTCAAGCGCTGCGGCGACCTCTTCGCCGAGGATTCGCTGAGCTGGTGCCTGAGCGCCAAAGGCTTGCCCCGCGGCGAGGTGCAGCTGTACCTCAACGGCGAGCGAGTGGCTGCCGACACGCTCCAACGCGACGGCAAGCAGCTGCGCCTGACCCTAGCGCCGGACGCGGTGCGCAGCGGCCCGCTGTGGCTGGAACGCGACGGGCAACGCAGCAATCCGGTCTGGCTCTCGGCTGGTCGCAGCCAGGTGCTCGCCGCCAAACCCGATGAAGTGGCGCGCAACATGGATGACCTGACCACCTACGTAGACTTGGTCAGCCTGATCATCGAGGAGGATCACGAAGGCCTGGACAAGGCGCGGCGGCTCGCCGAGAAGTACGGCGCCAAGGTGGTCGGCGCCATACCGCCGCTGAACACCTATCAGCTGCGCCTACCAGTGAAAGATCTGACCGAGCGCGACGCCATGGTGCTGCGCCTGGGCAGCGAGGTGGGTGTGGATGCCGTGGTGATCGAGGAATCGGCCGCCGAGAACGACGAGCAGGAAACCGGCAAGACCGCGGATCAGAAGCGCCCGCAGAACCGCGAGTGGGCCGCCAACCGCTTCCTCGATGCGGTGGACTACTACCGCGAACGCATTCCCGCCGGCCAGCGCGCCGGCGAAAAACAGCCGGTGCGTATCGGCATCATCGAGCGTGCGGTGGACTTCGATGCACCGCATTTTGCCGAGTACCTTGGCCCCTGCGATCCACAACAACAGCGCACCTGCCTCTACGCCCGCGACGCCGACCGGCCGGACAATCACGGCAGCAGCGTCGCCGGCATTCTCGCCGCCCACGCCAGCGATGCCCGCGACCAGGGCTTTCTCAGTGCACTGGACGGCACCGGGCCGGGCTTCGAGGTGATCGTCGAACGCAACTCGGACGCCGGCATCACAGCCAACGTCGCAGCCTCGGTGAATCTGGTGGAGGACGGCGCGCGCATCCTCAACTGGAGTTGGGGCATCCACCGCATTGGCACGGTGGATGTGGAGGGCGAACCGGTGGATTCGCTGCTGCGTTCGGGCATCGCCATGAGCGGCTACGAGGAGCTGCTGGAGGAATTCTTCCTCTGGTTGCGCCGCGAACATCCCGACGTGCTGGTGATCAACTCCGCCGGCAATGGCTCGGCCCACTCCGGGCGTGACGACTATCGACTGCCCTCCTCGTTCATCACCGAGCAGCTGCTGGTGGTCGGCGGCCATGAGCGCAACGACAGGAAAAAGGTCTCGGTGGAGCACCCCGACTACGTACGCAAGCGCAAATCATCCAACGTCGATATGCGCGTGGACATCACCGCCGCCGCCTGCACCCGCGCCGCCACGCTTGATCCCGACAAGCGCGGCGACGTGCATTGCGGCACTTCCTATGCCACGCCGCTGGTTGCCGGCGCGGTGGGCGCGATGCTGTCGGTCAACCCCGGGCTGGAGCCGGATCAGTTGCGTGAACTGCTGCGCCGCAGCGCCATGACCATCGGCCGCGACTCAGATTTCGAGCCCGCCGAGGCGGATGACCTTACCGCACCGATCCTGCCGTCCGAGCGTGGTTACCGGCTGGATGATCGCGATGTCGGTCGCTCAGCACGGCTGGACATGCGCAAGGCGCTGGAGCTGACCGTGGAAAGCCTGAAGAATTCGCGCTAGCGGCGCTCACTCCATGTCGCCGCACAGCTCGGCGGCACGCAGCAGCGCGGCGGTCAGCGCGTGGCGCTCCCATTGCGGCAAGGCGGCCAAACGCGCGCGGAATTCCGGTGGCAGCAGCGCTGGCGCCTGCTGCAACAAGGCGCGGCCGCTATCGCTGAGCAGCAGCCACTGGCGGCGACGGTCCTGGTCGTCGCGCTGGCGCTGCAACAGCCCGCGCTCCTCCAGCCGGTCGATCTGCCCGGAAAGCGTGGCTGCGGTAAGGCTGACGCGCCGGCTCAGGTCACTCGCGGTCATCTGCCCTTCGCTAGCCAGCACCTGCAGGATCATCAGCTGCACAGGGCTCAAGCCTCCGTAGCGCGCCAGACGCTTGGCATGTACTTCGGCGTCCTGCTGCAACCGGCGCATGGCCTGAAACAGCGGCATCTCGAAGGCTTCCAGCCCGGCACTATTGCTTTCGTTTAAAACTGTTTCTTCAGTCATATGCGGCTTTTCTTGCGAAAACTAACTTTGACATCAAAGCATTTTTTTGTTTTGGTGTAAAAAGCTGACTGACCTGTTCCCGGCCGCATTGGCGCCGCTGCGCTGATCCGAAAGGCTGAACTTAGCGGGTGACGGGCCAGTCACACTCCCCAACGGCAAAACCGGTAAGGATCTTATGTGTGGCATAGCTGGAGAACTTCGCTTCGATAACCGCCCGGCCGATCTGGCTGCGGTTGAACGCATTACTCAACACCTGACTGCGCGCGGCCCCGACGCGTGCGGTTTCCACAGCCAGGGCCCACTCGCCCTGGGTCACCGACGCCTGAAGATCATGGATCTGTGCGAGGCGTCCGGCCAGCCGATGATCGACTCGGCCCTCGGCCTGTCGATGGTCTTCAACGGCGCCATCTACAACTACCCCGAATTGCGCGCAGAGCTGGAAGGCCTGGGCTACCGCTTCTTCTCCGAAGGCGATACCGAAGTGCTGCTCAAGGGCTTCCATGCCTGGGGCGAAGCGCTGCTGCCGCGGCTGAACGGCATGTTCGCCTTTGCCATCTGGGAGCGCGACAGCCAGCAGCTGTTCATCGCCCGCGACCGTCTCGGCGTCAAGCCGCTGTACCTGTCGCGCACCGACCAGCGCCTGCGCTTCGCCTCGTCGCTGCCGGCACTGCTCAAGGGCGGCGACATAGCGGGTGTTTTGAATCCGGTGGCGCTGAATCACTACATGAGTTTCCACGCCGTGGTTCCGGCACCGGACACGCTGATCGCCGGTATCGAGAAATTGCCGCCGGCGAGCTGGATGCGCGTCGACGCCAATGGCGCTACCACCACCCAGCGCTGGTGGGAGCTTGAATTCGGCGCCCGTGAAGAGGAGCGCAAATACAGCTTCGAAGACTGGAAACAGCGCACCCTGGACACCATGCGCGAGGCGGTGGCGATCCGTCAGCGCGCCGCTGTGGATGTCGGCGTACTGCTCTCCGGCGGTGTCGACTCCAGCCTGCTGGTCGGCCTGCTGCGCGAAGCCGGTGTGGCCGACAATCTACTGACATTTTCCATCGGCTTCGAAGATGCCGGCGGCGAGCGCGGCGACGAGTTCAAGTACTCGGATCTGATCGCCAAGCACTACAACACGCGTCATCACCAGCTGCGTATTCAGGAAAAGGAAATCCTCGAACAGCTGCCGGCCGCCTTCCAGGCGATGAGCGAGCCGATGGTCAGCCATGACTGCATCGCCTTCTACCTGCTCTCGCGGGAAGTGGCCAAGCACTGCAAGGTGGTGCAGAGCGGCCAGGGTGCGGACGAACTGTTCGCCGGCTACCACTGGTATCCGCTGGTGGACGGCGCCGAAGACCCGGTGGCGGCCTACCTGGCCGCGTTCCGCGACCGCACGTACGAGGAATATGCCGAGACCGTGCAGCAGCAGTGGGTCCAGGGCGACTTCTCCGGCGACTTCGTCCGTCAGCACTTCGCCCAGCCCGGCGCCGATGCGGCGGTGGACAAGGCGCTGCGTATCGACAGCACGGTGATGCTGGTCGATGACCCGGTCAAGCGCGTCGACAACATGACCATGGCCTGGGGCCTGGAGGCGCGCACGCCGTTCCTCGACTACCGCGTTGCCGAACTGTCGGCGCGCATCCCGGCCAGATTCAAGCTGCCCGAGGGCGGCAAGTATGTGCTCAAGGAAGCGGCGCGCCAGGTGATTCCTGCCGAGGTGATCGACCGGCCTAAGGGCTACTTCCCGGTGCCGGGCCTCAAGCACTTGCAGGGAGCGACGCTGAACTGGGTTCGCGAGATGCTGCTCGACCCCAGCCAGGAGCGCGGCCTCTACAACCCGCAGGCACTGGAGAAGCTGCTCGCCGATCCGGATGGCCAGCTCACGCCGCTGCGCGGTTCAAAACTCTGGCAGCTGGCGGCGGTCAACCTATGGTTGAGCGAACAAGGCCTTTGACGTTGGCCGCTGCAGGCGCCAGGCCACGACGGCCCCGATAACCCGCTCACGAACGGCTGCGGTTGCCACGCGCCACGGGGGCAAGCACATCGCCCCGCCGCTGCCGGTTCGTGACTTAGCATCAAGGAACGCACCATGCAGAAGTCCCAAGCCTACGGTCAGCGTCTGTTGCGCGGACAGGCTCCGACCTACCAGCGGCTGCAGGCACGCTTCGCCGAGGACGGTCAGGAGGAGCCCTGCGGCCCGGTGATCCTGCATTGCGGCTGGGGTCGCATTCTGGTCGGCCACACCTACTCCGATCCCGCCCAACTCGCTGCCGAACTGCTCAACGAGCAGGCGGGCGAGCGCGATATCGCGCTGTACGTCGCCGCGCCACACCAGGTGCTGTCCTATGCACCGCAGCAACTCTTCCTCGACCCCTCCGATACCCTGCGTATCTGGTTCACCGACTACCGCCCTTCGCAGAAGCGTTTCCGCGGTTTCTGCGTGCGCCGTGCCCAGAGCGAAGCGGACTGGCAGGCCATCAACGGCCTGTACCAGGCGCGCGGCATGATGCCAGTCGACCCGGAGCGCTGCACCCCTCGCGAACAGGGCGGTCCGGTGTACTGGCTGGCCGAGGACGAGACCTCCGGGCAGATCATCGGCAGCGTGATGGGCATCGACCACCACCGCGCCTTCAACGATCCGGAAAACGGCTCCAGCCTGTGGTGCCTGGCGGTTTCGCCAAGCTGCCCGCGGCCGGGCGTCGGCGAGGCGCTGGTGCGTCACCTGATCGAACACTACATGGGCCGCGGCCTGGCCTATCTCGATCTGTCGGTGCTGCACGACAACCAGCAGGCCAAGGCGCTGTACGCCAAGCTGGGCTTCCGTGATCTGCAGACCTTCACCGTCAAGCGCAAGAACAGCTTCAACCAGCCGCTGTTCCTCGGCCCTGGCCCGGAAGCAAAGCTCAACCCCTACGCCAAGATCATCGTCGACGAGGCCCGGCGGCGCGGTATCGAGATCGAGATCAACGATGCCGAAGCCGGCCTGTTCACCCTGACCCAGGGCGGCCGGCGGGTGCGCTGCCGAGAGTCGCTATCCGACCTAACCTCGGCCGTGAGCATGACGCTTTGTCAGGACAAGCGCCTGACCCACCGCACCCTGTCCCAGGCCGACATCTGTCTTCCGGCGCAACAACTGGCCGCCGGCCCGAAGGAAAATGCCGCGTTCCTCGCCGAGCACGGCAGCGTGGTGGTCAAGCCGGTGGATGGCGAACAGGGCATGGGCGTCGCCGTGGACCTGCGCGATGCGACCGAAATGGAAGACGCCATCCAGCGCGCCCGGCAGTACGATAGCCGCGTGCTGCTGGAAAGCTTTCATCCGGGGTTCGACCTGCGCATCGTGGTGATCGGTTTCGAGGTGGTCGCCGCGGCGATACGCCGCCCGGCGGAAGTCATCGGAGATGGCCGCACCAGCATCGGTTCGCTGATCGAGAAGCAGAGCCGCCGGCGCCAGGCCGCTACCGGCGGTGAGAGTTCCATTCCGCTGGATGAGGAAACCCAGCGCTGCCTGCGCGACGCCGGCTTCGACTTCGAAAGTGTATTGCCGGACGGACACCGGCTCGCGGTGCGCCGCACCGCCAACCTGCATACCGGTGGAACGCTGGAAGACGTCACCGCGCAACTGCACCCCGAGCTGGTCGACGCCGCCGTACGCGCCGCCCGCGCACTGGACATCCCGGTGGTGGGCCTGGACCTGCTGGTGCCGGCACCGGACCAGCCGGAGTACGTCTTCATCGAGGCCAACGAGCGCGTCGGCCTGGCCAATCATCAGCCGCAGCCGACCGCCGAACGCTTCATCGACCTGCTCTTCCCACTCAGCACCGCAGGTTGAGTCTGGCGCGACCCGGCACCAAGCCGGGTCGCCACAGGTCGCTCGTCACTATGGCGGGTCCCGCTCTCCGACATTCACTCCATCCGGTGGCTGAAAAGGCACCGTCAACAGGAGCTCTCATGACCGCAAAACTCCCCGAACCCGATCTCAACTACATGCAACGCGTGTTGCTGGAGATGCTCGCCATCCCCAGCCCCACCGGATTCACCGACACTATTGTGCGCTATGTTGCCGAGCGCCTGGCCGAGCTGGGCATCCCCTACGAGCTGACCCGCCGCGGGACCATCCGCGCCACACTCAAGGGCCGGCGCTACAGCCCGGATCGCGCCGTCGCGGCGCACCTGGACACCATCGGCGCCATTGTTCGCGAGATTCACGATACCGGCCGCCTGGGCCTGGCGCCGGTGGGCTGCTGGTCGAGCCGCTTCGCCGAGGGCAGCCGCGTCAGTGTCTTCACCGATACCGGAGTTATCCGCGGTAGCGTACTGCCGCTGCTCGCATCGGGGCATGCCTTCAATACCGCCGTGGATGAAGCACCGGTGAGCTGGGACCACGTCGAGCTGCGCCTGGACGCCTATACCTACAGCCGCAACGAAACCTGCGCGCTGGGCGTCAACGTCGGTGATTTCGTCGCCTTCGATCCAATGCCGGAATTCACCGAGAACGGCTACATCAGCGCCCGTCACTTGGATGACAAGGCAGGCGTCGCCGCGCTGCTAGCGGCACTGAAGGCCATCGTCGAAAGCGGCCGCGAACCGCCCATCGATGTGCATCCGCTGTTTACCATCACCGAGGAAACCGGCTCCGGAGCCGCCGGCGCCCTGCCTTGGGATGTCAGCGAGTTCGTCGGGATCGACATCGCGCCGGCGGCCAAGGGCCAGGCCTCCAGTGAGCACGCGGTAACCGTGGCGATGCAGGACTCCGGCGGCCCCTATGACTTCCATCTGTCCCGGCACCTGCTCAAGCTTGCCAGCGAGAACGAAATCCCGGTGCGACGCGATCTGTTCCGCTACTACCACAGCGACGCCCAATCGGCGGTCGAAGCGGGACACGACATCCGCACCGCGCTGCTGGCTTTCGGCTGCGATGCCACCCATGGCTATGAACGCACCCACATCGACAGCCTCGCGGCCATGAGCCGCCTGCTCTGCGGCTACATGCTCAGCCAGCCGGTCTTCGCCAGCGACTCACAGCACTCGAAGGACTCGCTGGAACGCTTCAGCCATCAACTGGAACATGATGCGCAGATGGAGAACGACACCCGTGTACCACCCGTCGACACACTGATCGGGCGCCAGCACCAACCCTAGGAGCGTGATAGTTGAGCCATCGGCTTACGTGACCAGGCGCCTGCTTCGCACAGCAGACGCTTGCCGCTCGGCGTGTAACTCGGCAAAGTTAACCGGACAAGGACGTGCGGCACTCTGAAGGCGCCATGTAGAGCCCAAGGAATCGGTACCGTCACATCGCTCTACTAATATGTGTCGCCCATTCGGGCGCGCCCCTTCCGGAACGAAACATGTCGCCGCGTTCATGCCTGGCTCTGTTGCTGTTTTGCCTGTCGCTCCAAGCCTGGGCAGTCTCGCCCGTCGTGTTCGATTCGCCCGATACGCGCCAGTCCCTCGGTAACGGCACCCTCTACCTCGAAGACCAGGATGGAAGCCTGGATTTCGACGACGTCATGGCGTTACCCGCCGAGCGTCTGCGCCCCGTCGAGAGCGGGCATGTCAACGAAGGCAAGAACAGCTCGACGTGGTGGCTACGCACCAGGCTGGTCAACGAGCTGGACGCACCGCTCGGTGGTTTCATCGAGATCAACTATCCACTGCTCGACCACATCGAGGTGTTCCTGCAGCACCCCGACGGCAGCATCAGCCGGCAACTGAGCGGGGATCGCTACCCCTTTGCGGATCGCGCGGTGAAGGTCAGCGACTTCTGGTTTCCCGTCGATCTGCCGCCGGGCGAAACCACGCTGCTGTTACGCATCAAGACCACCAGCACGCTCTACGTGCCACTGTATTTCAGCAGCTACAACGCCAGCGCGGCCGAGCAGCAGGAGCTGAGCGGCATCAGCGGGGCCTTCTACGGCGTGCTGTTCGCGATGTTCTGCTACAACCTGTTCCTCTTCGCCTCGCTGCGCGAACCGGCGTACTTCTGGTATCTGGTCTACACCCTCAACGTCGGACTGTTCGCACTCTCCTTCGACGGCCTGCTGGTCAAATGGCTGGCCGACGACGGCGGGCTGGTGGCCATGGGCATCTACGTCCTGATGTTCAGTCATTGCCTGATCGCCATTCAGTTCAGCCGCCACTTCCTGCATACCCGCGAACTCTTTCCACGGCTCGATCTGGTGCTGCGCTGCACGCTACTGATCGCCCTCGGCAGCATGGTTTCCGGGCTGCTGCTGGACGTGCAGACCTGGAGCATCCTGGCCAGCATCACGGTGATCGCCGCCTCGGTCGGCCTGCTCGTCACCGGTGCCTTCGTCTGGCGCCGCGGCGTGCGCTACGGGGTTTACTACACGCTGGCCTGGGGCGTGCTGCTGGCCTCGTTCATTCTGGTCACGGCCGGCTCGTTGGGTTTCGAACTGTTCGGCCTGTACGGCGCGGCGGTGGTCAAGGCCAGCGTCGCTTTCGAACTGATCACCCTGTCCATCGGCCTTGCCGATCGCATCAACCTGCTCAAGGAAGAGGGCTACCGCTCGCGTGAGGCCGCCGAGCGGGCCGCCAGCGAGAACGAAGCCAAGAGCCGCTTCCTGGCCAAGATGAGTCACGAGATCCGCACTCCGCTCAATGGCGTGCTCGGCATGCTGCAACTGCTGCGTGAAACGCCGCTGGACCGCAGCCAGCAGTTCTACCTGGATACCATCTCCAGCTCCGGCAATTCGCTGATGGCGGTGATCAACGACATCCTCGACTACGCCCGGATCGGCTCCGGCAAGCTCAGCCTGGAAGACATCGATTTCGATCTGGAAATCCTGATTTCCGAAACCATCCGGCTGTTCACCGCGCAGGCGCTGGAGAAGCAGCTGAGCCTGCATGTAGGTCTGGAGCCCGGCGTGCCGCGACGGATTCGTGGCGACCCCACGCGACTCAAACAGATTCTGATGAACCTGCTGAGCAATGCGCTGAAATTCACCGAGCACGGCCACGTACTGCTCGAAGTCTCCTGCCGTCAGACCCAGGAAGGCACCCGGCGCCTGGTGTTCTGCGTCAGCGACAGCGGTATCGGCATGCGTCAGGAAGTATTGGCGCAACTGTTCGAGTCCTTCTCCCAGGGCGATTCGAGTACCACCCGACGTTATGGTGGCAGCGGACTTGGCCTGGCGATCAGCAAGGAGCTGGTGGAAATGATGAACGGCCATATCGAGGTGCAGAGCGCACCGGGCCGCGGCAGTCGCTTCTGCTTCGAGATTCCGCTGCAAAGCGCCAGCGACACGGAAGACCCCCTCGCCCATCTGCTCGGCGGCCGCCCGGCGCTGCTCGCCTCGCAGGATACCGAGGGCCTCGAAGCGTTGAGCCATCTGCTGCGGCGCTGGGGCATGCGCACCGAGCGCTGCCAGACCCCGGAATGCCTGCCGGACTACCTGTCTGACTTCCCCGCCCCGCCACTGCTGGTTCTGCTGGCGCCCTGGCCGGGTAGTCCGGCGCAGTGGCTGGAGCGTCTTCGCCCGCATCTGGAGGCGAATCAGCGGGTGCTGATGCTCTATTCGCCCGTCCACGAGCCACCGCCACCATCGCCCGGCTTACGCCTGATCAGCCTGGCGCTCCCTCTGCAGAGCACGCCGCTGCGCGAGGCGCTGCAAACCCTGTACGCCGAGGAGCCGCGGCGGGCCAGCGAAACGACCGAAGAAGCGCCGGCCGAGCAGCCACCGCGCGAGCCCTGCATTCTGGTCGCCGAGGACAATCCGGTGAATCAGATGGTGGTGCGCGGCCTGCTGAAAAAGCGCGGTTACGCGGTTCAGCTCGCCGACAACGGACGCCAGGCCGTGGACCTCTATCGTCGCGATCCGGAAGCCGTGCAACTGATCCTGATGGACTGCGAAATGCCGGAGCTCGATGGCTTCGAAGCCAGCCGGCGGATACGCAAGCTGGAAGCGGAGCTTGAATTACAGGCCGTGCCGATCATCGCCGTGACCGCCCACGTACTGGCAGAGCACCGTCAGCGCGGCCTGGAATCGGGTATGGATGAATTCATCGGCAAACCTCTGGAGAGCCGGCAGCTGTATGCTTGCCTGGACAGCTACCTGCAGGGCGGCGCGAGCTAACGTCCGCCGGCCTTGTGGCAAACCGGCTCACCCGAAGAAATCCCATGCTCATACCGCACGACCAGCTCGAACCGGACACCCTGACCCGCCTAATAGAAGATTTCGTCACCCGCGATGGCACCGATAATGGTGACGAAACCCCGCTTGAAACCCGGGTGACACGGGTGCGCCGCGCGCTGGACAAGGGGGAGGCGGTGATCGTCTTCGACCCCGACAGTCAGCAATGCCAGCTGGCCCTCAGGCGCGATGTGCCGCGCGAGTGGCTGGACTGAACGCCGCCGCGCGTTTCAGCCGAACAGACCGCTCTCGCGCTCCCAGGCACAGCGCATGCGCAGGTCGCTCTGCTGCGGACTGTGGCTGCCGGTATCGGTTTCCCAGCGAAAGGTGTGGGTGCCGTTGAGCTCGGTTTCCAGGTGCACCACCGCGCTGGTCCAGTACAACTGCTTGAGCAGCTCCTCGAAACGCTGGACCCAGAGCGCCCACTCGTACTCCACCGCGCGGTAGCTGGCACCGAAGTGGATCACTTGGGTCTGGTACAGGCCCAGTTCCTCGTTACGGCAGAAGGAAAACATCTCGCGACCGATGAAGGGCCAGGCCTCGCCCTGCGGCAACGCCTGCACGGCAGCCAGATTGTTCGCCCGGCGCTGGCGGCACTGCTCGGGGTCGGCGGAAGGCCAATCACGGATGCAGCCATAAACGATGGATTCAGACTCCACTCGAAACTCCGAAACGCAGGGATGAACTGGGACGGCGAGCTTTCTAGCACAGCGCGGCGGGCGGGTCACCCGCGGCTTGGGAAGTGGTGAAACAGGCCACAGCCTCGGGACGGTTCAGCGATCCTGATGCCGTGGCCGCAGGCGCATCGCCAACAACGACATGCATGCCGCCATGCCGGTGAGGACCAGGAACGGCATGCGATAGTCACCCGCCAGATCACGCCCGAGCCCGGCCAGTACCGGCGTCAGGCACGCCAGGCAGTAGCCGGTGCAGAGCATCATCGCGGTCAGCCGGCTGACCGCCAACGGAGTATTGGCTTCGTACATCGGCGAGATCAGCGCCAGGGAGAAGGTGCCGTTGAGCGCGACGCCGAGCAGCATGCAGACCACCAGGGGTTGCCAGCTCGGTGCCAGAGCGATTGCTGCCAGGCAAAGGGTCGCCAACCCGCCGCACGCTGCCATGATTCGATGCCGATTGCCCAGCCGCTGCGCCAGCCAGGGCATGGCAAAGGCACTTGGCAGGCCGATGAGCATGAAGCCACTGAAGAACGCATTACTTTGCAGCAGGCTGTAGCCAACCTCGTGATAACGAGCCACCAGCCAAGTGGCCAGCGCGTAGAACAGCCCGGCCTGAAGGGCGAAGTAGACACTGAGCAACCAGGCCCGAGGCTCCTTCCAGGGCAAACCGGCACGACTCTCGCTGGCGGCTTCCGGCTGATTGGGCAAGCGCGACCAGATCAGCAGCGCAGCCAGGGCCGGCAGCGCCCAGAGCGCCAGGCCACGCGTCCAGTCCTGCCCCATCACCTCGGTGGCCGGCGCCGTCACCACTACGCCGAGGGTGCCGCCGACCGCCATGCTCAGCGAGTACCAGGCGGCGGTCTGGCCCATGCGTTCGAGGAAGTAGCGCTTGATGAAACCGGACAGCAGCGGCCCGGCGACGGCGATCCCTGCGCCAACCAGCCCGGCGGTGCCGATCAGCAGAACGGCATTGTGGCCGAACAGCCGCAACAGCAATGCCACGCCGATCAGCCCGAGGCACAGCGCGATGCTGCACTCCAGCCCGAAACGCACGGCCAGCCGCGGCGCCAGGGGCGCGAGCAAGCCCATCAGCAGAACCGGCAAGGCCGTGGTGAGACTGATCAGACCGCGAGAAAGCGAAAGCTCTTCGGCGATGCGCTCGATCAGCGGAGCGAAGGAGGTAATACCTGGGCGCAGGTTGATGGCAGCCAGTACCAGCGCCAGCATCAGCAGCCCGCGGGAGGGAAAATTCACAAGCGATCCATAGGGTTACGGCGAAAAAAGCCGGACAGGCAACCCTACTCCCCGCCCCTCCCCGAGGCAACCGCAGCGGCCGCCGAAGCGGCCGGGCAGTCTCAGAGCGCCTTGCTCTTGGCGCGTTTCTTTTCGGCCAGCAGCGCCATCTCGTCGTAGATCGCCTGAGGGTTCTGCTGCTTGACCTTCCAGGCCATACGGCCCTCGTCGTGCGGCAGGATCATGAACTCGCCCTTGGCGACCTGCTGGTGGATGTAGTCAGCGATGTCCGCCGCAGTAATCGGCGAGGACTCCAGCAGCTTGCCGATCTGCGCCTTCACGTTCGGCGTCGGGCCGCGGAAGGAATCCAGCAGGTTGGTCTGGAAGAACGACGGGCAGACCACATGCACGCCGACCTCGGCCTGGCGCAGCTCGACCAGCAGGCTTTCCGACAGCGCCACGACGCCGGCCTTGGCCACGTTGTAGTTGCTCATGCCCGGTGCCTGCATCAGCGCCGCCATCGACGCGATGTTGATGATCTTGCCCTTGCTCTTCTGTACCAGCGGCAGGAACGCCTTGCAGCCCTTGACCACACCCATCAGGTTGATCGCGATCTGCCAGTCCCAGTCCTCCAGCGACAGCTCGTCGAAGAAGCCGCCGGAAGCCACACCGGCGTTGTTGACCACGATATCGATGCCGCCAAGCTTCTCCTCGCAGGCCTGGGCGAAGGCGATCAGCTGGCTGTAGTCACGCACGTCGCAGCGCATGGTGAAGCCGTCACCGCCCGCTTCGCGGACCATTTTCAGGGTTTCCGCCAGGCCGCCTTCGTTGACATCGGAAAGCGCCAGCTGCCAGCCCTCACGCGCCCAGCGCAGGGCAATCTCGCGACCGAGCCCGGAGCCGGCACCGGTAATCATCATGCGGTTGTGCATCGTTGTGCTGCCTTTTGTTGTTCGGGTAGTGGCAGCGAGTCTAGCGAATGCCGGGGCACGGACCGGCATCCATCAGACTGCTGAATGCCCTTGGCAAACCCGCGGCTCATGGGGCTGACCGCGCGGTTCCGGGCAGGCAATATGGCGGCAGCATGGGCTCGCTATAGCTGCACGAGCGACCTGCGCCACGAATAAAAAAGGGCAGCCCGAGGGCTGCCCTTGTTTCTGCCAGCATTGCGTCAGTGCGCGACGGCACCGGTGGCACCCAGGCCGGTCTGCGAACGAACGAACTGGGCGAAGAAGCGCTCGCGTTCCTCACCGGCACGCTTGGACTTGTCGGTGACCGAGAAGAACCAGATGCCGATGAACGCGGCGGCCATCGAGAACAGCGCCGGGTATTTGTAGGGGAAGATCGCCTCGGCATAACCGAACACGTCGACCCATACGGTCGGGCTGATGATGGTCAGCAGCAACGCAGTGAACAGCCCCAGCGAGCCACCGAACAGCGCGCCGCGGGTGCTCAGGCCCTTCCAGTACATGGAAAGGAACAGCACCGGGAAGTTGCAGCTGGCGGCGATGGAGAATGCCAGGCCGACCATGAAGGCGATGTTCTGCTTTTCGAAGATGATGCCGAGCAGAATCGCCACCACGCCCAGGGTCAGGGTGGTCAGCTTGGTCACGCGCATCTCGTCCTCTTCCCGCGCCTTGCCCTGCTTGATCACGCAGGCATAGAGGTCATGGGAAACCGCCGAGGCACCGGCCAGGGTCAGACCCGCCACGACGGCGAGAATGGTGGCGAAGGCGACCGCGGAGATGAAGCCGAGGAACAGGTTGCCGCCCACCGCGCTGGCCAGGTGGATGGCGACCATGTTGGTGCCGCCGACGATGGCGCCGGTCACGTCCTTGAAGTCCGGGTTGGTGCTGACCAGCAGGATCGCGCCGAAGCCGATGATGAAGGTCAGGATGTAGAAGTAGCCGATGAAGCCGGTGGCGTAGAACACGCTCTTGCGCGCTTCCTTGGCGTCGGAGACGGTAAAGAAGCGCATCAGGATGTGCGGCAGGCCAGCGGTGCCGAACATCAGCGCCAGGCCGAGGGAGATCGCCGAGATCGGATCGGAAACCAGGCCGCCCGGGCTCATGATCTGAGCGCCTTTCTCGTGGATCTTCACTGCTTCGGCGAACAGGCTGCCAAAGTCGAAACCGACACTCTTCATCACCATGATGGCCATGAAAGAGGCGCCGGACAGCAGCAGGACCGCCTTGATGATCTGCACCCAGGTGGTGGCGAGCATGCCGCCGAACAGCACGTACATGACCATCAGCACACCGACCAGCACCACGGCTACGTAGTAGTCCAGACCGAACAGCAGCTGGATCAGCTTGCCGGCGCCGACCATCTGCGCGATCAGGTAGAAGGCCACCACGATCAGCGAACCGAACGCGGAGAGCAGACGGATCTGCGTCTGACCGAGGCGATAGGACGCCACGTCGGAGAAGGTGAACTTGCCCAGGTTGCGCAGGCGCTCGGCCATCAAGAAGAGGATGATCGGCCAGCCGACGAGGAAGCCGATGGAGTAGATCAGGCCGTCGTAGCCGCTGGTGTAGACCAGCGCGGAAATGCCCAGGAAGGATGCCGCCGACATGAAGTCGCCGGCGATAGCCAGGCCGTTCTGGAAGCCGGTGATGCTACCACCCGCGGTGTAGTAATCAGCCGTGGAGGTGTTGCGCTTGGCCGCCCACTTGGTGATGCCCATGGTGAAGACGATGAACACCACGAACATGATGATGGCGGTGTAGTTGGTGGCCTGTTTCTGGACTTCGCCGGTAATCGCATCGGCGAGCAGCGCAGGCGAGACTGCCAGGAGGAAGGCAGCCATCAGGAAACGCAGGATCATTATTTCTGTGCCTCGTTGAGGATTTCCTGGTTGATGCGATCGAACTCACCATTGGCACGCTGCACATAGACACCGGTCAGGATGAACGCCATGAAGATCACCCCGACGCCAACCGGGATACCCCAGGTGGTCACGGTATTGGCGGACAGCGGAATGCCGAGGATCTTTGGCTCGAAGGCGATCAGCAGGATGAACGCCAGGTAGGCGCTGAGCATGACAGCCGATAGCAGCCAGGCAAAACGGCCGCGCTTGGCAACCAGTTCCTGGAAACGCGGATTGGCATAGATCTGCCGGTAAACATTTTCATTGTGCATTGGAATCTGTCTCCACGGTCGCTACCCCCCGGTGGGAGCAGGGGCGGCTACTTTAGGCTTGGGTCGGATGAACACCACCCCGACTTTGGTCTGAATGCAGTTCACAAAAACACCCGTCGTAGAGCCGTTCAGCCGCGGAAAATGGGGCGCCGCAACAAATCCACATACAAATAGTGTGGCGCTATGTCGCACATGCGAAACGTTGATTTCAGACATTGCCCGGGCTCGACCAGACTCTCTCCATCGCGAGAACGATTCTCGACTGCACAAGGAGACGGGGCCATGCTGAAGACCGTGACGTTCACCCTGATGCACTTCTGCATCGCCTTTTCGGTGACCTATGCACTGACTGGCAGCATCGCCATTGACGGCCTGGTCGCCACCGTCGAACCGCTGTGCAACTCGGTGGGCTTCTACTTCCACGAGAAGCTCTGGCAGCGTTTCGAACGCAGCCGGCAAGCAAGATGCCCATCCCCAAACATGCCTGGCTGCACCATCACGCCTGACGCCGTCGTCATTTCTCATCCTGCGCAGGGATCGAATCCGCAACCGCGCTGCCATAGTGAAGTTGGCTTGCATTGTGCGGCCGATGCAGTTCTATTGGGACAGGTAGCGCGGGACCCCGTCGCTGCCTTGCCACAGGCCAGCCGGGCCTGTTAACGGAGAAGCACCATGCAGCTGTTGTTGCGCCTGACCGCCCTGCTCGCCCTGGTCGTTGCGCCTGTCCACGCCGCCGATCTGACTGTCGAGGAGTACGGCTTCCCGCTGTCCAACCCCTTCGAAGCCACCATCGCCGGTACGCCCAACGAGCTACGCGCCGAAGTGCCGACCGATGATGATATCGACCAGGCCGACTACAACCTGCGCCTGCGTCCCGAACGCGAGTTCACCCTGCCGGACAACTTCTGGCCGGTCAAAAAGCTGCGTTATCGGCTCCCCCCGC
>NZ_AOFQ01000029.1 GCF_000495915.1 Stutzerimonas chloritidismutans AW-1
GTGGTAGCCGCCCAGCCGCTCCAGCGCCTGCGGCGAGAGCGTCGGCAGCGGACAGCCGATCTGCCGGCTGGCCTGGTCGATGAAGTGCAGCGCCAGCGGCTGCAGGCCGTCGAGGCAATCGCGCAGCGGCGGGATATGCAGCGACAGCACGTTCAGCCGGTGATACAGATCCTGGCGAAACTGTCCGCTGGCGCAGAGCTCGGAGAGATCGAGCTGGGTCGCGCAGATCACCCGCACATCGAGATAAACCTCCTCGTCGCTGCCGACCCGACGAAAGCCGCCGTCCTGCAGAAAGCGCAGCAGCTTGGCTTGCAGCCGCGGGCTCATCTCGCCGACGCCATCGAGAAACAGCGTGCCGCCAGCCGTCAGTTCCAGCAAACCGAGCTTGCCTTCCGGGCGCGCACCCTCGAACGCACCAGGGCCGTAGCCGAACAGCTCGGTCTCGGCCATCGACTCCGGCAGGCCGGCGCAGTTGAGCGCCATGAACGGTGATTGCCCGCGCGGGCTGGACAGGTGACAGGCGCGCGCCAGCAGCTCCTTGCCGGTGCCGGTCTCGCCTTCGATCAGCAGCGGCGCATCCAGCGGTGCCATGCGCCGCGCTTCACGTACCACCGCGGCCATCACTTTCGAGCTCTGGAAGATGCTGTCGAAGCCGCGCAGCTCCTGTTTGCGCACCTGGTAGATCCGCTCGCCGACCCGGTCGGCGCGATGCAGGGTCAGTACCGCGCCGGCCAATGCCTCGCTGTCGTCGTGTTCGGATTGCAGCGGGGCGATGTCGGCGAGAAACACGTCGCCCTTGATCTTCACCCGCAGGCCGTTGATCCGCGCCTTGTTGGCACGCACCAGTTCGGGCAGGTCGAAGTCCTCGGCGTAGCGCGACAGACTCATGCCCGGCACCTCGTCGACGCGCACGCCGAGCAACTGCGCGGCAGCACGGTTGGCGGCGACGATGGCGCCGCTCATGTCGATGGACAGGACCGGGAATTCCAGCGCGCCGAGCAGCGCGTTGAGTTCCAGGGAATGCCGCTCGCTGGGCATCAGGCTGACCTTGCGTAGCTCGAAAACGCCGGGCAGCGCCTCGATCTTCGGCCGCAGGGCCTGCAGCTGCAGGTTCATCAGGTTGGGACAGTGCAGGTAGATGGCGTTGCCCTGCTCGCCGCCGACCTCGCCGCGGGCGACGTTGATGCCGTAGTCGACCAGCAGGTTGAGCATGTCGCGCAGGATGCCGACGCGGTTCTGGCAGAGAATCTTGATACGCATGGCGAAGCCCTGTTGTTTTGTTGTGGGGCCGACGGCGCTTCGGTCGAGCGCCGCAAATTTCCGTCAAGATTATTTGCCAGATAAGCCGCCTGGCAATGCCGCCGATCCGGCCACTGACGAAAACGTCAGACTTTCCTTACAGACAACACCAGGCAAGGTGCGACATCGCGCCACAGCGGGACTCGCCGAGGGTACGTCTTCGCGTTCGAATGAGGGCAACAACAAGATGCCCAAGCGGCCAGGAGTACCGATGAAGACGACCCACTACGTAGCCCGCGAACCGGACGCGCAGGGGCACATTCATTACCCCGACGCCGAACACGCGGTGTGGCAGACGCTGGTCGAGCGGCAGCTGAAGCTGCTCGAAGGACGCGCCTGCCAGGAATACCTCGACGGCCTCGACCAGCTCGCCCTGCCCCGCGAGCGCATCCCGCAGCTCGGCGAGATCAATCGTGTGCTGGAGGCAACCACCGGCTGGCAGGTGGAGCGCGTACCGGCGCTGATCCCCTTCCAACGCTTTTTCGAACTGCTGGCGAGCAAGCGCTTTCCCGTCGCCACCTTTATCCGCACCCCGGAAGAGCTGGACTACCTGCAGGAACCGGACATCTTCCACGAGATCTTCGGTCACTGCCCGCTGCTGACCAATCCGTGGTTCGCCGAATTCACCCACACCTACGGCCAGCTCGGCCTCGAGGCCAGCAAGGAGGAGCGGGTGTTCCTTGCCCGCCTGTACTGGATGACCGTCGAGTTCGGCCTAGTGGATACGCCCGCCGGCCGGCGCATCTATGGCGGCGGCATCCTTTCCTCGCCGAAGGAAACGCTCTACAGCCTGTCCGCCGAACCCGAGCACCAGCCGTTCGACCCGCTGGAGGCGATGCGCACGCCCTATCGCATCGACATCCTGCAGCCGCTGTACTTCGTCCTGCCGGACCTCAAGCAGCTGTTCGACCTCGCCCAGCAGGACATCATGGCGATGGTGCGCGAGGCCATGCGCATGGGCCTGCACCAGCCGAAGTTTCCGCCGAAGGCGGCGTAGCGTGGACAACGCCGCAGGCTTGTCCACGCGTTTCGCTGGTCGAAGCCGACGCGTGGAAAACGCTTCGCGGTTTTCCACGGGGTGGCCATCCACCCTACGCTGATCTAAACCCTGCGGAAGGAACCTGGCCGCGAAGCCTCCTACTTTGTAGGGTGGATAACGCCGAAGGCTTATCCACGCGGCCAGTAAGCCTCGCCATTTCACCTACCCTTTCCAATCATCAAACAAAAGGACCACTAACATGACCGCCCTCGCCCAAGCCCAGTGCGAAGCCTGCCGCGCCGATGCGCCCAAGGTATCCGATGAAGAACTGGCCGAACTGATCCGCGAAATCCCCGACTGGAACATCGAAGTGCGCGGCGACCACATGGAGCTGGAGCGTGTCTTCCTGTTCCGCAACTTCCGCCACGCCCTGGCCTTTACCAATGCCGTCGGCGCCATCGCCGAGGAGGTCGGCCACCATCCCGCCCTGCTCACCGAATGGGGCAAGGTCACCGTCACCTGGTGGAGCCATGAGATGCGCGGCCTGCACCGCAACGACTTCATCATGGCCGCGCGTACCGACCAGCTCGCCGCCAGCGCGGAGGGCCGCAAGTAATGCACTTCGGCCAGATTCCCCGCGTGCCCGGCGACCCGATCCTCGGCCTGATGGACCTGTATCGCGCCGACACCAACCCGGCCAAGCTCGACCTCGGCGTCGGCGTCTACAAGGACGCCCAGGGCCTGACGCCGATCCCGCGCGCGGTGAAGCTGGCCGAGCAGCGCCTGGTGGACAGTGAGCAGACCAAGAGCTACATCGGCGGCCACGGCGACGCCCAGTTCGGTGCCCTCTTGCTGCGTCAGGTGCTCGGCAGCCGCGCCATTGCCCTCGGCGAGCAGCGTGCCGGCTGCACCCAGGCGCCGGGCGGCACCGGCGCGCTGCGCCTGGCCGGCGAGTTCATCGCCAAATGCCTGCCCGGGCGCAGCATCTGGCTGAGCGATCCCACCTGGCCGATCCACGAAACCCTGTTCGCCGCCGCCGGCCTGCGCGTGCAGCACTACCCCTACGTCGGCGCCGACAACCGCCTCGATGTCGACGGCATGCTCGCCACGCTGCAACAGGTGCCGCCTGGCGACGTGGTGCTGCTGCACGCCTGCTGCCACAACCCCACCGGCTTCGACCTGAGTCACGACGATTGGCTGCGGGTACTGGACGTGGTGCGCGCACGCGAATTGCTGCCGCTGTTCGACTTCGCCTACCAGGGCTTCGGCGACGGACTGGAAGAGGACGCCTGGGCAGTTCGACTGTTCGCCGAAACGCTGCCGGAGATGCTCATCACCAGTTCCTGCTCGAAGAACTTCGGCCTCTACCGCGAGCGTACCGGAGCGCTGATCGCCGTCACCAGCGATGCCGAGCGTCTGCTCGACGTGCGCAGCCAGCTCGCGTCGCTGGCCCGCAACCTCTGGTCGACGCCACCGGCCCACGGCGCCGCGGTGGTGGCGACGATCCTCGCCGACGAGCCGCTGCGGCAGATCTGGCAGGACGAGGTCGAGCGCATGCGCCGGCGCATCGCCAGCCTGCGCGGCGGTCTGGTCGAGGCGCTGATGCCATACGGCTTGGCCGAGCGCTTTGCGCATATCGCCCAGCAGCGCGGGATGTTCTCCTACACCGGCCTGACCGCCGAGCAGGTACGCCGGCTGCGCGCCGAAGATTCGGTGTATCTGGTGGAAAGCGGTCGCGCCAACGTCGCCGGGCTGGATGCCGAGCGCCTGGACGATCTGGCCAGGGCCATTGCACGGGTGGTGCAGGCCTGAACGATGTGAAGGTGCGCGCCGGTGACGCCGCTTCTGGCGACGCCGCCGGGTGCGCCGGAGCGAGGAGACAGTCGCGCGGCTCGTGACCACGCAGCTGGCTGCCGAAGCAGCGCCGGCACAGTAGCGCAGCAAGCTTTCAGCCGGCTTTCAACGCGTGCCCACGCTGCCTATGCTGAGCGAAAGTCATCCGCCAGCGCCGCCATGCCTGAATCCAGCGACCTCCAGCAACAGCTCGCCGCCCTGCACCAACATGGCTTCGTGCTGCTGCCCGCGGTGATCGATCCGCCAACGATCATGGAACTGCGTGAAGCCATCGACCGGCTCGAACCCATCCATTGGGACTACCAGGGCCTGGTCGACGACCACTACACGTGCGTCTTCAATCGCTCGCCGTTCTGGCTGCGCTTTCTCGATCTGTCCGGCGTGATCGAACTGGCCGAGTCGGCGCTCGGCACGGACTGCCACATCATCGGCCAGACCGCCTGGCGCAGCCGCCCGGGCTTTATCGGCGGCGAGCTGCATGCCGACTACCTGGCCATGGAGCTGCCGGAAAGCCTGCTGGCCGACCCCGCCTTCGAGCTGCCGATGCAGGTCTGCACCGCGCACCTGTACCTGGACGACATCGACGCCGACCTCTGCCCGACCCTGGTGATTCCCGGCAGCCACCGCGCCGGACGCAGGCCGCGCCCGGGCGAAACGCAGTGGCGCGGCCGCGCGGCCGAGCCGGTGCTGTGCAAGGCCGGCGACGTGCTGCTGTTTCGCAGCGACCTCTGGCACGCCGGCAGCCGCAACCGCAGCGCCGTGCGCAGCCGCTACCTGCTGCAGATCCACTATGGTCGGCGCATGGTGGCGCAGAAGTACTCGCCCTACCTGCACTTCCGTTTCAATCCCGAGGTGCTGGCTGCCGCCACGCCGCGCCAGCGTCGTCTGCTCGGCGAGCACGAAGCGGCCGAATACGACTGAATCCCCTGGCACCGAACCTGCATCGACCGAGGCCCGCCGCGCCCGTGCGGCCATCGACTCGCATTCGCCAGATGAGGATTCGCCATGATCAGCAGTCGTGAACAGGTCACCCAGATGATCGTCTCCGCCAAAGTGCGCAAGGGCCTGAAGTGGGCGCATGTCGCCGAAAGCATCGGCATGTCCAAGGAGTGGACCACCGCCGGCTGCCTCGGTCAGATGGCCTTCGACAAGGCCCAGGCCGAAACCCTGGGGCAGCTCTTCGAGCTCTCCGACGAAGCCGTCGCCTGGCTGCAGATCGCGCCCTACAAAGGCTCGCTGCCCACCGCAGTGCCGAGCGACCCGCTGATCTACCGCTGGTACGAGCTGGTCAACGTCTACGGCACCACCATCAAGGAGCTGATCCACGAGGAATTCGGTGACGGCATCATGAGCGCCATCGACTTCTCCATGGATATCCAGCGCCAGAGCGACCCCAAGGGCGACCGCGTCAACGTCGTGCTGTCCGGCAAGTTCCTGCCCTACAAGAGCTACTGAGACGCCCAGCCAAGCCAGTCAGCGGGTGCGGATCTCGCCGCGCGCCGGCTTTCCACGCTGTTGCCCGGCGGGTGGGTGGCACTCAGGTCCGCACCACGTCCGCGCAGCGCCTGGAGCAATGCCTTGCGCTGGCCGGGATCGCACTCGCTGGCCAGCAGGGGAGAGAATGTCGCTCCGCTTGTGGGTGCTTCGCGCTAGGGCGCCATTCCGGTGCGCGCAGCCAGCTCGTTGCACCAGCACGAGCCAGCCTTGATGACGGCGTCATAGCGCCACGCGCTGAGTTGGCCGATCGGTCAGCAATGGCATGGCATCTGCAATCTGGCTGCATCCACCTTGCGGAGCATCCACCATGAAACAGCCCGTCGATACCGACTACCCCCTGAGCGAAGTGCCAGCCGGCGCGCGCAAGGGGCTGTGGTCCACCTCAATCCTGCTGTTCGGCTTCACCTTCTTCACCGCCACCATGTTCGCCGGCGGCAAGATCGGCCTCGCCTTCGACTTCAAGACCATGCTCTGGGCAGCGGTGATCGGCAATCTGCTGCTCGGCGCCTATGCCGCGGTGCTCGGTCTGATCGCCTGCCGCAGCGGGCTGAACTCGGTACTGATGGGGCGCTTCTGCTTCGGTGAAGTCGGCAGCCGGCTGTCCGACTTCCTGCTCGGCTTCACCCAGATCGGCTGGTACGCCTGGGGAACGGCGACCATCGCCATCGTCCTGGTGCGGCTGCTGGAGTTGCCGGAAAGCTGGACGCTGCCGTTGATGGTGCTGTTCGGTTTCGGCTTCTGCCTGACCGCCTTCGTCGGCTACAAGGGCCTCGACCTGCTCTCGCGCATCGCGGTGCCAGCGATGCTGATCCTGTTGATCGCTTCGCTGTGGACCGCCACCCGTGACATTGGCGGGCTGGACGGCCTGCTCGCCGTGCAACCGGGCGATACCCTGACCCTCGGCATGGCCATCACCATGATCTTCGGCACCTTCGTCAGCGGCGCGACCCAGGCCACCAACTGGACGCGTTTCGCCCGCAGCAGCAAGGTCGCGGTATGGGCCAGTTTGATCGGCTTCTTCATCGGCAACGGCCTGATGATCGTTGCCGGCGCCTACGGAGCAATCGTCTACCAGCAGCCGGATATCGTCGAAGTGCTGGTGCTGCAGGGGTTGTCGATGGCCGCGGTGGTGATGCTCTTTCTCAACCTCTGGACCACGCAGGACAACACCATCTACAACTTTGCCGCGGCCGGCTGCAACCTGCTGCGCACCGAGCGCCGCCGCCTGGTGACCCTTGGCGGCGCCTTCGTCGGCACGCTGCTGGCGCTGGGCGGCATGTACGAACTGCTGATCCCCTTCCTGATCCTGCTCGGCTCGATCATTCCGCCCATCGGCGGCGTGATCATGGCGGACTACTTCTACCGTCATCGCGGGCAATACCCGAAACTGGCCGAGGCGCGCCTGCCGAAATACAACAGCCTGGGCCTGGCGGCCTATGTGCTGGGCGCCGCCTGCGCCTATTTCTCGCCCTGGGTGGCGCCCATCGTCGGCATACTGGTGGCCGCCGCAGCCTATATTGTGCTGTACGAGGGTCAGCGCCTGGCCCTGTCGCGCACGGTGCTGACGCAAACCGACGCACGCTGATCAAGGAGTCACCATGAACATCCTCAACGCCCGCCTGCGCGGCCGCAGCGGCCTCTACCGCATCGAACTAAACGGCGCACGCATCGCTTCCATCAGCGCGCAGCAGGCACCAGCCGAAGCCAACGAGGGCGACATCGACGCCGCCAGCAATCTGGTGGTGCCACCCTTCATCGAGCCGCACATTCACCTGGACGCCACCCTCACCGCTGGCGAGCCGGCATGGAACATGAGCGGCACGCTGTTCGAGGGCATCGAACGCTGGGGCGAGCGCAAGGCGCTGGTGACCCACGAGGACACCAAGGCGCGGGCGAAGAAGACCATCGACATGCTGGTCGACCACGGCATCCAGCATGTGCGAACCCACGTCGACGTCACCGACCCGACGCTGTCGGCGCTCAAATCGATGATCGAGGTGCGCGAGGAAACCCGCCACCTGATCGACCTGCAGATCGTCGCCTTCCCACAGGAGGGCATAGAGTCGTTCAAGGGCGGTCGCGAGTTGATGACCGAGGCGATCGGCATGGGCGCCGATGTGGTCGGCGGCATTCCGCACTTCGAGAACACCCGCGACCAGGGCGTCAGCTCGATCAAGTTCCTCATGGACCTGGCCGAGCGCAGCGGCTGCATGGTGGACGTGCATTGCGACGAAACCGACGACCCACAGTCACGCTTTCTCGAAGTGCTCGCCGAGGAAGCCCGTGTGCGCGAGATGGGCGAGCGCGTCCCCGCCAGCCACACCACGGCGATGGGCTCTTACGACAACGCCTACTGCTCCAAGCTGTTCCGCCTGCTCAAGATGTCGAAGATCAACTTCGTTTCCTGCCCGACCGAGAGTATCCACCTGCAGGGCCGCTTCGACACCTACCCCAAGCGCCGCGGCCTGACCCGTGTGGCCGAGATCGACCGCGCCGGGATGAACATCTGCTTCGGTCAGGATTCCATCGTCGACCCCTGGTATCCGCTGGGCAACGGCAACATCCTGCGCATCCTCGAAGCCGGGCTGCACATCTGTCACATGCTCGGCTACGAGGACCTGCAGCGCGGCCTGGACTTGATCACCGACAACAGCGCACGGACGCTGAACCTGGGCGAGCGCTACGGACTGGAAGTGGGGCGCCCGGCCAACCTGCTGGTGCTGTCGGCGCCGGACGACTACGAGATGCTGCGCACCCAGGGCCATGCCCTGCTTTCGGTGCGCAATGGCGAAGTACTGATGCGCCGCACGCCGGCGCAGATCCAGCGTTACTGAGCGGCGGCTGTAACGTTGCGCAAACGGTTGATGTTGGCCATCTCCTCGGCCGGCGTCAGCTTCAGCTGCGAGAGATAGGCCGCCAGCGCCTCCACGTCTGTCGCGGAAAGCTGCGCGGCGACGCCAATCATCACCGAACCTGCGCGGCTGGGATCGTTCTCGCGGAAACGCGTCAATGCCTTGCGGATGTATTCGTCGGGCTGTCCGGCCAGCCGCGGCATGGTCTCCATGCCCTCCGCATGCGCGCCATGGCAGCCGGTGCAGGTGGTCTGGAAGATCTTCTCGCCGGTATTGCGCAAGGCTGCATCCGTCGCACCTTCCGGCGGATTGACCTTCTGCTGGCTGAAGAACACCGCGATGTTCACCCGCTCCTCCATGCTGAGATTCTGCGCCAGCTTGGACATGACAAAGTCGGTGCGCTCGCCGCTGGCGAACTTCTCGAAGGCGTGGAACAGGTATCGCGGATTCTGCCCGGCAAGATTGGGAATGTGCTTGCGCTTGCTGTTGCCGGTTTCGCCGTGGCAATAGGAACAGAACACGGCGCGTTCCTGACCGGCCAGGCTGGCCTGCTCGCGCCGTTGCTCATCGGCCATGACGTAGTTGAAGCGCTCGACGACCGCCTCGCTGGCATGAGTCAGCGGAACGAAGCAGGCGAGCAGGGCAAGAGCGAGCGTACGCATGAGGAGGCATCCGTTACTGAAATAGTCAGGGATTTTGTGGGCATCCGACTATAAGAAGCGCCAGGCCAGCGGACCCCGGCACAGGTCAACAAAAGTGCTGTTGTGCGAGGCGCCGGCGCCATCCGTGCGCCACGTCACAGACCGCTGCCGGCCCTGCCCAGGGAGCAGGACACTCATGCCGTAGCTGGCGCTTTTTCCGCCAAATGACAGAAGTGCGCGCCTTTGCCGCATTGACGATAGAAAAAATCGATGAAGCGTTTTGATGGAAACGCCAGACAGGAAGGAGGCATTCGACTAAAGTAGCAACCCTTCACCACCGAGGAGCCGTAACCCCCATGCTAGATGGACATGCAGAGCTGACCATGACCGTGCTGATGACGCCGGACAAAGCCAATTTTTCCGGCAACGTACATGGCGGCACGCTGCTCAAGTATCTCGACGAGGTCGCCTACGCCTGCGCCAGCCGCTACGCCGGGCAGTACGTCGTCACCCTCTCGGTGGATCAGGTGGTATTCCGCCAGCCCGTGCATGTTGGCGAACTGGTCACCTTCCTCGCCTCGGTCAATTACACCGGTACCACTTCGATGGAGATCGGCATCAAGGTCGTCACCGAAGACATTCGCGAGAAGACCGTACGCCACACCAACAGCTGCTTCTTCACCATGGTCGCCCTCGGCGAAGACGGCAAACCGGTACCGGTACCGCCGCTAAACCCGAAGACGCCTGAACAGCAGCGTCGTTTCGCCCAGGCCTACCAGCGCCGCGAAATCCGCCGCGAACTGGAACATCGCTACAGCGAGCTACGCGCTGGCAACGAGCGCCTCACCGCCGTGAAGTAAGCGCTACTCCGTGAAACCACGTGGAATCCGGCCAGCCTGGATTCCACGGCGGCCCCAAATTTGTAACAAAACCTTATACAATGCACGGCTTTCCGCATCCCGCCCCCTGAGGATCTGCCGTGAGCTCGCTGCCACCCTGCCCCAAATGCAACTCCGAATACACCTACGAAGACGGCCAGATGCTGGTCTGCCCCGAGTGCGCCCATGAGTGGTCCGCAACTGACGGCGCGGCTGCCGCGAGCGAAAGCGACAAGGTGATCAAGGACTCGGTAGGCAACACACTGCAGGATGGCGACACCATCACGGTAATCAAGGACCTCAAGGTCAAGGGCTCGTCGCTGGTGGTCAAGGTCGGCACCAAGGTGAAGAACATCCGCCTGGTCGACGGCGACCACGATATTGACTGCAAGATCGACGGCATCGGCGCGATGAAACTGAAGTCCGAGTTCGTCAGAAAAGTCTGAGCCGCGATGCTCGTCCGAAAGCCCGGCATTCGCCGGGCTTTCGCGTTTCACAGCAGCCGCAACAGCCAGTCCAGCCGCTCGCGGGTAAAGCCGCTACCAACGAACAGCAGATCGATCCAGAACGCCTGGTGCAGCACCACGATCAGCCAGAACGCCAGCTGATAGCTCAGCTTGCGGGTCTTGTGGCGAAAGACCTGCTGCGCCACGAGCGCACCCGGCCAGCCGCCGGCCAGCTCGAAGAAATGCAGTGTGGTTTCCGGTGTGCGCCAGCGATCCTTCAGCGCGCTGTGCTTGTCGCGCCAGTAGAGGACGAAGGTCAGCAGGCTGGCGACGGCATAGATCGCCAACGGCAACACCGCACCGAGGCGCAGGAGGCTACCCGCCAACGGCAGCAGACAGAGCAGCCCGAACAGCACCAGCTTGAGGGGAAGCTGCTGGATGTTGCCGGCGACCAACTGGCGAGCAGGCTTGCCAGCGGCCCGCGCCGTCGCGCGCGGACGGGCCTGTTGCTCGTCCGGCTTGCGCTGACTGCCCGGGCGCTGGCGAATCGCTGGCTGGTCCAGCGTCAGCGGCGCATCCAGCCGCAGATGCTCGGCACGCAGCCGACCCTGGGGATCGCGCCCCGACACGTAGAGCACACGATCACCAACCAGCGGCCGACGCTCACCATGCACGGCCGAGATATGCGCGAAGACATCTTCACCGCCCTGCTCCGGGCGAATGAAGCCGAAGCCCTTCTGGTCGTTCCAGCTTTTCAGCGTGCCTCGCTGTTCCATGCACCGCAATCCATGTGATCAAAGCCGCGCATGCTAACCGAGTTCGGCAGGCGTTGGCAGCACGCCGCTATGGCCAGGGCACGGTGGTCGGCGTTATGGTCGGACGATCTCCAGTCCAGGGAAGAAGCATGGCCAGCAAGCCCAACAGTTCGAACAAGCAGAAGCACCTCGCCGTGCTGATCGACGCCGACAACGCGCCCGCCGCCATCGTCGAAGGGCTGTTCGAGGAAATCGCCAAATACGGGGTCGCCAGCGTCAAGCGCATCTACGGCGACTGGACCAAACCCAACCTCGGCAGCTGGAAGAAGGTGCTGCTCGACTACTCGATCCAGCCGATCCAGCAGTTCGCCTACACCTCGGGCAAGAACGCCACCGACAGCTCGCTGATCATCGACGCCATGGACCTGCTCTACACGCGGCGTTTCGACGGCTTCTGCCTGGTTTCCAGCGACAGCGACTTCACGCGTCTGGCCGCGCGCATCCGCGAAGAGGGCCTGACGGTGTACGGCTTTGGTGAGCAGAAGACGCCCTCGCCCTTCGTCTCTGCCTGCGACAAGTTCATCTACACCGAAATCCTGCGCGCCGATGCCGCCAAAACGACATCCGAGCCACCGTCATCGGAAAAGCTCGCCGCGGCCGCGGCGCAGGTGGAAGAAAGCAGCAAACCGCCGAAGGCCGGCGACAAGGGCGACACCATCAAATGTCAGCAGGTGCCGGTGGACTTCATCGCCAAGGTGCTCGACGACCTTTCGGAGGAAGACGACTGGATTCAGCTGGGCACTCTCGGACAGAACATCAGCAAGCTGCGTCCGGCCTTCGATCCGCGGCTGTATGGCTGCAAGAAGCTCAGCGACCTGATCGCCAACCAGCCCAAGCGCTTCGACCTGGAATCACGGGGCAGCAGCGCCACCGGCGGCAAGGACCTCTACGTGCGCCTACGCAAACCCGGCAAGCACTGAGCACCGCCACTCAGCTTGCCTGCTCGTCCGGCGCATGGCAGCAGACGCGGTCCCGGCCCTCATGCTTGGCGCGGTACAGCGCAGCATCGGCACGGCGCAGCAGGCTGTCCACCGTGTCCGTCGCGTTTAGCTCGGCGACACCGGCGCTGAGGGTCTGCGTCTGGCCAGTACTGAAAGACAGCGCCCGCGACTGCTCGCACAGGCGCTCGGCAAACGCTGCAGCCTGCTGGCTGCTGGTTTCCGGGCACAGCAGAAGGAACTCCTCCCCACCCCAGCGGCCCACGGCGTCACTGCCGCGCAGACCGGATACCAGCAGGTCGGCGAACTCCTTGAGGACGCGGTCCCCCATCTGATGGCCGAACTCGTCGTTGATGGATTTGAAATGGTCGATATCCAGCATGACGATCGACAGCGGCCGGCTGTAACGCCGCGCCTGCTCCAGCGCCCTGGCGAAACGCCGATCCAGGGCGGCGCGGTTGGCCAGGCCGGTGAGCGGATCGGTCTGCGATTTGACCTGCAGCTGCTCGTTCAACCGACGCAGCCGGCCGATCCAGAACAGGCTGGTCAGCAGCATCACCGAAAAGACCACGACGATCTGCACGACCAGACGGTAGTCGGTGCCTGACTCGACGCGAATCGGCGCATGCCTGTTGGCGATCTGGTTCAGCTCGCCCGGCGTGATCGTCGCGATCGCCTTGTCCAGGATGTCGCGCAGCACCGGCTCGCTCTTCAGCACGCCGATGCGAAACTGATTGTCGAGACTCGTCAGCTGCCCGGCGATCTTCAGATTGAACCAGCCTTCGCGGCGAATGGTGTAGGCAGCCACGGTCAGCGAGCGCACGGTGAGGTCGGCCTTGCGCTCGTTCACCAGCGCCAGCGCCTGGGCATCCGTGTCGGTGCTGATGACGCGCAACCGGGGAAAGTCCCGCCGCACGCTTTCCTCGACGGAGGTGCCGACCGGCAGCGCGACGGTCACGTCATCGAGAGCAGACAGATCGGCCACGTACGGATGATCTTCCCGCGCGATGACCACGTTGGCGTCGGTGAACAGCGGCTGGGTGAAGATCAGCCAGGTATCGCGCACGGGCGTCTGGTTGAGGAAGCTGAGCAGCTGGCAGCGGCCGGCCTGGGAGAATGCCACCGACTGGCCCCAGTCGCTGGTCGCCACGATATCCAGTTGCAGCCCCGCCCGTTGTGCTACCAGCCGCAGCAGGTCGGCAGCGATCCCTTCATGCTCCCCGCGGGCATTGAGCATCTCGAACGGCAGCCAGTCCGGGTCGACACAGATGCTGACCGAGCGGTTGCCGGCCAGCCAGTCACGTTCGGCTGCGTCGAGCTCGAGCGTTACATCGGCCGTTGCCGCTGCACCACCTGCAAATGCCAGCAACGCCAGAAGCAGATACCTAGTCACTTCAGCCACCCTCGGGAGGAGCGCACGTAACATTGGCGACGGCTGCAGTTCAACACGGCGCAAATGGCACGGCAAGATCAATCATGGCTTTCAGCCATCACAAATCATGCCAACCATTTTTTTGACGCTTCTAATCATTTGCAATCATTGATTGGCGCAGCGATCGAACCGACCCCCGGTCAGCTCTTCTAAAGGGGACCGAATATTGGAGGTTTCAATGAGCAAGCAGCTATTTCTCGCCTGCGGTCTGGCGCTCTGCGCCCCGCTGGCGTTCGCACAAACGCCGCCGCCGGAAGTGGTCACCCACCTCAACGGCCTCGATGTTGAGATCAGCCCAATGGGCGTGCCGGCCAAATCCGAAGGGGTCGAAGGCGAGCTGCTTGGCGTGCGGGCGGTGAAGGTGATGAACCGCACGGGCGGCCAGATTACCTGCGAGTTCCATGTACCGAATGACGCGCGCTCGGATACCTCGGCGTCGCCGGTTTTCACCGTCGCGCCAAATACCCAGCGCACCGAGCGGGTGCCTGGGGACTATTCGCCGGACGAGCCCTACGCGGAGATCACCTGCCGCTCCAGCGACCAGAGCCCGGCGCAATAAGCGCCGTGACCCTCAGCGGCGCTCCTCGCGGATAAAGGGAATACCCAGCGCGCCCGGCTGATTGCCGGAAACGTTCTTGCCGCTGGCGACCCAGATCATCACCGCCAGGGTCACGGCGTAGGGCGTCATCAGCACGAAGTACTGCGGCAGACGCACGCCGGAGGCGGCCAGTTGCGGGATCAGCGCCTCGATGCAGCCGAACAGCAGCGCACCGGCCAGCGCCTTCCACGGCGACCAGCGGGCAAAAATCACCAGCGCCACGGCAATCCAGCCGCGTCCGCCAGTCATATCGGCGATCCACAGCTTGGTGCTGAGCACCGAGATATAGCCGCCGGCCAGTCCGATCAGCGCGGCGCCGGCGAGAATCGCCGCCAGCCGATAGCCGAGCACGGAGATGCCCGCCGCGTCCGCCGCCTGCGGGTTCTCACCCACCGCACGCATCCGCAGGCCGGTGGTGGTGCGGGTAAGAAACCAGATCACGGCGAGAAAGATCAGCGGCGTAATGAACACCAGCGGGTTCTGCACGAAGACTTTGCCCAGGAGCGGCAACTCCGACAGCGGCCACAGCTCGACCGCGCCCAACCCCTTCACCGGCTTGTTGGTCCAGTCCAGCAGCGTGCCGAGCAGCCCGGTCAGCCCCTGGCAGAAGAACACCAGCGCCAACCCTGCGATCACCTGGTTGATCCGCAGCACCAGTACCATCAGTGCGAACAGCAACGACACCACCGCGGCTGCAACCATGGCCAGGAAAAGGGAGATGCCCGGCGTGCCGTAGGTCAGCTGCGCGCCGATACCGGCCAACGCGCCGACCAGCATCAGCCCTTCGGCCCCCAGCGACAGCACCCCGGCACGCTCGGTGAGAATCAGCCCCAGCGCCGCGAGGGCGAAAGGTACGGCGAAGTCCGGTGTGTTCCCAAGCCAGTTGGCGATCATGTCCATCAGCTTTCGCCTCCCTGAACGCGGCGGATACGGTGGCGGATAAAGAAATCCGAAGAGGCGACGCAGATCACCAGGATCGCCTGGATCAGCTGCACCATGGAAAAGGGGATCTGGTAGAACACCTGCAGGCTGCGCCCGGCAACGAACAGCATCGCCATCAGCAGCGCCACCACCAGTGCCGCCACCGGGTTGTTGCGGGCGAGAAAGGCGATGAGGATGCCGGAGAAGCCGTAGCCCTGATAGAACGACTGGGTCAGCCGCCCCTCCTGCCCTGCTGTGACGAGGAATCCGGCGATCCCGGCGATGGCGCCGGAAATCAGCACCGTGCCGATGATCATCTTCTGCACCGGCACGCCCACCGCGCCGGCCACCCGCGGGTTGGCATCGACAAAGCGCAGGTACAGCCCGGCGCGGGAGATGCCGAGAAACCACAGCGCCAGCAGCGCGACGACCACCGCCAGTGGCACGGCCGCGCTGATGCCATCGAACAGTTCGGGCAAGCGCTCGAACGGCTGGAACTGCGGCGAATAGGGGAACGAGCTCCTCGGGTCCTTCCAGCTGCCGTACAGCAGGTGCAGCAGGAAATTGATCGCCAGGTAGTTGAGCATCAGCGTCGAGATGATCTCGTTGACCTTCAGCCGCAGCTTGAGCAACACCGGCGCCAGCGCCCAGAGCAGCCCGCAAAAGATCGCCGCTGCGAGCATCAGCGGCAGACGCAGCGCCTGCGGGCCGATCTCGAACAGCGAGATCGCCGTCGCACCGATGGCGCCCCAGATCATCTGACCCTCAAGCCCGAGGTTCCAGAACTTGGCGCGGAACGCCATGCAGCCGGCCAAGCCGACGAGGATCATCGGCGATGCCTGAAACAAGACCGCTTTCAGGCTCTGTGCATCGAATACCGTGAGGATGACAAACTCATTGAGCAGCTCACCGGCCGGTACGCCAGCAGCGATCAGGATGGCGGCGGAAATACCCAGCCCCAACAGCAGGGCGAGACCGATGATCACAGCCTGCCAATGCCAAGCCAGTTGCTGGCGGATCTCCAGTGCGTAACGCCGCGACAGCAGCGGCTGTTTCGGGCGCTCGGCCGCTTGCGCAGCCTGCTCCAGCATCACGGGGCGCACCTGTTCATTCATGGTTTACCCCTTCTAGATTCAACTCGCCATGGCTCAGCTCCCCATGGCTGACCATCGCCCTACCAATGGCCTGGCGATCCGCGGGCCGGTCGAACTCGGCAACAATGCGCCCGGCGTTCATCACGCCGATTCGATCCGCTAGGGCCAGCACTTCGTCGAGGTCTTCGCTGATCACCAGCACGGCCGCACCGGCATCGCGGGCGGCGCGCAGGCGGCCATGCACGGCAGCGGTGGCGCGTACGTCGAGCCCGCGACTGGGGCTGTGTACCAACACCAGTTGCGGGTCGCGGGAGAATTCGCGGGCGATCACCAGCTTCTGCGCGTTGCCACCGGAGAGCAGCGCGGCCTTTTGCTTCAGGGAGCGCACGCCCTGCACGTCGAATCCGGCCACCGCCTCTGCGGCGTCGGCCTCCAGACGCTTGCGCCGGAGATTGAAGAACGAACCATAGCGCCCACTGTGGATCTGCCCGACACCGAAGTTCTCGGCCACCGAGAGCTCGCCAGCCAGCGCGGTGCCGTAGCGATCGGCCGGAATCGAGGCGATGCGCAACTCCCGGCGCTGCTCAGGGCTGGCCCGGCGCAGATCGCCAAAACCGGTCAATTCCAACGTGCCTTCGCAGGACTCGGGCAAGCCCATCAACACGTTCGCCAACTCGCTCTGGCCGTTACCGCCGACGCCAGCGATGCCGTAGATCTCGCCCGCGCGCAGGCTCAGCGTCACGCCATTGAGTGCGCCATGCTCGCCCCCGCCGGTCGATCTGAGATCACGCACTTGCAGCCGCACCTCGCCGGGCGTCGCCGGTTGATACTCGCTGGCCGGTGCGGATTCGCCCACGGTCAGGCGCACCAACTCCGGCACGGAGACCGTATGCGGATCGAGGGTTTGAATCGTCCGTCCGCCGCGCATCACGGTGACGCGGTCGGCAAAGCGTTTCACATCGCTCATCTTGTGGGTGACAAGGATCACCGCTGCGCCCTGACGAGCAAAGGCGCGCACCGTTTCCAGCAGGCGCTCGGCTTCCCCATCGGTCAGCACCGCTGTTGGCTCGTCGAGAATCAATATCCGCGCCCCCGCCAGCAGCACCTTGAGAATTTCCACCCGCTGCTGCTCGGCCACCGACAGCGACTCGGTGACCTTGCGCGGGTCGATGGTGAAACCCAGCTCTGCTGCCTTGTCGCTGATCCGCTGCTCCAATGCAGCCAAGCGCTGCCGATGGCTGCCCGCGAAAGCATGATTGCCGGGCCCCACGGGCAGCCCCAGCTGGATGTTCTCGGCCACGGTAAAGGGCTTCACCAACTTGAAATGCTGGTGAACCATGCCGATGTGGTAGCGACCAGCATCCCGCGGGCCGCTGAGCCGCACCGCATTGTCATTGATCAACAGCGATCCGCTTTCCGGTGCGTACAAGCCAGCGGCGATGTTCATCAGCGAGGATTTGCCTGCGCCGTTCTCGCCAAGCAGCGCGTGCACTTCGCCCCACTTGACGGTGAAGTCCGCCTGGGACAGGGCCATGAAGCCGTCGAACGACTTGCTCACCCCGGTCAGCTGGATCGCGTTGAGGTTGCTCATTGCTGGGTGATCACTCCCTTGACGAACCAGTCCATCTGCCACAGCGCAGGGTCGGCCATGACCTCGCCGGCGGCGATGCGCTCGGTGCCGTCACGGTCGACCATGGGCCCGGCATAGATCTTCTTCTCGCCTTTGAGCAGCTCTTCGCGGGCGGCCATGATCTTCGCCTTGTCTGCTTCGGAAACCGCAGGGCCGCAGCAGGCAGCATCGGTGCCGCCTTCGGCCATGGACAGCAGCGCGCCGTTTTCCGGTGGCGTCCAGTTGCCGGCACTGATCTTCTTCAGCTCCGGGGCTAGGAACTTGTCCCACACCCAGACCGAGGAGCAGACGGTGGCGTCCGGGGCGAACTCGCGCATGTCTCGGTGGTGGCCAGTGCCGTGCACGCCGCGCTCCTGGGCGACGATCTGCGGTGTCGGGCTATCGACGTGTTGGCCGAGCACATCGGCGCCGGCGTCGATCAAAGCCATGGCGGCGGCGCGTTCCTTGACCGGATCGTTCCAGGCGCCGGTGTAGACCACGGTGACGGTGGCGTCCGGGTTGATCTGCTGGGCGCCGAGGGCGAAGGCGTTGACCGTCCAGTTGACTTGACCGAAGGGATTGGCCGCAACAAAGCCGAGCTTGCCGGTCTTCGACGCCGCGCCCGCGGCCATGCCGCACAGGTACTGACTCTCGTAAGTGCGCCCATAGAAGGATTCGAGATTGCCGCTGTTGGTGGTGCCCGAGCCGTTGAGGAACGCCACGTCCGGGTATTTTTCGGCCAGCTCTTTGAAGGTGTCCGAGTAGCCGAACGCGGTGCCGATGATGACGTTGGCGCCACGCTGGATCAGCCGGTCCACGGCTGGGCGGATAGAAGAGGCGTTCTCCGGCACGCTCTCGACGTACTGGATCTTGGTATCCAGCTCGGTTTCGAGCTTCTGCCGCGCCTCGTCGAAGGCCTGGGTCCAGCCGCCGTCGTTGCGCGGGCTGATGTAGAGCATGGCGATCTTCGCCGGCTTATCGAGGGTCAGCCCCTGCCCTTCCTGCGCCGCGGCGGCGCCAACAGTCGTCGCCAGGCCGAGAGCCACCGCCGCACACAAGGTCCGTTTCATCTGATTGAGCATTTTTGGTCTTCCTGAGGTTGGCACGTCAAAGCATGTGGTTGATGCGAAACACGTTGTTTTCCGGGTCCAGCAGCACCGCCTGATACCAGTGGTAATAGGTCTCGTAGGGTGCCTTGATCAGCGTCGCGCCCATGGCGACGGCAACGGGCACCAGGCGGTCGACCTCGTCTTTCGAGTCGACATCGATGTTCAGCAGGAACTTGCAGCCGCGCGTGTCGGCGTACTCATCCAGATGCAGCAGCTCGTAGGCGTCCGGCGCGTTGAAGCCGATGCAGCTCTTGCCGGTATCCAGCCCGCGAAAGATCGGTGAGGCGATATCAGGAATGTTCCGGAAGCCGAACAGCTCGCGGTAGAAGCCGCTCAGGGCTTCGATGTCGCGGGCGAAAACGTTGACGTAGGACAGCGTGCTCATGCGACCTCCAGGCCTTTGCCGAAGGTGGTCTGCTTGACGAACTTGGAGAGCAGGTTGTCGCCGGAGGTGACCGGCGCGTGGCGCGGGGGATTGGCGGCGCTGCAGCAACTCGGCAGGCACTCGATCAGCGCGTCGTAGTTGGGCTGATGGAAGAACACCAGCGACTGGCGACCGTTGTCGGCGGCGCTGTCGGCCGGCGGGTTGACCACCCTATGCAGAGTGGAAATCCACTGGTCGTTGGTCCACTGCATCATCAGGTCGCCGATGTTCACCGCGAATCCGTTCTCCACATAAGGCACGTCCACCCAGTCGCCCTGGCGGTTGCGCGCCTGCAGACCGCCCAACGCGTTGTCCGGCTTGACGATGGTCAGGCTGCCGTAATCGGTATGGGCACCGGCGCGTAGTTGACCTGGCTCGACTTCACCCTTTAGGTCCGGATAGCTCAGGCTGCGGAACATGCTGATGTGCTTGTCGATCTTGTCGTCGAAGAAGGTTTCCGGCAGGTCCAGCGCCAGGGCAAAGATGCGCATCAGCGACTGCGCCAATTCGCTCATCGCGGCGAAATAGTCGCGATAGGCCCGCTCGAAGCCTTCAATGTCGGCCGGCCAGACATTCGGCGCGAAATGCGGGCCGGCAGCGGCGCAGCGGTAGTAGTCCTCAGCCGGCACATCGCTGGGGCCGATGGAAAAGGATTCCTTGAGATCGCCCGGCGCCGCCTCCTCCAGTGAGTACGACAGGCTCTCCTCCGCCACCGCGCTGTAGCCGCGCACCATGTCGGGGCTGGGCCGGTCGACCTTGCGCTTTTCCGGGAGTGGCAAAGCGAAGAATTGCCGCGTCAGCCGCGACACGCGCTCAATCAGTTCTGTGGGGATCTGATGGTTGGTGATGACCAGAAATCCAATGTCACGACAGGCCTGGTCGACGGCCTTGGCTACCTGGGTTTTGCCCTCCGGGGTGCCGGAAAAGTACGGCGCCAGGTCGATGATGGGAACGTATTGCAGAGTCATGGGTGACGCACTCCTCTGACGCAGGGCGGAAACTGAGCGCGTCGCCAGTGGCGCAGGCGCTTCTCTGTATGTGCGATGCCGCCGCCCTTTGCACACGGGCGACTTTCGAGGAGAGAGCAGAAAGCGTGCCACCGGATCGATTCTCTTTTAGATCAGTGGTTTAGCGTTATGGCGGGAAAATAACGGATCAAATGGTCCGGTTCGGAGCACTTGGTTTGTGCATGAGGCACGAAAAGCGGGCGAGGGCTGCAGCAGCCGAGGTCAGCCCCGCCGCTCAGCGATAGGAGTGAACTAACGGCCCGACGACACGATCCCCTCTTAAGCACCTTCAGAGCGATCCGCGCCGCGCAGGGCTGGTCGAAAGCAATGAGGAGTTCCTTGTGACCGTCATTACCCACCGCACCACAGAAACCACTCACAGCGTTTCCCGCCATGTGCCGCATCCGCTGCACTCGATCCTACTGGCCGGAAGCGTGCCGTTGTTTCTCGGCGCACTGCTGAGCGACGTCGCCTACTTTCGCAGCTACCAGATTCAATGGAGCAACTTCGCCTCCTGGCTGATCGCCGGCGGGCTGGTGTTCTGCGGACTGGCGATCCTGTTCGCGGTCGTCAACCTGATCAAGGCCAGGCACAGGGCAGGGCGACCGCTGATCTATCTGCTGTTGCTCGTGGCGACCTGGGTACTCGGCTTCATCAATGCACTGCAGCACGCCAAGGACGCCTGGGCAGTTATGCCGACCGGCCTGGTGCTCTCGGTGATCGTCACTCTGCTGGCCTGCGCCGCCGCGTGGATCGGCCTTTCCAACCTGCGTGACGGAGGTGAAGCATGAAGCACACCAATGCACTCTCCGCACTGACCATCGCGTTGTTTCTTAGCGCCTGCGGTGGCGATGAGCAGGACGCCGCCAGCCTGTACGGTGCCAACCCCAAACTGCCGGAACCCGACCGCGGAATGCTGCCGAGCATGAAGATCGCCGAGCCGACACCCTGGGGCGATGCAACACCCACGGTGCCGGAAAACTACAGCGTGACGGCGATCGCCACCGACCTGCAGATCCCGCGCCAGACCCTGGTGCTGCCCAACGGCGACATCCTTGTGGCCGAAGGTCGTGGCGGCAATGCAGCCAAGCTGAAACCGAAAGACGTGATCGCCGGTTACATCAAGGCGAAGGGCAACACGTCGGTCAAAAGCGGTAACCGGCTGACCTTGCTGAGAGATGCCGATGGCGACGGCCGCTACGAAATGCAGAACGTCTTCGCCGATGAACTTAATGCCCCCTATGGACTGGCCTTCCACGATGGCAACCTCTACGTCGCCAACCAGGACGAACTGGTGCGTTTCGAATACGAGGAAGGTCAGACCGAAGCCAGCGGTCCGCCGACCAAGGTCGTTGACCTGCCCTCGGAGATCAACCACCACTGGACCAAGGCGATGACCATCAGCCCCGATGGCCAGTACCTCTACGTCGGCATCGGCTCGAACAGCAATATCACCGAGCGCGGCATGGAAGCCGAGGTCGACCGCGCCATGGTCTGGCAGATCAACACCGAAACCGGCGCCTACAAGCCCTACGCCACCGGCCTGCGCAACCCCACGGCCCTGGCGATACTGCCCGGCACCGACCAGCTGTGGTCGGTGGTCAACGAGCGCGACGAACTGGGCGAAAACCTGGTGCCGGACTACCTGACCTCGGTGCAGGAAGGCGGTTTCTATGGCTGGCCCTACAGCTACTGGGGGCAGAACGTCGACGATCGCGTCCGTCCGCAGGACCCGGACAAGGTCAAGCAGGCGATCACCCCGGACTACGCCTTGGGCGCCCACGTCGCCGCGCTGGGCCTGGACTTTTCCTCGGATGTCATGGGCGAGCAATTCACCGAAGGCGCGTTCGTCGGCGAGCACGGCAGCTGGAACCGGGAAGATCCGTCCGGCTACAAGGTGGTCTTCGTGCCGTTCCGCGATGGCCGCCCGGCAGGCGAACCTGTCGACTTCATGACCGGCTTCCGCAAGGACGGCAAAACCCGCGGTCGTCCGGTGGGCGTGACCGTCGACCCCAGCGGAGCCCTGATCGTCGCGGACGACCTGGCCAATGTGGTCTGGCGGGTGACGCGCAACCAGTGACGAGTAGCAGGCCGGTGACCGCGCAGTTACCGGCTGCTCCTCATGCGCCCCGGCGGGCGCTGCAGGTTGGTCCCTTGCGGCTTTCTTCAAGGCATAGATGACCTTATGGCGCAGCGCTCGCCGCGAACAAATGGAAGAACTCAGGGGAAACCGGCAAGCCTGGGCGCGCTATTGGTGGTGCTTGCGGCACTGTGCTGGGGACTATCGGGTGGGATAGGCGGCATCCTCATCAGCGAGGGCTGGAGTCCCACCGTAGTCTCGCTCTACCGGGGCCTGATCGGCCTCGTGAGCGTGCTCATCTGGCTGGCATTACGCCCGGCCGGCAGTGGAATGACGAGCCACAGGCTGTGGTTCTGGTCGGTAATCGCCGGCATCGGCGTGGCGGGCAACTTCTCTTTTTACTTCCTGAGCATCGCTGAGGGCAGCGTTGCGGTGGCAGCGACCCTGATGTACTCAGCGCCGGTGTTCGTCTACCTGGCATCCTTCGCATTCGGACTCGAAAGGCCGACGCTGTTCAAATGGGCAGCAATCGCAACGGTGATGCTCGGCGTCATCTTGCTGACCGGTATCCATGACGTCGGCGCGAGCGACATTACACTCGTGGCAGTCGGAGCCGGCCTGCTATCCGGTTTGTCCTATGCGACTTTTATTTTTGCGTTCAAGTACGCGGCGCCCCACGGCAGTCCTCAGGCGATTCTCGTCATAGCGTTCGCCGTGCTCGTTGGCATACTCGCCTCGATGAGCGACGCGCAACAGGCAGCGGCGGTGCCAGGCGCCCCGAGTTGGCCAATGTTCATCGTTCTGGGTGTGGTCGGCGCAGGGCTGTCCTTCATTCTCTACATCGTCGGGCTCAGACATACCGCACCGGCTGTGGCGTCCATCGTGGCGATGGTCGAGCCGGTAACCGCTTCGCTCTTCGGCGTCGTGGTACTGGATGAGAGTCTGGCAGCGCTGCAGATCCTGGGCATGGGGCTGATTCTATTGACGGTGACTGCGCTGGGCCTCCAGGGCAGAGAACCGAACGAGATGTAACGATCCGGCTCGTCGAACACTCGCCTTTCCTGACAGTCTCTACCCGACAATTCCCGCTGGACCTTGCGCATGCTCCGCTCCATCCACCACGTCGCGATCATCTGCTCGGACTATGTCGTATCGAAGCGCTTCTATACCGAGACGCTGGGGCTGACGGTGATTGCCGAGCATTACCGCGAGGCGCGTCGCTCCTACAAGCTCGACCTCGCGCTGCCGGATGGCGCTCAGCTCGAGCTGTTTTCCTTTCCCGATGCGCCGCCGCGCCCTTCACGACCGGAGGCGCAGGGATTGCGGCATCTGGCGTTTGCGGTGGACGACGTCGCGCAGTGCAAGGCATGGCTGGAGCGTCAGGGCGTTGCGGTGGAAGCGATTCGGCTGGATGAGTACACCGGTCGCCGATTCACCTTCTTCGCGGACCCGGACGGCCTGCCGCTGGAGCTGTACGAAGCGGTGCCGGCCGTCGATTGAGCCTGCACGGGTATCCGCCTGCCAGCGGGAGCGATAACCAACGCGCCGGCAACGCAGAACCGATGCCACCCGCATCTCCTCCCGTAATGCTCGACCTCCTCGCCGTCACCGCCACGTAACAATCCGGCCCTAGCGTGTTCTGGCTGTCCCCCACACTGACCGCCGAGGCCCGCATGAGAACTCCGACCCGCCTGACCCGCACCGTATTGTCCACTGCCCTGTCCTTGGCCTTGTTGCCGCTGGCCTCGCAGGCGGCACCTCTCCGCGCCGCAGACTACTTCGAGCGGGTCGCGACCTTCCCGGTCTTTCGCAACCTGGGTGCCGATGAGGATGCCACCCGGCAGACCGTAGCCGAGATCACCGCGGTGAGTCGCGACGGCCGCACGCTGATCTACACCGACAGCCCTGGCGAGCGCATCGGCCTGGTGGACATTCGCGATCCGAAAGCGCCGCAGCCGGCGGGCTTTATCCAGCTGGAAGGCGAGCCGACCTCGGTCGCCGTACATCGCCACTACGCGCTGGTCGCGGTGAACACCTCGCTCGGCTTCACCCAGCCCGATGGTGTGCTGGCGGTGTTCGACATTCGCAATCCGGCGCAACCCAAACGCGTCGCCACGCTGCCCATGGGTGGCCAGCCGGATTCCATCGCCATCAGCCCGCGGGGCCGCTATGCCGCGGTGGCGATCGAGAACGAGCGCGACGAGGACCTCAACGACGGGCTGATCCCACAGCTGCCGGCCGGCTTTCTGCGCATCGTCGACCTCAAGGGTCAGCCGTCGCGCTGGCGCACGCGGGACGTCGACCTGACCGGCCTGGCCGAGGTCGCGCCGGGTGATCCGGAGCCTGAGTACGTCAGCATCAACGACCAGGACGTGGCCGCCGTCACCCTGCAGGAAAACAACCACATCGTGCTGGTCGACCTGCGTCGTGGCCGGGTGATGCGCCACTTCAGCGCCGGCCAGGTGGATCTGCAAGGTGTGGACGTCGAGGAGAACGACCGCATCGAACCGGTCGGCGTGCTCGCTGGCAAGCGTCGCGAGCCGGATTCGATCGCCTGGGTCGGGCCGCTGCTGGCGACCGCCAACGAGGGCGACTACGAGGATGCCGAAGGCGCGCAAGGCGGCAGCCGCAGCTTCACCCTGTTCGACTACAACGGCCACGTCTGGCACGAGGCCGGCGCCTCGCTGGAACACGCCTTCATCCGCGCCGGGCACTACCCGGAAAACCGCTCGGAGAACAAGGGCATCGAGCCGGAAGGCATCGCCGCGGCGCGTTTCCGCAAGCACAGCCTGCTGTTCGTCGGCAGCGAGCGCGGCAATGCGGTCGCCGTCTACGACGTGGCTCGCCCCTGGGCGCCGGTGATGCATCAGCTGCTGCCGACGGGCATGGGGCCGGAGGGCATCCTGCCGATCCCGTCGCGCAACCTGCTGGTGGTCAGCAGCGAGGAGGATTCGGCCGAGGACGGCTACCGGTCGACGCTCTCGATCTACCAATACGGTGCCAAGACCGCACCTTACCCGGAGATCCGCTCCACTGATCGCGACCTGATCCCCTGGGGCGCTCTGAGCGGCCTGGTCGCGGACCGCAGCCAGTCCGACCGCCTCTATGCGGTGCCGGACAGCTACTACAAGGCGTCGCGGATCTTCAGCATCGACACCAGCCAGACACCGGCACTGATCGACCGCCAGATCGAACTGCGCAAGGCTGGCGCAAGCGTCGACTACGATCTGGAAGGCATCGCCCAGGCCAGCAATGGCGATTTCTGGCTGGCTTCGGAAGGTAACGGCAAGGCCAGGCCGAACCTGCTGATCCACGCCAACGCCAGAGGCGAAGTACTGGACGAGTTCGCCCTGCCCGCGGAAGTCGCCGCCCAGCAGACCAGCAACGGTTTCGAGGGCGTCGCGGTGGTCGGCGAAGGCGCCAGCACCCGCGTCTACGTGGCCTTTCAACGCGAGTGGAAGAACGACCCCGCCGGGCGGGTGCGCATCGGCGTGTTCAACCCGGGCACTGGTGAATGGGGCTTCATCCACTACCCGCTCGACGCCGCAGCCGAGGGCGGCTGGGTCGGATTGTCCGAACTCACTTCAATCGGCAACGGCCAGTTCCTGGTGATCGAGCGCGACAACCAGCAGGGCCCGGCGGCACAGATCAAGCGTCTGTACCGCATCGACCTGAATGGCCTGCAGCCCGCCGCCGAAGGTCAGCGCTTCCCGCTCGCAAGCAAGCGTCTGGAGCGCGATCTGCTACCTGATCTGAAGAGCACCGGTGGCTGGGTGCTGGACAAGGTCGAAGGTGCGGCGGTCGACAAGCAGGGGCGTCTGTTCGTCGTCACCGATAACGACGGGGTCGAGGATGCCAGCGGCGAGACGCGTTTCATGCGGTTCGGGACGGTCAAGCGCTGATATCCGGCAGCTTCATGCGGAGCGGCAGACCCGCTCCGCATGCTCGGTCAGCTGTCGCGGGCGCGCTTGATGCGGTGATCCCAGCGGCGCTTGGCGAAGCGGCGCATGTTCGGGATGTCGTCCGTTTCGTCCATGATCGGCTGGCCGATGATGGTTTCCATGATGTCTTCCAGCGTCACCAGGCCGCGCCAGCTGCCGAACTCGTCGTAGACCAGGCACATGTGCTGGCGCTCGTGCAGCAGCTGAGTCATCAGGTTCTCGACGCTGGTCATTTCCGGCGCGACTTTCATCGGCTTCATGATCGTCGAGACCGGCGCCTCGTCATCGGTCGCTGACAGGGCGTCATAGCGGAACACCACACCCAGCGGGCTCTCGTCATCGCCAATCACCGGGTAGCGCGAGAACTGGCTGTCGGCAACCTGCTCCTTGAATGCGCCAATGCTGGTCTCCGGCGACGTGTAGTCGCACACCGTACGCGGTGTCATGACGTCACGGACCTTGATCTCGTGCAGGTCGAGGATGTTCCTGATGACACGCTGCTCGTCCTCGTCGAGGCTCTTGTTCTCGCGACCAAGCACCGTCAACGCCTTGATCTCCTGGCGGATGTCGTGCTCCGGCTCCTTGCCACCGACCAGCCGCATGATCATGTCGGACAGGTAGATGAAGGGCTTCAGAATCCAGATCATGCCGTTCAGCAGAGGCGGCAGGTACGGCGCCAACGTGCGCCAGTAACGGGCACCGATGGTCTTGGGCAGGATTTCCGAAAGCACCAGGATCAGTACCGTCATCACCGCCGAGGCGATACCGACATAGCCGTTGCCAAATACCACGGTGACCTGCGCACCGACACCGGTCGCGCCAACGGTGTGGGCGACGGTATTCAAGGTCAGGATGGCCGCGAGTGGCTGGTCGACCTTGTCTTTCAGTTCCTTGAGGCGCTCGTACAGCTTCGGACGGGTCGTCTTCTGGTGCGCGATAAAGCTCGGTGTCAGCGAGAGCAGTGCGGCTTCGAGGATCGAACAGATGAATGAAACGAGGATGGATAAGACAGCGAACGCTATCAGGAGGGTCATGTAAGGGAGATTTCATTGCCAATGGCAGGCCAATTTACAGCAAAGCCGCCGAGCGTTAGCCGGATGCCGCGATGGGCTTGCAACATTTCATTTCCCCGTATGAACGAACGCGCTGGACACACTGATTTCGACAGCAGCCGACAATGGAGTTCATCCCCTCGATCGGCGCCCTTTTCCGGCAACTCGCACGCTTGTTTCCCGACGCGCTCCTCGGCTAGGGTGCGGTCCTCGACGAAACGGCCCTTCAGGAGCATTGCAGATTGATCAGAACAGGGATGTTGGCGCTGGGTTTGCTGATGGCGCTCACGGCACAGGCGGCCGAACAGCGGGTCTATCTGGTCGCCACGGTACAGCTGGACGGCACCAGCCTGGCGCAGAGCGCGTTTCTACATGAAGCGGATATCACCGAACTGGAGGGGTGCCGCGAAGCGGTGCGCGAGGGCCAGCGCGCCCGTGACTGGCAGAAATACCATCACATCTTCCGGAACGATCTTTTCAAGGGCTTCGCCGGCCACATGCACTATCGCTGCGCCTTCAGCGATCTGCAGTTCAGCAGCTGGCACGATGGCCCGCGCTACAACCAGCCCTACCTGATCGCTGTCGACGAGAACGCGATGCTCAGCGTGGAGCGGACGCCAAGCCAGGCCCAATGCATGAGCCGCCTGCGCGCGCTGCCGGCTGCCCGGCAGGCGCAGAGCTTCTGCGCCATGGGCAACCAGCAGATCAAGCCCTGACCGCCCGACCTTCCGGCCGAGTGGCGGCAGGCATCCGCCCTATCCCGGCTGGTAGCTGCCCGGCACCGGCGCGAAGGACACGCCAAAGCGGTTCCAGGCGTTGATGGTGGCGATGGCCAGGGTCAGGTTGGCGAGCTGGGCTTCGGAAAAATACTCACGCACCTCCTCGAACAGCTGTTGCGAAACGCCTTGCGGCAACAGGGTGTTGGCCTCGGCCCAGGCCAGCGCGGCGCGTTCGCGGTCGGTAAAGAACGGGGTTTCGCGCCAGGCGCTCAGGGCATAGATGCGCTGCTCGGTTTCGCCGAGGGCGCGGGCGTCCTTGGTGTGCATGTCAAGGCAGTAGGCGCACCCGTTGATCTGCGAGACGCGGATCTTGACCAGCTCCATCAGCGGTTTGTCGACGCCGTCCTCGCGGCGACTCTGCCGCGCCAGGTAGGTTTCCAGCCCGATCATGGCGGTCATCACATCGGGGGCGGCGGCCTGGTAGTTCATGCGCATGGTGGTCACTCCTCGGTTTGAATGTGCAGCCAAGGCTACGCAGCCGCCGAGCTGAGCTATTGTAGATTTTCGACATCTTTGAACGCCGCCTTCCATGTCCGCCCTGCACGAACGACTGCCACACATCAGTGGCTTCCTGACTCGCCCGCCTGCGCCAGCACTGGCTGCCTACGTGCAGCGTTTCTGGTGGCTGGAGGGTGACGCCGCCACGGTGTACGACGAGCAGATGCTGCATCCGGACGGCGCCTGTGGGGTCATCTTCAATTTCGCCGACCCGCTGGCCTTCGATGGTCATCTGCACAAGCCGCGTGCATTGATCGCCGGGCCGCAGCTTGCCAGTTCGCGATTGCAACTGGCTGGGCAGGTGAGGCTGATGGGCGTGCGCTTTCGCCCTGGGATGGGCGCGGCGTTCTTTGTCATCAGCCTGGATGAGCTGGCGGGCTTTCATAGCTCCGACTGGCAGCGACTGGGGTTTGCCGGGATGGTCGACCAACTGGCCGAGCTGAGCCGCGAGGCGCAGCAACTGCTGGTAGAGCAGGAATTGATCAGACGTCTGCAGGCGACTCAGGAGCGACGCTCCCCAGTGCAACAGCTACTGTCGGAGATCACCGCGACCGAGGGCCGTGCACGCCTGGCCGACCTCCTCCAGTCCGTACCGCTCGGCCAGCGCCAGCTGGAGCGCCTGTTCCGCCATCATGTAGGAATGACACCCAAGCAGTTCAGCCGCATCCAGCGCGTGGCGCTGGTGCGCAACCAGCTGCGCGCCGGCCAGCCGTTACTGGACACCGCCCTGGCCTGCGGATACAGCGATCAGGCGCACTTCATTCATGACTTCAAGACGGTGGTCGGCATGACGCCGGGTCGATATCGGGCGAGCAAGGTCAGTCGATAACTGCGCCCCATTGCGGGCGACCCGTCACGTCCGGCGGAAAAAACGATCGACTCACATGCTGCTGACGCCAGCGACACGCAGTTCACAGCCAGCTCAGATGGCTTTGCTGAGCGCCTCGAGCAGCTGAGCGATCTTCTCTTCGTTTCGCTTGTAGTAGGTCCAGGGACCGATACGCTGCGACGTCACCAACTGCGCGCGCTGGAGCGCCGCCAGGTAATTCGAAACGGTGGACTGCGACAACCCCACACGCTCCTGGATGATGCTGACGCAGACACCCAGCTGTTCGGGATCGGCTTCCTGCTCGGGGAAGTTGGTCTTCGGGTCCTTCAGCAGGGTAAGAATGGCCAGGCGTGTGGGGTTATCCAGGGCCTTCAGCGCTTCACTGATGTCTATGCTCATATCCGCGGCAGGTAATGGGTTTTCGCGATCTTACGATACTTTGTCGGTGCTGGCTGCGTGCACGCCACGGCCGTGCACGCACGCCGACTCAGTGCGCGTACACCGGGTAGTCGATGTAACCCTTTTCGGTGCCGCCGTACATGCTGCTGGCATCCAGCGGGTTCATAGGCCAGCCACGGGCAATGCGCGCCGGCAGGTCCGGGTTGGCAATGAACGGACGGCCGAAGGCGATCAGGTCCGCCCAACCGGCTTCGATCGCCGCGGTGGCGCGCTCCGGGGTGTACTTGCCTGCGTAGATGATCGCGCCGTTGAACGCCGCACGAACCGCCTCTCTGAAACTGCCGGGCAGTTCGGGCGCGGTGTCCCAATCGGCCTCGGCCAGTGATACGTACGCGACGCCGATGGTTTGCAGAATCTTCACCGCTTCGATGTAGGTCTCATGCGGGTCTTGCTCCACCAGGCCAAGGTAGACGCGCTCCTCATCCGTACTGGCGAACAGCGGCGCAAAACGAACCCCCACGCGCTCGGCACCGATGGCGTCGGCTATCGCCTGGACCGCTTCGTGCAGAAAACGCAGTCGGTTCTGCAGCGAACCGCCGTATTCGTCAGTCCTGCGATTGGTGTGGGCGGAAATGAACTGGTTGACCAGGTAGCCGTTGGCGCAGTGAATCTCGACGCCATCGAAGCCTGCTTCAATCGCGTTGCGTGCGGCCTCGGCATAGAGCTGTACCAGCTCTTTGACTTCGGCATTGGACAGCGCCCGCGGCATCGAGGGCTCGACCAGCGCGCCCTCGCCCGGTCCCGTTTCGATAAAGACTTTGACGTTGGTCGCCGCAATGGCGGACGGCGCAACAGGTTGCGCACCGCCGGGTTGCAGCGAGGTGTGCGAGACACGGCCGACATGCCAGAGCTGGGCGAAAATCACGCCGCCCTCGTCATGCACCGCCTGGGTAACGGCCTTCCAGCCTTCGACCTGCTCAGGGCTGTGGATCCCGGGCGTCCAGGCATATCCCTGGCCTCGCGGCTCGATCTGAATGCCTTCCGTCACCATGAACCCTGCACTGGCACGTTGCTGGTAGTAGGTCGCCATTACGGCGTTTGGAATATTGCCCGGTTGCGAGCTGCGCGAGCGTGTCAGCGGTGGCAGCACGATGCGGTTACGTAGCGTGAAGGAGCCAAGGGAGCCGGGAGTAAAAAGTGCTTTATGATTCATAACGTAAGATTTAGATATCGTGAATTCTAGATATTAAATGATGGAGGCTGCCTCACCGAATGTGAGTACGGCCCCGTGAGGGCTGTGCAGTCCGGTACTACCGTCACTGCCGAGCGGATGATCCTCGACCTCATATCGATAAATGTCAATATCCAGATGCGCGTATGCCTGGACATAGCTGTCTGAAACCTTTTCTGGGGGAGCAGGCGCTCGGTGGCGGCGGCTTATCTGGACGGTAACGGTTACAGCGGCCGGAAGCGCGCTATCCCCGTGTTCGAACGTGGCAAACACTCACTGCTAGAGAAGCATCTGGCGTGTCGCGTAGATCCACTAGACGTCATTGGCACTCAGCGAGTGCTGCTGCGCAAGCAGGCCATGACAGTCCGACCGGCAGGCGGCAAGAATCTCTTCGGACAGATCGGGTTCTTCCACAGCGCGAGCCAATACCAAACCGCCAATGAGCGCAACGGCCATTTGCACACGCAACTGGGCGAGCAGTTCTTCTTTTGCACAGAGCACTGGAGCATCGCAGACGCATTGCTGACACCCATGCTCGACTATCTGATGCTCATCACCGAACCAGCGGGCTTACTCAGCCAATGGCCGCGGCTGCGTGACTATCTGGAGCGGATGCGAACACGACCGTCTGGTTGCGCTGTTCTGCAAAGCACTCCGGCTCGCTAAATCAGGAAATGCAAATGGCAAGATCCGTGGGAACCTTGTCATTGCGACAGCGGCGCCTCGGCAGCAGACTGCAGGCATCCACCCTGAGAGCTGCACCATGGACGCCACCCGCACCGTCGCCTGCCTGATCTACCCGGATGTGATGAGCCTCGATGTCACCGGCCCGATGCAGGTGTTCGCCTCGGCCAATGTCGAGCGGCAGCGTCAGGGCCTGCCGAGACATTACGAGCTGATGCTGCTCGCTGCCAGCGTCGGCCCGGTCGCCACCTCGGCGGGGCTGAAGCTGGTGGCGGATGCGAGCTGGGCCGTGTGCGATCCGGCCACGCTGGATACCTTGCTGGTTCCGGGCGGTGTCGGCGTGGATGCGCAGAAGCACGACCAACCGCTGCTCGACTGGCTGCGGGCCGCCGAACCCAGGGTGCGGCGCCTGGGCTCGGTCTGTTCCGGCGCGCTGATCCTGGCCGAGGCCGGGCTGTTCGATGGACGCAAGGCGACCACGCACTGGGCGGACCTCGCTGCGCTGGGCACGTACCCGACCATCGAGGTGCAGGGTGACCGGTTGCACACCTATGACCCGACCGATCCGCAGGCGGCGCATCTGTTCAGCTCGGCGGGCGTCACGGCGGGCATCGACCTGGCGCTGGCGTTGGTCGAGGCCGATCTCGGCCGCGCGTTGGCGCTTTCGGTTGCGCAGCGGCTGGTGATGTTTCTGCGCCGGCCGGGTGGGCAGACCCAGTTCAGCCCGATGCTGGCGGCGCCGAGTGGCGGCGTGGCGCGTCTTGCCGCGCTGCTGGAATGGATTCCCGGGCACCTGGGCGACGACCTGTCCATCGAGGCGCTGGCCGCCCAGGCGCATATGACGCCGCGCACCCTGTGCCGTCTGTTCAGCCAGGAAACCGGCATGGGGCCGGGCCAGTACATCGAACGGGTGCGCCTGGAAGCCGCGCGCAATCTGCTGCTCGACGCCCAGGCCTCGATCGCGACGGTGGCGCGGCTGACCGGCTTCGGCCATCCGGAGAACCTCAGGCGCAGCTTCCAGAAACACCTGTCGATCAGCCCGCGGGACTTCTATCAGCGCTTCGGCTGACGCTTCGTCCGAACCTCACTCACCGTTCACAGCTTGCCCGGCTTATCGCCAGGCAGCGCTGTGCCCGCTCATCACCCTCAAGGGGCCTCGCCATGCACCTATTGTTCAGCAACCCTCAGGTCCTGCGCCTGTTCATCGCCCAGGCGCTGTTCTGGTCCTGCTCGATGACCGGGATCATCTTCACCTCCATCGTCGGGCTGCGCCTGGCGCCGGCGGCCGGTCTCGCCACCCTACCGCTGGCCCTGCTGATGCTCGGCGGCCTGCTCGCCTTGCAACCACTGGCGGGGCTGATGCAGCGCCGCGGCCGTCGCGCCGGCTTTCTCATCGGTGCGTTGGCCGGCGTGTTGGGCGGACTGATCAGCGCGCTGTCGCTCTGGCTCGACAGCTTCACCCTGCTCTGTCTCGGCGCTCTGCCCATCGGCGCCTACCAGGCCTCGGCGATGTACTACCGCTTCGCCGCGCTGGAAGCGGTGAGCGAAGCCTTCAAGGGGCGCGCCACGGCATGCGTGATCGGCGGTGGCGTGCTGGCGGCGCTGATCGCGCCCACGCTCGGTCACATGGCGCGTGATCTCGCCAGCGTTCCATTCGCCGGCACCTATCTGTTGATCGCCATTCTGGCGGCACTGGGGTTCATGATCTTGGCCGGGCTGCCGGCGACCTCGGGAATGCCGGCGACCCGGGCCGATGCGGCCACTGTCGGCTGGCAGGCGCTGCTTGCACGGCCGACCATTCGCGCCGCGGTGCTGACCACCGCCGCCGGCCACGGCCTGATGATTCTGGTGATGAACGCCACGCCCCTGGCGATGCATGGCGAAGGTCTGGATCTGCAGGCCAGCGGTCAGGTCATCCAGTGGCACATGCTCGGCATGTTCCTCCCGGCATTCGTCGCCGGGCCGCTGGTGGACCGCTTCGGCTGCCGGCTGGTCGCCTGTGTGGGTGGAGGATTGCTGATTGCCAGCGCGGTGGTCGCGCTGCTCGGCGTCAGCCACTGGCATTTCCTGCTCAGCAGCTGCCTACTAGGCATCGGCTGGAACCTGATGCTGGTCGCCGGCACCACCCAGCTGGGCCAGGGCCATGCCGCAAGCGAGAGCGCCCGGGCACAGGGCCTGATGGAGCTGAGCAACGGCAGCGTCGCCGCGGTGATGTCCTTCGCCTCTGGCGCGTTGATCGCTCAGGCTGGCTGGGCGGCGGTGAACATCGGGCTGCTGCCCATCGTGACGCTGGTGGTGCTGGCGCAGGTTGCGCAGGGCTACCGGCAAAGGCAGGCGGTTTGAAGGCGCGGCGACTGCTGGCACCACCCGGCGGAGCTCAACGCTCAGAATTAACCCGTCCCTGAAAAGGAAAGGCTCCGCCGGCCTCCAGCACACGTTCCAGCGAACGCGCCTCCTCACGGCTCGAAGTAATCCGGACGCGGATGTAGCAACGCTCTTCGAGAAACGCCTGCCGACCCGCTTCCGCTCGGAGGTCGTATCCGTCGATGCTGCCGGCAAAGTACAGATGTTTAGCCAGTATCGACTGGGCGCTCCTGACATCGGCAGGGTTGTTCCAGTAACCGCCAGCCCTGAGGATCAGTCTGCTCTGGCGAGACTTCCGGTGCTGAATCAGCCGCTTGCGCAGGTTGACGCCGATTCCAACCTTCAACGCCGCGCCGTCGTCCTTGTATATCTCATAGAGTCCCGGCAGAGCAGGCACGTACCGTTCGATTTCCGAAAAGCGGATGCACGTCATAGTCCCGGAATCACAGGCAGCGTTCGTCATCATGCCGCCTGTATGTCAGGACGCAGTGCCTTCGGAAACCAGATGGATGATATTGGCCGGGCTCGATATCCAGAACGCCCTGAAGCCTTCCGGCAGCGGTTCGATTTCGTCCCGGCGGGTGCAGGCGTGGTCCTCAAAGTGGGCGGCAGCACCTTTCAGGTCATCCGTGACGACCTCCAGCCATATCTCCGCCTGGCTGATGCCCGGCACGCAGTCCAGCCAGAGCACCTTGCCGCCGAAATCGAAGCGCGGCGTGTGCTCACCTTCAGCGCCCGCCGGGGTGAGTTCTTCCAGTGCGAGCGTCTCGCGGTAGAACGCGAGCGTCCGCTGGTATTCGTGGGCAGGCACCTTCATCGCGATATTTCGGCCAGGCTGGAATGTCGGTTTCATCGTTTCACTCCATGAGGGCGCTGATACCGGAGGTGCCCAAGGCGCTCCGGCCCGCGCACGGTTAGACCAGCCAGTACAGACAGCAGCGGCTATTCGTGCAAGGTGATTGCAGCGGGTGAGCCGGTGAACGCAGCGTACGGCAGCCGCTAGGCAGCGGTTCTTCGCCGCTAGAACGTTAGCGTTGACCGGGGCAAGTCAGGGACGCCCCCATTCGATCTCGCGAATCTTTGCGGCGCCGTTCTCCTCGGCTACGACTACCGTCACGGCCTCGATGAAGCCTGCACCGGTAATCGAAACGTAGGCCCAACCGATGTCCTGCGACTGCCGGGCGGGCCAGTCGTCCATGAATTCGACGTGGCCATCCACTGCGCCCGGACCATCGCCGTAGGAGGTCATGTCGGCATAAGCCTGCTGCAGTTCCGCTGCGGAATATCGCTGGTGCGCCTGCGTTGAGAGAAGAGTATGAGCCTCGGTGAAGTCGCTGGAAACGAGCGCGCGGGCGAAGTTGGTGGCGGTCGACACGGTGACGTCCTTAGCCCGCGGGTTTGCTTGCGGCGCCTCCTCGAAGCAGGCGGAAAGGCTCAGCGCGATCAGAGTAATCGACAGCAGTTTCAGGCCGAGCCAGCTCAGCGTGGAGCGTGGCGGCTTGATGGAAAGCATGCTCATCGCGGCCTCACCCCATCGAGGATCAGCGACTGCAGGCTCTTGAGCGTTTCCTCGAAGAACGCCGGATCATCCAGCGTCTTGCCGGCCACGGCCTCGACCTGCACGCGGAAGTCGGCGTAGTGCTGGGTGGTCGCCCAGAGCGAGAAGATCAGGTGATGCGGCGCGATGGGCGCGAGCTTGCCGGCGTCGATCCAGGCCTGGATCACCGCGACCTTGTTCTCGACCAGATCGTGCAGCGGCTGCTGCAGCTCGCCCAGCAGCAGCGGCGCGCCCTGCATGATCTCCATGCAGAACAGCCGCGATTCGGCGGGATGGTCGCGGGAGAGTTCGAGCTTGACCCGCAGGTAATCGCGGATCGCCTCGATCGGGTCCTGCTCGACGGAGAACGCCTGCAGCGGCTGCAACCAGACCTCCAGCAGCTGGCGCAGGACGTTGGTGTACAGCTCTTCCTTGCTGCCGAAGTAGTACAGCAGGTTGGTCTTGGAAACGTCGGCCTGAGTCGCCACCTGATCGAGGCTGGTGCCGTGGAGGCCGAAACGGGAGAACAGCTCCAGCGCGGCCTGGAGGATGCTGGCGCGTTTGCTTTCGATCATGCGCAGGCGCCGGTCCTGCGCGCTGGCACTCGGTACGCGGGTCGCGCCCTTGAGCCGAGGGGTCTTGCTGGCAGTGAGGCGCTTGCGGGGCGGAACGGGAGGCTGATCTGTCACGGGATTACCGGCTGGGTTCGAACGAGTCGCTACTGTAGCGCGGTGAGCGTGTGGCGCACGAGCGACGAAGGCGGCTGCGACTGCTGCACGATCTTCGTGCGCCGCGCACAAACCAGGTGCTCCGATTCAGACCAAATGGTCCACATCGCACCACACAAGCAACTTATATCGTTGATAAGAAAGGCAATTCGCTTTCTGGCCTGCATCCTGCTAACGCACCTTCGACCCTGCCCGTCACGTTCGGGCAGCGCTTTCTAGCCATTGCGTACAGAGGTGCTACCCATGGATGTTGGTGTTTTCATTCCGATCGGCAACAACGGCTGGCTCATCTCCGAGAATGCGCCGCAGTACATGCCGAGCTTCGAGCTGAACAAGGCCATCGTGCAGAAGGCCGAGGGCTACGGTTTCGACTTCGCCCTATCGATGATCAAGCTGCGCGGCTTCGGCGGCAAAACCGAATTCTGGGAGCACAACCTGGAATCCTTCACGCTGATGGCGGGCCTGGCCGCGGTCACCAGCAAGATCCAGCTGTTCGCCACCGCCGCCACCCTGACCCTGCCGCCGGCCATCGTCGCGCGCATGGCCTCGACCATCGATTCGATCTCCGGCGGCCGCTTCGGCGTGAATCTCGTCACCGGCTGGCAGAAACCGGAATACACGCAGATGGGCATGTGGCCGGGCGATGAGTTCTTCGGCACCCGTTATCAGTATCTCGGCGAGTACGCCCAGGTGCTGCGCGACCTCTGGGCCACCGGCCGCAGCGACTTCAAGGGCGAGCACTTCCAGATGGAAGACTGCCGCGTCAGCCCGACACCGCAGGCGGACATGAAGATCATCTGCGCCGGCTCATCCGATGCCGGCATGGCGTTCTCGGCGCAGTACGCCGACTACAACTTCTGCTTCGGCAAGGGCGTGAACACTCCCACCGCCTTCGCCCCGGCCGCCGAACGGCTGCAGACGGCCTGCGCCAAGACCGGCCGACATGTCACCTCCTGTGTGCTGTTCATGGTGATCGCCGACGAAACCGACGAAGCCGCTCGGGCCAAGTGGGAGCACTACAAGGCCGGCGCCGACGAGGAAGCCATCGCCTGGCTCGGCGAGCAGGGCGCAGCCGACAAGGGCGCGGACAGCAACATCCGGCAGATGGCCGATCCGACCTCGGCGGTGAACATCAACATGGGCACGCTGGTGGGCTCCTACGCCAACGTAGCGCGGATGCTCGACGAGATCGCCACGGTGCCGGGCATGCAGGGCGTGATGCTGACCTTCGACGACTTTCTCGAGGGCGTCGAAGCCTTTGGCCAGAAGATCCAGCCGCTGATGCAGAGCCGCCGGCACATCAACGCGCTGAAGGAGTCGGCCTGATGAGCGCCGTCGAACAGATCTCGGGCTACGGCCTGAGCGCGCCCGACGAACCCGTGCGGCTGCCGGCGCGGCCCGAGCCGCTGGCAATGAAGCCCAGCGAAACCGCGCTGATCGTGGTGGACATGCAGAACGCCTACGCCAGCCGCGGCGGCTACCTGGATCTGGCCGGCTTCGACGTGTCGGCGACCCAGCCGGTGATCGCGAAAATCCGCCAGGCACTATGCGCGGCTCGCGCCGCCGGCATACAGGTGATCTTTCTGCAGAACGGCTGGGACGCAGGCTATGTCGAGGCGGGCGGGCCGGGTTCGCCGAACTGGCACAAGTCCAACGCGCTGAAGACCATGCGCAAGCGCCCGGAACTGGCCGGCACGCTGCTGGCCAAGGGCGGTTGGGATTACGCGCTGGTGGATGAACTGGCGCCGCAGCCCGGCGACATCCTGGTGCCCAAGCCGCGCTACAGCGGTTTCTTCAATTCGCAGCTGGACAGCACCCTGCGTGCCCGTGGCATCCGCAACCTGGTGTTCACCGGCATCGCCACCAATGTGTGCGTGGAGTCGACCCTGCGCGACGGGTTCCACCTGGAGTACTTCGGTGTGGTGCTGGCCGATGCCACGCACCAGGCCGGGCCGGAGTTCGCCCAGCAGGCGGCGCTGTACAACATCGAGACGTTCTTCGGCTGGGTCTCCAGCGTCGACGCCTTCTGCCGGAGCTTCGCGACCGCGCCAGAGGTGGCGGTCGCCAGCTGATTACACCCGAGTGCCCGACCGCGGCGCCCGCAGAGGCGTCCGCCGGGTTCGCCTGAATGCCTTGCAAGGAATCAACGACATGCCCAAGCAATCCATCATCCCCGCCGGCTCCGGCAAACCGCTCGCCCCGTACGTGCCCGGCTCCATGGCCGATGGCGTGGTCTACGTTTCCGGCACCCTGCCGTTCGATAAGGACAACAACGTGGTCCACGTCGGCGACGCCGCCGCGCAGACCCGCCATGTGCTGGAAACCATCAAGGGCGTGGTCGAAGCCGCTGGCGGCAGCATGCACGACGTCACCTTCAACATGATCATGCTCACCGACTGGGCCAACTACGCCAAGGTCAACGAGGTGTACGCCGAGTACTTCCCCGGCGAGAAGCCCGCGCGCTACTGCATCCAGTGCGGGCTGGTGAAGCCCGATGCCCTGATCGAGATCGCCAGCATCGCCCACGTCGGCCAATAGCGCCTGCCAGAGCGGGCCAGCCGGCACGCCGGCGGCCCGCTGATCGACCTCGCGGAGGTATGACATGCACTACGAACTTCATGGCCGCATGAAGCCGGATGCGCCGACCCTGGTGCTCAGCTCCGGCCTCGGCGGCGCCGCCGCCTTCTGGACACCGCAGCTGCCGGCGCTGACCCAGGACTACCGGGTGCTGGTCTACGACCAGTTGGGGACCAACAGGAGCCCGGCGAACCTGCCGGCGGGCTATTCCATCGAGTCCATGGCAGTGGAATTACTGGAGCTGCTGGACGCCCTGGGCATCCGCCGCTGCCATTTCATCGGCCATGCACTCGGCGGGCTGGTCGGCTTGCAGATCGCCCTGCTGCGGCCGCAGTTGCTGCAGAGCCTGGTGCCGATCAATGCCTGGAGCAGCCCCAACCCGCACAGCGCCCGCTGTTTCGCAGTACGCCTGAAGCTGTTGCACGACAGCGGCCCGGCGGCCTATGTGCAGGCGCAGTCGCTGTTCCTCTACCCGGCCGACTGGATCGCAGCCAACAGCGAGCGACTGGCACGCGACGATGCCCATGCACTGGCGCATTTCCCAGCGACGATGAATCTGGTGCGGCGTATCGAGGCACTGCTGGCCTTCGATATCGAGGCCGAGCTGCCGCGCATCACCACCCCGACCCTGCTGATCGCCAACCGCGACGACATGCTGGTGCCGTGGCAGCGTTCGCAGCACCTGGCCGACGTCATGCCCAACGCACAGCTGGCACTGCTGAACTACGGTGGCCACGCGTCCAGCGTCAGCGACAGCGAACCCTTCAACCAGATCCTGCTGGACCATCTTGCCGAGCAATGCGGCCAGGTCGCAGCAGCCTGAGGACCCGAACATGCACGCCCCCATCGACTCGAATGCCCTCGCCACGCTGTTCAGCGAGGCCCGCACCCACAGCGCCTGGCTCGACAAAGCAGTGCCGGATGCCCTGCTCGAACAACTCTACGAGCACGTCCGCCTCGGCCCCACCGCCGTCAACAGCTGCCCCGGCCGCTTTGTCTTCGTACGCACGCCGGAGGGAAAGGCAAAGCTCGCGCCCTGCCTGTCCAAGGGCAATCTCGAAAAGACCATGGCCGCGCCGGTCACGGTGATCGTCGCCTATGACGAGGACTTTCCGGAAACCCTGGCAGAGCTGTTCCCCTTTGCCGACGCCCGCAGCTGGTACGCCGGGCAACCGGCACTGATCACCGAGAACGCGCTGCGCAACAGCTCGCTGCAGGCCGGCTACCTGATCCTCGCCGCCCGCGCTTTGGGGCTCGATTGCGGACCGATGTCCGGCTTCGACGGCAAGGCACTGGACGAGGCCTTCTTCGCCGGTACGAGCTGGAAATCCAATCTGCTGATCAACCTCGGCTACGGCGACGCCAGCAAGCTGCGCGACCGCCTGCCACGCCTGCCCTTCGACCGCGCCTGCGTCCTCGCCTGATGGAGAACCGATCATGCAACTGGCTCAATGCGAAACCACCAGTCAATTCAGCGCTCCAGTGATTCGTGAAGATTATCGTGATGCCATGGCGCGGCTGGGCGCGGCGGGCAACATCATCACCACCCACCAGTTGCGGCAGCAGGGCAAAGGTGCCGAGCTGGGTGGTCAGGTCCTCGCTAAGGAAGATGCCACGGTGGCCGCCGGCTTCCAGGCCCTGGGCAATCACCAGGTCGACACCGTGCTGCTGCAGCCAGAGGCCTTCGGCGGCCGTAGTCGCGGTGGAGGCGATCTTCGCCCCGGTGGCGCGGGCGCGTTGCAGCAGATCGGGCGCCGGCAGGCCGAAGTGGAAGCTGACCAGCGCCGGCTTGTGCCGCTCCAGCACCGCGGCCATTGCCGCATCGAACGGCTGGCGGGTGGCGCCGGTGGGAATGCCTGCCGGGTCGATGGCGAACTCGGTGAACATGGGTGCGAGCATCCGGTGCCAGGCGTCGAAGGCCGTCGGGTCGGCGGCTGGCGTCTGGTGGCAGAAGAAGTTGACGTTGTAGGGTCGGTCGGTCAGCGCCTCGATGGCGGTCAGCTCGGCGTCCAGCGCCTCGGCATTGAGCATGCCGGCCGGGATCGAGCCCAGCCCGCCGGCCTCGCAGACCGCCGCGGCCAGCAGGTGATTCTGCGCGCCGGCCATGGGCGCCTGGATGATCGGGTGCTCGATGCCGAAAAGATCGCGCAGGTCCATGAGGTCAGCTCCGTTCAGTCGTCGTGGGTGGGCACTGTAGCCCTAGTCGGTGGCCGGGGAAAACGACGCCGGTCATGCCGGACCTGCGCGGCGCAAGGCGGACGGGTAAACTGCGCGGCTCTCGAGGAGGATCAGATGAACTACCGCCACGCCTTCCATGCCGGCAACCACGCCGATGTGCTCAAACACCTGGTGTTGAGCCGGATCTTCGCCCTGCTGTCGCGCAAGGAGGCGCCCTTCGCCTACCTCGACAGCCATGCCGGCGTCGGCCTCTACGACCTGGCCGGCGACCAGGCCAGCCGCACCGGCGAGTGGCTGCAGGGCATCGCCCGCATCTGGCAGGCCGAGGCGCACCCGGCGCTGCTCGATGACTACCTCGGCGTGATCCGCCAGCTCAACCCGGGCGGGGCGCTGCGCTATTACCCCGGCTCGCCGGAGCTGGCGCGACAACTGACCCGCGAGCAGGATCGTCTGCAGCTCAACGAAAAGCATCCCGAGGACGGCGCGCTGCTCAAGGACAACATGGCCGGCGACCGCCGCGTGGCCGTGCACCGCGGCGAGGGCTGGCATGTGCCGCGGGCCCTGATGCCGACGCAGGAAAAGCGCGTGGTGTTGTTGATCGATCCACCGTTCGAACAGGCCGACGAACTGAGCCGCTGTGTGACGGCGCTGAAGGAAGCGCTCGGCCGTATGCGCCAGACCATCGGCGTGATCTGGTATCCGATCAAGGACGAGCGCCAGCTCAAGCGCTTCTATCAGGACCTGGCGCGCAGCGGGGCGCCCAAGTTGCTGCGTGCCGAACTGTTCGTCCACCCCGCCGACGACGCCAGCCGCCTGAGCGGTTCGGGTCTGGCTATCGTCAACCCGCCGTGGGGGGTGGAGGAAGAGCTGCGTGAGCTGTTGCCGTGGCTGGTCGAGCAGCTGGCGCAGAGCCAGGGCAGCTGGCGGCTGGACTGGCTGATCGAGGAGGCCTGAGTCGCGGAGACCGCCACCGTGTGGACGTCCACACGGTGGATCGATAAAGCGCGATCCACCCTACGCAGACGCCGGGATTCGTAGGGTGGATGTCGCTTTTCACATCCACAGTCACGGGTCCGCAGCCACACCATGCCTCAGAACAACCTGAGCGGCTCTTCCTGCAGCGCCGATATCTGTTCGCGCAGGATCAGCACCTGGTCGCCCCAGTAACGCTCGCTGCCGAACCAGGGAAAGCTCATCGGAAAGGCCGGATCGTCCCAGCGGCGGGCGAGCCAGGCGCTGTAGTGCATCAGCCGCAGCGCGCGCAACGCCTCGATCAGCGGCAGCTCGCGCGGGGCGAAATCATGAAATTCGTTGTAGCCGTCGACCAGTTCGGCCAGCTGACCAAGACGTTCATGGCGCTCGCCGGCGAGCATCATCCACAGGTCCTGCACCGATGGGCCCATGCGGCAATCATCGAGATCGACCAGATGAAAGGCATCGTCGCGGGCGAGGATGTTGCCCGGGTGGCAATCGCCATGCAGGCGGATCGGGGTGAAGTCTGTGTTGGCGAAGACGTCTTCGACCCGCTTGAGCAGATCGCGTGCCACCGACTCGTAGGCCGGCAGCAGGCTTTTGGGCACGAAGCCGCCTTCCAGCAAGCTATTCAGCGAATCGTGGCCGAAATTCTGTACGTCCAGGGTTTCGCGATGCTCGAACGGCCGGTTTGCACCTATCGCATGCATCCGCCCCAGCAGCTGGCCGAGACGATAGAGCTGGTCGAGATTGCCCGGCTCCGGCGCGCGACCACCGCGGCGTGGAAAGAGCGCGAAGCGGAAGCCCGCGTGCTCGAATAGCGTCGTGCCGTTGCGTTCCAGCGGCGCCACCACCGGCACCTCGTGCTCGACCAGTTCCAGGCTGAACTGGTGCTCCTCGAGAATCGCCTCGTTGCTCCAGCGACCGGGCCGGTAGAACTTGGCGATCAGTGGTGTCTCGTCTTCGATGCCCACCTGATAGACGCGGTTCTCGTAGCTGTTGAGCGCCAGCACGCGGGCATCGCTGAGATAACCGATGCTTTCCACAGCGTCGAGGACCAGGTCCGGCGTGAGTGTATCGAAGGGATGAGACATGACCGGCTCCGCAGAATAGACCGATCAGTGTATTGCACCGGGGCTTTTAAACAACCGCGCGTCCGCCGCTATCAGTCGCCTGGCTTGGGCGTGCGTGCCAGGCAGTAGACGTCCACTCGCACCGCACCCGCACGCTTGAGCAGTCGCGCCAGCGCCTCGGCGGTCGCACCGGTGGTCAGCACGTCGTCGATCAGCGCCAGATGGCGGCCCTTGATGTCGTTGCCCGGCGCCAGGCAAAACGCCTGGCGCAGATTTCGCCGTCGCGTGGCGGCGTCCAGTTGCTGCTGCGGGGGCGTATCGACGACGCGTTCCAGCAGATGCTCGTCGACCGGCAGTTTCAGCGCGCCGCCCAGCCACTGGGCCAGCATCTGCGCCTGATTGAAGCCGCGTTGGCGCAGGCGTCGGCGTGCCAGCGGCACGGGTACAAGAAGGTCCGGCTGCGGCAGCCCGTCGGTGAATGCATGTTGCAGATGCAGCGCCAGGCGCTCGCCAAGCAGGCGGCCGAATGGCCAGCGCGCCTGGTGCTTGAAGCGGGTGATCAGCGCATCCACGGGAAAGGCGAAGCGCCAGGGCACCTCGACGTGGTCATAGCTTGGCGGCCTTTTCTGGCATTCGCCGCAGACCAGCCCGCGTGTCGGCAGTGGCACGGCACAGGTTGCACACCGGCCATCGAGCCAGGGCAGTTCGGCTTCGCAAGGGCCGCACAGTGGGTGACCGTCGCAAGGTTCATCGCACAGCAGGCAGTGCTGTATATTAATTGACCAGTTGTAAACCATGATTCCTTTCCTGGTTGACAGCGTATCGAGCTTGGCTAAACATTCCGCATCCGTGCCAGGCCGCCGAGCCGCTATTAATTACAAGGAATGCCCATGAGCGCCACCTCCGCCTCTATTATTACGCGTCACGATTGGACCCTCGCCGAGGTCAAGGCGCTCTTCGAGCAACCCTTCAACGATCTGCTGTTCCAGGCGCAGACCGTGCACCGCCAGCACTTCGATGCCAACCGCGTGCAGGTTTCCACGCTGCTCTCGATCAAGACCGGCGCCTGCCCGGAAGACTGCAAGTACTGCCCGCAATCCGGCCACTACAACACCGGCCTGGACAAGGAAAAGCTGATGGAGGTGCAGAAGGTGCTGGAGGCGGCGGCCGAAGCCAAGGCCATCGGCTCGACGCGCTTCTGCATGGGTGCCGCCTGGAAGCACCCGTCGGCCAAGGACATGCCCTACGTGCTGAAGATGGTCGAAGGGGTCAAGGCGATGGGCCTGGAAACCTGCATGACCCTCGGCAAGCTCGATCAGGAGCAGACCAAGGCGCTGGCGGCGGCGGGGCTGGACTACTACAACCACAACCTCGACACCTCGCCGGAGTACTACGGCAACATCATCACCACCCGCACCTACGGTGAGCGTCTGGAGACGCTGAGCTACGTGCGCGAGGCGGGGATGAAGATCTGCTCCGGCGGCATTCTCGGCATGGGCGAGTCGCTGGACGATCGCGCCGGCCTGCTGATCCAGCTGGCCAACCTCCCGGAGCACCCGGAATCTGTGCCGATCAACATGCTGGTCAAGGTCAAGGGCACGCCGCTGGCCGAAGAGCAGGACGTCGATCCGTTCGACTTCATCCGCATGCTAGCCGTGGCGCGGATCATGATGCCGAAATCCCATGTGCGGCTGTCCGCCGGTCGTGAGGCGATGAACGAGCAGATGCAGGCCCTGGCCTTCTTCGCTGGTGCCAACTCGATCTTCTACGGCGAGAAGCTGCTGACCACCGCCAATCCGCAGGCGGACAAGGACATGCAGCTGTTCGCGCGTCTGGGCATCAAGCCGGAAGAGCGCCACGAGCATGCCGACGAAGTACACCAGGCGGCCATCGAGCAGGCGCTGATCGAGCAGCGCGACAGCAAGCTGTTCTACAACGCCGCGGTCTGATGATCGGGTCCGGTGGATGAGTGCGGCATCGGTTGCACGCATCCGCCGCTGGCCAGGCCAACCCATTTGCAGGCTGGATGACCCGCGCGTGGTCATCCATCTCCTCTCGGTGCACCCATGAGCTTCGATATCTCCGCCCGTCTCGCCGAGCGCCGCGCGGCCCATCTCTATCGTCAACGGCCGCTGCTGGAAGCGCCGCAGCAGCCGGAGGTGATGGTCGATGGCGACCGCCTGCTGGCGTTCTGTTCCAACGACTATCTGGGCCTCGCCAATCATCCCGAGGTGATTGACGCCATGCAGCAGGGCGCTGCGAAGTGGGGTGTGGGCGGCGGCGCCTCGCATCTGGTGATCGGCCACAGCACGCCGCATCACCAGCTCGAGGAAGCCCTTGCCGAATTCACCGGCCGACCACGGGCGCTGCTGTTTTCCACCGGTTATATGGCGAATCTGGCTGCGGTGACGGCGCTGGTCGGGCAGGGCGATACGGTGCTGCAGGATCGCCTCAATCACGCCTCCCTGCTCGACGCCGGTTTGCTCTCCGGCGCGCGCTTCTCGCGCTACCTGCACAACGATGCCGAAAGCCTCGCCAAGCGCCTGGAGAAAGCCAGCGGCAATACTCTGGTGGTGACCGATGGCGTATTCAGCATGGACGGCGATCTCGCAGAACTGCCGGCGATTTGTGCCACGGCGAAGCAGCGTGGCGCCTGGGTGATGGTCGACGATGCCCATGGCTTCGGTCCGCTGGGCGCGACGGGCGCCGGCATCGTCGAGCATTTCGGTCTGGGCATGGATGATGTTCCGGTACTGGTCGGCACGCTGGGCAAGGCGTTTGGCACCGCAGGCGCCTTTGTCGCCGGTAGCGAGGAGCTGATCGAAACGCTGATCCAGTTCGCGCGACCGTACATCTACACCACCAGCCAGCCGCCTGCGGTGGCCTGTGCCACACTGAAAAGCCTGGAGCTTTTACGTAGCGAGGGCTGGCGCCGCGATCAGCTGAACCGGCTGGTGGCGCGTTTCCGCGAAGGCGCGGTGCAGATCGGCCTGACACTGATGGCCAGCCCGACACCGATCCAGCCGGTGCTGGTCGGCAGCAGCGAACGGGCGTTGAGGCTGTCGGCATTGCTGCGTGAGCGCGGCATCCTGGTCGGCGCGATTCGCCCACCAACCGTTCCGGCCGGCAGCGCACGGCTGCGGATCACCTTCACGGCGAGCCACAGTGAGGGACAGCTGGACCGCCTGCTGGAAGCGCTGGCCGAGTGCTGGGCCCTGTTGCCCAAGGAGAACGAGGATGCGTGATCGACTGATTCTTCTGCCGGGCTGGGCGTTCAGCTCGGCCGCCCTTGAACCCCTGGCCGAGCTATTGCGCGACCGCGAGCCACGGCTGCAGGTCGACATTGCCCCGCTGCCGACGCTGGATCGCCCCGAGGCCTGGCTCGATGAGCTGGATGCGCGGCTGCCCGTCGACAGCTGGCTCGCCGGTTGGTCGCTGGGCGGCATGCTGGCGACGCAATTGGCCGCGCGGCGTGGCGACAACTGTCCGGGGCTGATCACCCTCTGCAGCAATCCCTGCTTCCGCAGCCGTGACGACTGGCCGACGGCGATGCCTGCCGAAGCGTTCGATGCCTTCGAGGAGGCCTTCCGACTCGGGCCGGATGACACGCTCAAGCGCTTCAGCCTGCTGTGTAGCCGCAGTGCCTACGATCCGCGGACGCTGGCGCGGCAACTGCAGGTTAGCCTGCTCGAGCAGCCTTCGTCAGTGGCTGCCGCCGGGCTGCGTCTGCTCGCCGAGCTGGACGGCCGCGAGGCGCTGCAAGGTTATGTGGGGCCACAGCTGCATCTGTTCGCCGATGGTGATGCGCTGGTGCCGGCGTCAGCGGCAGATGCGCTGCTGGCCTGTCTGCCGGATGTGGAAGTCGATGTGCTGGCCAATGCCAGCCACGGCCTGCCGCTGGAGCGTGCCGACGACGTGGCGACGGCAATGCTGGCGTTTATGGGTGATGGCGAGGATGACTGAAGCATCGCTCAGCGAGCGTCCGCCGGCGCGGTTGCCTGATAAGCGCCAGGTCGCGGCATCGTTTTCCCGTGCTGCGGGCAGTTACGACAGCGTCGCCGCGCTGCAGCGACAGGTTGGCAATCAATTGCTGGCCCGACTGCCCTCCACTCGGCAACCTGGCCGCTGGCTCGATCTTGGCAGCGGCACCGGCTACTTCTCCCGCGTCCTGGCTGCGGCCTTTCCGGAGGCCGATGGCCTGGCACTGGATATCGCCGAGGGCATGCTGCGCCATGCACGGCCGCAGGGCGGCGCACGGCATTTCGTCACCGGTGACGCCGAGCGGCTGCCGCTGCGTGATGGCACTGTCGACCTGATCTATTCGAGCCTGGCACTGCAGTGGTGCGAGGATTTCGCCAGCGTGCTGAGCGAAGTGCGGCGGGTGCTGCGTCCGGGCGGCATCTTTGCCTTCACCAGTCTGTGCAGCGGTACCCTGCAGGAGCTGCGGGACAGCTGGCAGGCGGTGGACGGCTTCGCTCACGTCAACCGCTTCCGCTCGCGGGAGGCCTACCAGACGCTGTGTAGGGGCTGCGGTCTGGGATTGGCGAGTCTCGAAGTGCGCCCGGAAGTGCTGCATTTCCCCGATCTGCGCCAGCTGACCCATGAGCTCAAGGCGCTGGGTGCGCACAACCTGAACCCGGGTCGCCCGGATGGACTGACCGGGCGTGCACGCATCCGCGCGCTGGTCGAGGCCTACGAAGGATTCCGCCGTCCCGAGGGGCTTCCGGCGACCTATCAGGTGATCTACGGCATTCTGCACAAGGAGCCATGATGCATCGCGCTTTCTTCATTGCCGGCACCGATACCGATGTTGGCAAGACCACTATCGCCGCGGGCCTGCTGCATGCAGCGCGCCTGGCGGGGTTGTCCACCGCGGCGGTGAAGCCGGTCGCCTCAGGCTGCGAGCGGACCGAGCAGGGTTTACGTAACAGCGATGCGCTGGCCCTGCTGGCCGAGTGCAGCCTTGCGCTGGACTATGCGACGGTCAATCCGTTCGCGTTCGAGCCGGCCATTGCCCCGCACATAGCCGCCCGCGAAGCGGGTGTCGAACTGACCGTCGCTCGTCTGATCGAGGCCGTGCAACCGGTAATGGCCCGGCAGGCCGGCGTCACTCTGGTCGAGGGCGCGGGAGGCTGGCGAGTCCCGCTGAATGCGCGTGAGTATCTGTCGGCATTGCCCGCGGCGCTGGGTTTACCGGTCATTCTCGTAGTAGGGGTGCGCTTGGGTTGTATCAACCATGCGTTGCTCAGTGCCGAAGCGATCGCCCGCGACGGGCTGGCGCTGGCTGGCTGGGTGGCGAATATCATCGACCCTGCCACGTCGCGGCTGGATGACAACCTCGCCACGCTCGCTGAGCTGCTACCGGCACCCTGCCTTGGCCAGGTGCCTCGCCTCACTGCGCCAACGGCGCGTCAGGTCGCGCGCTACCTGACGTTGCCCGCGTTGCAGCCGGTGTGAGCGGACGCGCATTGCGGCGACTCGCGCCTTGCGGTACGTGTCGGCATCTGCTTGAATGCTGGCAACCTGATAGCGCGTGGAGTCACCATGCAAATCACCAATAATCTTCTGGGCGCGGGCCTCAGTGCCTACCAGGGCGGTCAGCAGCGCGTCGAGCAGGCCGCTTCGTCCATTGCCTCCGCCAACGCGCCAGTGCTGGGCAACTCCCAGGCGGTCACCGAAATCACCGAGCAGCTAATCCAGTTGAAGGTCGGTGAACACAGTGCCAAGGCAGGTGCCCGTATGATCCAGAGCGCTGACGAAGTCCTCGGCACGCTGATCGATACCCAGGCCTGATCGCGTACTCCGGCGCTCATCGATTCTCCTTGCTGATTCGAGTCGTCATTCATGCGCTCGGCCAGCTTCGCTTTCTCCTTCCTGCATCTTCGTATCCGCCAGTCAGCTCGGCAGGCGCCGGGCTTGCTGCGTCTTTGCAACATCAGATTTCCTGTTCCCGAATTCGCCAGGCGTGGCCTTCGCTCGACCTGAATTTGGCTGATTCAGCCGATAAGTGGTGCCCTGTTCCGCGCTTGACATCGCTCAGGTCGAAACGTATGTTTCAAACGCCTGTTTGACCCTTCGGGCTGGTAGTCCGACGGTCGAAATCGAATTCAGATGGCTGGGTCGCCCGGTCAGCTTGTTACAAGAACTCACCGCTGAGGTTTACGCTATGCCCGACTACAAGGCCCCCTTGCGCGATATCCGTTTCGTACGTGACGAGCTGCTCGGCTACGAAGCGCACTATCAGAGCCTTCCGGGATGTGAAGACGCCACCCCGGACATGGTCAACGCGATTCTCGATGAGGGCGCGAAGTTCTGTGAGCAGGTACTCGCTCCGCTGAATCGCGTCGGCGACATCGAAGGCTGCACCTGGAGCGAGTCGGGCGTGAAGACACCGACCGGTTTCAAGGAAGCTTACGAACAGTACGTGGCAGGCGGCTGGCCGAGCCTGGCCCATGACGTCGACCACGGCGGTCAGGGTCTGCCCGAGTCCCTCGGTCTGGCGATCAGCGAAATGATCGGTCAGGCCAACTGGTCCTGGGGCATGTACCCCGGCCTGTCTCATGGCTGCATGAACACCATCGCTACCCACGGTACCGACGATCAGAAGCACACCTATCTGAGCAAGCTTGTGTCCGGCCAGTGGACCGGCACCATGTGCCTGACCGAGCCGCACTGCGGTACCGATCTGGGCATGTTGCGCACCAAGGCGGAGCCCCAGGCCGACGGCAGCTACAAGCTGAACGGTACCAAGATTTTCATCTCCTCCGGTGAACACGACATGGCCGAGAACATCGTCCATATCGTTCTGGCTCGCCTGCCCGATGCTCCGGCTGGCACCAAGGGCATCTCCCTGTTCATCGTGCCCAAGTTCCTGCCCAACGCCGAAGGCGAGAAGGGCGAGCGCAACGGTGTGAACTGCGGATCGCTTGAACACAAGATGGGCATCCACGGCAACGCGACCTGCGTCATGAACTTCGACGGCGCCACCGGTTTTCTGATCGGTCCGCCGAACAAGGGCCTGAACGCGATGTTCACCTTTATGAACACCGCACGTCTGGGTACCGCGCTGCAGGGTCTGGCACATGCCGAGATCGGTTTCCAGGGCGGCATCAAGTACGCTCGTGAGCGCCTGCAGATGCGCGCGCTGAGCGGCCCCAAGGCGCCGGAAAAGCCAGCCGACCCGATCATCGTGCATCCGGACGTGCGTCGCATGCTGTTGACCATGAAGGCGTTCGCCGAGGGCAACCGCGCGATGGTCTACTTCACCGCCAAGCAGGTCGACATCGTCAAGAACAGCCAGGATGAAGAGCAGAAGAAGCAGGCCGACACGCTGCTGGCCTTCCTCACGCCGATCGCCAAGGCGTTCATGACCGAAGTGGGCTTCGAAGCTGCCAACCACGGCGTGCAGATCTACGGTGGTCACGGCTTCATCGCCGAGTGGGGCATGGAGCAGAACGTGCGTGACGCGCGTATCTCCATGCTGTACGAGGGCACCACCGGTATCCAGGCGCTGGATCTGTTGGGCCGCAAGGTGCTGATGACCCAGGGCGAGGCGCTGAAGTCCTTCACCAAGATCGTGCACAAGTTCTGCCAGAACCAGGAAGGCAACGAAGCCATCAAGGAGTTCGTTACCCCCCTGAATCAGCTGAACAAGGAGTGGGGCGAGCTGACCATGAAGATCGGCATGGCGGCCATGAAGGATCGTGAAATGGTCGGTGCGGCGTCGGTCGACTACTGCATGTATTCCGGCTACGCCTGTCTCGCCTATTTCTGGGCTGACATGGCTCGGGTTGCTGCCGAGAAACTGGCTGAGGGCACCTCCGAGGAGGCGTTCTACAAGGCCAAGCTGCAGACCGCGCGATTCTACTTCCAGCGCATCCTGCCGCGTACCCGCATGCATGTCGACGCCATGCTGTCCGGTGCCGACAACCTGATGCAGATGGCTGAGGAAGACTTCGCTCTCGGTTACTGACGGGTTGAGGTTGTAAAGAAAAGCCGCTGCTTTGCAGCGGCTTTTTTGTGGTGCGCCAGGCATGGCGCGTAGCGCCGTGACTGGCGCTGTCGGGTTCACTGTGGTGGTGAGCCTGGCGACTTGGAGGTGAAAGTCCTCTACACACCCGGCAAGGGGAAGTGTTAGCTGAAGGCAAGGGTGTCGCGGGCGACTGCGAATCTGAAGGAAGCCCGAGGCAAAATGCTGGCCTGACGAACAGGAAGCGGATGAGGCGGCGCAGCGGGGTGAGGTGGCCATAATCGCCAAAGCCCGATACTTGCACGGAACGCTGCGACGTAGATCCGACAGGCATAAGCAGGAAGGTCGCGCGAATTACCCTGGGAGATCTGTACGCTTGCCATTGTGCTACCGATTGTCGAGAGGCGACGGGATGGGCGTGCAGAAGTCAGCCGAGGCCGTAGTAAGTGGCGGTCAACCACGCCATCAAGGGCCGAACAGGTCATGCCGCCAGTAGGCGTCAGCGTCTCGTCGATAACCGAAATGCAGAAATTTCTCCAAGAGAAGACTGTCACCCCGAGTCCCGGCCAGAGGCCGAGGATGACGCCTGACAGCGCAGAGGTATCGGCGGCGTCGGTGACGTGGATGAACGCGGAGCCGGACACGCTGATGGAGCGGGTGCTTGCACCGGCGAATCTCAAGCGTGCGTATCAGCGCGTGGTCAGCAACAAGGGGGCGCCGGGTGCCGATGGCATGACGGTCGCCGACTTGGCAGGCTACGTGAAACAGTATTGGCCCATCCTGAAGGTCAGGCTGCTGGCAGGTGAATACCATCCCCAGGCAGTGCGGGCGGTCGAAATTCCCAAACCGCAGGGCGGTATGCGGCAACTGGGCATTCCCAGTGTCGTGGATCGCCTGATCCAGCAAGCCCTGCTGCAACAGCTCACGCCGATCTTCGATCCGCTGTTCTCGGACTATAGCTACGGCTTCCGTCCGGGCAGAAGCGCTCACCAGGCTGTCGAGATGGCCCGCACCCATGTGGCGGCGGGTCATAGGTGTTGCGTGGAACTCGATCTGGAGAAGTTCTTTGATCGGGTCAACCACGACATCCTGATGTTCTGTGTTGAGCGCCATGTCGAAGACAAACAGGTGCTCAGACTCATCCGCCGTTACCTCGAAGCGGGCGTCATGTCGGACGGGGTTGTCAGCCATCGGCAGGAGGGGGCGCCGCAAGGCGGCCCGCTTTCGCCGCTGCTGTCGAACATCCTGCTCGATGAACTCGACCGTGAGTTGGAGCGGCGAGGCCATCGCTTCGTGCGCTATGCCGATGACGCGAACATTTATGTCCGTAGTCCGCGTGCTGGCGAACGAGTGCTGGCCAGTGTCGAGCGGTTCCTGAATCACCGTCTGAAACTGAGACTGAATCGGGACAAGAGTCGCGTGGCTGGGTCGTGGAAATGCGACTACCTGGGGTATGGGATGAGTTGGCACTCGCTGCCTAGACTGCGAGTGGCAACCATGAGCCTGCGCCGTGTGCGCGACCGTCTCAGGGAACTGCTGCGAGGGGTGCGGGGCCACAAGATGGCGAATGTCATCGAGCGGGTAAACCCGGTGCTGCGAGGCTGGGCAGGCTACTTCAAGCTCAGCCAGAGCAAGCGTCCACTGGAAGAGCTGGATGGCTGGGTCAGGCACAAACTTCGCTGTGTCATCTGGCGGCAATGGAAGCAGCCCTCTACGAGGGCGCGCAACCTGATGCGCCTGGGATTGAGCGAGGAGCGTGCCTGCAAGTCGGCCTTCAATGGCCGAGGCCCGTGGTGGAACTCAGGAGCGCCGCATATGAATCAGGCGCTGCCGAAGAAGCTATGGGACAGACTTGGACTGGTCTCGATACTGGATACGATCAATCGGCTTAACCGCATGGCCTGAACCGCCGTGTACGGAACCGTACGCACGGTGGTGTGGGAGGACGGCGGCCGTGAGGCCGCCTCCTACCCGATCCCGATCCAGACGTTGTACTGCTTTTGCCGCATCTTCGCCGGTATTTCGGCTGCACAACTGGGAGCAAGAAGGCAAAATGCTAGCTTTTCTCGGCAGCATGCCGGAGTTGCCGTGTCGCGTACCGTCCCGCCTCGCTTCAGCCATTTTCTCGCGCCATTGGCCCTGTTGCTCGGCGGAGAGGTCATCGCGCGTCAGGTTTCGCTGAACGAGTTCTTCACGTCGCTCTATAACGTCCTGCCGACCGTACTGCTGTTGCTCGGCGGTGCGCTTTGCATGATGTACGGCCGCATCCGCGAGCTGTTTCTGCTGCTCTGCGTCTATCTTGCCTATTTCCTCCTCGATATCCACGCCGATCACTACCGGGCGCATGGCACTCTGCTGGACGATGCTGCACTGACCTTTCATCTCTGCAGCTTGCTACTGCCGCTGCTTTACGGCCTGTATGGCGTGTGGCGAGAGCGCAGTCACCTGGCGCAGGACGGCCTGGCCCGTGCCGCCGTGCTGTTTGCCGTCGGCGTCGTCGCCGTGGCGCTGGCAAAGCGGTTTCCGGAAGCGTTACATGCCTGGCTGGTGGTGATTCGCTGGCCCGCGCTCAAGGCCGACTGGCTACCGCTCATCCAGCTGGCGTATCCGGTGTTCCTCGTGGCGCTGGTATTGCTGATCGTCCAGTACCTTCGCCAGCCGCGACCTTCCCATGCGGCGCAGATCATCGCGCTGCTCGGCATTCTGCTGATGCTGCCGCAGACGTTCAGCCGCTATGCCGCCCTCAACATTCTGAGCAGCCATGTGCTGCTGATGCTGGTGACGGCAATCGCTCATGAGGCTTATCTCATGGCCTTTCGTGACGAGCTGACCGGCCTGCCTGGGCGTCGCGCTCTGAATGAGCGACTGCAGCGCCTGGGGCGGCAGTATGTGCTGGCGATGGCTGATGTGGACCACTTCAAGCGCTTCAACGATACCTATGGTCACGACGTCGGTGATCAGGTGCTGAAGATGGTTGCCAGCCGGCTGCGCAAGATCGGCGGCGGTGGGCGCGCCTATCGTTATGGCGGTGAGGAATTCACTCTGGTATTTCCTGGGCACAGTATCGAGGAGTGCCTGCCGCACCTCGAGGCGGTACGCCAGTCGGTGGAGGCTTATGCCCTGCAGCTGCGTGACGCAGACAATCGGCCGAAGGATGATCGGCGCGGCCGTATGGCCCGGGGAGCGGCGTCGGCGAACCAGGTCTCGGTGACCATCAGCATCGGAGTGGCGGAGCGACAAGGCGAGCAGCGCAGTCCGGAAGAGGTGATCAAGGCCGCCGACCAAGCGCTGTACAGTGCAAAAAAAGCAGGAAGAAACTGTTTGCGAGCGCATGGCAGTGGCCGCGGCGCGGTGCGCATGGCCGAGCATTCGCGTTAGGGTTGCATCGGTATTGATAGTGACTGGTCAAAACTATCTGGTCATAAAAAGACGCTTAATCCTGTCCTGGTTATTCGGTTAGACTCGCTGGAAACGGCCCATAGTGGCCGCAACCCAGTGTCTTGCGAGGAACCTTGCCATGGCTGACTACCAAGCGCCGCTGCGCGACATGCGTTTTGTCCTGAATGAAGTCTTCGACGCGCCGAAACTCTGGCAGTCGCTGCCAGCGCTGGCCGAGGTGGTCGATGCCGAGACGGCCGATGCAATTCTCGAGGAAGCTGGCAAGATCACCGCCAACAGCATCGCGCCGCTCAACCGCAGCGGTGACGAAGAAGGCTGCCGCTGGGACGCCGGGGCGGTTTCTACGCCCGCCGGCTACCGCGAGGCTTATCAGCTATACGCCGAAGGCGGCTGGGTCGGTGTCGGTGGCGATCCGGCGTTCGGCGGGATGGGTATGCCCAAGGTCATCTCGGCTCAGGTTGAGGAGATGATGAACTCCGCCAGCCTGGCCTTCGGCCTCTATCCGATGCTGACGTCCGGCGCCTGCCTGTCGATCTACGCCCACGCCAGCGAGGAGCTCAAGCAGAAGTACCTGCCGAACATGTATGCCGGTGTCTGGTCCGGCTCAATGTGCTTGACCGAGCCGCATGCGGGCACCGATCTGGGCATCATCCGCACCAAGGCCGAGCCTCAGGCCGATGGTTCCTACAAGGTCAGCGGTACCAAAATCTTCATCACTGGCGGTGAGCACGACCTGACCGAGAACATCATCCACCTGGTGCTGGCCAAGCTGCCGGATGCGCCAGCTGGCTCCCGCGGCATCTCGTTGTTCCTGGTGCCGAAGGTGATGGTCAACGAGGACGGCACCCTGGGTGAGCGCAACTCGCTGTCCTGCGGTTCCATCGAGCACAAGATGGGTATCCAGGCCTCGGCGACCTGCGTGATGAACTTCGACGGTGCCACCGGCTGGATGGTCGGCGAGCCGAACAAGGGCCTCGCAGCGATGTTCACCATGATGAACTACGAGCGTCTGGGCGTCGGTATTCAGGGCCTGTCGACTGGCGAGCGCTCCTATCAGAGCGCCATCGAGTATGCCCGCGAGCGTATCCAGAGCCGCGCACCGACCGGACCGATTGCGCAGGACAAGGCAGCCGATCCGATCATCGTGCATCCGGATGTGCGCCGCATGCTGCTGACCATGAAGGCGTTGAACGAGGGTGGTCGCGCGTTCTCCAGTTATGTCGCGCTGCAGCTCGATATCGCCAAGTTCAGTGACGACGACGAGGCGCGACTGCGAGCCGAGGCGCAGGTGGCGCTGCTGACACCGGTGGCCAAGGCTTTCCTCACTGACATGGGGCTGGAAACCACGGTACATGGCCAGCAGATTTTCGGCGGCCATGGCTTCATCCGCGAGTGGGGCCAGGAGCAGCTGGTGCGTGACTGCCGCATTACTCAGATCTACGAGGGCACCAACGGCATTCAAGCGCTGGACCTGGTTGGGCGCAAGATCGTCGGCAGTGGTGGCACCATGTATCAGGCCTTCGTCGATGAAATTCGCGCATTCATCGCTGATGCCGGTCCGGAGCTGGCGGAGTTCGCCGAGCCCCTCAAGGCTGCCATGGACAATCTGGATGAGCTGACCGCCTGGGTTATCGATCAGGCCAAGGTGAATCCGAACGAAATCGGCGCCGCCTCGGTGGAGTACCTGCACGTGTTCGGCTACACCGCTTATGCGTACATGTGGGCACGCATGGCGGCGACGGCATTCGCCAAACAGGATGAAGGCGACTTCTACCAGAGCAAGCTGGGAACCGCGCGTTTCTACTTTGCTCGCCTGTTGCCGCGAATTCATTCGCTGAGCGCTTCGGTCAAGGCCGGAAGCGAGTCGCTGTACCTGCTCGACGCTGCTCAATTCTGAGAAGCCGCGGCTTAATCTAAAGGCAATATGAAATTATTTGGCCATGACGCGGAACGATTAAGCCGCCCTTCAGGTCATAAAAACCGCACCATGTAAGCCTGGACTTACAGCACTGCATCAAGGATGACGCGATGTAGGAAAAGGCTTACAAGGCGTGATGCACAATGGCTACTACAGGCTCACAAGGTCTGACGGTAATCTACTGCTTAAGGACGTGGCGCATGGAAAGCGCAAATCAATAAAACGGACCACACAGGGAGCGGCGCCAGGATGGCGCGCGATCATGGATGTCAGGATTCAGTCTGCAGAGCCCCGCTTCGGCGGGGTTTTTCTTTTCTGCTTAGTTCTTATGCCAGCAGTCAGTCATTCAGGCGGCCTTGCGACCGCTTAGGCTTAGCCCGACTGTTCCGGCATCAATTCGGCAGGCACACACCGGTCCCACCAAGCCCGCAATATCCCCCAGGATTCTTTGCCAGATACTGCTGGTGATAGGCCTCTGCGTAGTAGAACGGCGGTGCATCGTCTACCTCGGTGGTGATGGCCGGAAAGCCCGCTGCGCTTAGTTGTCGCTGGAAACGTTCACGGCTTGCCTCTGCCTCGCGGCGCTGCTGTGCATCCATGCAGTAGATCGCCGAACGGTACTGGCTGCCGACATCGTTACCCTGCCGCATCCCCTGGGTCGGGTTGTGTGCCTCCCAGAAAACGCGTAGCAGCGTGCCGTAGTCGATCTGCTGAGGATCGAAGACCACCAGTACCGCCTCCGTATGCCCGGTAAGCCCGGAACAGACTTCATCGTACGTCGGGTTCGGGGTCAGGCCTCCGGCATAGCCGACAGCCGTTGTCCACACTCCCGGCTGCTCCCAGAACCGGCGTTCCGCTCCCCAGAAGCAGCCCATGCCAAACACCGCCTGGCAAAGGCCTGCTGGAAAGGGTGGCTGCAGCGGGTTGCCATTGACGTAGTGGGCGGGGGGGACCGGTACGGGTGTCGAGCGGCCGGGCAAGGCCTGCTCGGCGGTGGGCAGTGCCTGTTTGTTGATCAGAATCTGCGAGCGTAGCGACATGCGAGCCTCGAGCGGGGAAGGTGGCTGACAAGCTAGGCTACAAAAGCCCGGGAGCCAGTGAAAGCGCCACGGCTACCACGCGTCGCAGAGTTCTGCGCAAACGGCTGGCACTCAGCACCATTGGGGGTAGCGGCGCAGAGCCTCGGTCAGGATGTTGCCGGGGATCGGCTTGTCGAACAGGTAGCCCTGACCGATATCACAGCGATGACGACGCAGGAATTTCAGCTGCTCCGGTGTTTCGATTCCTTCAGCGACGACCTTCAGGTGCAGCTTGCGGGCCATGGCGATCACTGCCGAGGTGATCTCCACGTCGTCCTGGTTGCCCGGGATGTCCTTGATAAAGCTGCGATCGATCTTGATCACGTCGATGGGGAATTTCTTCAGGTAGCTCAGCGAGGAATACCCCGTGCCGAAGTCGTCCATGGCCAGCGTCAGGCCGAGCGCCTTGAGGCCGATCAGCTGCTGTCGGGTTTCCTCGGTTGCTTCGAGCAGGAGGCTTTCTGTCAGCTCCAGCTCCAGCTGCGCGGCGGGAAGTTGCTCTTCGAGCAGAATTGCGGCGATCGTGCCAAGCAGATCCGGATCCGAGAACTGCTTGGGTGAAAGGTTGATTGCGATCTGGGGCGTGCCAAGGCCTAGCGCTGACAGGGTGACGCCCATCCGGCACGCCTCCCGCGCGACCCACTTGCCGATCGGGATGATCAGCCCGGTTTCTTCCGCGACGCTGATGAACTGATCCGGGCGGATCATGCCCTTTTCCGGATGGTTCCAGCGCAGCAGCGCTTCCAGCCCCTGCAGCCGGCCGGTATGCAGGCATAGCTTGGGCTGGTAGAACACTTCCAACTCGTTCTGCAGCAGCGCACGGCGCAGGTTGTTCTCGACGAACAGCTTGTAGTTGGCTTCGGCATGCAGGGCTTCGGTGAATATCTGCACCTGGTTCTTGCCGTTCGCCTTGGCCTTGTGCAGCGCTTGCCCGGCATGCTTCATCAGCGTTTCCGGGTCACGCCCGTGCTGGGGCGAGCACGCCAGCCCCAGGGACCCGCTGACGCTGATCAGCTGCTTGTCGACGAATAGCGGCTTATCGAGGATGCGCAGCACCTGGTCTGCCAGGCGGACGCCTTCGTCCAGTCCCTTGTCATCGAACAGCAGGGCGAACTCGTTGCTGGCAAAGCGTGCCAGTACGGCCTGCTGGCTGAGTCCGTTGCGCAGTCGCCGGGCAAGGCTGGTGAGCAGCTTGTCGCCGGTCTGGTGGCCGAGGCTGTCGTTGATGCGCTTGAAGTTGTCGATGTCCACCAGCAACAGGCAGAGCCTGGGCTCGGCCCCGGCGGCAAAGCGCTCCTCGATGCTGCGAATGAAGTACGGGCGATTGCCCAGGTTGGTCAGGTTGTCGGTGTAGGCCAGGCGCTCGATATGCTGATGCGCCAGTTTGCTGCGGGTGATGTCCTCGTAGATGCCGATGTAGTGGGTCAGCGCGCCTTCTTCATTGAAGACCTTGGAGATGGAAAGCTGACCCCAGTACGGCTCGAGGTTCTTGCGTCGGGAGCGGAACTCGCCCTGCCAGCTGTTGCTGTGGGCAAGTACCGAAGAGGTGTCGAACAGCAGCTCGCCGAGGTTTTCCAGAGCCTTCAGATCGGCCAGACGCTGACCGCGTACCTCGGCTGAGGAAAACTGGCTGATGACGGTGAATGCCGGATTCACATATTCCACCCGGCCTTCTCGGTCGACCAGGATGAAGGCGCTGGCGCTCTGTTCCACGGCGCGCTGGAACAGGCCGAGCATATGGGTTGCGCTGAGCCGCTGCTGATTGGCCAGCACCTGCGCATACTGATCGGCCAGCTCGCCGGCGAAGGCGATCTCGTCGGCCTGCCATGCGCGCGGTTTGCCTGTGTGTTGCAGGCTGAGAACGCCGATTACCTCCCCACCGACTCGAATGCTGGCGTCCAGGATCGAGCGAACGCCCTGCGGGCGATAGATAAGCTGGTCAAGTTCGCAGGTGCGGTGATCCTGGGACACGTCCTGCGCATCGACGGCGCGACCGCTCTGCAGCGCCTGCAAGTAGCGGGGAAACGGTGCGAGTTCCAGGGCTGAGGGCGTTTCGTAATGGTCGCTGTCGAGTCGGTAGCACGACACTGGCTCCAGGCGCGTGCCGTCCAGATGCCAGATTGTCGCGCGGTTCAGCTCGTACACTTCGCAGGCGGCCTGAGTGATCAGCTGTGCCGCTTCCAGTTCCGGATTGGCGGAGCCGTAGCGATGCCGAGCCAGCCTGACGATCAGGCTCTGCTGGGTGCGCGAACGCAGCATGTGCTCGATGTGTTCGTCTTGGGCTTGCTGATGTTGCTGCAGCGCCGTGCGCAGTCGGGCGTTCTGCGCCCTGAGATCCTGATCCGATTCAGGCTGGCGTCCGGGCATCAGATAGCCCCTGAGCAGCTCGCGACCATACTGCTGGCAAACTTCGCCGAGTTCGGTGATGTCCTGCACGCCGTCAGGCGTGTGCAGTCGATAGCTGACTGAATAGTGGCTGCGGCCTGTCAGTTGTTGCTGAATCTCTTCGTGTAGCTGGTGACGGACGCTGGGCTCCATCAGGCTGGCGTAGGGGGCGTCGACCAGGGAGCAAAGGTCGCCGGCGGAAACACCGAGATAACGCTCGCAAGCGGGGTCGAGAAAAAGCAGTGTCCAGCTGGACTCGTTCAAGCGCTCGAAACGCAGCATGCCGAGCCGTGAAGGCACTGGCAACTGCGTCACAACCTCGGTCGCCAGACGGCTGGCGGCATCGGTATGTATTTTCATCGAGCGGTTGGCTTCCAGTATGCTCCACGGAGTCGGGCTGGCCTGTGCTCCAGGCGCCGTTCCAGCGAAGGACGATGGCTAAATAATATTAATTTCGGCAAGGGTGCATCATGCGACAGGGACTGACAAGTCGGCTTGCAAAGTTAGTGATGGTCTCGGTTCTCTGCGTGATCGGAACACCTCTGATCGCGAGTGAAGTGGTGGAGTTCGGCTCGGATGAGTCGGCTCGCTATCTCACTGAATTGAAAAAGCTTTATCTCACCAGCAGTGATCGCGAAGCGCTGCTCGCGCATAGTAACGGATTGCTCGATACCTACGCATTGCGAGCGGGTTATCAGGTTGGTCAGGCCAATCCGCAGGACTTTCTCTACGAGCTGAGCGTGGCCACTCCTGGCGAGTTGCGCATACGCGAGGAAGTCCGCAGCAGCAGCGGCGGTGTTGCCGTACGCAACCGCAGTCTGTCGGTATTCGGGCTTGATCCCTACCTGCAATATCAGTGTCCTGCGCAAGGGTTCAGTTGTTCGATCAGCAGCCCCATCGACGGCCTGCCCTTGCTGGTCATTCTGCGCGACCCCCAGGGTGCCGAAGAGCTGGCCAAGGCACTGTCTTTTCTGATTCGTAATCTGCAGAAGGGTTGACGCAGCAGTTGGTGCGCGTGATCCCTGCACAATAGAAAACGCCGCATCTTCTTCAGAGGATGCGGCGTTTTTCGTTTGGCTCAGCCGTTACAGCAGCAGGGTGCGGATATCCGCCAGCAGCTCCGACAGCCGTTTGGTGAAGCGTGCGGCAGCAGCCCCGTTGATTACACGGTGATCGTAGGACAGCGAGAGCGGCAACATCAGGCGCGGCTCGAATGCCTTGCCGTCCCAGACTGGCTGCATCGTCGCCTTGGATACCCCGAGAATCGCCACTTCCGGCGCGTTGACGATCGGCGTGAAGCCGGTGCCGCCAATGTGGCCAAGGCTGGAAATGGTGAAGCAGGCACCCTGCATGGCGTCAGGCGAGAGCTTCTTGCTGCGCGCTTTCTCCGCCAGCTCGGCCGCTTCGCCAGCCAACTGCAGCAAACTCTTCTGATCCACGTTCTTGATCACCGGGACCATCAGGCCATCCGGCGTATCCACGGCGAAGCCGATGTGCACATACTTCTTGCGGATCAGTGCCTTGCCGCTTGGCGCCAGCGAGCTGTTGAAGTCCGGCAGCTCCTTGAGCAGGTGCGCACACGCCTTGAGCAACAACGGCAGCACGGTGAGCTTGACGCCGGCCTTCTCGGCGGCAGCCTTCTGGGAGACGCGGAAAGCCTCCAGTTCGGTGATGTCGGCCGATTCGAACTGGGTCACGTGCGGTACGTTCAGCCAGCTGCGGTGCAGGTTGGCTGCGCCGATCTGCATCAGGCGCGACATCGCGACTTCTTCGACTTCGCCGAACTTGCTGAAGTCCACGGCCGGGATCGGCGGAATGCCGGCACCACCCGAGGCACCTTCGGCCGGAGCCTGCTTGGCCTTGTGCAGCATGTTCTTGACGTAGGCCTGGACATCTTCCTTGAGAATCCGGCCCTTGGGACCGGTGGCCGGAACATCGGCCAGGTCGACGCCGTACTCGCGCGCGGTCATGCGAACCGCCGGCCCGGCGTGAACCTTGGTGCCGGCCTTGCTCGGACCGCTGACGGCCGGAGCCGGCGTCGCCGCGGCCTTCGCCTCCGGTACGCCCTGCTTGTTCGGTGCGACGGCCTGCTGCTGGGAAACGGCCTCCTGCGGCCTGCTCTCGGCCTTTTTCGCTGGCGCCGAGCCCTGGACCTTGAGGGTCAGGATCAGGTCGCCGGTCTTGGCATCGTCACCCACCTTGATCGACAGCGACTCCACCACGCCCGCCTTGGGCGCCGGAATTTCCATGCTGGCCTTGTCGGATTCCAAGGTGATCAGCGACTGGTCCGCCTCGACGCTGTCGCCAGCCTTGATCATGACTTCGATGACCTTGGCGCTGCCGCTGGAACCGATGTCCGGAATACGAACCTCCTCCACGGACTCGCCTGCAGTTTCGGCCGGTGCTTCTGCGGCCTGCTCGGTCAGTTTCTCCTTGGCCGGGCTTTGTGCCTGGCTGGTCGGAGCACTGGCCGCTCCCGGCTTGCTCGAGGCGGTACCCTTGAGGATCAGGATCAGATCGCCGGTACCGACTTCGTCGCCCACCTTGACCGAAATGCTCTCGACTACGCCAGCGGCTGGAGAGGGGATCTCCATGCTGGCCTTGTCGGACTCGAGAGTGATCAGCGGTTGCTCGGCGGCGATGGTATCGCCGGCCTTCACTGATATCTCGATCACGCTGGCCTTGCCGGAGGAGCCGATGTCCGGAACCTTGATTTCCTGCGACTCGCCTTCCTCGGCGGAGGCCGAAGAATTGTCATCTCCCGGAGGCGTAGGTGCTTCGGCTTCATCAGTCGGGCCGCCAGTGCTGGCAGCGGCAGGCTCGGCCGCGGCTTTCGCCCGGCGCCGGCGCTTCGCTGTCAGTTCCTTCTTCGCTTTCCAGCTCAAGTAGCTCGTCACCTTCTTTCAGGCGGTCGCCGAGCTTGACCTTCAAGGCCTTCACGACGCCAGCCTTGGGTGCCGGGATTTCCATGCTGGCCTTGTCGGACTCCAGCGTCAGGATGCTCTGGTCCGCTTCGATACGGTCGCCGACCTTGACGAACAACTCGATTACTTCACCCTCACCGCTGCCGATGTCGGGTACGCGTATGGTTTCACTCACAATAGGTTCTCCTGTGCGCACGCAGCATCAGCAATCCAGCGGATTGCGCTTCTCGGGGTCGATACCGAACTCGGTGATGGCATTGGCCACCACGGTGCGTTCGATGGCGCCGCGATCGGCGAGTGCCTGCAGTGCCGCGACGGCAACCCAGCGGCGGTCGACTTCGAAGAAGTCACGCAGCTTGGCGCGCGAGTCGCTGCGGCCGAAGCCGTCAGTGCCGAGCACCTGGTATTCGCGCGACGGAACCCACTGACGGATCTGATCGGCGAACAGCTTCATGTAGTCGGTCGAGGCCACTACCGGGCCTTCGCGGCCTTCCAGACACTGCTCGACATAGCTCTTGCGCGGCTCCTCGGTCGGGTGCAGACGGTTCCAGCGGTCGACCGCCAGGCCATCGCGACGCAGCTCGTTGAAGCTGGTTACGCTCCAGACGTCGGAGCCGACGCCCATCTTGGCGAGGATATCCACCGCAGCACGCACTTCACGCAGGATGGTGCCGGAACCCAGCAGCTGTACGCGGTGCTTGAAGTCGCCCTTGGCTTCCTCGAGCAGGTACATGCCCTTGATGATGCCGTCCTCGACACCCTGCGGCATGGCCGGCTGCTGGTAGTTCTCGTTCATCACGGTGATGTAGTAGTAGACGCTCTTCTGCAGCTCCATCATCTCGTGCATGCCGTGATGCATGATTACCGCCAGCTCATAGCCGTAGGTGGGGTCATAGCTGCGGCAGTTGGGGATGGTGCTGGCGAGGATGTGGCTATGGCCGTCCTCGTGTTGCAGGCCTTCGCCGTTCAGCGTGGTACGCCCGGAGGTGCCGCCTAGCAGGAAACCGCGAGTCTGGGCATCGCCGGCCGCCCAGGCCAGGTCGCCGATGCGCTGGAAGCCGAACATCGAATAGAAGATGTAGACCGGCAGCATCGGCTGGTTGTAGTTGCTGTAGGCGGTACCCGCCGCGATGAACGAGGAGAAGGCGCCGGCTTCGTTCAGGCCTTCCTGCAGGATTTGACCATCCTTCTCTTCGCGGTAATACATCACCTGGTCGCGGTCGACCGGCTCGTACAGCTGCCCTACCGGGGAATAAATACCCAGCTGACGGAACATGCCTTCCATGCCGAAGGTGCGCGCCTCGTCGGCGAGGATCGGCACGATGCGCTTGCCCAGATCCTTGTCCTTCACCAGCTGCGAGAGAATCCGGCCGAAGGCCATAGTGGTGGAGATCTCGCGATCACCGGAACCGTCGAGCACTGCTTTGAGGGTGTCCAGCGGCGGCGTCGGGATGCTGAAACTCTTCGGCCGGCGCTGCGGCAGCGAGCCACCGAGTTTCTCGCGGCACCTGCGCAGGTAGCGCATCTCAGCGCTGTCTTCGGCCGGACGGTAGAACGGCAGTTCTTCGAGCTGCGAATCGTTGACCGGGATGTCGAAGCGGTCGCGGAATTTCTTCAGGCTGTCGATATCGACTTTCTTGGTGTTGTGGGCGATGTTCTTCGCCTCTCCGGCACCGGTGCCGTAGCCCTTGATGGTCTTGGCCAGGATGACTGTCGGCTGGCCCTTGTGGTTGACCGCCTGGTGGTAGGCCGCATAGACCTTGTACGGATCGTGGCCGCCGCGGTTGAGCTTCCAGACTTCCTCGTCGGACATGCTCTCGACACGCTTGAGCAGCTCAGGGTCAGCACCGAAGAAATGCTTGCGCACATAGGCGCCGTCTTTGGCCTTGTAGTTCTGGTATTCGCCGTCGATGGCTTCGTCCATGCGGCGCTGCATGCGGCCGTCTTCGTCGGCGGCGAACAGTGGGTCCCACAGGCGGCCCCAGACGACCTTGTTGACGTTCCAGTTGGCGCCTTTGAATACGCCTTCCAGCTCCTGGATGATCTTGCTGTTGCCGCGTACCGGGCCGTCCAGACGCTGCAGGTTGCAGTTGATGACGAACACCAGGTTGTCGAGATTCTCACGGCCGGCCAGGGAAATGGCGCCGAGGGTTTCCGGCTCGTCGCACTCGCCGTCACCGATGAAGCACCAGACGCGCTGCTTGCCTTTCGGAATGAAGCCGCGGTTTTCCAGGTACTTCATGAAGCGCGCCTGGTAGATCGCGGTGATCGGGCCGAGGCCCATGGACACGGTCGGGAACTGCCAGAAGTCCGGCATCAGGTGCGGGTGCGGGTAGCTCGACAGGCCCTTGCCATCGACTTCCTGGCGGAAGTTGAGCATCTGGTCTTCGCTCAGGCGGCCTTCGAGAAAGGCGCGGGCGTAAATGCCAGGGGAGGCATGCCCCTGATAGTAGATCAGGTCGCCGCCGTGCTCTTCCGTTGGGGCCTGGAAGAAATAGTTGAAACCGATGTCGTAGAGGGTCGCGCTGGAAGCGAAGGTGGAGATGTGCCCACCCAGATCCGGATCCTTGAGGTTGGCGCGCATCACCATGGCCAGTGCGTTCCAGCGAACCAGAGAGCGAATGCGGCGCTCCATGAACAGGTCGCCAGGCATCTTGGCTTCACGGGTAACGGGGATGGTGTTGCGGTACGGCGTGGTGATGCCGTAGGGCAGGGGGGTGCCGCTACGTGTGGCCAGTTCACCCATCCGGGTCATCAGGTAGTGAGCGCGGTCTTCACCCTCGCGGTCGAGGACGGACTCGAGGGCGTCCAGCCATTCCTGGGTTTCGACGGGATCGAGATCTTGCATGGCTTGCTCCATGGCGGAAAGGCTTCCAGAATCGGTTGCCTGTTCGCGACCGGCTTTGTGGGCCGGTGCGTGTAATGTTCTTGGACGAGTGCCGGGGGTAGGACCGGGCGTCTGTAGTTTTACTACAAAATGACGTCGGGATCAGCCCCCTGAAATACTCTTTAGTAGTAAAACTACAGATCAGCGGCGCTGGCATTTTCCTGAGAAAGGCATCTGCGAGGCTCTGAATCGCGCGGTTTCACTGTGTTGCTGTGAAGGAAACCTCAATGAGTCTGCCATCGCTGGTTGCATTGCCGCCCTCGCTTCTGCCTTTTGTCAGTCGTGCCGAAGAGTCGTTCCTCGCTGCTGCCGGCAGCCTGTCGGATGCCATTGCGGCACGTTGCCGCGCCTGGCTGGTGGAGCAGCGCGAGGCGTTTGGCCGGGTCTGTGCGGCGAGCGACTTCGTCAGCGAACAGGTTAGTCGAGATCCGCAGATGCTGCTGCAGCTGGCCGAGCTGGGCTGGTTGGACAGATCGCTCGCGCCGGTCGAGATGCGTGACGCACTGAGCGAGCAGGTCGCCGCGTGCGACAGCGAGGATGCCTTGGCGCTGACCCTGCGCCGCTTCCGGACGCGCCAGCAGGTGCGGATCATCTGGCGCGACCTGACCCGTCAGGCCGAGCTTGCCGAAACCTGTCGCGACCTCTCCGATCTCGCCGACGCGTCGGTCGATCTGGCCTATCACTGGCTGTATGTGCGTCATTGCGAGCAGTTCGGCATACCCACCGGGCGTCGCAGCGGCAACCCGCAACACATGGTCATCCTTGGCATGGGCAAGCTGGGCGCCCATGAGCTGAATCTGTCCTCGGACATCGACCTGATCTTCGGGTACCCCGAGGGGGGCGAAACCGTGGGCGCCAAGCGCTCGCTGGACAATCAGGAGTTCTTCGTCCGGCTCGGTCAGCGGCTGATCAAGTCGCTGGACGCCATCACCGTCGATGGCTTCGTCTTCCGCGTCGATATGCGCCTACGCCCGTACGGTTCGTCTGGTCCGCTGGTCTACAGCTTCAACGCGCTGGAACAGTACTACCAGGACCAGGGGCGTGACTGGGAGCGCTACGCGATGATCAAGGCGCGTGTCATCGGTGGCGACCAGCAGGCCGGCAAGGAGCTGCTGGAAATGCTGCGGCCGTTCGTCTATCGGCGCTACCTTGATTTCTCCGCCATCGAAGCGCTGCGCACCATGAAGCAGCTGATCCAGCAGGAAGTGCGGCGCAAGGGCATGGCTTCGAATATCAAGCTGGGTGCCGGTGGCATCCGCGAGGTGGAGTTCATCGCCCAGGCGTTTCAGCTGATTCACGGCGGGCGCGATCTCAGCCTGCAACAGCGGCCGTTGCTCAAGGTGCTGGCTACCCTGGAAGGTCAGGGCTATCTGCCGGGTGCAGCGGTGACGGAGCTGCGCGAAGGCTATGAGTTTCTGCGCTATACCGAGCATGCGCTGCAGGCCATCGCCGATCGCCAGACGCAGATGCTGCCGGAGACTGAAGTCGACTGCGCGCGGGTCGCCTTCATGCTCGGTTTCGACAGCTGGCAGGCCTTCCACGAGCAGCTGTTGCACTGGCGTGGGCGTATCGACTGGCATTTTCACCAGGTTATCGCCGACCCGGACGAGGACGAGAATGCCGAAGGCGAGGCGCTGGTCGGCGGCGAGTGGCTGCCGCTGTGGGAGCAGGACTGGGACGAGGAGTTTGCCTGTCGACAGCTTTCCGAAGCCGGGTTCCGTGATGGTCAGGTTGCCTGTCAGCGCCTCGCCGCGCTGCGCAATGCCAGTCAGGTCAGGACCATGCAGCGTCTCGGCCGTGAGCGACTGGACGCCTTCATTCCTCGTCTGCTGGCGCAGGCTGTCGAGCAGGACGACCCTGATCTGGTGCTCGAGCGCGTGCTGCCATTGGTCGAGGCGGTGGCCCGGCGTTCGGCCTATCTCGTATTGCTGACCGAAAATCCCAGCGCGCTGCAGCGCTTGCTCGAACTCTGCGCGGCCAGCCCGTGGGTCGCCGAGCAGATCGCGCGGTTCCCGTTGCTGCTCGACGAATTGCTCAACGCCGGTCGTTTGTATAGCCCGCCGCTGGCGCCGGAGCTGGCTGCCGAGTTGCGTGAGCGGCTGATGCGTATTCCCGAGGATGACCTTGAGCAGCAGATGGAGGCGCTGCGTCATTTCAAGCTGGCGCATCGCCTGCGCGTCGCAGCCTCGGAGATCGCAGGGACGCTGCCGTTGATGAAGGTCAGTGACTACCTGACCTGGCTGGCGGAGGCCATTCTGCAGGAAGTGCTGACCCTGGCCTGGCGCCACACTGTCGCGCGTCATGGTCAGCCGCGGCGCAGCGACGGCACGCTGTGCGATCCGGCCTTCGTCATCGTCGGTTACGGCAAGGTCGGCGGGATCGAGCTCGGTCACGGTTCTGACCTGGACCTGGTGTTCATCCATGACGGCGACCCTGCCGCCGAGACCAATGGCGCCAAGCCCATCGACACCGCGCAGTTCTTTACCCGTCTCGGTCAGCGCATCATTCATCTGCTGACCACCCAGACCACCTCCGGCCAGCTGTACGAGGTGGACATGCGCCTGCGTCCGTCCGGCGCTTCCGGGCTGCTAGTCAGCTCCCTCGGCGCCTTCGAGCGCTACCAGGGTCAGGAAGCCTGGACCTGGGAGCACCAGGCGCTGGTGCGTGCGCGGGTACTGGTTGGCTGTCCGCAGCTGACCGCCGACTTCGAACGGGTGCGCGCCGGTGTGCTCGGTCGTGAGCGTGATCTGGATGCGCTGCGTCGCGAAGTCAGCGACATGCGCGCGAAGATGCGCGAGAACCTCGGGACCCGCGCGACACATGCGGGGACTGCCGAGCAAGCCTTCGACGGCGCGGCCGAGTTCAATCTCAAGCAGGACGCCGGTGGTATCGTGGATATCGAATTTATGGTGCAATACGCGGCTTTGGCGTGGTCGCACCAGCATCCCGAACTGCTGCGCTATACCGATAACATCCGCATTCTCGATGGGTTGGAGCAGGCCGGGTTGATGACCGGCGATGAGGTTCGGCTGCTGCAGGATGCCTACAAGGCCTACCGCGCCGCAGCGCACCGGCAATCACTGCAGAAGCAGCCCGGAGTGGTGAGTGGGGATCAATTCCACGACGAGCGCCGCGCTGTCATGCGTATCTGGCGTGAGTTGGGCCTAAGCTGAGCCCCTCGTCGGGCTACTGGCAAATTCGAATTCTGAGGAGCTGGCAACGATGTCGATGGCCGATCGTGATGGCGTCATCTGGTATGACGGCGAACTGGTGCAGTGGCGTGATGCGACCACCCATGTGCTGACCCATACCCTGCACTACGGCATGGGCGTATTCGAAGGCGTACGCGCCTACAACACCCCGGACGGCACGGCGATCTTCCGCCTGCAGGCGCACACCGACCGCCTGTTCGATTCGGCACACATCATGAACATGCCGATGCCATACTCGAAGGAAGAGATCAACGAAGCGACCCGCGCCGCAGTGCGCGAGAACAACCTGGAAAGCGCCTACATCCGCCCGATGGTGTTCTACGGAAGCGAAGGCATGGGCCTGCGCGCCAGCGGCCTGAAAGTGCACGTGATCGTCGCCGCCTGGCACTGGGGCGCCTACATGGGCGACGAGGCGCTGGAACTGGGCATCAAGGTGCGCACCAGCTCCTTCACCCGTCACCACGTCAACATCACCATGACCCGCGCCAAGTCCAACGGTGCCTACATCAACTCGATGCTGGCCCTGCAGGAAGCCATTTCCGGTGGCGCTGACGAAGCTTTGATGCTGGATCCTGAAGGCTACGTGGCCGAAGGTTCGGGCGAGAACATCTTCATCATCAAGGATGGCGTGATCTACACCCCGGAAGTGACCGCCTGCCTGAATGGCATCACTCGTGGCACCGTGCTGACCCTGGCCGCCGAGCACGGCCTGAAGGTGGTCGAGAAGCGCATCACCCGCGACGAGGTCTATATCGCCGATGAAGCCTTCTTCACCGGAACTGCCGCAGAGGTGACGCCGATTCGCGAAGTCGATGGCCGCGCCATCGGCATCGGTCGTCGTGGCCCAGTGACCGAAAAGTTGCAGAAGGCCTACTTCGATCTGGTCTCCGGCAAGACCGCTGCTCATGCCGAATGGCGGACACTGGTCAAGTAAGCGCAGGCGCCAAGCTGCACGCGGCCGATGGTTTGCCGCTTGCAGCTTGAGGCTCGTGGCTTGAAGCTGCCCTTATGAATATTCTGATTGTGGGACCCAGCTGGGTTGGCGACATGGTGATGGCGCAGACGTTGTTCGTCTGCCTGAAACAGCGCCATCCCGACTGCCAGATCGATGTGCTGGCACCCGAGTGGAGCCGGCCGATTCTCGAGCGCATGCCCGAGGTGCGCCAGGCGCTTAGCTTTCCGGTCGGGCACGGCGTGCTCGACATGGCGACCCGGCGCAAAGTTGCGCAGAGCCTGCGTGGTCAGTACGAGCAGGCGATCCTCTTGCCCAATTCGTTGAAGTCGGCGCTGGTGCCGTTCTTCGCCGGTATTCCCAAGCGCACCGGCTGGCGCGGCGAAATGCGCTTCGGCCTGCTCAACGACATGCGCAAGCTCGACAAACAACGCTATCCGCTGATGATCGAACGCTTCATGGCGCTGGCGTTCGAGCCGGGCGCCGAGTTGCCCAGACCGTATCCGAACCCTTCGCTGCGTATCGACCCCGTGACTCGCGATGTGGCACTGGCACGTTTCGGCCTGAGCCTGGATCGTCCGGTACTGGCGCTCTGTCCAGGTGCCGAATTTGGCGAGTCCAAGCGCTGGCCGGCCGAGCACTTCGCCAAGGTCGCCGAGCTGAAGATTCGTGAGGGCTGGCAGGTCTGGCTGTTCGGCTCGAAAAACGACCACTCGGTGGGCGAGGAAATCCTCGCGCGATTGATTCCTGGGTTGCGCGAAGAGGCGGTGAACCTGGCCGGCGAGACCAGCCTGGCCGAGGCTATCGATCTGCTCTCCTGCGCTGACGCAGTGGTGTCCAACGACTCCGGCCTGATGCACGTGTCAGCCGCGCTGGGCCGGCCTCTGGCTGCAGTCTATGGCTCGACGTCACCGGCCTTCACCCCGCCGCTTTCCGAGCAGGTCGAGGTGGTCCGGCTGGGTCTCGACTGCAGCCCCTGTTTTGAACGCACCTGCCGCTTCGGCCACAACAACTGCATGCGCGAGCTGAAGCCGCGCGCGGTGATCGAGGCGCTGGATCGCCTGGCCCCGCAGTCAGTTGAGGTGCGCTGATTGAAGGTCCTGCTGGTCAAGACCTCGTCGTTGGGCGATGTCGTGCATACCCTGCCGGCGCTGACCGATGCGCAGCGGGCGCTGCCTGGCATCCAGTTCGACTGGGTCGTGGAGGAGGGCTTCGCCGAGATCCCGGCCTGGCATCCAGCGGTGGCGCAGGTGATTCCGGTGGCGATTCGTCGCTGGCGCAAACATCCGATCAATACCCTGCGCAGCGGCGAGTGGCGACGCTTCAAGGCGCGCCTGCGCGAAAGTCGTTATGACCTGGTGATCGATGCCCAGGGCTTGCTCAAGAGCGCCTGGCTGACCCGCTACGTCAAGGCGCCGGTCGCCGGGTTGGACCACGATTCGGCCCGCGAGCCGCTGGCGACACGCTTCTATGATCGGTGCTATGCCGTGCCGCGTGAGCAGCATGCGCTGGAGCGGGTGCGTCAGCTGTTCGCTCAGGCGCTCGGTTACCCGCTGCGGCAGGATGTTGCCGACTACGGCCTAAATCGTGAGCAGATGGCCGCGCCCAGCGATCAGCCGTATCTGCTGTTTCTGCACGGCACCACTTGGCCGAGCAAGCACTGGCCGGAAACCTACTGGCGCGAACTGGCCGAACGCATGAGCGATTTCGGCTGGGCGATTCGCCTGCCATGGGGCAATGCCGAAGAGAAGGCGCGGGCCGAACGCATCGTCAGCGGTGTGGCCAACGCCGCGGTGCTGCCGAAGCTCAATCTGGCCGGTGTTGCACGGGTCATCGCTGGTGCGCGGGCTTGCGTCGCAGTGGATACCGGCCTCGGTCATCTGGCCGCGGCGCTGGATGTGCCGAGCATTTCGCTTTATGGTCCGACCCTGCCCGGGCGGGTCGGCGCCTATGGGCGCTCGCAGGTGCACCTGTGCGCCAGCGGACCGAACGCCGGTCGCGGTGATCGCCACAAGCCTTGTTTCGACGATCTGCGCCCTGAGCGCGTCGTCACCGAACTGAAAGCCCTGCTGCGGGCCCCGGAGTCCGTCTGATGCAACTGGCCTTCATTCTCTACAAGTACTTCCCTTTTGGTGGTCTACAGCGCGATTTCATGCGCATTGCCCTCGAATGCCAGCGTCGCGGCCACGCGATCCGCGTCTACGCGATGATCTGGGAAGGTGACGTGCCCGAAGGCTTCGAGGTGCTGATCGCGCCGGTCAAGGCGCTGTTCAACCACACCCGCAACGAGCGCTTCACCGCCTGGGTCGAGGCCGATCTGGCGCGGCGGCCGGTGGACCGGGTGATCGGCTTCAACAAGATGCCGGGACTCGACGTGTATTACGCCGCCGACCCCTGCTTCGAGGACAAGGCGCAGACCCTGCGCAATCCGATCTACCGCCGCTGGGGTCGCTACAAGCACTTCGCCGAGTACGAGCGCGCGGTGTTTGCGCCCGAGGCGAAGACCGAAATCCTGATGATCTCCGAGGTGCAGCAGCCGCTGTTCGTCAAACACTACGGCACGCCCGCCGAACGCTTTCACCTGTTGCCGCCGGGCATCGCCCAGGATCGCCGCGCGCCGGCCAATGCCGCGCAGATCCGTGCCGAGTTTCGCGAGGAATTCGAGGTGCGGCCCGAGGAGCTGCTGCTGGTGCAGATCGGTTCCGGTTTCAAGACCAAGGGTCTGGACCGCAGCCTCAAGGCGCTTGCCGCATTGCCGCGCGAACTGAGTCAGCGCACCCGCCTGCTGGTAATCGGCCAGGACGATCCCAAGCCGTTCAAGCTGCAGGCCAAGACGCTGGGCGTTTCCGGCATGGTCGAATTCCTCAAGGGGCGCAGCGATATCCCGCGGTTCCTGCTGGGCGCCGATCTGCTGATCCACCCAGCCTACAATGAGAACACCGGTACCGTACTGCTGGAAGCGCTGGTCGCCGGGCTGCCGGTGCTGGTCACCGATGTATGTGGCTATGCGCACTACATTACCGACGCCGACTGCGGTCGCGTGGTGCCCAGCCCCTTCGAGCAGCAGGTGCTCGACCAGATGCTGGCGCAGATGCTGGCCGATGATCAGCAACGCGCGGTCTGGAGTCGCAATGCTCTGACGTTCGCCGGCACGGCGGACCTTTATTCGATGCCGCAGAAGGCGGCAGACGTGATTCTCGGGGCAAGCGCATGAGCGCTACAGCTCGGTCAGCGCCCTGCCGATTGGCGGAGGCTCCATGCGCCTGATGCTATTGGAGCCGTTCAAAAGCCTCTGGCACGGCGAGGACCCGTTCGTCGAAGTCGAGCGTCTCGACGGGCAGGTGTACCGCGAGCTGGAGGGGCGACGCACGCTGCGTACCGAAGTCGAAGGCCAGGGTTACTTCGTCAAGATTCATCGCGGTATCGGTTGGGGCGAGATCGCCAAGAACCTGCTTACCGCCAAGGCGCCCGTTCTCGGTGCTGGCCAGGAATGGCGAGCAATCCAGCGGTTGCACGAAGTGGGTGTGCCGACCATGACCGCGGTGGCTTACGGCGAGCGCGGAGCCAATCCGGCGAGCCAGCATTCGTTCATCATCACCGAAGAACTGGCCCCGACCGTCAGCCTCGAGGATTTCACGGCCAACTGGCTGGAACAGCTACCCGCACCGGCGCTCAAGCACGCCCTTATCGCCGAAGTCGCCCGCATGGCTGGCACCATGCATCGCGCCGGCGTCAATCATCGCGATTTCTACATCTGCCACTTTCTGCTGCATACCGACAAACCGGTGACAGCAAGTGATTTCCGCCTGTCGCTGATCGACCTGCACCGCGCGCAGACCCGCTCCCGGACGCCTCGGCGCTGGCGCGATAAGGATCTGGCCGGGTTGTACTTCTCGGCGCTCGAGATCGGCTTGACCCGTGGTGACAAGCTGCGCTTCCTGCGCGATTACTTTCAGCGTCCGCTGCGGGAGATTCTGCGTGACGAGTCTTCGCTGCTGGCATGGTTGCAGCGCAAGGCCGAAAGGCTGCAGGCGCGCAAGCTGCGCTATGGGGATGCGCTGTAATGGCCGGCTGGACACTGGACCCGGCCTATGCCGATCTGAGTGCGGATTTCGGCACCCTCGCGAGCGTATTCGCGTTGACAGGCGAGCGGCTGACCCAGGACCTGCTGTCGGAGGTCATTCGTATCGAGCGCAACGGTGTTCGCTATTACGTAAAGCGTTACTCCGGGGCAGGCAAGGGTTTGCGTCGATTTGTCGGCCGGCCGCGGGTCAAGGCGGAATGGCAGAATCTTATGCTGTTTCGACGTTGGGGCATCCCCACTGCTCCAATCGTGGCTTACGGTCTGGAGCGTCGTGGTGGTGCGTGTTTACGCGGCGCATTGATCACCCGCGAGCTGGAGCAGACCGATGATCTGGCCATGCTCGCCACTACACATGATGCTCGCCTCCGCGATCCGCGCTGGGTGCAAGAGGTCAGCCTGCAGCTTGCTCGCTCTACTCGGGCGATGCACGACCGGGGCTTTGCTCACAACGATCTCAAATGGCGCAATCTGCTGGTCGATCCGCAGCGTCGTCTTTATCTGATCGACTGTCCGACCGGTGCGTTCTGGCGGGGACCGTTCCTGCAGCGGCGTATCGTCAAGGACCTGGCCTGTCTGGACAAGGTCGCCAAGTACCAGCTCAGCCGAACCCAGCGCCTGCGGTTCTATCTGCAGTACTGCCAGCGCAAGCGGCTGGTAGACAAGGACAAGTCGCGCATTCGGCAGATTCTGAATTATTTCCAGGGGCGGGAATGAAGGACTTCATTGCGCAGGCTGATCGGGCGGCGCTCGAGAGACATGGTCTGGCGGGTTTTGATGCACTCTGGTCGGTGCAGCTGACTGCTGTGGATGAGCCCAATGTCGAGCGCGGTGGCTGGAGCAGTGTCTTCCGGCTCGAGCTCGATGACTCGGCGTTCTACCTCAAGCGGCAGAGCGATCATCTGACTCGCACACTGGCGCACCCCTTTGGCGAGCCAACCTTCGCCCGGGAGTTTCGCAATATCCGTCGTTATGCGCGGCTTGGCGTGCCGGCGCTGCAGGCCAGCTTCTTCGGGCAGCGCAAGGTCGGCGGCGAACGGCGCGCTGTTCTGCTGACGCGTGCGCTGGATGGATGGATGGATTTGGACGAATTGCTGAAGCGATGGCCGGAGCTTGGCGAATCAAATCACCAAGCGATCCTCGTTGCAGTCGGCGGATTGGCGCGTACGTTGCATCAGGCCGGACAGATGCATAGCTGCTTCTATCCCAAGCACATCTTCCTGCGTGAGCAGGGCGGTTGTTGGCAGGCCTGCCTGATCGATCTGGAGAAAACCCGCCCTCTATTGTTGGGGCGGCGCGACCGGGTCAAGGATCTGGAACCGCTCGTGCGGCGTGCAAGCGTTATCGGTAAGCAAGGCGTGCGGCATTTGCTGGAGGCCTATCTGGACGACTCTCGCCTGGTCGAGCCATGGCTGCGGCAGCTGCATCAGCGGCGCGAAGCCAAGGAGGCCCGTTAATGAGGTTGGTCGAGCTGGCCGGAGCCGGGCGAGAGCCTGCCTGCCCGTTGCAAGTCGAGTTACCGGATGGGGCGAGTCTGCATGTCGATCTTTGGCTGCGCATCCTGCCCGGGCAGCGCTATGTCGGCCGCGCGCTTTGGAACGGTCGCCAGGTACTGGCCAAGCTTATGGTGGGTGGCAAGGCGCAGCGTCACCATCGGCGCGAGGTGGCTGGCGCACAGCTGCTCGCGGATCAGCAGCTGCCAACACCTGCCCTGGTTGCTCAGGATTGGCGGGAGGGCGAGGGCGGCTGGCTGCTGTTCGACTGGCTCGATTCCTGCGAAAGCCTGTGGGAAGTCTGGTGCTCCGTTGAGGCGGAACCTGGCCTGTCGGATGCCCAGCGCGACGTGCTCGGCGAGGCGCTTGAACTGATCGCCAGGATGCATGCGCAAGGCCTTTGGCAGGCGGATCTGCATTTGGACAACCTGCTGAGAGCCGCCGGGCAGCTCTATGTGGTCGACGGCGGCGGCGTAAAGGCAGAGACGCCCGGGCAGCCGTTGTCGCGCGAGCGGGTGCTGGAGAACCTCGGCGTTTTCTTCGCCCAGCTACCGGCAGAGATCGAGCCGTTCATAGAAGAACTGCTGGTGCACTATCTGCTCGCCAACAGCGAGCATGCGTTGCCGCTGGAAGCGCTGCTGAAGGAAATCCGCAGGACGCGCGCCTGGCGCCTGAACGACTACCTGAAAAAGGTGGCGCGCAATTGCAGCCTCTTCAGCGCGCACATTGGCCCGTTCGGCGCGCAAGCGGTTCGGCGTGACGAGGCGCCTGCCTTGCAGCCGGTACTGGCTGATCCGGACGCTTTCGTTTCCCGGGGGCGGCTGTACAAGACCGGTGGCGCAGCCACCGTTGCGCAATGCGAGCTGGACGACCGGCCACTGCTGATCAAACGGTACAACATCAAGAATCCGCTGCATTGGCTCAAGCGCTTCTGGCGCCCTAGTCGCGCCTGGCATAGTTGGGTTGAAGGCAATCGCCTCGACTTTCTCGGGATCGCTACTCCACGTTTGCTAGCCGTCATCGAGCGCCGCTGGCTGTGGATGCGTGGGCCGGCGTGGCTGATTACCGAATTGCTGCGCGGAGAAGATATAATTGCGCGTTTTCAGCCGTACCTGGGTGGCTGTCCTCCAGAGGAAGAGCTGGTCGCCCTGGACCGGCTGTTCGCAGCACTGATTCGCGAGCGCATCAGTCACGGCGATCTCAAGGGGCACAACCTGTTCTGGGAGGATGACCGCTGGTCGCTGATCGACCTGGATGCCGTGCAACAACATGGCAGCGATGCCAGCTTTGCCCGGGCATATGCCAAGGACCGCGCGCGGTTCCTGCGCAACTGGCCGACCGACAGCGCCCTGTACCGGCTGCTTGACCAACGTTTACCCGCGGTGCCCGGCACCAGCATCGAAGATTAAGAGGCAATACCCGTGGCATTGACGATTCTCGGCCTTTCCGGCGCCCTCAGTCATGATCCTTCCGCCGCCCTTTACATTGACGGGAAGCTGATTGCCGCCGTTGAAGAAGAGCGCTTTGTGCGTGACAAGCATGCCAAGAACCGCATGCCGTACGAATCCGCCAAATTCTGCCTTGAGCAGGCCGGCATCAAACCGGCGGACGTCGACGTAGTGGCGATTCCGTTCGCACCCATCAGCATCTTCGAGAAGGCCCGCTGGCACTATGCCAAGCGCTACTGGTACGCGCCGGATCGTGCGCTGGATGCCATTCTCATGGGCAACCGCCGCTACTACCGGTACAAGAAGCGCATTGAGTGGTGCCTCCAGCAGCTCGGCTTCGACTTGAAGAAGGTCAAGCTGCAGCCGGTTGAGCATCATCTGGCCCACGCCTCCAGCGCCTACCATTGCTCGGGATTCACCGAGAAGACCGCCATTCTCGGCATCGACGGTAAGGGTGAGTACGCCACCACGTTCTTCGGCTGGGGCGAGAACGGCAAGATTCACAAGATCAAAGAGTTCTACGACCCGGATTCCTTAGGCGGACTGTACGGAGCGATCACCGAGTACCTCGGTTTCGAGATGCTCGATGGCGAATTCAAGGTGATGGGCATGGCGCCCTACGGCGACGCCGCCAAGTATGATTTTTCCCGCCTGGCGACGTTTGAGAACGGCGAGCTGACCATCAACACCGATTACGCCAACGTCATCGGCTTTCGTCGCTACAAGGAGAAGGGCAAGGGCTACTACTTCTCGCCGAAGCTGATCGAATGGCTGGGCCCCAAGCGGGAAGGTGACATCGCCGACGACCCCTACATCCATTACGCGGCCGCCATGCAGGCGCTGTTCGAAAAGCTTGCCCTGCAGATGATGGACTACTACCTGGGCGACATCATCCGCGAGACTGGCAAGATTGCCTTCGCCGGCGGTTGCGCGCTGAACGTGAAGCTCAACCAGAAGATCATCGCCCGTGACGACGTCAAGGAGCTGTTCGTTCAGCCGGCCTCCGGTGACGCTGGTACCGCGGTTGGTGCTGCGGCCTATGTCTCGGTGCAGCGCGGCGTGCCGGTGGAGAAGATGGAGCACGTCTATCTCGGCCCGTCTTATTCCAACGAAGACGTCATCGCTGCCTGTGCCAAGCATCCAAACAAGCCGGTGTTCAAGCAGATCGCCAACACGCCCGAGCGCATCGCCAGGATTATGGTCGATGGCAACCCCGTGGCTTGGTTTCAGGGGCGCATGGAGTTCGGCCCGCGTGCCCTTGGCGGCCGCTCGATCATTGGCTGTCCGAGCGTGCCCGGCGTGGCCGATCGCATCAACGAGCAGATCAAGTTCCGCGAGCGCTGGAGACCCTTCTGCCCGTCCATGCTCGATACCGTTGCTCCGCAGATGCTGAAGGTCGACCATCCTAGCCCGTTCATGACCTTCACCTTCGAAGTGAATGAAGGCTGGAAGGAGCGGGTCGGCGAAGTGGTCCACGAAGACGGCACTTCGCGCGCCCAGGTTCTTGAGCGTCGGCATAATCCGCGCTGGTACGACCTGATGCTGGAGCTGGAAAAGCTGACCGGCAACGGCGTGTCGTTGAACACCTCGCTGAACCGCCGCGGCGAGCCGATGATCTGCTCGCCAACCGATGCGCTGAATATGTTCTACGGCTCGGATCTGCAATACCTGATCATGGAGGACATCCTCGTGGTCAAGGAAGGCAAGGGTTGGTATGAGCACATCTGATTTGCTGATCAGTATCGTCATTCCAGCCTACAACTATGCGAAGACTTTGCCTCGCGCGGTCGAGTCCGTAATCGCTCAGTTAACTGAGCGTAGCGAGCTGTTGGTAATCGATGACGGCTCGACCGACGAGACACCTGCGGTACTTGCCGATCTGCAAGTCAAACATGCTGGACTTTTCCGTGCTATCCGCAAGCCCAACGGCGGGCTTTCCTCGGTCCGTAATCGCGGCATAGTAGAGGCCACAGGGACGTATCTGGTGTTTCTCGATGCCGATGACGAGTTGGCGCCGGATGCCCTGAGGTTGTTGAGTGAGCACCTCGCGCAACATCCGCAAACACGCATGGTAATCGGCGGCCATTGGGCTGTCTGGCCCGATGGCAAGCGCCGTGAACATCTGCCAGCGGCGCTTCCTGATGAACGGCTGGAACGGTTGCGTGGATATCTATTGGACAAGACCATCGGCCTTGCCAACGGGGCGTCCGCCATTCATCGCGACGTTTTTCGGCTCGGAAACTACCCCGAAAGCTTTAGAAATGCCGAGGACATTCCGGTCTTCAGTCAAGCACTCGCAAACTTTGAGTGCACGGTGCTTGCCGCGCCCATGGCGCTGATCTACAAGCACGATGACAGCATGAGGCACGACATCGAGCAGGATTGTGCTGTTGGGCTTGCCGTCGTCGAGGAGATATTCAACAAGGGGCGGGTGCCTGCTGCCATGTCGTCGTTACGCAGAGCATTCAAGGCTCAGCGTTGCCTTTCGCTGTTTCGTGGGCTTTTGAGCGCAGGGCGGTTTGCCGAGGCGCGTGGAATGTATCGGCAAGCGATCAGCAATGATTGGCGGGTAATTTTCAAGATGTCCTATACCCGCAAAGCGTTGCGGCTTTGGTTGAGCGGAAGACACTGAGCGTGGGACCTCCCATGAACGTGGCGTTGCGCCAGCTGCGTGACTTCGTAGTCAGCGCACCATTGCGCCGCGGGAAGGGGCGATTGGCGTCCTGGCGACTGCGCTGTCGGTTGGCAGGTAGGGGGCTGTTGGCTTTCTTTTTGTCCATAGGTCGGCGTATCCCAGCAACGTCATGCGACGTTTTGCTGATTCATCCTTCGCGTAAATCATACGAACAAGGCCGAAAAGGCGCTTTGCTACAGGCGTTGCGGGCTAACGGTCTCCACGTCGAGGAATTTGTCGAAGAGTCGGATGGCGTACTGATTCGCGCTCGGCAGTTCGTCAGACCTGCCAAGCCCGTCCCGTTCCTGCTGTATTGGCATGCTGCGCATGCGGCGTTCTTGCTGCGACGTTATCGGGCCAAGGTGGTGTTGGCCGAGCGAAACGGCTGGATAATTCCAAGTTTCATCAAGGCGCTACGCACCGAGGGCATGCGAGTAATGCATCTGGCGCATTCCGTGCCGTCTGGGCAGTCCAGTCGCTATGACTATTTCGATTACGACTACTATCTGATGTTTGGCAGAAGTTCTTACGACTACCTTTCTTCGCTTGGGGAGGCTTTTGGTGAGTGCCGCGCCGTGTATGCGGGGCCATATTTTCTGACAGACGAAAAGAGAGCCGTTTGGCACGAGAGTAATAACAGAAGGACGCCACGTTTGTTGTTTCTCGGTTCTGGCCCGGGTTACGAGCATACCGAAACCTATCAACAATATTGCAGGTGGGTAGTGACTTGGCTCGAACAGCATCAGGATGCAAGGATCTCAGTGAAACTCCACCCCCGTGGACAAGGCTATCCTTGGCTGGACTATGCAGCGGGTTCCGAGCGAATCGCTCTCTTGTCTGCAGATGAGACGCTCGAGCAATGTGCCGGGCACTTCGATCTAGTGCTGTGTGGTTATACCAATGCTGTCTTGGATGTTGCCCGTGCCGGAGTTCCTTTCGTGCTTCTTGGGCAGGGCGAGGACTATTTTTCGGTCGCGCGATTCGGGCTGCCAAGAGTCGTCGCTGAGGCGCAGTTGGCGCCCTGTATCGAAACAGCTCTGTCTGAACCGGGAAAAATAAAAGAGCGCTTGTTGGAGTTTCTGAACTACCACATCTGTCACGCAGACAAGCCGCTTAGCACCCTTATCGGCAGCGTGCGGGTGGTAGCGAACGCCGCGGAGCCTGTTGGTATTCAACTGTCTGCTCCGCCCCAAAAATATTAATAAGCATACTTATGAAAGTCGTATTTCTCGGATTGGCTAAGCATCAAATCAACTACTTCAGTGGCCTACTTGAAAATTCAGAGTTGACTGGCACTGTCGTCACGCCTGCGACATTGCCTCTTCCATCCGTCTGCGGATTACAACAGGCGCTACGTCGGGTGGAGTGGAGTCGGTTGGTGCAAGAGAAGTGCACCGAGCGGGCGACGAAAGGTCGTTATCACGGCGCCTTATATCGACTTCTGCTGAGGTTGGAGATGTTGGTGATGGCTCTTCGTTTCGGCCGGTTGCTGCGAGAAGAGAGGCCGGGCGCGGTAGCGGTGTGGAACGGTAGCCACCGTTATTGCGCATTGCTCACAAGCATGTGTGAAGCTGGCGTGCTGCGATTGCATTTCGAGAACGGACTGCTTCCAGGTACTACAACCCTTGACCCTCAGGGCGTGAATTATCGCAACTCCGTGCCGAGGGATGCCGCTTTCTATAGGAACTATGCAGAGCGATACCCTGGCCGGCTACGTGGTGCTGGCTCGGTCGCGCTGGTTCCACGAGAAGCGAAGCGTCAAAGCCAGTCCGTTGAGCTACCTAGCAGCTATATATTCATTCCCTTTCAAGATGATTGGGATACCCAGATTCGGCTGTATTCGCCCTGGATAAGCGGCATGCGCGAGCTTTTCTCCTTTGCCGAACTGGTCGCGCAGCGCAGCGGGAGAGTCGTGGTTCTGAAAGAGCATCCATCGAGCCGGGTAAAGTATCCGGATCTAGCCAGGCGCGCCTCAGACAGGGTCATTTTCGCGAACGGCAACTCGACGCAGGAATTGATCGAGAAGGCTGACTGTGTCGTTACGATAAATTCGACAGTGGGCCTTGAGAGCATTCTCTTGGCGAAGCCCGTGCTGGTTCTGGGGGAAGCTTTCTATGCGATCGAAGGCATTGCGGCCAGCGCGCGAAATGCGACAGAGGCTCTCGCTTTACTGGAAAAGCTGCCGGCCTGGGGCCTAAGCGAAGACCTGCGACAGGCATTCATAAGTTATCTTCGAGATGAATACTGCGTGCCGGGCCGTTGGCAGGATGCCGTAGCGGAGCACTGCGCGGCGGTAGCGACGAAAATTGAGGCTTTGGCAGCATGATTCTACCTTGGTCGCTCCCTACCTCCCTGCGGGTGTTGCTCGCGATTGGACTATATCTGCAGCTCGCAGGGATTTGCTTTATTCCAGACGGCAGTCGTTACGCCACCATCACCAACCTAACTCTGTTCGCCCCCGCACTCGTCGCGCTCCTTTTCAGGCAATCATGGCCGTCGTTCAATAAGACTGCGTTTGGCATGTTGTTGGCCCTGTGCGGGTGGGTTGCTTTCGTTGCTGTGTTTAACGAGGGGAGCGTTGGCACACCTTGGAGATGGCTGCGGCTGCTTCTATATGTAGGTCTCTACGTTGTGGCCATTGGTCTTGTGATGCAAAGCAGGAACATCTGGCGAGTCCTGCTTCTGGCGGTGGTTGGTACTGCGGGACTATTTGCATGGCTCAGCTTGTTTCAAGCGCTCTTCATCGATAACCGAGGCTTCGGTTTCAGAGAGTTCAGGCTAGATTCTTGGGCTGGCCACACAATGGCAGATTTTAAGAACCCTATCGTGTCCGCCTTGTACTTTGGCGTGGCAGCAGTCATGGCGCTTTGCATGTCTTTACGCGAAAAAGGTTGGCTCAGAGTATTGCCCCTGCTGGCGTTCCTTGGAGCCTCTACGTACTGCTATTTCACTTATTCGCGAGGGGTATGGGTTGGCCTGTTGGCTGCGGTTATGGCTTGTCTGGCAGTTTCGCTCACTGCTCGGCAGTTTCGCTTGCTGTTATGCGGCATTCTCCCGCTAGCCATTGCCGGGATATTTCTTCTCGAAACGGCCGGCGGAATAGACGCCAGTTATCGAGACGAAATCTTCTGGCAATGGTGGTCAAAGATCGGTTCATTCTGGTGGTGGGGGGCCGGCGCGGGAGCAGAACCGAATATCTGTATTGAAGGAGCCGGGCGCTGTTTCAACCAAGCGCACAGCCTCTATCTGCAGTTCTTCTACGAGTATGGGATTCCCGGCCTGCTGCTCCTGCTGGCGTTGATCGCCATTCTTTTGCTAGGTGGGTGGCGTTATCGTTCTGGGCAAAGCTTCGCGCCTCTGGGATTGGCGCTTATGGTGTTTGTCATTTTCGTGTCCGTTGCAAACTACTATGTGATTTTTCTGCGTCCGGGTGTGTTCTGGATTGTTTTTTGGTTGCCGGCCGCAATCCTCCTGCATGAACACTCGGGGGGCGAGCGGCCAGAAGTCCGATGATGTCGATGTTCAACAGTATGAAGCGGTACTGGTGCCTGGAGATTCTAGGCGCGAGTCAAAAAGAATTTTCATGGCGCAGACTCAGGCAGAAATATAAGAGAAGCAATCGCTATGCTTACTTGTTCTGGTTTCGTCTTGCCTACGTACTTCACGCTGAAGGCGGTCGTTTCTGGAAGCGGCGAGCCAAAATGCTCAACGAGCGAATAAGCCGTAAGTACAACGTCGAAATCATGCTGGGCGCGACGGTCGGCGAGGGGTTATGGATTGCGCACCCGTCGGGCATCGTGATTAGTGCTTATGCCCGAATCGGGAAGAATTTCAAGGTTTGGCAGGGTTGTACCGTCGGCATAAAAGGCGGAACGGGAGAAAAATCGATACACATAGGTGATAATGTCAGTCTTTGTGTCAATTCATGTGTAATTGGCGATGTTATCTCGATTTCCGATAATGTGGTGGTCGGCGCGATGACCTTGGTGAATAAGGATATTCCAAAGCCTGGGACCTATGTTAATAAGCGCGTACTAGAGCGTTTCGGTTTTAGTGACGTGCCGTTGTCGGGTAGTTAATCGCTTCGCTTTTCCCCCCGTGCTACAGAGTGTCTCCGTAGAGCTTGAGAAGTTCCTGTATAGGGAACTTCTCAAGCTTCTTTCGTTTTAGGTGGTTGTGTAAGTGATCGAAATTTCGTCTGATTAAGTTTGGGCCAAGCGGGCTGCGCTTCTTCTGCAGGTCGAGAACGTCAATCAGGCCAAGCGAGCCATTCGGAAGCAGGATAATGTTGCCAATATGCAACGATCGAAAGTAGATGCCTTTTTGGTGCAAGCTTTTTATAAAGTTAGCTAGCGCAGGCAAGTGTTGTTTGATCAGATTAGGATCGGCGCGAAAAATGGATTCTATTGAGGAACCTGGCAAGGGCTGGTATAGGCAGCCGCTCAGGCCTGCGCTCTTGTCAATCCAAAAGGTGTCGATGACTTCAGGGACATGGAAGCCAGCGCCACGCAGTATGGCAAGGTTCCTAGCGAACCGTTCTGCATAGGGAAACAGGCGCGCCAGAAAGGGGCGTCGGCGAGTATAGAAGATCTTTAGAAAACTCCCGTTTACTAGCTCCAGAACTTTGGGCCCGCGCGCATCCTTTTCCAGCACCTTGCCTTCCGCCAGCCAGTTTTCCAGCTCCTGCGCTGTTACAATCCTCATCTTGTTCCTCTAGCCAGTCGTATGGGGCTTGCCGAATGGCCAATTCTACCCAGCAATCCAGTGTGACGGTGTATCTGCGATTGCTGCACTACGTCTTTCCCTATTTAGGGCTGTTTGCGATCAGTCTTCTTGGTTTTCTGATTTTTGCGTCGACCCAGCCGATGCTCGGCTACATGCTGAAATTCTTTGTTGATGGTTTGAACAACCCAGACGCCAGTTTGTTTGCTCAGGTCCCGCATCTCAACGAAGTACCATGGCTGGCTCAGCTCAAGCTATTGCAGGCCGTCCCGCTGCTGATCATCTTCATCGCGCTTATGCAGGGCATCGGTTCGTTTCTCGGCAATTTTTTTCTTGCAAAGGTTTCGCTAGGGCTGGTGCATGACCTGCGGCTGGCACTGTTCAACAACATGCTGACACTCCCCAATCGCTATTTTGACAGCCACAACTCCGGGCATCTGATCTCGCGGATCACATACAACGTGACCATGGTCACCGGCGCGGCGACCGATGCGATCAAGGTTGTGGTGCGCGAGGGCATGACAGTGATTTTCCTGTTCGCCACGCTGCTGTGGATGAACTGGAAGCTCACTCTGGTGATGCTGGCGATACTGCCAGTGATCGGTTTCATGGTGTCGAGCGCCAGCAAGAAATTCCGCAAGCAGAGCAAGAAGATTCAGCTTGCGATGGGCGACGTGACCCATGTGGCTTCGGAAACCATACAGGGCTATCGCGTGGTCCGTAGCTTCGGAGGCGAGCCTTACGAGCGGGATCGTTTCCTGGCTGCGAGCTCGGAGAACACCGCCAAGCAGTTGCGTATGGTCAAGACGAATGCCGTTTACACACCGAGTCTGCAACTGGTCATTTACAGCGCCATGGCAGTGCTGATGTTCCTTGTGTTGTTGCTCCGCGGTGACGCGTCTGCTGGCGATCTGGTCGCCTACATCACGCTGGCGGGGTTGCTGCCCAAGCCGATACGTCAGCTCTCGGAAGTCAGCTCGACCATCCAGAAGGGCGTGGCCGGGGCGGAAAGTATCTTCGAGCAGCTCGACGAGGAGCCAGAAGTCGATCGGGGCACGCTTGAGCGCGAAGCCGTCAGCGGCCATCTTGAGGTGCGCAACCTCGACTTTGTCTATCCGGGTACAGACAAGCGCGTGCTGCACGACATTAGTTTCACCATTGAGCCGGGGCAGATGGTGGCGCTGGTCGGACGTTCAGGCAGCGGCAAATCCACGCTGGCGAATCTGATCCCACGCTTCTATCACCATGAGGCAGGTCAGATACTGCTCGACGGTGCGGATGTCGAATCCTACACGTTGCGCAACCTGCGTCGTCACATCGCCCTGGTGACGCAGCAGGTGACCCTGTTCAACGATACCGTGGCCAACAACATCGCCTACGGCGATCTGGCTGGCGCGCCGCTGGACGACATACGCCGCGCGGCCCGCGATGCGTACGCCGATGAGTTCATCGAGCAGATGCCGGAGGGTTATCAAACCATGGTCGGCGAAAACGGCGTGCTGCTATCCGGCGGTCAGCGTCAACGCCTGGCGATCGCTCGTGCGTTGTTGAAGAACTCGCCGGTGCTGATTCTGGACGAAGCCACTTCGGCGCTGGATACCGAGTCCGAGCGGCACATCCAGGGCGCGCTGGATCATGTCATGCAGGGCCGCACCACGCTTGTCATCGCGCACCGCTTGAGCACCATCGAGAAGGCCGACCAGATTCTGGTGATGGAGCAGGGCCGCATCGTCGAGCGCGGTACCCACGCCGAGCTGCTGGCCGCGAACGGCGCCTACGCCAGGCTCCACGCCACTCAGTTCAAGGACGAAGTGCCCGAAGAGCAGGGATCCTGATGTTTCAGTTCCTGCAGAGCTGGCGCGAGCGTGGCTGGCGCGTTATCGACGCATCGACGTATTCCGAGGTCTGGCAGCGCTACGGTGGCAGCGTTGCGACTCACCCTGAGGTCATCGAGCGGCTGGCTGGGCTCGCTGGTATTCCAGTGCGCTATCTGGGCTGGGAAAAACAAAGTGAGCTGATTGCGGCGGTTCCCTGCTGGGGGCGACATCTGGCGCTTTCCAAGGATGTGCTGAAAAAGACTGGCAAGCGCGGCCTGTTCGATATGGGCAACGCGGAGATCGTTCTGCCGGTTGCCGAGCTGGCAGCGGTGCCGGTACGCCAGCGTATGCGCTACGTGTCCGAGCTGAATGCTACTGCGATCAGCACGTTGCGCGAGCAGCCGGAGGGCTTGGCGCTGGCGCGCGAGCCGGAGGAGTATTCGAAGAAGTTTCGCTACAACCAGCGTCGCGAGCAGCGCTTGCTGGAAGAGGCCGGCGGTGTGCTGCGACCGATGCTGGATTTCTCGCCGACCGAGCAGGCTGCGATGTATGCCGATCTGTTCCAGCGCCGCTGGGGTTTCGAGGCGCCCGGCAAGGGCCATCTGCAAGAGGTCTTTGCACTACTGCGCGAGTTCATGACCGGCTCTGTGGTCCTGCTCGATGAGCAGCCCATCGCCGTCCAGGTGCTTTACCGGGTCGAGGCACCGAAGTGGGTGTCGATCGAGTACATCAACGGCGGTGTCGATCCGCAGCAGCGGGATTTCAGCCCTGGCAGCGTCCTCAGCTTCGTCAACACCCAGACGGCCTGGGCCGAGGCACGGGCGTTGGGCAAACCGCTGCGTTATTCCTTCGGTCGTGCGGACCGAGAGTACAAGGACCGCTGGTGCAACCGCGTCCCGGTCTACCAGGTGTGAGCCATGAGTGCACGCAAGCAGCAATTGCTTAAACGTCATCGCAAGCACAAGCGCATCGCGCTGCTCGTCGCGCTCGTTGCGCTGTTGCTGATTGGTGCGCTGGTCAACTGGTGGCTGATACCGCTGCTGGTGGTTCTCGGCTGGATCGCCCATGAGGCGTGGTTCGCTGATCATCTGTTCTACCGGCCGCAGGACGACTACCGCTACGCCTTTCCTGAAGATGCCAAGCGCTACCTGGTGCGCATCGAGGGCGGCCGTCTGGTTCTGCCTGACGGCTTCGACGCTGCAGATACGCTGATTCTCGAGGTCAACCTGAAGGCCAGCTGGCTAGGGCGCTGGCGCGACCCGCAGGTATGGATCGGTGAGGACCGCCAGGACTTCGAGCGCGGTGTCGCGGGTCGGCGTTACCTCAATCTGTCCGGTCAGCAGGAGCTGCTCGCCCAGGGCAGGCTGAATATTCGCGGGCGGTTCTGCCGGCTGTCGAGCGATGCGACCCTCTACGCGATGCGCAATCCTGACTACGCTGAGCGCCGGATCCTGATCATTGCCCCCCACGCTGACGATGCGGAGCTGGCTGCCTTCGGCTTGTACAGCCGAGCTCGCGACGTCGCCATCGTTACCCTGACTCAGGGCGAGATCGAGGCGAACAACTACCAGCGCCTGGGTTTGGATCTGCCTGCTGCGGCCCGTTTGAAGGGGCGCCTGCGCAGTTGGGACAGCCTTGCGATACCGCTCTGGGGCGGCGTGCCGCAATCGCGTTGCGTGCAGCTCGGCTATTACTGCCTGCAGCTGCCGACCATGGCCGAGGAGCCGGAGCGCACCTTCGGCTCGCGCGAGTCGGGCGAGCAGGACATCCGCAGCGTTCGTCAGAACAACCCCTTCGCGCTGCCGGCCGATGTGGACGGCGTGCCGACCTGGGGCAATCTGCAGGCCGATTTGCGCGCGCTGCTGACGCACTTTCGCCCCGAAGTGGTGGTGACGCCGCATCCTGAACTCGATCCGCACTCCGATCACGTCGCAGCCACGCGAGCCCTCTGTCAGGCGATGGAGGAGGGCGACTGGCTGCCGGAAACGCTGCTGCTCTATGCCAACCACCTGCACGATAATGATCGCTGGCCGATGGGTCCTGCTGATGGTGGTATTGCGTTGCCGCCTGCCATCGAGCCGCTGCCGGCGGACCGCCTGTGGAGCCCTCTGCTGGATGCCGACGCGCGGCTGAACAAGGCTATGGCGTTGGCCATGCAGCACGATTTGCAGGGGCCACTGCCGCTGAAAAAGCGCCTGCGCCGTTTGGTCCAGGCGGCCCTCGCCGGCCGGCGCTGGCCGCGCACCGGCGAGGACGAATTCTTCCGCAAGGCGGTGCGCAGGCACGAACTGTTCTGGGTTCGCCACCTCTAGCAAGGCGCTTGTCGCGGGCAGGCGGCCGCGGCCTGCATGTTATGATCGCCGCCGTTTTCTGTTTGTCATCGGAGCCCCAATGAAGCTGTCCATGCCCCGTTTCGACCAAGCCGCCGTACTGGTGGTGGGTGATGTCATGCTCGATCGCTACTGGCATGGCGGCACGTCGCGGATATCGCCTGAGGCGCCGGTGCCGGTGGTCAAGGTCGAGCAGATCGAAGATCGCCCAGGCGGTGCGGCCAACGTCGCGCTGAACATCGCGGCGTTGGGGTCTGCTGCTGCGCTGGTGGGTGTGACCGGCGAGGACGAGGCGCGTCAGAGCCTGGCTGACAGCCTCGCGGCTGCCGGTGTGCAGGCGCATTTCCAGTGCATCGATGACCAGCCCACCATCGTCAAGCTGCGGGTGATGAGTCGCCATCAGCAACTGCTGCGCATGGATTTCGAGGAGCCGTTCAACACCGATCCAGCCGCGCTGCTGGCCGAGGTGGAAGGGCTGCTGGCCGGAGTCAAGGTGCTGGTGCTGTCGGACTATGGCAAGGGCGCGCTGAAGAACCATCAGGCGCTGATCCAGGCTGCGCGACGCCGCGGTATTCCTGTGCTGGCTGACCCCAAGGGCAAGGACTTCAACATCTATCGCGGCGCTTCGTTGATTACGCCGAACCTGGGCGAATTCGAGGCGATCGTAGGAAATTGTGCCGACGAGGCCGAGTTGGTCAGCAAGGGGGCCGAGCTGATGAGCAGGCTTGAGCTGGATGCGTTGCTGGTCACCCGTGGCGAGCACGGCATGACCCTGCTGCGCCCTGATCACGCACCGCTGCATCTGCCGGCCCGTGCCCGCGAAGTGTTCGATGTCACCGGTGCCGGGGATACCGTCATCTCGACCTTGGCCGCTGCGATTGCGGCCGGCGAGGAGCTGCCACAAGCCGTGGCACTGGCCAACTTGGCAGCCGGTATCGTGGTCGGCAAGCTGGGCACCGCCTGCATCAGCGCGCCGGAGCTGCGCCGCGCGGTGCAACGCGAGGAAGGCTCCGAGCGTGGCGTGATGACCGTCGAGCAGCTGCTCACCGCGGTCGAGGATGCCCGCGCCGAGGGCGAGAAGATCGTCTTCACCAATGGCTGTTTCGACATCCTGCACGCCGGCCATGTGACCTATCTCGAGCAGGCCCGTGCCCAGGGCGACCGGCTGGTGGTGGCTGTGAACGATGATGGCTCGGTGAGCCGCCTCAAAGGCCCGGGCCGGCCGATCAATTCGGTCGATCGCCGCATGGCGGTGCTCGCTGGTCTGGAAGCGGTGGATTGGGTGGTGTGCTTCTCCGAGGACACACCGGAAAACCTGCTGGCTCAGGTTCGTCCCGATGTACTGGTCAAGGGTGGCGACTATGGCGTCGATCAGGTCGTTGGTGCCGAGTTGGTCAAGGCCTACGGGGGCGTGGTGAAGGTGCTGGGGCTGGTGGAAAACAGCTCGACCACCGCCATCGTCGAGAAGATTCGCAGCCGCTGAGCCCTTTGGATACGCCTACCGCGTATCGTCAGTAGGTGGGCAGCCGCTTTGCGCGGCTACCGACTACGCGTTAACGGGCGGCGGCCACCGGCCGTGCCGCCCACCAATCGCGCCAGCGAACGCGCTCGTCGCGCACAACCCAGCCTTCCTGCGGCGCAAAGCTTTCTGAGAGCCACAGGCCGCGAGTGTTCACCGGGCTTAACTGGCCATTGCGCAGTTGCAGCAGCTGATCCTGCGGCAGGCCTTGATGCAGCGGTATCAGGTAGATGTCGGGCCGGCTGCGCTCCAGGCGCGCAACCAGTTGTCCATCTTCCAGGCGCTCGTCGACGTGGAACAGGCTCAACTGGCGTACCTCTTTCGGTAGCTCCATGCGCATGTCATATACCAGCTGCAACGATGCGGTCGGCAGGTGTACATAGGCGCGAGGACGCTCCATCAGCACCATGTTGCCGCACTGCACCGGGCGCGTGGCGCCGGATTGCGAGGCGAGCTTGAAGTGCACCGCCTCTCGGTAGTGCAGGCTGGCCTGGTACGGAGTGGGCAGCCAGGTATCGCCGAAACGCCCGGCAAGCCAGCCTTCAGGGGTTTCCAGCAGGCATTCTTCGGCGATTTCCTGAATGGCGGTAAGCAGCGGCAGGTTCAGCTCATGCGCCGGGATGTAGCCGGAAATCAGCTTGAGCACAACGTCACCACGGTCCGGCCGCTGCTGACGGACCAGCACCCAGTATTCGCGGCCCTGCCAGCTCATGGTCAGACGCACTGAAACGCCGAGATTGGCCAGTTCGATGGCAAAACGGCCCGGATCGGACACCTCCACCGGGCGGCGGCGCTCGATCACTTCGCTGAAGTTCAGCGGCCGGCCCAGACTCTGGTAGCTCAGGTTGTCCTGGCTGGCCTCGACGTAGAGAGGCAGGGTCTTGAATGCGGCAGGGCTCTTGCGCACCAGAACTCTTGGCATTCGGTTTCTCCTTGCGGCGAAGAAAGTAACCGCGCGGCATCAGCGTAATGCGCTTTCCGCGCAGCGGATGAACGTTGCCGCCAGGACCGTTTCAGTTGCCGGTCAGAACGGCAGCAGCAGTCCGTACGTTAGCCGTCAAATGCTGCGGATTGATAGTGCCGATGATCGCGCCGCTGACCCCTGGGTGACCGAACAGCAGCTCGAAACTGCGGCGGACCGGGTCGTCGCCTGGCTTGAGGCAGGCATGTCCGCTGGCCAGGGCTTTCTTGATCAGGATGCCCTTGCCGTGTGCAGCAGCGTAGTCGAGGACCGGTCGTTCGGCCTGCTCGTTGAGGTTGTAGGTCACCATCGCGCAGTCGCCCTGCTGCAGCGCAAGCAGTCCACCATCGACCGTCTTGCCGGACAGACCGAAGGCGAGGATCTTGCCCTCGCGCTTGAGTTGGGCCAGGGTCTGGTAGACCTCGGTGTGCTGCAGGATATCGAAGTCGTTGCCGTCCGAATGCACCAGCACCAGCTCGATGCGGTCGGTACGCAGACGCTTGAGGCTGCGCTCCACCGAGAAGCGCGTGTGGGCGGCAGAAAAGTCGAAACGCGACTGGCCGTTCTCGAACTCCTCGCCAACCTTGCTGACGATCACCCAATCCTCGCGCTGTCCGGCCAGCAACGGGCCGAGCCGTTCCTCGCTGACGCCGTAGGCCGGCGCGGTGTCGATCAGGTTGATACCCAGTTCGCGGGCCAGGGTCAGCAGTTCGCGAGCCTGGGCATCGTCGGGGATGGCGAAGCCGCTGGGGTACTTCACGCCCTGGTCGCGACCCAGCTTGACCGTGCCCAGACCCAACGGCGAAATGCGCAGGCCGGTGCTGCCCAGTGGGCGGTGCATGTCATGCAGCGTCGCGTTCATGGCAGCAGCCCTTCCCAGAACGGCCCGGTCAACGGTGGTCGCGGCAGTTCCGGTAGTGCAGGATGCTGGACGGGGCGAATGCCGTCGCGGGCGAGAGCGGCTTCGACGCGGTCGGAAAAGTCCGGTGACAGCGCCAGCTTGGTCGGCCAGCCGACCAGCAGGCGGCCCTGCTCGGCGAGAAAGGCGTTGTCCGGACGGGCGAGGGCCGATTGCGCCGGCTCGGCGCGGTCGATGCGCAGCGTGGTCCAGTGCGCTGCGGACAGGTCGATCCAGGGTACCAGCTCGGCCAGTTCCTTCTTCGCCGCGGCGATCTGGCTGGCTTCGTCGCGCGCCACGCCATCGGCTTCGGCCAGATCGCCGCCCAGGTACCAGACCCACTCGCCGTCTGCCGCCGGATGGCTGGTCACGGTGATTCGCGGTTTGGTGCCGCCGCCCAGGCAGTGGGCGTAGAGCGGCTTGAGCGTCGGCGCCTTGACGATGACCATGTGCAGCGGTCGGCGCTGCATGGCCGGCTGCTGCAGGCCGAGCGAAGTGAGCAGCTCGGCCGTTCCGCCGCCGGCGCTGAAAACGATGCGCTGAGCGCGGATCTCGCGGCCGTCGACGCGCAGACCGACCAGCTCGTCGCCATCGAGCAGCGGTTCGACCTGCTGGCCGGCGAGCAGGCTGTCGCCGGCCAGTTCGGCCAGGCGGGCGATCAGACTGGGCACATCGAGCACCAGTTCGCTGAGGCGGTAGACCTTGCCTTTGAATTTCGGGTGTTGCAGAGCGGGTGGCAGTTCGTCGCCCTTGACCTGACCAACCCGCGAGCGCACTGCCTTGCTGGCGAAGAAGCTGGTGAGGTTGCCGGCCAGCGTGCCGGGCGACCAGAGGTAATGCGCATCGGACAGCAGGCGCACGCCGCTGAGATCCAGCTCGCCCTTGCCTTCAAGAGCCTCGCGCCAGCGCCGTGGCATGTCGGCGATGGCTTCGGATGCGCCGGTGAGGGCGCCGCTCAAGGCGTATTTGGTGCCCCCATGAATGATGCCCTGGGACTTCACGCTCTGCCCGCCACCCAGCGTTCCCTTGTCCACCAGCAACGTGGCAAAACCTTGCCTGCGCAGGCGCGCGTTGAGCCAGAGGCCGGCGACGCCGCCGCCAACGATCAGGACATCGGTGCTGAGGGATTCAGGCATGTGCAGGCCTCATACGGGGAAACGGACGCGCAGTATAACTGCATGCAGTTCGCGGGGCGCTTAGTGGCCGGTGCTGCCGGAGAACAGCTGAATGACCACCACGCCAGCGATGATCAGGACCATACCGAGCGCTGCCGGCAGGTCCAGGTGCTGGCGATAGATCAGCGCCGCAGCGATGCTGACCAGCACGATGCCCAGGCCCGCCCAGATGGCGTAGGCGATCCCCACCGGAATGGTCTTCACCACCAGCGCCAGCATCCAGAAGGACAAGCTATAGCCACAAATCACCAGCAACAGGGGCAGCGGGCGGCTGAAGCCGGCCAGGGCTTTCATCGAGGTGGTGGCGATCACTTCGGCGCAGATGGCGATGGCCAGGTAAACGTAACACCGGACATGGGAAATCCTGATCGTGGGCTGGAGGAGGTCAACTTCGTTCGGTCGCGTCCTCGTCAACTAGTTCGCCAGCCGTGGCGATTGTGGCTCCCCGGCAGGCGGG
>NZ_AOFQ01000030.1 GCF_000495915.1 Stutzerimonas chloritidismutans AW-1
GGGAGCCGCTACGACTGATCGCGGCTGTGTTGCTGTTCACGCCGACCATCGTCGACCCGGCGAAGGAACTCTTCGCGCCGGCGGTGGCCATTACCGCCATGGACATGATCTTCCAGGTGGGCAACAACGCCTGGCGCGCCGTGGCGGATCTGGCCATGTACGGGCTGATCGCATTCGGCCTGTATCTGCTGCTCGTCGCGATACGTTGGCCGATCGAGCGAAAGTATCGACGCCGCCGCGACACTGCGGACGAAGCCGAGGACAGCCGGACGCTGCGCGAACGCATGGAAGATGACAGCGATGACGAGCTGGATTACACGCCGTCACGCGGGCGGATGCGCACCGAACCCAGGCTCTAGTCGAGCGATTCACAGACACCGAGCGGAGATGACGCATGTGCGAGCTGCTGGGCATGAGCGCCAATGTTCCAACCGATATCGTTTTCAGCTTCACCGGTCTGATGCAGCGGGGCGGCAAGACCGGACCACACAAGGATGGCTGGGGTATCGCCTTCTATGAGGGACGCGGCTTGCGGTTGTTTCAGGACCCCGTTGCCAGCTGCGAATCCGAGGTGGCGAAGATGGTGCAGCGCTACCTGATCAAGAGCGAAGTGGTGATCGGCCACATCCGCCACGCCAATGTCGGCAAGGTTTCCCTGGTCAATACCCACCCCTTCGTCCGCGAACTCTGGGGGCAGCACTGGTGCTTCGCGCACAATGGTCAGCTTTCGGACTTCGAGCCCGGCAAGGGCATCTATCGCCCGGTCGGCGACACCGATAGCGAGCGCGCCTTCTGCGACCTGCTGAACCGCATCCGACTGGATTTCCCTGACCGTTGCGACCCGCAGAGCCTGCTGCCTGTGTTGCTCGGCGCCTGCAACGAGTATCGCCGCAAGGGCGTGTTCAATTGCCTGCTAAGCAACGGTGAATGGTTGTTCAGCTTCTGCAGCACCAAACTTGCGGAAATCACCCGGCGCGCCCCGTTCGGCCCTGCTCAACTCAGAGACGCCGAGTTGACGGTGAACTTCCATGCCGAAACCACCCCTGACGATGTCGTCACCGTGCTGGCGACCGAACCGCTGACCAATAACGAGCAATGGACCCTGCACGAGCCCGGTCAATGGAGCCTCTGGCAGCAGGGGGAATGCGTCGCGCAGGGCAAGGTGGCGGCATGCTGAGAAGTTATCTGCGCCTGACCCTGTTTGCGTTCGGCTTGCTGGTGGGCGTACAGGTGCCGGGTTTCATCGATGCCTATGCCAAGCACGTCGAGGCGAGGCGCCTTGAGGCCGAGCAGGGTTTGCACGGCTTTCAGGACACAGCGCGGCGCTTCTTCAGCGGCGATCTGGATGCGCTAGTGCGGCACTATCGAGATAGCGACGACCCGGTTTTCCAGAACGACGCTCAAAGCGTCGAGCATCTGGTGTCGCGGGCCCGCCTGCTCGAGCGCGAGTGGCAGGCGATGCAGCGACAGTGGTACGCACGCGCCATTCACGTACTGCTCGGCGCCGAGCGCAGTCTGCGCGAGCAGGTATGGAGCAGCTATCGCTTCCAGGTCCTGCTGGCGCCCGCAGCCATTGCCTGGGGGCTGAGTTGCGCACTGTTGCTGGCCTGGCTGGTGGAGAGCCTGCTGCTGGCGGCAAGCTTCCCGTTCCGCTCGCGGCGCCGCTACCGTGCCTTTCGCTCGTAATGGTTGCTGGACGTTGCACTGACGGCTGCCTGGGCTAGTCGCGGCCCGGGCAGCGGCTGGCGAACGGACGGATCAACTCACTTCGCCAGAAACTTCATCCCGTCCTCGAGCCCGCTCAGCGTCAGCGGATACATGCGGTCCTCCACCAGCTCGCGGATGATGCCGGTGGACGTGGTGTAGCCCCAGGTGTCCTTTGGGTAGGGGTTGATCCAGATGAGCTTCTTGTACTTCTCCATGAAGCGTTGCATCCAGACGTAGCCGGCTTCCTCGTTCCAGTGCTCGACGCTACCGCCCGGCTGGGTGACCTCATAGGGTGCCATCGCCGCGTCGCCGACGAACACCACCTTGTAGTCCGCGCCGTACTTGTGCAGCACGTCCAGGGTCGACGTGCGTTCCGAAGTGCGGCGGAAATTGTTCTTCCACACCGACTCGTAAATGAAGTTGTGGAAGTAAAAGTACTCGAGGTGCTTGAACTCGGTCTTGCAGGCCGAGAACAGCTCTTCGCAGACCTTCACGTGGGCGTCCATCGAACCGCCGATGTCGAACAGGATCAGCAGCTTCACCGCATTGCGCCGCTCCGGGCGCATCTGGATGTTGAGCAGGCCGGCATCTCGCGCGGTATGGTCGATTGTGCCGTCGATATCCAGCTCGTCCGCCGCGCCCTGGCGAGCGAACTTGCGCAGGCGGCGCAGGGCGATCTTGATGTTGCGCGTACCGAGCTCAACCTGGTCGTCGAGGTTCTTGTACTCGCGCTGGTCCCAGACCTTCACCGCCTTGCCCTGGCGCTTGCCGGCGTCGCCGATGCGGATGCCTTCGGGGTTGTAGCCGCCCGAACCGAAGGGGCTGGTGCCGCCGGTGCCGATCCACTTGTTGCCGCCGGCGTGGCGTTCCTTCTGTTCCTCGAGACGCTTCTTGAACTCTTCGATCAACTTGTCCAGGCCGCCTAGGGACTGGATCTGCGCTCGTTCCTCGTCGGTCAGGCTGCGCTCGAATTCCTTGCGCAGCCAGTCTTTGGGGATAAGCGCCTCGAGATGCTGATCGAGGTTTTCCAGGCCTTTGAAATAGGCACCGAAGGCCCGGTCGAATTTGTCGAAGTGGCGCTCGTCCTTGACCATCACCGTGCGTGCCAGGAAATAGAACTCGTCCATGTCGGCGAACACGACGCGGTGCTTGAGCGCATCGATCAGGTCTAGCAGTTCGCGCACCGATACCGGGACCTTGGCGGCGCGCATCTCGTTGAACAGGCCAAGCAGCATGGCAGAAACCTCTGGCGCCGACAGTCGGCGCTATATACGGGGCGCTCAGCGCGGGCTGTCGCCGTTGTGTTGGGGCATGCCGTCGCGAATCGCGTACCAGTCCGCCTTCGAGTCGACGTAGATATGCGACTGCGGCGGCTCCGGCAGCGGCGAGTCGAGGGTGCCGGCGGCGACGCCGACCTCGTGCTCGCGGTTGTCGACGAAGAGCAGATTGGCGCCGCAGCGAATGCAGAAGGTTCGCGTCACATGTTCGGAGGAATGGTAGACGCCGAGCTGATCCTTGCCGGACATGAAGTGCAGGGCGTCCAGTGGCACGCTCGCGTAGCTGGCGAAGGCGGCGCCATGGGCCTTGCGGCACATCTTGCAGTGGCAGTGGGTCAACTCGTCGATGGGGGCGTCGATGCGATAGCGCACGACGCCGCACAGGCAACTACCGGTATGCGTTTGCATGGTTTGTTCCTCCAGTGAGTGCGCGACCGGCGCCACCGAAGCCGGCACCGATCAGCGGCTGTTGGCGCGTCGACTCATGAAGGCTAGACGCTCCAGCAGCATCACGTCCTGCTCGTTCTTCACCAGAGCACCAGCCAGCGGCGGGATGGCGCGGGTCGGGTCGCGCTCGCGCAGCACTGCCTCGCCGATGTTGTCGGCCATCAGCAGCTTCAGCCAGTCGACCAGCTCTGAGGTCGAGGGCTTCTTCTTCAGCCCTGGCACCTTGCGCACGTCGAAGAACACGTCCAGCGCCTCGCTGACCAGATCCTTCTTGATGTCGGGGTAGTGCACATCGACGATGCGCTGCAGCGTTTCCCGGTCCGGGAAGGCGATGTAGTGGAAGAAGCAACGGCGGAGGAAGGCGTCAGGCAGCTCCTTCTCGTTGTTCGAGGTGATGATGATGATCGGCCGTTGGGTCGCCTTGATGGTTTCGTTGGTCTCATAGACGTAGAACTCCATCTTGTCGAGCTCCTGCAACAGGTCGTTGGGGAATTCGATGTCGGCCTTGTCGATTTCGTCGATCAGCAGGATGACCCGCTCCTCGCTCTCGAAGGCCTCCCACAGCTTGCCTTTCTTGATGTAGTTGCGGACGTCATGGACCTTGTCCACGCCCAGCTGGGAGTCGCGCAGGCGGCTTACCGCATCGTATTCGTAGAGGCCCTGATGCGCCTTGGTAGTGGACTTGATGTGCCAGGTGATGAGTTTGGCGCCGAAGGATTCGGCCAGTTGCTCGGCCAGCATGGTCTTGCCGGTGCCGGGTTCGCCCTTGACCAGCAACGGGCGCTGCAGGGTGATGGCGGCGTTGACCGCGAGTTTCAGGTCGTCGGTGGCGACGTAGGACTGGGTGCCTTCGAATTTCATTGCGGATTCCTTCGGCGGGCCTGGCATGCAGGCGCTCGTTGTAGTCAGGAGGGGACTATAAGGGAAGCTCGTGTGAGTGTGAACGCGAGAGCATCATTCAGTCACTGAATGGCTGCGCGTGCGCTTCTGGTGACGCCGCTTGGTCACTCGTCATCGCTCAGGGATCGTCGAATCGAGCAGAGAAGGCTTCGACGAAGGCGTTGCGCAGTATCTCGACGAAGGCCTGGAATGGGCTCACGTCGGTTTCGCGGGTGGTGCCGGACAGCTCGACACGGGTCGCAAACTGATCCTTGCGCTGGTTTTCCAGCACCTCCTGCCCGCCCCCGACCACGGCCTCCCAGAGGCCGCGAAAGAAACCCTTGTCCTCGTTCGCTACATCCTGTTCGTAATCGAAGATATCGACATTGCGCAGCAACGGCTTGATGTAGCCGTCGAGCTGACTGTCGGTGGCCTGCACTTCGAGGACGAGATCACCCGTTCCGCCGGCGAAATCGAAGTTGGCATAGGCGCGACTGAGGTCGTTCAGCTGCTTTAGCGGTACCTCGGTGACGCGCAGATTGACCTCGAAGTCCTCCCAGTCGGTAAATGGGTCGAAGCTGGCCGTCGCCTCGATCGGCGCCTGGTCGAACAGCTTGCCGGTGCCCTCGAACGCTGCCGTGCGGGTGCCATCGGCATCATCGGTGTTGGTCAGGTTATACAGGCTGGCCTGGATGTCGCTGGCGTAGACGTGCACCTGTGGGTCGGAAGAGAAGTTGCGAAAAGACAGCTGTCCATCGACAACGCGAATCTCGTTCAGCGTGATCGGTATCAGGGCATCGAGCTGGTCGCGCCAATCGACTCCTTTACCGCTTTGTGAATCGCCGCTGTCGCCGCCATCGACGAAGTTCAGGTGCGGTTGTTCAAAGATCACCTCGCCGACGATCTCGCGGTGACGCAGGATTGCGTCCCAGCTGATGGCGATATCGATACCTGGCGCCTTCAGCAGCGGCGCCTGAACGCGCTCGTCCTTCTTCTCGATCAACAGCCCTTCGACGCGATAAGCCCCGCGCCACCAAGCCAGATCGACGTCTTCGACATGGCCCTGATAGTCGCCCATGTCGGCCATCTTTTCGTTCAGGTAATTGCGCACCAGGTGGGGCAGGGCGAGGTGCAGCACGATCAGCAGCAGGCCGAGTGCGAGAAGAATCCACAGGGGAAGCAGGCGACGGGTCATGGCATTCCGGGGATGTGGGCGTGTTGACGATGGACCCCAGGTTTCCGCCGTGAGTTCGGCTGGACTGACGCCTGGACTGCGCATAGGCTGATTGGTCTGGTACACCTCGGACAGGGCATTCCCATGAGTCGCATATTCGCAGACAACGCACGCTCCATCGGCAACACCCCGTTGGTCATGATCAACCGCCTTGGTCCCAAGGGCGTCAGCATCATGGCCAAGATCGAAGGCCGGAACCCGGCCTACTCCGTCAAGTGCCGAATCGGTGCCGGGATGATCTGGGATGCCGAAGACAGCGGCCGGATCAAGCCCGGCATGACGCTGGTCGAGCCAACCTCGGGCAATACCGGGATCGGTCTGGCCTTCGTTGCCGCTGCACGCGGCTACAAGCTCATGCTCACCATGCCGGCTTCCATGAGCCTTGAGCGGCGCAAGGTGCTGAAAGCTCTTGGTGCCGAACTGGTGCTTACCGAGCCGGCGAAGGGCATGAAGGGCGCGATCGAGAAGGCCGCCGAAATCGCGGCTTCGAACCCCGAGCAGTACTACATGCCGCAGCAGTTCGAAAACCCGTCCAACCCGGCGATCCATGAAAAGACCACTGGCCCAGAAATCTGGAACGACACCGACGGCAGCATCGATGTGCTGGTGGCCGGCGTCGGAACGGGCGGCACCATTACCGGTGTTTCGCGCTACATCAAGAACACCAAGGGCAAGCAGATCCTCAGCGTTGCCGTGGAGCCGACCAGCTCGCCGGTTATCAGCCAGACCCTGGCGGGTGACGAGGTCAAGCCCAGCCCGCACAAGATTCAGGGGATCGGCGCAGGCTTCGTGCCGAAGAACCTCGACCTGTCCATCGTCGATCAGGTCGAACTGGTCGACGACGAGGAGGCCAAGCAGATGGCGCTGCGGCTGATGCGCGAAGAGGGCATTCTTTGCGGCATTTCCTGCGGCGCGGCGATGGCTGCGGCGGTCCGTCTGGCCGAGCGTCCGGAAATGCAGGGCAAGAACATCGTGGTGATCCTGCCGGATTCCGGCGAGCGCTACCTATCCAGCATGCTGTTCACCGACATGTTCAGCGAGCAGGAACTGGTGCAGTGATGCGGTGCGACGCAGCTGAGCAATTCAGCTGCGTCGCAACTGCGCCGTTGGTCGTGTGGTTGGCGCCTGGCGCAGAATCAACCACAGCGCGAGCGCGATCAGCGCACCGCCCTGGACGTAAGCCCAGGAAAGTGGCTCATCAAGAAAGATAACGCCCCACAGCACGCCAAATGGCGGGATCAGGAAGGTCACCGTCAGTGTCTTGACCGGTCCGATATCCGCCAGCAAGCGGAAGTAGAGGATGTAGGCGAACGCCGTACAGACCAGCCCCAGACCCAGCAGACTCAGCCAGACCGTCGAATCGCCCCAGTTCACCGGCGGCGCATTCAGTAACGATAGTCCGAACAATGGCAACAGGCACAGTGCCGCACCGAGCTGGCTACCGAACGCGACCACTTCGCTGTCCAGGCCTTCGCCCTGGTTGATCCAGCGGCGGGTGAGAAAGCCGCCGAAGCCATAACAGGCGGTGGCGCCCAGGCATGCCAGTGCGCCGAGCAGCAGCTCCGTGTCGAATGGCACCGGCCCGATTCGCATCAGCAATGCCACGCCTCCGAGCCCGCTGAAAACGCCGATAATCTTGGCGAGCGTCAACTCCTCGGCGAAGAACAGGGCGCCGATCAGTACGCCCATCATCGGCGTGGTGGCATTGAAGATCGCCGAATAGCCAGCCGGCACCAGCTGCGCGGCCACCGAATACAGTGCGAACGGCAAGCCGGAATTGATCACGCCCAGCACCAGGCACAACCCCAGCTTGCCGCGGAAATCCCAGCGCGTGCGCAGCAACAGCAGGATGACCAGCAGCCCTGCGGTTGCCAGCAGCACACGAAAGAACGCCGTGGGAAAGGTGCCGAGCACTGGGGCAATGATGCGTAGAAAAAGAAAACTTGCGCCCCAGATGGCGGCGAGAGCAAGCAGGCGGAACATGTCGAGCGGGCGCATGGGGCGGCTCCACCGGAAGGGAGCTGCAAGTGTTGTCGCCCATCAGCCAACTGGCAATCCGAAACCGACTTTCAAACGGCGTGCTGCTAAGCTCGGCGGACGTTCATGTCCTGCAGTGGGTGCATCATGGTGCAGCAGAAACTGGCCGCTGAAATTGCTCGGCAGATCCTCCTGGGCTTCGACGACTACCGAGAGCACTTTCGCCTGATCACCGAAGGCGCGCGGGCGCGCTTCGAGCAGGCGCATTGGCAGGAAGCGCAGCGCGCATCGGCGGCGCGGATCAACCTCTACGAAGAGAAGGTTGGTGAAACCCGGCGTGGCCTGCTGGCCGGTTTCGATCACGCCGACCTGCTTCAGGTCGAGGCCTGGCCGCAGATCAAAAGTGCCTACATCGAGCTGATCAACCCGCGCTTCGACGACGAGCTGTCGGAGACCTGGTACAACTCGATCTTCTGTGGGCTGTTCAGCCATGACTGCATCAGCGACGGCACCATGTTCATCCATACCACCCGTCCGGCGGTGCGTGCTCATGAACGGCTGGCGCAAACCCGTACCTACCAGCCCAACGGCGACTTGAGCGGGATGCTCGAACAGATCCTTGGCGATTACGCATTCGCCGTGCCCTACTGCGACTTGCCAGGAGACCAGCGGCGCCTGCAGGCGCAATTGCACGAGACCCTGCCCGACTGGGTCTGCAAGGACCCGGAGCTGACCGTGGAGCTGTTCGTCTCGGTGCTCTATCGCAACAAGGGGGCATACCTGCTTGGGCGGATCTTCACCCGCGACGAACAGTGGCCGCTGGTCATCCCGCTACTGCACCGCGAGGGTGAGGGCATCATTGCCGACGCGCTGATCACCGACGAGGCGGAGGTGTCGATCATCTTCTCCTTCACCCGCTCGTATTTCATGGTCGAGGTGCCGATTCCGGCGGAGTTTGTCGGCTTCCTCAAGCGCATCCTGCCCGGCAAGCACATCGCCGAGTTGTACACCTCGATCGGCTTCTACAAGCACGGTAAGTCGGAGTTCTATCGTGCGCTGATCGATCACCTGGCCAATACCGACGACCGCTTCGTCATGGCGCCCGGCGTTCGCGGCATGGTGATGACGGTGTTCACGCTGCCGGGCTTCAATACGGTGTTCAAGCTGATCAAGGACCGCTTCTCGCCGATCAAGAGCGTCAACCGAGCCACGGTGATCGAGAAGTATCGGCTGGTGAAGAGCGTCGACCGGGTAGGGCGCATGGCCGACACCCAGGAGTTCGCGGATTTCCGTTTCCCCAAGGCGAAATTCGATCCGGAATGTCTGGCCGAACTGCTGGAGGTGGCGCCGTCAACGGTCGAGGTGCAGGGCGATACCGTGCTGGTGCGCCACTGCTGGACCGAGCGCCGCATGACGCCCCTGAATCTCTACCTCGAGCATGCCAGCGACGAGCAGGTGCGCGAGGTGCTGGAAGACTACGGGCTGGCGATCAAACAGTTGGCGGCGGCGAATATCTTTCCCGGCGACATGCTGCTGAAGAACTTCGGCGTCACCCGCCATGGTCGGGTGGTGTTCTACGACTATGACGAGATCAGCTTTCTGACCGAAGTGAATTTCCGCCATATTCCGCCGCCGCGCTATCCCGAGGATGAAATGGCGTCCGAGCCCTGGTATTCGGTGGGGCCGAACGATGTATTTCCCGAGGAATTCCCGCGCTTTCTGTTCGCCGACCATGGCCAGCGCCGGCTTTTCGCCAGCTTGCATGGCGAGCTCTACGATGCTGATTACTGGAAAGGGCTGCAGGACGCCATCAGCGGCGGCAAGGTGATCGATGTGTTCCCTTATCGACGCAAGGCTGATCGCAACTGAAGACCGGCAGTGAATTCGTTTGAACGCCTTGCGCCGCCTCGGTCGCAGTTGTAAAGCGCCGTAACAAAGCGGCGCTCCATTCGGGGATCGCGCTTGCAAAGGGCACGAGCGCCGGAGCCGAAGTTGAATTATGCTGTCCACGAAGCCCGCATGGCTCCGATGTAGCCCGTTATATCGCAGGAGGGTGTGACCATGAAAGCAAGGCTCAACGAGATGTTCTGGAAGTTGGCGGTCGCTCTTGGTTTGATCGAACCGCCTCGTATGCAACCCATCCCGGTACGCGCCCAGCGCGAGCAGGAACGCCGCCGCTAAGTTTGGTGGCGTCTACGCGGTGGGCAAGGCGGGTCCTCCGCGCTCCACGGCTCGTTTGTAAGCGGGCCGCTGCTGTATCCGCTGCAAAAAATCCATCAGGCGTGGGCGACTCTCGTCCAGGCCGGCTCTGGAACGGGCAGCTTCCAGCGGGAAGCTCATCTGTATATCCGCTGCGCTGAACGTGCTGCCTGCAAACCAGTCGGACTTCTCCAGTTCCGCTTCCATGTAATCGAGATGGGTCTTCAGTTGTGGCCCGATGAAGGCGCTGTTAGCGCCCTTGGCGATTGCGCGCGCGATAGGGCGAACAAAGAACGGCATCGGCCCATTGGCGACGCGGTCGAATACCAGCCGCAGTAGCAGTGGGGGCATCGCAGAGCCTTCCGCGTAATGCATCCAGTAGCGAAAACGACGGTATTCCGGAGTGCCGCCCTGCGGCATCAGGCGTCCGTTGCCATAGCGTTCCAGCAGGTATTCGAGGATGGCTGCCGATTCGGCCAGCGTCAGGTCGTCGTCGGTGATCACTGGAGACTTGCCCAGTGGGTGTACGGCTTTCAGCTCTGCTGGCGCGAGCATGGTCTTCGGGTCGCGCGGATAACGCTTCAGCTCGTAAAGCAGTTCCAGTTCTTCCAGCAGCCACAGGACGCGGTGCGAGCGGGAGTGGTTCAAATGGTGGACGGTGATCATGCCTGCTCCTCATGCGGGGACGTCGCAAGCATAGTCGCTCTGCAGAGCAGTGGCCGTTATGGCAGACTCCGCCGCCGAGGTGAACCATGTCCCGTCCACGATGCTCACGCTGCCAGCGCCCGTCTTCCCTGTGCCTTTGCGCGCTGATACCTGCGCTGGATAGCCGTACCCAGGTGCTCATCCTCCAGCATTCCAGTGAAGCGAGTCATGCGCTCAATACGGCGCGCCTGGCCGCGTTGGGGCTGCGCAATGCAGAACTGCGGGTGGGCGAGCGCTTCGAGGCCGATTGCGATGCCGCACGGCCGAGCTACCTGTTATTTCCCGGCGAAGATGCGATACCGCTAGGGAGTCTGGCCGATGCCGCCCAACCCGTGCGCCTGATCGTGCCGGATGGGACCTGGCGAAAGGCGCGCAAGATCCTGCACGTCAATCCATGGCTGGCTGGGTTGCCGCGGGTCGCGCTGCCAGAAGGGCTGAACTCCCGCTATCGCTTACGCAAAGCGCCAATGCCCGGCGCGTTGTCGACCATCGAGGCGATCGTTACGGCACTTAACCTACTGGAAAGCCCCAGCCGATTCGATGAGTTGCTCCGTCCGTTCGACGCCTTGATCGAGGGCCAGATTCAGGCTATGGGGCGGGAGGTATATCAGCGTAATCATGCCGACACCTAGAGGTATGCGAGCGAAAGCGCTATGGCGGTGCGGAGCTGATTTACCTGAAACCAGTGTCATTGCTGACCGGCAATGTTTTCTGCCTGAGGATGTAAAGCGTCACCAGCGTCGCGCTCAGTAGCATCCCGATGCGGGCCCACATCAGTGGCACCAGCCAGCAGGATATGCCGATGCTTATCCACATGGTGGCGATGGCGTATACCTTGCCCTTGAGCGGAATACCGTTCCCTTCCAGGTAGTCACGAAACCACGGACCGAGCCGTGGGTGGCCTACCAGCCAGTCATAGAAACGTTGCGAGCTACGCACGAAACAGGCCGCGGCCAGCAGCAGGAATGGTGTGGTCGGCAGGACGGGCAGGAAGATGCCGACGACGCCCAGCACAACGGCCAGCCAGCCGACGCCGAGCAGGATCGATCGGATCAGAGGGTTGCGATGCTGCCGGATATCGCGATGGGCCATGGTACTAGTCAGCCCGGTTCTTTGATTTCGCTGCGATCTGTGCTCGGCTGGCTCACGTCAGCGTCGTCAGATATTCGCGATGGGCATCGAAATGTGCAGAACAATGCCTTTCCCTCCTGTGGTGCTAGCCAGCGGGACAGGTCCGGCAGTGGGGCGACGCGCCGGCGACTGCGCTCCGGCAGTCGCACCGTTGCAGGTGAGCATGACGCCCACCTTGACGCTTGGCCCCCTCCGCAGCCGGTCAGTGGCGACGCGGCTTGAGCAGGGCTGGCTTTTCCTCGGGGGCATGGCAGATCAGGTAGAGGGCCGTCAGTAGCTCGGGGATCTGCGCCACCATTTCGTCGACCAGCTCGGGGTTGTCGGCGATATCGGCGAATTCCGGTTGCTCGTCGAACAGGCCCGAACCGACCATGATCGGCAGCAGCAGCTCGCTGACTTCCTCTTCGGAGTCCTCGAACCAGATCGCCTCGCGCATGAACACGCCTTCCATGAAGCCGATGCACCAACCGCGCAGATCGGATTCGTCCGGCTCTTCACCCAGGTCCAGTTCGCACGGCAGTTCCATGTCCTCGTCACTGGCCAGCTGGCGGGCAATATGTGCCTTGAGCTGAACCAGCGTGGCCTCGATGGCTTCGCGCTCGGTGTCGTCCTTGTACTTGGGTGGTTCGGAGAACAGCGCGTCGATCCATTCACGCTCAGGCACCTGTTCGGAGCAGATGCACAGTGCGGTCAGGTAGCCATGGGCGGCGATGTAATCCAGTGCTTCCTCGTGCAGGTCATCTGCATCAAGAAAGACTTGCAGGCGGGCGAGTTGCTCGGCGAATGACATCGGGAACTACCTTGGGGGCTGGAAGACAACCCGGATTCTAGACGAGGCGCGGGGCGCAGGCTACTCGTGCCTTCGGATGACGCCTCGTCCGTATTGGCCGCGCGATCCTGAACTCCATGGTTCGCTCGCGTATACTGCGCGCCTTGTTTCGGAGACCGGCATGCTCGACCAGGCACAGCGCATCCTTAAAGACGTATTCGGCTACGACGCGTTTCGTGGCAACCAGGGCGCGATCATCGAGCGTGTCGGCAGTGGCGGCGATGCGCTGGTACTGATGCCGACCGGCGGCGGCAAGTCCCTGTGCTACCAGGTTCCGGCGCTCTTGCGCGAAGGACTGGCGGTGGTGGTTTCGCCGCTGATCGCGCTGATGGACGACCAGGTCGCGACACTCGACGAGCTGGGCGTCTCGGCCGTTGCGCTCAACTCGACGCTGAGCGCCGATGAGCAGCGCGAGATCGCTGAGCGCATCCGACGCAACGAGATCAAGATGCTCTATCTCGCGCCTGAGCGACTGGTTCAGCCCCGCATGCTGGCGTTCCTGCAGCGGCTGGATATCGCCCTGTTTGCCATCGACGAGGCCCATTGCGTCTCCCAGTGGGGGCACGATTTCCGTCCCGAGTACATGCAGCTGGGCCAGCTGGCCGAACTGTTTCCTGGCGTGCCGCGTATTGCGCTTACCGCGACGGCGGACAAGCGGACGCGGAAAGAAATCGTCCAGCGTCTGCATCTGGAGAACGCCGAACGGTTTCTCTCCAGTTTCGACCGACCGAACATCTTCTATCGCATCGTGCCCAAGGAGCAGCCGCGCAAGCAGCTGCTGGGTTTCCTAGCCGAACGCCGCGGCGATGCCGGCATTGTCTATTGCATGTCGCGCAAGAAGGTCGATGACCTGGCTGCGTTCCTCAGCGAGCAGGGCTTTCCGGCACTGCCTTACCACGCGGGCCTGCCCAACGAGCTGCGCGCCTATCACCAGAAGCGTTTCCTCAACGAGGAAGGCCTGATCATGGTCGCGACCATCGCCTTCGGCATGGGGATCGACAAGCCCAACGTGCGCTTCGTCGCCCACCTTGATCTGCCCAAGTCGCTGGAAGCCTACTATCAGGAAACCGGACGGGCAGGGCGCGACGGGCTGCCTGCCGACGCCTGGATGGCCTATGGCCTGCAGGATGTGATCTTCCTCAAGCAGATGCTCAACAACTCAGAGGGTGATGAGCGGCACAAGCGGGTCGAGCAGCACAAGCTCGATGCCATGCTGGCGCTTTGCGAGGAAACCCGCTGCCGGCGCCAGGCGCTGCTCGCGTATTTCGATGAAGAGCTACCCAACCCCTGCGGTCATTGCGACAACTGCGTCGATGGCGTGCAGACCTGGAATGCCACCGAGCCCGCCCGTCAGGCGCTATCGGCGATCTACCGCAGCGGCCAGCGTTACGGCGTCGGCCATCTGGTGGACATCCTCCTCGGGCGTGACAATGACAAGGTCCGCGGCTTGGGCCATCAGCATCTGTCCGTGTTCGGTATGGGCAAGGCGCTGGCTGAGGCTGAGTGGCGTTCGCTGTTTCGCCAGCTGGTGGCGCGCGGGCTGGCGGACGTCGACCTGGATGGTTTCGGTGGGCTGCGTCTGAGTGACAGCTGCCGGCCATTGCTGCGTGGAGAGGTGAGCCTCGAACTTCGCCGTGATCTGACCAGCAAGGCACCGAAGCCGGCAGCCAGTGCCGCCAGCCAGCTGGTGCGCAGCGAGGAACGGGAAACCTGGGAAGCGCTGCGCACCTTGCGCCGCAAACTGGCCGAAGAACACGGTGTGCCGCCGTATGTGATTTTCCCGGATGCCACGCTGCTGGAGATGCTACGCAGCCAGCCGGCCTCGCTGTCGGACATGGCCACCATCAGCGGTGTCGGCGCGCGCAAGCTGGAGCGCTACGGTCAGGCCTTCCTGGAGGTGCTGCAAGGCAGCGTCGAAGTGGCTAAGTCACCTGCCGATATACGACACGAATTGATCACGCTGGCGCGCGCAGGCATGACGCCTGCACAGATCGCGCGTCAGCTCGACTGCAGTGAGAAGAACGTCTACGCAATGCTCGCCGAAGCCATCGGTCTGCAACAGCTGAGCCTAGAACAGGCGCTGGATCTGCCCGAGGATCTGCTCGGGGAAATCCAGGAGGCCTTTCTCGACGGCGAGGGCGAGCTGCCACCGGTGAGCGCCGTGGCCGAGCAGTTCGCTGGGCGGGTACCCGAACAGGTGCTTTATTGCGTGCGTGCCGCACTGCAGGTCGAGTTCGAATTGTAACCAGGTGCATCCCTGCAGCTCGGTCGGAAGCTGCTGCGACAGCGGGTGTCTGCCGGGCTGCAACGCCCGCCGTGCCATCATTACGACTTCTGTCGCTCGATCAAGGTTCGAAGGTCGTCTTGCCTGCTTTCCGGAGCTGTGGTTAGCTCACTAATAATTAGTTTTTGCAGGAATGGCCGTAGATGTACGCCGAGCAACATCGCTTTGCCATGCAATTGGCGCAACTTTCTCGTGGCTGGCGCGCTGAACTGGATCGACGCCTGGCTGATCTCGGACTCTCGCAGGCGCGCTGGCTGGTGCTGTTGCACCTGGCCCGTTTCGATCACGAACCCACCCAGCGCGAGCTGGCCCAAAGCGTTGCCGTTGAAGGGCCGACGCTGGCCCGCTTGCTCGATAGTCTCGAAGCGCAGGGGCTGGTGCATCGTAAGGCGTCTGCAGAGGATCGCCGGGCCAAACGCATTTCCCTGGGTGCGCCGGCACGGCCGCTGATCGAGAAGATCGAGGCGATTTCCACGCAGGTGCGTCAGGAAGCCTTTGCCGGGATCGACGAGGAGGATCTGCGCAAGTGCCAGCAGGTGCATGCACGGATCCTGGCCAATCTCGACCGGCGCTGATCCAGGCTGGGCACGCCGGTCTAGAAGCTGCGCCCCAGATTCATGTACAGCGCCTGTTCGTCCTCGTCATTGAAGCCGTAGCCGAAGTTCAGTGGCCCCAGTGGCGTGTCGTAGCCGAGAAAGATGCTAGCGGCGTTGATATAGCCGCTGTCGAAGGCATTGTCGGCATTCCAGGCGCGACCGCGCTCCAGTGATCCACCGAGATAGAGCGGGAAGTCCAGCGGCTGAAACGCTCGCGGCGTCACGCGACGGTAGTACACCATGCGCGCCAGGCTGACGTTCTGGCCGGCCAGGGCATCCTGACGGAAGCCCGACAGCTGACGCGCGCCGCCAAGCAGAAAGCTCGACGTCACCACTTCCGCGTCATCCAGCGTGCGACCGTAGCGCCCACCGAGCACCCAGGTGTTGGCACCGTGGCTGAGTGCCTTGTCCAGCTTGAGGTGCCACTGTCGATAACGCTGGTCCGAACTCAGGCTGGGGTCATACTGACGCATGGTCAGGCGGATATCCTCGCCTTCGCGGGGAAAGTCGATGTTGTCGAGGGTGTCGAACGAGTACTGCAGCTCGTAGTAGCCCTCGGTAAAGCTGAAGTCGGGTAGATCCTGTTCGCCGATTCGCACATCGGCCTCACCCCAGGCCTGGCCGATTCCAAAGCGGATCTCGCCATTGTTGGCGATCTGTCTGCCGAGATTGAGACCGTAGCCGTAGCGTTGCAGGCGGTACTCGGCAATCGGATCGTTGTCGAGAATGGACTCGACGTTCTGCGCCTCGACGAACAGGTTCGGCGCGACGAACCAGCGCGAGCCGGCATCCAGCGGCTGGTAGAACTCGCTGTAGAGTTCCTGCCGATCACCCAGCTGCAGCCGGGTAAGCCACTCGGCACCCAGTTCGTTGATGCCGTTCTTCCGATAACTCGCACCGAGGTTGAATACGCTGTCGCCGCGGAAGTCGTCGGACAGGCTCAGGCCCAGTCGCAGGTAATCGGTGCCGGTGCGCTTCTCGCGGGCGTTGATGACCAACGTATTGCCGAGCTTGCCGCGTTGAACGCGATATTCCACGCGCTCGAAATAGTCCAGGCCATAAAGGGTGCCCATGTCCTTCTGCAGGTCCTCCAGATCCAGCGGTTCACCGATCGGCTGGCGGACATGCCGGCGGATCACCGCATCGCTGACCTTCGAGTCGTTCTCCACCCTAATAGCGGTGATGACCGGTGTTCGCGGGTCGCTGGAGCGCGCAAGGCTCAGTGCCGGATTGCCACCGGTGGTGATGCGCATTTCGGCAAGACGTCCCTCCAGAGCCAACGTGGCACGGTAGCCGGCATCGACCAGCTGTTCGGCGCGGGCGAAGTCGGTGGAGCCGTAAGCGGCCAACGGCGGCTGGATCAGAAGGTCCTGCGACTGCAGGGTGGCCAGCTGCGCTTCGGAGTTGCGGCGGGTCATCATGGTGGTGGTCTGGTTGAGCACGTCGACTACTGTCAGCAATTCCTTGCGCGGCTTGAGCGGCGTGCCGATGTCCACCACGATCAGGCGGTCGACGCCCATGTCGCGTGCCACGTCCATCGGGATGTTGTCGACCATGCCGCCATCCACCAGCAGGCGGCCGTCCAGCTCCACCGGTGCGAACACGGCCGGAATCGACATGCTGGCGCGAATCACCTGGGGCAGGTGGCCGCTGCGAAAGACCACCTTTTCATCGTTGGCAATATCCGTGGCCACCGCACGGAAGGGGATCGGCAGCTGGTCGAAGTCGCGGGTGTCGCTGGCGTGCACCAGCAGGCGCTCGAGCAGCAGCGCGAGGTTCTGCCCTTGAATCACGCCCAGCGGCAGGCCGAGGCTGCCGTCGTCGCGGAAGCTGAGCTTCTGCTTGATGAGGAAATCACGGTCGTCCTGCTTGCGGCGGTAGGGGATGTCCTGGCGCGGCGGATCGTCGGACAGCACTTGCTGCCAGTCGAGGGTCAATGCCAGGCGCTCGAGTTCGGCAACGCTGTAGCCTGCTGCGTATAACCCGCCGACCACCGCGCCCATGCTGGTGCCGGCGATGGCGTCGATGCGTACGCCTTGTTCTTCCAGCGCCTTGAGCACGCCGACATGAGCCAGCCCGCGCGCCGCACCGCCAGACAGGACGAGCCCGGTCTTCGGCTGAGCCGGCTCGGCGAACAGCGGCGGCAGGGTTAACAGCATCAGCAGGGAAACGAACAGGCGGAGCATGGCTGAACCGGGGAAGGGTGAAGAGGCGGCTATTATAGGCCGCCGTATCCCCTTCGGAGCTGTCCTGAATGACCGCAAGCAAACCGGAAATCGTGCACCCAGTGTCAGTGGCTGCTGCGTGCTGCCTGGCTCGCACAGGAGCTGCTGTCGACCTTTGCCGATGACCTGGGCCGCGTCTGTCTGGTGCCCGCCACAGGCGGCACCTTCCATATCAGCTGCGATGGCGTGCAGATCTGGGAGCGCAAGCTCGATGGCGGCTTTCCCGAGGCGAAGGAGCTCAAGCAGCGCGTGCGTGATCGCATCGACCCGCAGCGCTCGTTGGGGCATAACGACCGCTGAGCGTCAGCTGGCCAGTTTCGGAACGACACTCGGCGGGCTTTTCAAGCGGCTGGTAACCACGCTGGCGATGATGATCAAGGCGCCGCCGAGCAGCATGCGCAGTGTTGGCTGCTCGCCGAACAGCCACCAGGCGAAGGCGATGCCGTAGACCGGTTCGAGAGCGAAGATCACCGACGTCGTGCGCGCCTTCAGGACCCGCAGGCTAGCGACGAACAGGCTGTGTGCGAGTCCGGTGCAGAGCACGCCGAGCAGAGCAAGCCAGAGCCAGTCCTGCGCGGGTATCGCAGGTATCGCCGACCAGCAGAATGGCAGCAGGGCTGCGAGGATCGCCAGGTTTTGCCAGAGCGCCGAGCGAACCGGATCGAGGCCGCGGGTGACGGCACGGTTGAGCAGCGACAGGAGCGCGAACAGCAGGCCGGAAAGCACACCGTAGAGCAATCCGGCAGTCGGTCCGCTGCTGAGATCGAACGCCGGCGCGACAAGCAGCAGGCCGGCACAGACCAGCCCGACCATGGCGAACTCGATGGCGCGGGTGCGTTCGCGGAACAGCAGGCCTTCGAGCAGCACGGTGAAGGCGGGGAAGCTTGCAAAGCCCAGGGTTGCAATGCCGACGCCAGCGATCTTCACTGCGATGAAGAACGTCAACCAGTGCGCACCCAGCAACAGCCCGCCCAAGGCCAGCCCGCCACGCTGCCGCCAGTTTGGCGTCGCCCCGCTGGGTCGCAGCAACTGCGCCACCAGCAGCAGGGCCAGCACGGCGAACAGTGCACGACCAAAGGTGATGATCAGCGCCGAGCTTTCGGCCAGTTTTCCGAGCACGCCGGACAGGCCGAACATCAGCGCGCCAAGATGGATGGCCAACAGCGCGTTGCGCGGCGTCATGGAACGATCCACCCGAGCGAGTGGTGTATGCGTGCGGTGTGGTGTGAACGGATGAGTAGGGTCATGGCTACCTGAACCTTGCGAATCAGGACCATGCTAGGCCGTGGCTTGGAGTGTGTCTGTCGCGTCAGTCACCGGTTTTGTCGAGCAACTCGCGTCGCAGTGCGCGCGGTGTGCAGCCTCGTGCGCGAACCAGTGCGGCGGTGAAGGCGCTTTGCGAGGCATAGCCCACCTGCGCGGCGATCTCGCCGATCGGCAGGCGGGGGTCGTGCAACAGCGCCTCGGCATGCTGCAAGCGGCGCTGGCGTACGTGTTCCATCGGTGTTCGGCCCGTCTCGCGAAGAAAGCGCGCGTGCAGACCTGCCACAGACAACCCGGCGATACGGGCCAGGTCGGCAACCTGAAGCGGGTGGGATAGATGCTGATCGATGAAGGCATCGATAGCGGCGACCGGCAGCGCGTGCTGGTCATGGTGGATATGTTGTCCACTGGCCAGACTGGCGAGCAGGAGTACGGCGCCCTGTTCGGCAATCAATGGATCGTTGATCGGGCTGTGCGCCAGCCAGGCGACCAAGCGCTGCTGGCTGGCGTTCAGGCGCACGGTATCCGGCCGATCGATCAGACGCAGGCTGGGTTCGGTGTGGTGGCCCAAGCGCTGACGAACCCAGCTCTCCGACGGGAGATCGAGCACCAGGCAATGACTGCCGGTGACACTGGCACAGGCATGGTGAGTGGCGGACGGAATTACCGCGAGACTCTGCCCGCCGACGCGGCTGCCGCGCCCGGCAATCTCGAATTCCAGCAGTCCTTTCAGGCCGAACACCAGTTGCGGATGTTCGTGGCTGTGGGCAATGAGGTGATGATGGTAGTTGCGCAGCGATAGCATCTGGCGGCTGTCCCGAAGTAGGCCCGCTGACCAGCGGTCTGTGCGGTGAGTTGGTTGAGGCAAGCTCGGGTGAACATGGCTCGAAGACAATGCAGCACCGTATTGGGGCCTTGGGCGCCGAAATTGACCAACTGAACTTACCGAACAGACCACTTGGCCAGATTCGGTTAGTCGACGGCTGGCCGCCAGCGGTCAGAGAATCAGAGGATGACCTTGTCGCGAAGTTTCTCGGCCGCTTGCTGCAGTGCCTGAATCACGCGCTCCTTGTCGAAGTTCTGCACGCCGTTGGTATCCAGGTACATGGAGAAGCCGGGGAGTTCGTGCTCGACGAAACTGCAGGTGGCGCCAAGGTCGCGGCGGAAGTCCACCACCTGGTAGATCTGCACCGGGCGGGAGAAACCCTTGACCGCGATCTGGCCCTTGTCGCGGCACATGATGACGTCCTTGATCAGCGAATAGGTTTCGTGGGAGATCAGGATCTCGCTGGCCTCGGCGGCGCTTTCAAGACGGCTGGCCAGGTTCACTTCGCGCCCGATGATGGTGTAGTCCATGCGCGTATCGGCGCCGAAGTTGCCCACCGTGCAATAACCGGTGTTGATGCCCATGCGGATTTCCATGGGTTTGGTAATGCCCTGTGCGCGCCATTGCTGGCGCAGCACCTTCATGTGTTTGCGCATGGCGATGGCCATGGAAACCGCTGCCACCGCGTCTTTCTTGGCACCCTGGCTGGAAGGGTCGCCGAAGAACACCATCACGCAGTCGCCGACGAACTTGTCGATGGCGCCACCGTACTTCAGGGCAATCTTCGACATCTCGTTTAGGTAGTTGTTGAGCAGGTCGGTAAGGGCCTCGGCCTCCAGTTCCTCGGCCAGCTCGGTGAATCCCTTGATGTCGGAGAAGAACACGGTGAGCCGCTTGCGCTGGGTTTCCAGGCGAACGCTGCGCTTGCCGGTGAAGATCGACTCCCACACCTGGGGCGAGAGGTACTTGGCGAGGTTGCGTGCCAGGCGCGCGGCTTTGGCCTGCTCCGTTTCGATCTCCTTGCGCGCCTGGGCGAGGCGCTGGCCCTGCTGGTGCACGAAGTAGGCGGTGGCGCATATGTAAAAGGTCGTGAACAGAATGCTCACCAGAGAAACCAGTGGCGGTGTGGTACCGCGGTAGCTCAGAGGCACCACGAGAGATGCCACGCCGACCCCGACACCCACGCAGATCAGCGAGATGGCGAGGTTGCGCAGGCTGCCGCTCACCAGCGCGCTGAAGCTGAGTGTCAGCAGAAACATCAGGCTGGGCACGATCGAAAAACCGAGCAGCAATATGCCGGCACCGGCGTTCAAGGCATCCAGGCAGAGCAGAACCTGCGCCGTACGCTCGGGGTTATCGCGCTTGAAGCGATAGCTCAGGTGATAGGCCAGGTGCGGATAGAGCAGTGTATACGGCACCATCCACAGCAGGTCCATCGAGAAATACTGGGTGTAGGTACCGGCTGCCAGCGTTGCGGCGCAGATCAGGTAGGCGAGCACGCGGGAGTAGTACTCGCGCAACGGGCGAGTGGCGAGGCCATTGCGGCGCTCAACCGTAGTGGAAGTCATGTGTGCGTACGATCCCTGGTAGTTTTTTCGACGCCGTTCTCTCGCGCCTTGCAGACTGACGCCAGGCTCGATCGTCGGGTCACCCTGCGAAGGCGACAGCTTTCGAGCTCATCAGCGACAGTCTCGCGATCACGGGGCCAGCTCGGCGATGGCCGGCCCCGCGAAAGCCGTCAGATCATAACCAAGCAACGCCGCATCGCCAAACCAGAGGATGAAAACAATGATGGCACCGGTCGGATAGCCGCGGTCATCAGGCTCAGAAGCGAATCCGGCCCGTCAGCATGTCCTTGAACATCACCCAATCGCCGAGAAAGCTGTAGAGCGGATACTGGAATGTCGCCGGCCGGTTCTTCTCGAAGATGAAGTGGCCGACCCAAGCGAAGCCATAACCGGCCACCGGCATCGCCAGCAACCAGAGCCACTGCTGAGTAAAGAGTGCGTAGCCAAGTATGCCCAACACCAGCAGGCTACCGACGAAGTGCAGGCGACGGCAGGTGGGGTTGCTGTGCTCCGCGAGATAGAACGGATAGAAATCGGCAAAGCGGCTGAAGCGTTCGGCGGTTTGCGTACTCATGGCGTACCTCCTGTTATTGTCGCGCACAGACTAGTCATCGCTAACCTTGCGTGTCAGTGACAATCAGGGCCAGTTTAGTAGCCTTGGGCGCAGCTGCCCCACCTATCGAAGAACAAGAAAACCCCATGACCGAACGCACCACTTCCTCGAGCTGGGCGCTGAGTATCGTCCAGGCCCTGGAATCCGCCGGGATCGATTGCCGCCAGTTGTTCATTGAGCTGCATCTGGACTATGCCGCCTTGAACGATCCTGACGCGCGCTTTGCCCAGGACGACATGACGCGCCTGTGGCAAAGCGCTGTGGTGGTTTCCGGTGACCCCGCGATTGGCCTGAATATGGCGCGCCAGGCGCGGCCGGCTGCACTGAACGTGGTCGGTTATGCACTGATGTCCAGCCGCAATCTCAAGGAAGGCTTCGCCAGATTGGTGCGCTACCAGCGGATCATCGCCGAGGGTGCCGATCTGGATTTCCAGCCCTGCGCACAGGGCTATCGGTTGAGTCTGACGATAATCGGCGACCGCTTGCCGCCAGCTAGGCAAAGTGCCGAAGGCTCCCTGGCAGGTTGCCTGACATTCTGCCGCTGGCTCACCGGAACGCCGTTGCTGCCGCTGGAAGTCAGCTTTCAGGGCCAACCGCCGGATGATCTTGTGCCCTATCGGCAGCTGTTCCAGGCGCCTTTGCGCTTCGACGCGCCTCGCTACGCGTTGCTGTTTCGCGAAGAGGATGTGGAAATGCCTTTGCCGACGGCCAACGAAGCGCTGGCGCAATTGCATGATCGTTTCGCCGGTGAGTACCTCTCGCGCTTCTCCGACAGCAAAGTTATGCATCGCGCGCGGCAGATACTCTGTCGATTGCTGCCGCAGGGCGAGCCCAGGCGCGAAGTCGTGGCGCAGGCGCTTTGCCTGTCGGAGCGCACCCTGCAACGGCGTTTGCAGGAGGAGGGCAACAGCTTCCAGCAATTGCTCGACGATACGCGTCGCGATCTGGCGGTGCAGCACCTGGCCCAGCCGGACCTGGCGCCGCTGGAAATCGCCTATCTGCTTGGCTTCGCCGATCCGAGCAATTTCTACCGGGCGTTCAAGCGCTGGTTCGGCGTCACGCCCGGCGAATACCGTCTGGCCGCGCGCTCACGCCAGTAGGAACCTGTGAAAGCCCACATAGCCTTAGCTAGAGAAGATCGGTTACTTATATGCGCCTTTCCATGATGGAGTGACCCAATTGGCCACCAGCCTGCTCGCGTTAATAGACGATATTGCGACCGTACTCGACGACGTCTCGCTCATGACCAAGGTGGCGGCCAAGAAGACCGCTGGCGTACTGGGCGACGATCTGGCACTCAATGCGCAGCAGGTGACCGGGGTGAATGCCGACCGGGAACTGCCTGTGGTGTGGGCAGTGGCCAAGGGCTCGTTTCGCAACAAGGCGATCCTGGTCCCCGCTGCGCTGCTGATCAGTGCCTTTCTGCCCTGGGCAATCACACCGCTGTTGATGCTCGGCGGCGCGTTTCTCTGTTACGAGGGGTTCGAGAAGCTGGCACACCGCTTCCTTCATAGCGATGACAGCGATCACGCGGAGACGGTGAAGGCGCTCGCCGACCCGTCCGTGGACATGGTGGCGTTCGAGAAGAAAAAGATCAGCGGCGCGGTGCGTACCGACTTCATCCTCTCCGCCGAAATCATCGCCATCACCCTCGGCACGGTCGCGGCCGCGTCGTTCAGTCAGCAGGTCATGGTTCTAGTGGGCATCGCCATCCTGATGACGATAGGCGTCTACGGGCTGGTAGCCGCCATCGTCAAGCTCGACGATCTTGGTCTGGCCCTGAGCAAGCGGGCCAGCGGTGTGGCCAGCGCCATCGGGCGAGGCATTCTGAGCGTCGCGCCGTGGCTGATGAAGTCGCTGTCGGTCATTGGCACCGCGGCGATGTTCATGGTGGGTGGCGGCATCCTCACCCACGGTATTCGCGCCGTGCATCATTTCATCGAGAACAGCGCCCACGAAGCGCTCGGGCTGCCCTATATCGGGGCGGTACTCGGCGGCTTGTTGCCGACGCTGCTCGATGCCGCATTCGGCATCGTCGCCGGCGGCGTGGTATTGGCGCTGGTTACGCTTGGCGGCCGGCTGTTCAAACGCGGCTCCGGCGCCGCGGCCTGAGTCAGTGGCGCCAGAAGGCCGGGGTCAGCAGCACCAGCACCGTGATGATCTCCAGGCGTCCCAGTAGCATGCCGATCGACAGCAGCCATTTTGCCGTGTCGGGCAGTGTGGAAAAGTTGCCGGCTGGCCCGATGATCTCGCCTAGCCCCGGGCCGACGTTGCAGACCGCGGTCGCCGCGCCCGTGAGCGCGGTGATCGGGTCAAGGCCCAGCAGCGCCAGGCACAGCGCCAGCACGCCGATGGTCATGGTGATGAAGAAGGAAAAGGTCAGGATCGAGCGAACGATTTCTTCGTCCAGATTGTGCCCGTTGTACTGCTGGCGGATTACCGCACGGGGGTGAATCAGCTGCTTGAAGTTGGCGCGTAGCAGCGAGTAGGCCACCTGGAATCGGAACATCTTCAACCCGCCTGACGTCGAGCCCGAGCAGCCGCCGACGAAGGTCAGGTAGAAGAATGCCATGACGGCGAAACCGCCCCACTGGGTGTAGTCATCCACCGCGAAACCGGTCGTAGTAACCACGGAAACCACGCTGAAGGTCACGATGCGCAGTGCATCCAGCGCCGGAATGTCATTGTTCAGCCAATACCAGCCGCTGAACAGCACGCTGGTGATGGTGAGCATCAGGACGAAGCCTCGCACCTGCTGATCCCTGAGCAGCGCCGTGCGGTGGCCTCGCAAGGTCATCACGTAGAGGGTGAACGGCAGGCTGCCGACGATCATGAAAAAGACCGCTACCCAGTGCGCGGACGGTCCGAACTTGCCCATCGATGCATCGGAGGTGGAAAAGCCGCCAGTGGCGACGGTCGACATCGCATGGTTGATGGCGTCGAACATGCTCATGCCGGTCAACAGGAAGGCCAGAAACGCGGCGACGGTAAACGTCACGTAGATGACCAGCAGGTACTGCCCGGCCACGTGCGAGCGCGGCATCACTTTCTCCGACCAGTCCGAGGACTCGGTCTGGAACAGCCGCATGCCACCGACTCGCAGCAGGGGCAGAATCGCGATCGCCATGCCGATGAAGCCGATGCCGCCCAGCCAGTGCAGCAGCGAGCGCCACATCAGCAGCCCGGGCGATGCGCTATCCAGTCCCGAGAGCACGGTGGCGCCAGTGGTGGTGATACCGGACATGGTTTCGAAGAAGGCGTCCGAATAGCTGATGTGCTGGATCAGCATCAGCGGCAAGGCGGCGAAACAGCAGACCACCACCCAGCTGATTGTGGTCAGGAAGTACATGTCTCGCGGCCGCAGGTTGGTGTTGGCCGGTCTACCCGGTGCGACAAGGGCGAAGCCGCAGGAAAAGGTGATCAGGCTGCCCCAGATGAATGCCTGCAGGTCATCGGTGCGTTCGAATGCCAGTAGGGTCAGCATCGGAATGATCATGCTGACGGCCAGGGTGATCAGGAAAATGCCGAGAATGAAACCGATGATGCGTAAGGTCGGCAGGGCCATGTAGAGGGTGCTCGGCACGGTGAAAGAGGGCGGACATTCTACTCGCGTCGCTCCGCCAGTAAACCGCCCGACGGCTGGTAGAAAAATGTTTTCTCGGCAGCCGTGGAGCCTCTTCCCAAGCGCAGCGCCATGAATAGAATACCCGCCCGGGCGCCGGCCCATTTCCGGTCTCTGGGTGTTCACCTTCCATGTCAATCGACAATCCCTGCCTCACGTGCGGCGCCTGCTGCGCGTACTTTCGTGTGTCCTTCTATTTTGGTGAATGCGTTTCTGCCGGCGGTGCGGTGCCGGACCAGCTGACGGTTCAGGTTTCGCCGTTTCATGTGGCCATGCTCGGGACCGAGAGCAAGCCTGCGCGCTGCGTCGGACTGCTGGGCGATGTCGGTTGCGGCGTGCGCTGCAGCATGTACGAGCAGCGTTCGAGCACCTGCCGCGAATTCGAGGCGTCCTGGGAGAACGGCGAGCACAATGCGCATTGCGACGCGGCGCGGGCGGCACACGGCCTGCCACCGCTGGTGCCGCCGCTGCAGCCGCAGCTCTCGCCGGATCGGGTGGCTTGACCTGGTGGGCTGTTTGGTAAGTTCGGTTGGTCAATTTCGGATGACCATAGCCCCGATACTGTGTTGCTGCTCCTTGCCATAAGCCCGCCATGACTCGTCGCAGCGCCTTGTCTCGGATTCATGTTCGTCCGAACTTGCCTCAACCAACTCACTGCACGGGCCACCAGCGCCGGCCGGCGCGTTGTTTGCGCTGTCGGCCGGCCATCACTCGCGGTACGTCGCCAACACCCTCTAGAATGTCCGACCCTTTCAGGAGGTAATGGATGGACGCTCTGGACCTGTTGCTCAACCGTGTATCTGTCACTCGCCTATGCGAGCCGGCACCCGATGCCGATCAACTCGATCTGCTTTTTCGTGCAGCCTTGCGTGCGCCGGATCACGGACAGTTGCACCCCTGGCGCTTCCTGACCGTCGAGGGCGATGCGCGCGGCAAGCTCGGTGAGCTGTTTGCCGACGCTCTGCAGGCCCGGCAGACCGATGCCTCGGACGAAGCGCTGCAGAAGGCGCGCAACATGCCGCTGCGTGCGCCGATGTTGATCGTGGTGATCGCCAGTCCGAAGGCGCACCCGAAAGTCCCGGAAGGCGAACAGGTGCTGGCTGCCGGCTGCGCGGCGCATGGTCTGCTGTTGGCCGCCCATGCTCAGGGGATTGGCGCGGTGTGGCGCACCGGTGAGTTCGCCTATGACCCGCATGTAATGAAGGGGCTGGGCCTGGCCGAGCAGGAACGTCTGCTGGGCTTCCTGTACCTGGGCACGCCGGAGGGCCGCATCCGTAGCGCTCCGGTGCTCGAGCCCGAGGCTTTCGTCAGCGCCTGGAACGGTCAGTGATGGGCCTGAATTTCTGACACCGTGCTTGCTGCGTTTGCCAACGGCAGACGCAGGCTCGCGATAAAGCCGCCATCGGGGTGGTTAGCCAGCTGCAGCTGCCCACCGTGGCGCTCGGCCGCACGGCGGGCGATGGCCAATCCGAGGCCATGCCCGGCTGCCGTTTGTCCTGGCGCTCGGAAGAAGGGTTGGCTCAGTTGCGGCAGGGGTTCGTCGGCGACTCCTGGCCCGTGGTCGCGCACACTCAGTACCAGCTCGTCACCGTCGCGCTGCGCGCGCAGCTCCACGGGCACGCCCTCGGGGTTGAAGCGCAGGGCGTTGCGCAACAGATTGTCCAGCGCACGTTCGAGCATTTCCGTCCAACCAGTGAATGCCAGGCCTGGCTCGACCCGGCTGTCGATACGCTGAGCGGGCGCGACGATCCGGGCGTTGTCCTCCAGTTGTTCGAACATCGCTGGCAGGTCGACGGCCGTTGTCGTGCCGGGTTCCGCATCCAGGCGCGAGAGTTCGAGAATCTCGCTGATCAACGCTTCCAGCCGATCGCATTCCTTGGCCAGTCGCGGCCAGATCACTTCGCGTTCGCTCGGGCTGGCGCGCTCGGCCAGTGCCTGGGCAATGCGCAGGCGCGCCAGCGGTGAGCGCAGTTCATGGGATACGTCGCGCAATAACTGGCGTTGACTGCCGATCAGCGCCTGCAGCCGTGCGCCCATGCGGTTGAAATCGCTCGCCAGCACGCCGAGTTCGTCGCGCCGTGTTGCCAGGCGGGCAAGGGACTGCTGCTGATAGCTGGTCTGTCCCAGATCGTGCACGGCACGGCGCAGGCGATCCAATGGGCGGGTGATGGACAGCGTCAGCAGCAGGCTGAAGCCGGTGAGCACCACCAGCGCGATGCCCAGCGCGCTGAGCGGCCAGGCCAGGCTGCCGCGATGCCAGGCCTGCAGTTCGGGATAGGGAATGCGGTAGATGAACAGGTAGGTTTCACCGCTGGTCGGGCTCGTGTAATCGGCGGTGAGGCGTCGCCAGGGCAGTGGGCGCTCGCGATCCTGATGGCGCGCTTCGAAGGCGGCGGCGCGGGCAGGGAAGGTGCCGCGGATGATTGGCTGGCCGTTTTCCGCCAGCACCTGTACATCGACCCGTGCACGATGGCGATGCTGTTCCAGCAGGCGCTGTGCAGCCAGCGGGCCCTGGCGCTCGTAGACCTCGGTCCAGGTTTCGGCGAGACCTTGCAGCGCCGGGTGGCGGCCGAGAATCCAGGCGTCCTGGTTCAGCGCATGGCCGAGCAGCATGGCCAGGCCGGCAACCAGTGCAATGGCCAGCCAGAAGGTTGCGAGTATGCGCCAGAACAGTGATCGCACTGGGTCTCTCCACGGCAAAGCCCGGCAGCTCCCACCGGCGTTCTGAACGCTTGGCGGAGGCTGCCGGGCAGGTTTCAGGAAGGGCGCAGATCAGTTCTTCTGATCGCGGTCCGCTTTCCATTTGAGGAACTCGGCACGTTCGGCGCGCTTTTCTTCCATCTTCTTCATGCCTTCGTCGAAGGCCTTGTGCTGCTCGGGCTTGAGCAGCGCGCGCATGCTCTGGTGGGTCTTCTCGCGGCTGGCGTCGAGATCGTTCTGCATGGCCTTGCGCTCGGCTTCGGGCAGCTTGTCGAGGTAGCGCTGGGTGATCTGCTGGCGCTGCCGCATCTGCTCGCCCATCAGCTTGCGCATTTCGCGTTGCTGGTCCTTTGTCAGGTCCAGGTCCTGAAACATGTGCGGGGCGTTCTTGCCGCCGTGATGACCGTCCTGCATGCCGCCAGGCATGGCGAAAGCGAGGGTCGGAACGGCAGCGGCGAACAGCAGGGCTACGAGTGATTTGCGCATGGTGAAAACTCTCCTGTGTAGGGAAACCGGCCATACCGACGCGTTGCTCATTGGCGGCAGGTCTGTGACCGGATGAGTTCAGTCTACGCAGGGCAAGGTCAAGGGCGGTCAGCTCAGGGTAAAGCCTCGGTAAAGACGATCAGACGGCGTACAGATAGCCGCGACTGCGCAGGGCGACGATCCGTGGGCTGCCGTCGGCGTGCGGACCAAGCTTGCGCCGCAGGTTACTGACGTGCATGTCGAGGCTGCGGTCGTAGAGGGTGAGCTTACGTCCCAGGGCGTGCTGGGCAAGGGTCTGCTTGTCGATAGGCTCGCCCGGTTGCGCGAGCAGCGTTTCGAGGATGCGGCCTTCGGAGAGCGTCAGGCTGACGTCATGACCGCCGACGCTGGCCACGCCGCGTGCCGGGCTGTAGCAGAGATCGCCGAACTCGACCTGGCTGGGCGTCGCGGTCGGCTGGCTGCGGCGCAACACGGCACGCAGGCGTGCGGTGAGCTCGCGCGGGTCGCAGGGCTTGGCCAGGTAATCGTCTGCGCCAAGTTCCAGGCCGAGAATCCGATCCAGTGGCTCGCCGCGACCCGACAGCATCAGCACCGGCAGATCGGGATGTTCACTGCGCAGTTGCTTGAGCAGCTCCAGGCCACTGCCGTCGGGCAGCATCACGTCCAGGACCACCGCGGCTGGCTGGTGCTGCGCCAGCGCCTGGCGTGCACTGTTGCCATCGTGGCAGGCATGGGCGACGAAACCTTCCTGAGCGAGCCAGCTGATCAGCAGCTCGCAGAGTTCTTCGTCATCGTCGATAAGCAGCAATTCACTCATGTCGGCTCAGGTACTCAGTTGAGCCACTGGCGTCGACGGCGGCCGCGCGTGACCAGCAGGCCCAGGGTGAAACTGACGACCCCGACAGCACCACCGACGGCGAACCACTGTTGCTGTTCGTTCAGCATCGCGGGCAGCACTTTTGCCTGCTCGGTCTGCAACTGCAGGCGCAAGCGGCGATTTTCCTCGCGCAGACGCAGCAGCAAGGCCTCCGTGGTGTCGGTGCTCGGGCCGGCAGGCTCTGGCTCGGCTACGGCGTCAAGCTCGTCGTATTCGGCGGGGTCGCCGGGCTCGGTCACCGGAACAGCAGGTTCCGTTATTGCTTCCTCGGCATACAGCGCCGGGGTGAGCAGGGTCAGGGCAAACAGCAGGGCAAGCGATCGTTGACGCATCGGAACTCCTATTTCCTTACGAGGCCGTGGGCTGCCAGCGGCCGGGCTATTTCCTGCTGTGTCGGCTCAGGGCAGTACTTTCTTGAAGGGCTTGACCACCACGTTCACGTATACGCCGGCGGCCTTGTACGGATCGGCGTCGGCCCACTGCTGCGCGGCTTCCAGCGAATCGAACTCGGCGACTACCAGACTGCCGCTGAACCCGGCTTCGCCCGGGTCGTTGCTGTCGATGGCTGGGTGCGGGCCGGCGAGAACCAGGCGGCCTTCGTTCTTCAGCTGCTCCAGGCGTGCCAGGTGGGCTGGGCGAGTGGCGAGGCGGTCCTGCAGGGAATTCGGTGCGTCTGTGGCGATAACGGCGTAGAGCATGGTCGATCCTCGTTCGCGTAGGGGCGTATATAAAAAAGTACAGAAAGCCCGGCATGGTGACAGTGCCGGCGCGGCTTGTTTGTCGCGCGGGTCCAGGCGCTACAACGGACCGCGCCGTGCAGCGCGGCATCATAGCAAACGGCGCTTGCGACGGAAGCGCTGCGCTTTCCCCTGCTGCAGCGGTTGATGGCACGCAGGATCGTATCGGCGGTCGAAGCAAGAGCGGTTTGCGGCGCCTGCAGCGCTGGCTGGCCGTAATGACGGTGACGACACGAGCCAAAGCGCCGGTGCGGCGTTAGACTAGTCGGCCGTTTGCGCCGGAGCACCCCGTCTTTCGGGCCGGTGAAGCCTTATCGCCGCAGGCTTACGGATTCTTATCGAGGTGTCTGCATCTCACTGGAGCGCGTTACCAGATGATTGTCGATCTGCATTGCCACAGCACCGCCTCGGACGGCGCGCTGGCGCCTGCCAAACTGGTGGAGCGAGCCCATGCGCGTGGTATCGAGATGCTGGCGCTCACCGACCACGACACGGTCGACGGCCTTGCCGAGGCGCGGGCAACTGCGCAGGCGCTCGGCATGCAGCTGGTCAATGGCATCGAGCTTTCTTGCCTGTGGAACGGGGCTACCATTCATGTATTGGGCTACGCCTTCGACGCTGATGCGCCTGCGCTGCAACAGGCGATCGCACAACTGCACGAAGGACGTTGGCGCCGCGCCGAACTGATCGGCCAGCGCCTCGAAGCGAAGGGGATGCCGGGTGCGCTGGAAGGCGCGCGGGCGCTTCAGCAGGAACTCGGCGACAGTGGCAACGCACCGGCGCGACCGCATTTCGCCGATTTTCTCGTGCGTGCCGGTCATGTCCGCGACCGTGCCGAAGCGTTTCGCAAATGGCTGGGTTCGGGCAAGCTCGGCGACGTCAAGCAGCATTGGCCGAGCCTGGAGCAGACAGTCCAGACCTTGCGTGACGCAGGTGCGTGGATCAGCCTGGCGCACCCGTGGCAGTACGATTTCACTCGCAGCAAGCGGCGCCGGCTGGTGATCGATTTCGCCCAGGCCGGCGGTCACGCGCTGGAGGTGGTCAACGGCATGCAGCCGCTGGAACAGGTCGGCGGTCTGTCGATCCTGGTACGTGAGTTGGGCCTGATGGCCACAGTGGGCAGTGATTTCCATGCGCCCGGCGACTGGTCGGAACTGGGGCTGTACCGCAGCCTGCCGGAGGACCTGTCGCCGCTTTGGGGACATTTCGATCATGAGCGCCGCATACCTGCTGCCAGCTGAACAGGGAGTTTCCATGAGCCAGTTCTTTCAGATCCATCCGGACAACCCACAACCGCGCCTGATCAAACAGGCCGTGGAAATCATCCGCAAGGGCGGGGTAGTGGTCTACCCGACCGACTCCAGTTATGCCGTCGGCTGCTCGATGGGTAACAAGGCCGGCATCGAACGCATTCGCCGGCTGCGCCAGCTCGATGACAAGCACAACTTTACGCTGGCCTGTCGCGATCTGTCGCAGCTTGGCCTTTTCGCCAAGGTCGATACCGCGGCCTTTCGCCTGCTCAAGGCTCATCTGCCCGGTCCCTACACGATCATCCTGTCGGCTACCCGCGAGGTGCCGCGCATGTTGCTGCACCCCAAGCGCCGCACCATCGGCCTGCGCGTGCCGGCACAGCCGATCGCCCAGGCGCTGCTGGAAGAACTCGGTGAGCCGCTGATGAGCGTCAGCCTGATCCTTCCCGGTGAAGACCTGCCGATGAGCGACCCCTACGAGATGCGTGACGCGCTGGAGCATCAGGTAGACCTGATCATCGATGGCGGTTACGGTGGCCTCGAAGCATCGACCGTGGTCAGCCTGGTCGACGATCGGCCTGAAGTGATACGGGTCGGCTGCGGCGATCCCGAACCCTTCATGGCTTGAGCCTGGATGGCGAGCGTGCCTGTACAACATCTGGCCTGTCGGTGAGAGGGTTGAGGCAAGTCGGATGAACATGGCTCCGAGACAAGGCGCGGCGACGCGGTATCTGGGCCATGGGCACCGAAATTGACCAACTGAACTTACCAAACAGGCCAATTAATCAAGGACACCCTTTTGAGCTCCATGGATTCACAGCGGCGCGTGGTTTCCGGCATGCGTCCCAGCGGCCGGCTTCATCTCGGTCACTACAACGGCGTATTGAAGAATTGGGTCAGGCTGCAGCACGAGTACGAGTGTTTCTTCTGCATCGTCGACTGGCACGCGCTGACCACCGACTACGAAAGCTCCGGCGAAATCTCGCAGAACATCATGGATATGGCGGTGGACTGGCTGGCTGCCGGCGTCAGTCCCAGTTCAGCGACGCTGTTCATCCAGTCACAGGTGCCGGAGCACGCCGAGCTGCACCTGCTGCTGTCGATGATCTGCCCACTGGGCTGGCTGGAGCGGGTGCCATCCTACAAGGAGCTGCAGCAGAATCTGCAGCACAAGGACCTGGATACCTATGGCTTCCTCGGATATCCACTGCTGCAGGCGGCGGACATTCTGATCTATCGTGCCGGGCTGGTGCCGGTCGGCGCCGACCAGCTGCCGCATATCGAATTCGCCCGCGACGTGGCGCGACGTTTCAACCATCTCTATGGCCGCGAAGCGGATTTCGAGGACAAGGCCGAAGCGGCGATCCGCAAGCTCGGCAAGAAGACCTCCAAGCTGTACGTCAGCCTGCGCAAGAGCTATCAGGAGCAGGGCGACGTCGAGGCGCTGAACACCGCCCGTGCGGTCATCAAGGAACAGCAGACCATCACCATCGGCGATCAGGAGCGGCTTTACGGCTACCTGGAAGGCTGCGGCAAGCTGCTGCTGCCGGAACCGCAGGCGCTGCTCGGCGAGCAACCGAAGATTTCCGGGCTCGACGGCGGCAAGATGGCCAAGTCCAACAGCAATGCGATCTACCTGCGCGATACGTCGAACGAGATCGAGGAGAAGATTCGCCGTATGCCCACCGATCCGGCCCGCGTGCATCGCAGCGACCCCGGTGAACCGACGCGCTGCCCGGTGTGGCAGATGCATCTGGTGCACTCCGAAGAGGCCGTCTGCCAGTGGGCAGAGCAGGGTTGCCGCAGCGCCGGCATCGGCTGCCTGGAGTGCAAGGGGCCGCTGATCGACTCGATCAAGGCTGATCTGACACCCCTGCAGGAACGCGCGCTGGACTACGAGCAGAATCCCGACCTGGTCCGCAGCATCCTCGCAGAAGGTGCGGAGCACGCCCGTGACGAGGCCCGTGAGACGCTGATCGAAGTTCGCCAGGCGATGGGCCTGAATTACCGCTGAGCGGCGCATAAGCGGCCGGCTCCGAAGGATTTTCATGCAGCACACCGAGTCCCCCAGTCCCGAAGCGATCCAGCCCGGCGAGCAGCTACGCCTGGCGCTGGTCTATGGCGAGGCGGTGACCGAGCTGCCGCTGGACCTCTACATTCCGCCGGATGCGCTGGAAGTCTTTCTCGAAGCCTTCGAAGGCCCGCTGGATCTTCTGCTCTACCTGATCCGCAAGCAGAACATCGACATCCTCGATATTCCGGTGGCCGAGATCACCCGGCAGTACATGGGTTACGTCGAGCTGATGAAATCGGTGCGCCTGGAGCTGGCCGCCGAGTATCTGGTGATGGCGGCGATGCTCGCCGAGATCAAGTCACGCATGCTGCTGCCGCGCTCGACCGAGGTCGCCGAAGAAGAGGATGATCCGCGCGCCGAGCTGATCCGCCGGCTGCAGGAGTACGAACGTTTCAAGGCCGCCGCCGAAGACATCGACGAGCTGCCACGGGTCGGCCGCGACCTGCAGGTGCCGCGTCTCGAGGCACCCGAGGCGCGGGCGCGCAAGCTGCTGCCGGACGTGAGCCTGGAAGAGCTGCTGGTGTCGATGGCCGAGGTGCTGCGCCGCGCCGACATGTTCGAGAGCCATCAGGTCACCCGCGAAGCGTTGTCGACCCGCGAGCGCATGAGCGAAGTGCTCGAACGACTGAAGGACGGTGGTTTCGTCCCCTTCGTGACGCTGTTCTGCATCGAGGAAGGGCGGCTCGGCGTGGTGGTGACCTTCATGGCTGTGCTCGAGCTGATCAAGGAGTCGCTGGTCGAGCTGGTGCAGAACGAACCCTTTGCGCCGATTCATGTGCGCAGCCGTACCGAATAGGCATTTGCAGGAGTCAATCGTGGACCTGTCCGATCCCAAGGATCTCGCTTCGCTGCTCGAAGCCTTTCTGCTCGCATCCGGCAAACCGCTATCCCTGGAGCGCCTCGGCGAACTCTTCGAGGAAGCCGAGCGGCCGTCTTCGGCACAGCTGAAGAAGGCCCTCGAAGTGCTGGAAAAGTCCTGCAAGGGCCGCGCCTTCGAGCTCAAGGAGGTCGCCAGCGGTTACCGCCTGCAGGTGCGTCAGCGCTTTTCGCCGTGGGTCGGTCGGCTCTGGGAAGAGCGTCCGCAGCGTTACTCCCGGGCGATGCTGGAAACCCTGGCGCTGATCGCCTATCGCCAGCCGATCACCCGTGGCGAGATCGAGGATATCCGCGGCGTCGCGGTGAACAGCCAAATCGTCAAGACGCTGCAGGAGCGCGAGTGGATTCGTGTGGTTGGCCATCGTGACGTGCCGGGACGCCCGGCGATGTTCGCCACCACCCGGCAGTTCCTCGACCATTTCAACCTGAAGAATCTGGATGAGCTGCCGCCGCTCGCCGTGCTGCGCGAAATGGAGCCCGAGTTGCGGCCGATACTCGACGATGAGGACGCTCCGGTGCCCGTCGCCTTGCAGGCGCGGGCCGATGAAGTTGCAGATGAGCCGCAGGCCCCACTGCGTGAGCAGACCAGCTTCCGCAGCCTGCTGGCCGAACTCGACGGCATGGAGCAGGGCCTGAAGACCGACTTCGACGATCTGCTGGAAGCCGAAGAAGAAACATCGGCAGACGAGCCGCGCGGAGACGAGCCTGCGCAATAAGCGCCAAGCCACCTCCAACCGGCGTACTCAGGCTCCTGGTCGCCGCTTCCATGCCGGCATCGCGTCGTGTCAGAACGCCAACTGACCCTGGATGGTTTATGGTTGTCTGAGCTTTCAACCAAGCGTTGAGCCCTTCAACCACAGTTGAATTTTGCAGCAGGAGTGAGGCATGCATCCGCGAGTTCTAGAAGTCACCGAGCGCCTGGTCGAGCGCAGCCGCAAGACCCGCGAGCGCTATCTGGCGATGATGGCCGCCGCCGCCAGTGAGGGTCCGCAGCGCGGCAAGCTGCAGTGTGCCAACTTTGCCCACGGTGTCGCCGGCTGCAATTCCGGCGAGGACAAGCAGAGCCTGCGCCTGATGAACGCGGCAAACGTGGCCATCGTCTCGGCGTACAACGACATGCTCTCGGCGCATCAGCCCTATGAGCATTTTCCGGAAATGATTCGCCAGGCGCTGCGTGAGATCGGCTCGGTCGGCCAGTACGCCGGCGGCGTCCCGGCGATGTGCGATGGCGTGACCCAGGGCGAGGCGGGCATGGAAATGAGCCTGGCCAGCCGCGAAGTGATCGCCATGAGCACGGCAGTCGCGCTGTCGCACAACATGTTCGATGCGGCATTGATGCTCGGCATCTGCGACAAGATCGTCCCGGGTCTGATGATCGGCGCGCTGCGCTTCGGCCATCTGCCGACCATCTTCGTGCCGGGCGGGCCGATGCCCTCGGGGATTCCGAACAAGGCGAAGGCCGAGGTGCGCCAGCGTTACGCCGAAGGCAAGGCCAGCCGCGAGGAGCTGCTGGAATCGGAGATGAAGTCCTATCACAGCCCCGGCACCTGCACCTTCTACGGCACCGCCAACACCAATCAGGTGGTGATGGAGATCATGGGCCTGCACCTGCCGGGCTCGTCGTTCGTCAACCCTTACACGCCGCTGCGCGATGCGCTGACCCGGGAGGCGGCGCACCAGGTCACGCGCCTGACCCATCAGGCCGGCAACTACACACCGCTGTGTCAGGTGGTTGACGAGAAATCCATCGTCAACTCGGTGGTCGCGCTCAATGCCACCGGAGGTTCGACCAACCACACCCTGCACATCCCGGCGTTCGCCCGCGCCGCCGGCATCCAGCTGACCTGGCAGGACATGGCCGATCTTTCCGAGGTGGTGCCGACGCTGGCCAAGGTCTACCCCAACGGCCAGGCCGACGTGAACCATTTCCACGCCTGTGGCGGGGGGCCGTTCATGGTGCGCACGCTGCTCGACGCCGGGCTGTTGCACGAGGACGTGCATACCGTCGTCGGCAAGGGCCTGCGGCGCTACATCCAGGAGCCCTTCCTCGACGGTGACAAGCTGGTGTGGCGCGATGGCCCGGCGCAGAGCCTTGACGAAAACATCCTCCGCCCGGCCGAGCGGCCATTCTCGCCGGAGGGCGGGCTGCGTGTGCTGGAAGGCAACCTCGGCCGCGGCGTGACGAAGATTTCTGCCGTGGCGCCCGAGCACCGTTTTGTCGAGGCGCCGGCGCGGGTATTCATCGACCAGAGCGAGCTGGCGGCAGCGTTCAAGGCCGGGGAGCTGGAGCGCGACTTCATTGCCGTGGTGCGTTTCCAGGGGCCGAAAGCCAATGGCATGCCCGAACTGCACAAGCTCACGCCGTTCCTCGGTGTGCTGCAGGACCGCGGCTACAAGGTGGCGCTGGTCACCGACGGGCGCATGTCCGGTGCCTCGGGCAAGGTGCCGGCGGCCATTCATGTCTGCCCGGAGGCACTGGACGGCGGGCCGCTGGCGCGGGTGCGCGATGGCGACATCCTCCGCGTCGACGGCGAGAACGGCGAACTGCGAGCACTGGTCGATCCCGCCGAATGGGATGCGCGGGAACCGGCGATTCGGCCCGAAGACATGGGCATCGGCTGCGGTCGAGAGCTCTTTGCCTTCATGCGCGCCTCGTTCAGCACGGCAGAGCAGGGCGCCAGTGCATTTACCGAGAGTCTGGAGGCGCTGAAGTGAAGACGGCGCTGGTTGGAGATATTGGCGGTACCAATGCACGTTTCGCGCTGTGGCGCGACCAGCGTATCGAGCAGATTCGCGTGATTCCCACGGCCGACCATGCGCGGCCGGAGCTGGCGATCCTTGCGTACCTGAGTGAAGTCGATCAGCCGCTGGAAACCCTCGAGGCGGTGTGCCTCGCCTGTGCCGGGCCGGTCGGGGGCGACCTGTTTCGTTTCACCAACAACCATTGGCAGCTGAGCCGCGAAGCCTTCTGCCGCGAGCTGGGCGTGAAGGAGCTGTTGCTGATCAACGACTTCACCGCCATGGCCCTCGGCATGACGCGGCTGCACGATGGTGAGCGCATCACGGTTTGCGATGGCGAGCCTGAACCGGGGCGGCCGCGGCTGGTCATAGGGCCCGGCACCGGGCTCGGAGTCGCCGGATTGCTGCCACTGTCTGGCGGCGGTTGGCGCGCCTTGCCGGGCGAGGGCGGGCATATCTGCCTTCCCGTCGGCAGCGAGCGCGAGGCGGCGATCTGGGCGCATCTGCATCGTTGGCTCGGCCATGTAAATGCCGAGGCAGTGCTCAGCGGTCCGGGGCTGCTGACGCTCTACCGCGCCTGCTGTGCACTGGACGGGCAGCAGGTGGCGTTCGATTCGCCCGCAGCTATCACCAAGGCCGCGCTGGCGGGCGACGCCTATGCGACCGCGGTGCTGGAGCAGTTCTGCCGCTGGTTGGGGCGTATCGTCGGCGATAACGTGCTGACCCTCGGTGCCCGCGGCGGCGTTTACATCGTCGGTGGAGTGGTGCCGCGTTTCGCCGAGATGTTCCTGCGCAGCGGTTTCAGCGAGGCGTTGCGCGAGAAGGGGCAGATGAGCCGTTATTTCGATCGCCTGCCGGTCTGGCTGGTGACCGCGCCGTATCCGGGCCTCGAGGGCGCGGGCGTGGCATTGCAACCGTTGTTGGAGGGAGCCTAGGCTGCGACATGGCGGGTCGACGGGGGACCCCATAACAACAAGAAAAGGGACGTGACGTGAGCCAAGCAGGTAAGAACATCCTTCTGGTCGACGACGATCAGGAAATCCGCGAACTGTTGCAGACCTATCTCAGCCGCTCGGGCTTTCATGTGCGCGGCGTGCCGGACGGCGGGCAGTTTCGCGCTGCGCTGTGTGCCGAACCGGCCGATCTGGTGATTCTCGACGTGATGCTGCCCGACGAGGACGGCTTCAGCCTGTGCCGCTGGATTCGCCAGCACGAGCGGTTGGCTTCGATGCCGATCATCATGCTTACCGCCAGCTCCGACGAGGCCGATCGGGTCGTCGGCCTGGAGCTGGGGGCCGACGACTACCTGGGTAAGCCGTTCAGCCCGCGCGAATTGCTCGCGCGGATCAAGGCACTGCTGCGACGCGTCAGCTTCGCTCAGGAACGCGGCAGTGATGTGTTGGCCTTCGATGAGTGGCGGCTGGACATGATCAGCCACCGCCTGTTCCACGCCGACGGCGAGGAGGTCTTTCTCTCCGGCGCCGATTTCTCCCTGCTCAAGCTGTTTCTCGATCATCCGCAGCAGATCCTCGACCGCGACACGATCGCCAACGCCACCCGTGGTCGCGAGGTGATGCCGCTGGAGCGTATCGTCGACATGGCGGTCAGTCGCCTGCGCCAGCGCCTGCGCGACACCGGCAAGTCGCCGCGGCTGATCCGCACGGTACGTGGCAGCGGTTACTTGTTGGCTACCCAGGTGACGCCGCACCATGAATCTGCGCACTGAGCGGCGGCGCCTGCGGCTGGGGCCACGTTCGCTGCTCGGACGGATGCTGTTGCTGACCCTGCTGGCGGTGTTGCTGGCCCAAGGCCTGTCGAGTCTGATCTGGCTGTCCCAGCTGCGCGCCAGCCAGATGGAAGGCTTGCTCACCAGCGCCCGCAGCCTGGCGCAGTCGATGGCGGCCAGCGTCAGCTACTTCCGTTCGCTGCCGCTGGGCTATCGCCCATTGGTGCTCGATCAGTTGCGCAGCATGGGCGGTACACGTTTCTTCGTGTCGCTCAACGACAAGCCGCTGGACATGGAGATCCTCCCGGAAACGCCGCGCAAGCGTGCTGTCCTGCATGAGGTGGAGCAGATATTGCGCCAGCGTTTGGGCGGCGCGGTGGACCTGAACATCGAGTTCGTCAGCCCCGATGACCTGCGCATCTTCAACAGCGGCATCACGCTCGATGAGTTGCCGCGCTCCTGGGCGCACTACGCGCTGGGCCTTGAACCACTGTCACCGCCGGTGCTGGTGACGCAGATCCAGATCGCCCCGCAGGAATGGCTCTATCTGGCCTCGCTGATGCCGGCTCCCTACGTCAGCCTGGAGGACGAGGGGCTGCCGGCCCAGCAGTTGTGGTTCATCGTGCTCACCAGCGCCTTTCTGCTGCTGTTCATCGGCCTGCTGGTGCGCTGGCAGAGCCGGCCGCTGAAGCGCCTGGCCAAGGCGGCGCGGGAGTTGTCGCTGGGCGCCGAGGTGCAGCCGCTGACCGAGGCCGGCGCCAGCGAGATCGTCGAGGTGAGCCGTGCCTTCAACAACATGCGCCAGCGCATCAGTCGCTACCTGACCGAGCGAGGCCAATTGTTCAGCGCGATTTCCCATGACCTGCGCACGCCCATCACGCGCCTGCGTCTGCGTGTCGAGCTGCTGGAAGATGAAGCCCAGCAGATCAAGTTCACCCGTGACCTCGACGAGCTGGAGCTGCTGGTCAAGGGCGCACTGCAATGCGTGAAGGACACCGACATCCACGAGAACATCGAGGCGGTGGATCTAAATCTGCTGCTCGAGCATATCGTCGAGCCCTATCAGGCCTGCGACCAGACCCGCGTGACTTTGGACGGCCGGGCTTCGGCGCCTTATCCGGGCAAACCGCTGGCTCTCAAGCGCTGCATCGGCAATCTGCTGGACAATGCCCTGAAGTACGGTGAGCGCGCCCACCTGCATGTTGAGGACGGCAAGGAGGCGCTGGTGCTGCACGTCGATGACGAGGGCCCGGGCGTGCCTGAGCAGCGTCTTGAGCATGTCTTCGAACCCCACGTGCGGCTGTCGGGGCAGCAGCAGGGCTACGGGCTGGGGCTCGGTATCGCACGGAATATCGCCCACGCCCACGGTGGCGAACTGAGCATGCGCAATCTGCAGCAGGGAGGGCTGAGGGTGACGCTGACCTTGCCGCGCTGATCCGGCTCAGTGCACTTCGTTACGATCGCTGCGGCTTTGTAACGGCTCTGTGACCATCGCCCATCCCTTCGTTACCCAGTGTCGATTTCCCTGCGCATAGACTCGGTCCATCGCAAGCGACCATGACTTGCCGGATAAAAACAAGAAGGTGCCTCTACATGAACGCGATCCATCGTCTCGCTCTTTCCGTTTCCCTTGCCCTGCCATTGCTCGCCCATGCCGGCGAGGTCGAAGTTCTGCACTGGTGGACTTCCGGTGGCGAGAAGCGCGCCGCCGACACCCTGCAGAAGCTGGTCGAGCAGAAAGGCCATACCTGGAAGGACTTCGCCGTCGCCGGCGGTGGTGGCGAGGCTGCCATGACCGTACTGAAGACCCGCGCCGTTTCCGGCAACCCGCCGTCCGCCGCACAGATCAAGGGCCCGGACATCCAGGAGTGGGGCGAACTCGGCCTGCTCGCCAATCTCGATGACACCGCCAAGGCCGAACGCTGGGACGAAATGCTGCCCGAGCAGGTGCGCAAGATCATGCAGTACGACGGTTCCTACGTTGCGGTGCCGGTCAACGTGCATCGGGTCAACTGGCTGTGGATCAACCCGGAGGTGTTCGAGAAGGCCGGCGCCACGCCGCCGAAGACCCTCGACGAATTCTTCGCCGCAGCCGACAAGCTCAAGGCTGCCGGCTTCATTCCGGTTGCTCACGGCGGCCAGCCCTGGCAGGACGGCACCGTGTTCGAGGGCTTTGTACTGAGCATTCTCGGCCCGGACGACTATCACAAGGCCTTCGTCGAGCTGGATAACGACACCCTGACCGGCGACAAGATGGTTCAGGCCTTCACCGCACTGAAGAAGTTGCGCGACTACATCGACGCCGACGCGGCCGGGCGCGAATGGAACCGTGCCACCGGCATGGTCATCGACGGCAAGGCCGGCATGCAGATTATGGGCGACTGGGCCAAGAGCGAGTTCACCGCCGCCAACAAGGTGGCTGGCGAGGACTACCAGTGCCTGCCGTTCCCCGGCACCCAAGGCAGCTTCGCCTTCAATATCGATTCGCTGGCCATGTTCAAGCTCAGCAACGATGACAACCGCAAGGCTCAGGAAGACCTGGCGCGCACGGTGCTGGAACCGGAATTCCAGACCTTCTTCAACCAGAACAAGGGCTCGATTCCGGTTCGCCAGGACCAGGACATGAGCGAGTTCGATGCCTGTGCCCAGCAGTCGATGACCGACTTCAAGGAAGCCGCCAAGGGCAGCGGTCTGCAGCCCAGTCTGACTCATGGCATGGCTGCTTCCAGCTACGTGCAGGGCGCGGTGTTCGACGTCGTCACCAACTTCTTCAACGACCCCAAGGCCGACCCGCAAAAGGCGGCCAAGCAACTGGCGGCAGCGATCCAGGCCGTGCAGTAACGCTGAGGGCGGACCGTTCCGCCCGCTTCCCGAAACGTTCGTCCCGGCACAGGCCTCGGTCTGTGCCGCGGGCGATGACATCCCCGGTTTCCATGAGGGATCACACCCATGAGCTCCATCGCGCTTCAAGCCAGGCCTGCCAAAGCCTCGCCGCTCGACGCCCTGCAGCGCTGGCTGCCCAAGCTGGTTCTGGCGCCGAGCATGCTGATCGTACTGGTCGGCTTCTACGCCTACATCGGCTGGACCTTCCTGCTCTCGTTCACCAACTCACGCTTCATGCCCAGCTACAAGTGGGCCGGCCTGCAGCAGTACGAGCGCCTTTGGGACAACGACCGCTGGTGGGTCGCCAGCCAGAACCTGCTGGTCTTCGGCGGCTTGTTCATCGCCATCAGCCTGATCATCGGCGTCGTGCTCGCCGTGCTGCTGGACCAGCGCATCCGTCGCGAAGGGCTGATCCGCACCATCTACCTGTACCCCATGGCGCTGTCGATGATTGTCACCGGCACCGCCTGGCAGTGGCTGCTCAACCCCGGCCTGGGTCTGGACAAGCTGCTGCGCGACTGGGGCTGGGAAGGCTTTCGCTTCGACTGGCTGGTTGATCCGGATCGGGTCATCTACTGCCTGGTGATCGCGGCGGTGTGGCAGGCCTCGGGCTTCGTCATGGCGCTGTTCCTCGCCGGTCTGCGCAGCGTCGATCAGTCGATCATCCGCGCCGCCCAGGTGGATGGTGCGAGCCTGCCGACCATCTACCTGCGCATCGTGCTGCCGAGCCTGCGCCCGGTGTTCTTCAGTGCCTTGATGATTCTGGCCCATATCGCGATCAAGAGCTTCGACCTGGTCGCGGCGATGACTGCCGGTGGGCCGGGGTATTCCAGCGATCTGCCGGCGATGTTCATGTACGCTCATACCTTCACCCGTGGCCAGATGGGCCTGGGTGCGGCGAGCGCCATGCTGATGCTCGGCGCGGTGATGGCGATCATCGTGCCTTATCTGTACTCCGAGCTGAGGAACAAGCGCCATGTCTGACTTCGCGCAACCGCGCCTGACCCTCGGGCGCCTGACCATCCATGCCACCTTGTTGCTGGCCTGTGCCGTCTACCTGGTGCCGCTGATCGTGATGCTGCTGACCAGCTTCAAGACCCCGGAAGACATCCGCACCGGCAACCTGCTGAGCTGGCCGGAAGCGTTCAGCGCCATGGGCTGGCTGACGGCGTGGGACAGTATCGGCGGCTATTTCTGGAATTCGGTGAAGATCGTCCTTCCGGCCGTTTTGATCTCTACCGCGCTGGGTGCGATCAATGGCTATGTGCTGTCGATGTGGCGTTTCCGTGGCTCGCAGCTGTTCTTTGGCCTGCTGCTGTTCGGCTGCTTCCTGCCGTTTCAGGTAATCCTGCTGCCGGCGTCCTTCACCCTCGGCAAACTCGGCCTGGCCAATACCACCACCGGCCTGGTGCTGGTGCACGTGGTCTACGGCCTGGCCTTCACCACGCTGTTCTTCCGCAACTTCTACGTCAGCGTGCCGGACGCACTGGTGCGGGCGGCACGGCTGGACGGTGCCGGCTTCTTCACCATCTTCGGGCGCATTCTGCTGCCGATGTCGGTACCGATCATCATGGTCTGCCTGATCTGGCAGTTCACCCAGATCTGGAACGACTTCCTCTTCGGCGTGGTGTTCGCCAGTGGCGATACCCAGCCGGTCACCGTGGCACTGAACAACCTGGTGAACACCAGCACTGGCGCCAAGCAATACAACGTCGACATGGCCGCGGCGATGATCGCCGGCCTGCCCACGCTGGTGGTCTACGTGGTCGCCGGCAAATATTTCCTGCGCGGGCTGACTGCCGGCGCCGTCAAGGGTTGAGGAGAACAACGATGGCTTCCCTGGAACTGCGCAACGTTCAAAAGAGTTATGGCAACAGCCAGATCGCAACACTGAAGGACATCGCGCTGAAGATCGACGCCGGTGAATTCCTGATCCTCGTCGGGCCTTCGGGCTGCGGCAAATCCACGCTGATGAACTGCATCGCCGGGCTGGAGAACATCACCGGCGGTGAGATTCTCGTCGACAGCGAGGACATCAGCCAGGCCAGCCCGAAGGATCGTGACATCGCCATGGTGTTCCAGTCCTACGCGCTCTACCCGACCATGAGCGTGCGCGACAACATCGCTTTCGGCCTGAAGATGCGCAAGGTGCCGGCAGCGAAGATCGAGGAGGAGGTGGCGCGGGTCGCCAAGCTGCTGCAGATCGAACCGCTGCTCGAGCGCAAGCCGTCGCAGCTGTCGGGTGGCCAGCAGCAGCGCGTGGCCATGGGCCGGGCGCTGGCGCGGCGGCCGAAGATCTACCTGTTCGACGAACCGCTGTCGAACCTCGATGCCAAGCTGCGGGTGGAGATGCGCACCGAGATCAAGCTGATGCACCAGCGGCTGAAGACCACCACGGTATACGTCACCCATGACCAGATCGAGGCGATGACCCTCGGCGACAAGGTCGCGGTGATGAAGGACGGCGTGATCCAGCAGTTCGGCACGCCCCACGAGATCTACAACAACCCGGCCAATCTGTTCGTTGCCAGCTTCATCGGCTCGCCGCCGATGAACTTCGTACCGTTGCGCATCCGCCAGCGCGACGGACGCTGGGTGGGTGTGCTCAACAGCGAGCAGGGCAGCTGTGAATTGCCGTTGCCGATTACCAGCGACGACGGGTTGCGTGATCGCGAACTCATCCTCGGCATTCGCCCTGAACAGATCGGCCTCGCCGGAGTCGGAACAGCTGATTCTTCGCTGGCGGTCGACATCGAAGTGGTCGAACCCACCGGGCCAGACACCCTGGTGGTGTTCACGCTGAATCAGGTCAAGGCCTGTTGCCGGTTGATGCCGGACCAGGCTCCGCGAGTGGGGGAGACGCTCAATCTGCAGTTTGACCCGCGCAAGGCGCTGCTCTTCGATGCGCAGACCGGCGAGCGGCTTGGTGTTGTGCAGCCGGAACCGGTGCGCGAGAGCAAGGTCCCCCGGCTGGTTTCCAACGGAGCGGGCACAGCGCAGTGAACTGCCGCCTGCCTTGCCAGCAGGCGGTCGATGAAAGTGGACGGTTACAGGAATGAACAGAGCCGTCTCGGCTCGATCCAGCGATCAATAACAACAAAAGCTGAGTGGATATGAAAAAAACACTAACAGCCCTGGGCGTTGCGACTGCCGTTGTCGGGATGGCCCTGCCGTTGAGCGGCCATGCCCTGGAATTCACCGGCTACATGCGTAGCGGCGTGGGTGAATCGGTCAACAGCGATTCGCAATCATGCTTCCAGTTGCCCGGCGCGCCGAGCAAGTACCGTCTCGGTAACGAGTGCGAGCAGTACGCCGAGCTGGACCTGCGCCAGGACCTCTACACTTTCGCCGATGGCTCGGTACTGAGCCTGGAAGGCATGGCGGCGCTGTACAACCAGTACAACCACACCCCGGAATTCACCGGCGACCACGGCTGGGCGCGGATGGTCCAGGCCTACGCCGAGTGGAGCAAGGTGCCGGCGCTGAACAACGGCTCGCTGTGGGCGGGCCGCCGCTTCTACAAGCGTAACGACATCCATATCTCCGACTTCTACTACTGGAACCAGAGCGCTACCGGCGCCGGCGTCGAGGACATGGAGATCGGCGGGCTGAAGTACAGCTATGCCTTCTCGCGCAAGGACAGCGTGTTTCAGGAAGAGTACGTCACTCGCCACGATTTCAACGTCGGCGGCTTCGACAGCAACCCGGGCGGCGAGCTGGAATTCGGCCTGAGCTACCTCGACAAGCCCAGTCGCGACGACGCCAACAGTGGTTGGGCGGTGACGGTGCAGCACGTGCAGTCGGACTTTCTAGGCGGCAAGAACACACTGGCACTGCAGTACGGTGAAGGGCCGGGCACCGGCCTCGGCTATACCGGCGACGTGACCCTGGACGACAGCGCCAAGAGCTGGCGGGTGGTGGAGTACTTCGACTGGCAGGTGACCCCGCGCTTCGGCGGCCAGGCTCAGGTGGTCTATCAGAAGGACAAGCGCGCCGACGGTGGCGATCAGGACTGGTGGTCGGTGGGGGCTCGCCCGGTCTATGCGTTCAGCGAGCAGTTCAAGCTCGTCGCCGAGGTCGGCCACGACCAGATCGACGCCACCGACGGCACGCGCAAACTGACGAAGTTCACCATCGCGCCGACCTGGTCACCCGCGGGTCCTGGCTTCTGGGCGCGGCCGGAGTTCCGGCTGTACTACACCTATGCCAGCTGGAACGAGGCGGCGCAGCGTGCGGCCAACCTGATGGCCGAAGGCTCGGCGCTGTCAGACACCGGCGCATTCGGCAATGCCCGCCATGGTTCGAACTTCGGCGTGCAGGTGGAGCATTGGTGGTAAGCGGTTAGCAGCCTGTTGAAATTCGCCTACGCCCTGTCTGGCTTTGCGGCGTAAGGTTTACGATATCGGCTCCAATCTGCCGGGAACCCCGATTTCCATGCGTGGCGCCGATATCACTCAGGAATCCTTGTTCACTGTCGCCAAGCTCGATGACTTCGTGCCAGCGACTCACCCCCTGCGCGCCATCCGCAAGCTGGCAGACACCGCTCTGCAGCGGATGAGCGCCCTGTTCGACACCTTGTATGCCGACACCGGCCGCGCCTCGATCGCCCCCGAGAAGCTGATGCGGGCGCAGTTGCTGCAGTTGTTCTACTCGCTGCGCAGCGAGCGGATGCTGATGGAACAGCTGGGCTACAACCTGCTGTTCCGCTGGTTCGTCGGCCTGGCCATTGATGATCCGGTGTGGGATCACTCGGTCTTCTCGAAGAATCGTGACCGCCTCAATGCCCAGGCAGTGGCCGCCGAGTTTCTGAACGAGGTGGTGCGCCTGGCGGAGAAGCAGGGGCTGATCTCGGATGAGCACTTCTCGGTTGACGGCACATTGCTGCAAGCCTGGGCCTCTCAGAAGAGTTTCCGTCCCAAGGACGATACGCCAGACGACCCGGGCCCCGGCCCGCGCAATGCCCAGCCGGACTTCAAGGGGCACAAGCGCAGCAACGACACCCACGCCTCGACCAGCGATCCGGATGCCCGGCTGTACCGCAAGAGCCACAACACCGGCGCGCAGCTGAGTTACATGGGGCATGTGCTGATGGAACACCGCAGTGGCCTGGTGCGCAGTGCTCATGTGACTCTGGCCGGTGGCCATGGCGAACGCGAAGCCGCGCTGGCGATGCTGAGCAAGCTGGGTGGTCGCCGTCGACGCACCCTGGCCGCGGACAAGGCTTACGACACGGCAGACTTCGTGGCCGCCTGTCGTGCCCTCGGCGTGACACCCCATGTTGCGCAGAACACCAATGGTCGGCGCAGCGCCATCGATGGCCGTACCACGCGCCACGCCGGCTATGGTCTGAGCCTGAAGATTCGCGCCTGGATCGAAACCCACTTCGGCTGGCTCAAGGCGGCGGCCGGGCTGCGCCAGGTGAAGCAACGCGGACTTGAGCGTGTCGACGCGCTGTTCCAGCTGGCCATGGCGGCAAGCAACCTGGTGCGCCTGCCGAAGCTGCTGGCTACAGGCTCAATGGCATGAGCGCGTTGACGGGGAAGGTGCGCCCGGCACCTGTGAAATCGGGCTACTTCACCTGCTCGACGCCCTGAGCAAGAGCGCGTGGCCGCGAGCACTGCCGCTACAACGCAGTGCTCGCAGTCATCACAGCGAATTTCAACAGGCTGTTAGCGGGTCGCCATCCAGATCAGCAGGCCGGCCTGGAACAGCGCCAGCGCAATCAGGCAAACAATGGTGAATCGCAGCGCACCGTCCTCACGGCGGAAGCGGGCGATTCGCTCCTGCAGCTCACGAATCTGGTTCTCCTGTGCCTGCAGGTTGCGGTCGGCCTGTTCCAGCATCGCCGCCGCCTCCTGCAGCTCCACTACCTGCACCTTCTCGCTGTTCCAGTCCGCTCGCAGGGCGCTGACCCGCGGTGCGCCGTAGGTTGGCTTGAGCGGCGTCGCCTGGGGGTAGTCGATATCGAAGCCCTGGGTGCGCAGGCAGTGATCGCGACGCAGGCGCTGGTCTTCGCTCGCCACATCCTTCGGCAACGCGCCGCCCTCGACCAGATAGTGGCTCCAGCGCTTCTGCGCCCATGCCGCGCCCTGGGCCAACAGAAAGCGGCCGAGGCCTCGATTGGCCGGGTCCAGTTGTAATCCGCTATCCGGCCCGAAGCGCAGTTCCTTGCTGCGGTGATCGGCCCACACCTCCAGCACGTTGTTCTTGCGCGAGCGCACCTGGCCGGGGATGTTGATGAACATCCGCAGCAGGCTCTGCTCCGGCGTATGCCGTTCCAGTTGCGCAAGTTCGACGAATCGCAGCGGGCGCGCGCCGCCGTCGCGCTCGGTGGGCAGTGGTGCCAGGCGCAGCAGGCGGAAGCGGTCGGGCTTGAGTTCCGTCCACGGATGCTTTGGTGCTGCCGGCTGGTCTTTTTCAGTGCTCTGGGTGGTTTCGCTGTCGGTCATCTGCGCGTTCCTGGGCCTGCGCGGCGGCTCGTTCAGGAGCCGATCGGGCCCTCGTCATGCGGGCTATCGGCAGCGCGGCGCCTAACTGGAGGCTGGCAGGATGCCATTGGCCTGCAGGAAGTGTCGGATACGTTCCTGCAGGCCCCAGGCGAGCGGCAGGTTGGGGTCATCATAGGAGGCCAACTGTTGCGCATTCGCCGGGACGATGCGCAGCACATGGTTCATGCCATCGATCAGCGCCAGCTTGGCGTCGGGTTTTGCGCGCTGCAGGGCTTCGGCGTCCTCGATGCCGACCTGGATGTCGTGGCGGCCCTGGACGATCAGCGCGGGTGTCTCGACGGCCGCGAAGGCCTCCGCCGGGTCGTAGGCGAACAGCGAAACCAGGTACGGCTGCACGCTGGGGCGGAACAGCACCTGCAGGGGCTCCGGCACTTCGGCGTGGGTTCGGCCGGCCTTGAGCTCGTCGATCAGAAAATAACTGGTGGCGAGCAGTGCCGGCGGCAGGCGACCCTGCAGTTGCTCGCGCAGCACCTCGTCGATCGGTCGGCCGCTGCCGGCGATGCTGATCAGCGCCGCGGCGCCCGACTTCGGCGCGGCGAGACTGGCGATCAGCGCGCCTTCGCTGTGGCCGATCAGGATCAGTTGGCTGAAACGGGGATCGCCCTTGAGCTTCGCGCTCCAGGCCAGCGCATCGCTGACATAGCCCTCGACGCTCAGCTCGCGCTCGTCCGGTGCGGCCGCCAGGCTGGCGCCGACGCCGCGCTTGTCGTAGCGCAGGCTGGCCACGCCCAGCTTGGCCAGCCCCTGGGCCAGGCGCTTGAGGCTATCGTTGCGTCCGGCCGGGTTGTTGCCGTTGCGATCGGTCGGGCCGGAACCTGCGATCAGCAGCGCTACCGGTACCGGTTGGTCGCTTTTCGGCAGCAACAGACTGCCCTGCAGCACACCGCTGCCGGTATCCAGGTTCAGGGTCTGATTGAGCAGGGTCTGCGCCTGCAGGAAAGAAGGGGACATGGTCAGTAGCAGCAGTATCAGCAGGGCACGCATGGAAGGATTTCGTTGGTCACTGAGCAGGTTGGACGCGGCAATCGACGCAAAGGTCAGTATGCGCCGGCAACAGGAGCGATGACACCGTAGCGGCCTCAGGTATACTTCCGGCCCCTGTTTTTCGGTCGATCGCGGAGCGTCCTGCATGTCCGGCAATACCTACGGCAAGCTGTTCACCGTCACCACTGCCGGCGAAAGCCATGGTCCTGCGCTGGTGGCCATCGTCGACGGTTGCCCGCCCGGGCTGGAGCTGTCGCTGGACGATCTGCAGCGCGATCTCGACCGCCGCAAGCCGGGCACCAGCCGGCATACCACTCAGCGCCAGGAAGCCGATGAGGTGGAAATCCTCTCCGGCGTCTTCGAAGGCAGGACAACCGGTTGCCCCATCGGCCTGTTGATCCGCAACACCGACCAGAAGTCCAAGGACTACTCGGCGATCAAGGACCAGTTCCGTCCGGCCCACGCCGACTACACCTATCACCACAAGTACGGCCTGCGCGACTACCGCGGCGGTGGCCGCAGCTCCGCGCGCGAGACCGCCATGCGCGTGGCGGCCGGTGCCATCGCCAAGAAGTATCTGGCGACCCTGGGCATCCAGGTGCGCGGCTACATGAGCCAGCTCGGTCCGATCGAGATCCCGTTCAAGACCTGGGACAGTGTCGAGCAGAATGCCTTCTTCAGTCCGGACCCGGACAAGGTGCCGGAGCTGGAAGCCTATATGGACCAGCTGCGTCGCGATCAGGATTCGGTGGGCGCGAAGATCACCGTGGTCGCCGATGGCGTACCGCCGGGCCTTGGCGAGCCGATCTTCGACCGCCTCGACGCCGAGCTGGCCCACGCGCTGATGAGCATCAACGCGGTCAAGGGCGTGGAAATCGGTGCCGGTTTCGCTTCGGTAGCCCAGCGTGGCACCGAGCACCGTGACGAGCTGACGCCCCAGGGATTCCTCTCCAACAATGCCGGCGGCATTCTCGGTGGCATCTCCTCGGGACAGCCGATCGTCGCCCACCTGGCGCTCAAGGCCACGTCCAGCATCACCACGCCAGGGCAGTCGATCGATGTGAATGGCGCGCCGGTCGAGGTCATCACCAAGGGCCGCCATGACCCCTGCGTCGGCATTCGTGCCACGCCGATCGCCGAGGCCATGATGGCCATCGTTCTGCTCGATCACCTGCTGCGCCACCGTGGGCAGAACGCCGATGTGCAAGTGCTCACCCCGGTGCTGCCGCAACTGTGAATCCGGGCCGTAGACGGCAGACCGACGGCGGCAGCATAAGGCGGCCGTTGTCCGCAGTCGGTAGCTTGTAGCCTATGGCCGCTGCTCTGCCGTACTGGCGTCTGTCCGGTTTCTACTTCTTCTACTTTGGCCTGCTCGGCTCCACGGCGCCGTTTCTCGGCCTGTACTTCGATCATCTGGGTTTCTCGCCGGAGCGGATCGGCGAGCTGATCGCCATTCCCATGCTGATGCGTTGCGTGGCGCCGAATCTCTGGGGCTGGCTGGGTGATGCAACCGGTCGCCGGCTGGAAATCGTCCGTCTCGGCGCGCTGTGCACCTTGCTGTCCTTCGGGCTGATCTTCTTCGACAAGAGCTTTGCCTGGCTGGCGCTGGTGATGGCGTTGCATGCGTTCTTCTGGCACGCCGTGCTGCCGCAGTTCGAAGTCATCACCCTGGCGCATCTGCACGAGCAGACTGAGCGCTACAGCCAGGTCAGGCTGTGGGGCAGCATCGGTTTCATCTTCGCGGTGGTAGGGCTCGGACTGCTGTTCCAGCGGCTGAGCCTCGATCTTTACCCGACCGCGGTGGCCTTCGTGATGGTCGGTATCGTGCTGAGCAGCGCCTGGGTGCCCAACGCTCATCCGCGGCAACGTAGCGAGGCGGCCGGGCAGGGCGGGTTCCTCGCCCAGCTGCGGCGGCCTGGCGTACTGGCCTTCTACGGCTGCGTGGCGTTGATGCAGCTGGCCCATGGTCCGTACTACACCTTCTTCAGTATTCACCTGGAAGCACTGGGCTACAGCCGCAGCTTTATCGGGCTGATGTGGGCGCTGGGCGTGGTCGCAGAAATCCTGCTGTTCCTGGTCATGGCGCGGCTGCTCGAGCGTTTCTCGCTGCGTCAGGTGCTGCTGGCCAGCTTCCTGATCGCTGCGCTGCGCTGGGTGTTGCTCGGGCAGTTCGCCGAGCATCTGGCCGTGCTGCTGGTCGCGCAGCTGATGCACGCGGCGACCTTCGGCAGTTTCCACGCCGCCGCCATTCACTTCGTCCAGCGCAGTTTCGGCCATCGCCAGCAGGGCCAGGGCCAGGCGCTGTATGCCAGCCTGTCCGGCATTGGTGGAGCGCTGGGTGCGCTCTACGCGGGCTACGCCTGGTCCGGTCTGGGACCAGGCTGGTCGTTCGCCATCGCCAGTCTGGCGGCGCTGGCCGCAGCCGCTATCATTGCCTGCCGTTTGCAGGAGGACCGCGCATGACTGCCACCCGCCAGCACCTGAGCCAGGCGATCATCGACGCTGGCCGCTTCTTGTATGGCCGTGGCTGGTCGCCGGCGACCAGCAGCAACTACTCGGCGCGCCTGACCAGCGCCGAGCTGCTGCTGACCGTTTCCGGGAGGCACAAGGGTGAGCTGACTGCCGATGACCTGTTGGCCGTCGACATGCACGGCAACAGCCTGGAAGAGGGCAAGAGGCCTTCGGCGGAGACACTGCTGCATACCCAGCTGTATCGCTGGAAACCGGAGATCGGCGCGGTGCTGCACACCCATTCGGTGAATGCCACGGTGCTGTCCCGCGTCGCCTTGGCCGATTCGCTGGTGTTCGCCGATTACGAGTTGCAAAAGGCCTTCAGCGGCATCTCGAGCCATGAATCGCAGGTGCTGGTGCCAATCTTCGACAACGATCAGGACATCGCCGCCCTGGCCACCAGGGTGCAGCCGTGGCTTGACGAGCATCCCGATTGCGTCGGCTACCTGATTCGCGGCCACGGCCTGTACACCTGGGGCGAGACGATGAGCGATGCGCTGCGACAGATCGAGGCATTCGAATTTCTGTTCGAATGCGAACTGAAGATGCGTGCCCTGCAGCCCAGATAAATTCCAGCCTGCCCGGTAGCGACCGGTCAGACGACCTTTTCGGAGAGCCGAACATGAGTGTCCTCAGCGTCTATCACGAGACCCGACCCGATCAGCCGCTCAAGGTGCTGACCCACCTCGAAGACATCGCCCCGACGCTGGCCAAGGTCGGTGTGCAGCTGGAGCGCTGGGAGGCCAGCGCACCAATCGCCGCCGGGGCCAGCCAGGAAGACGTGATCGCCGCCTACCGGCCGCAGATCGACAAGCTGATGACCGAGCGTGGCTACGTCACGGTGGATGTGATCAGCCTGACCCGCGATCACCCGCAGAAGGACGAACTGCGCGCGAAGTTCCTTGACGAGCATCGCCATGCCGAGGACGAAGTGCGCTTCTTCGTTGCCGGGCGCGGGCTGTTTACCCTGCACATCGATGACATGGTCTACGCCGTGCTGTGCGAAAAGAACGACCTGATCTCCGTGCCCGCCGGCACGCGTCACTGGTTCGACATGGGTGAAGAGCCGCACTTCGTCGCGATCCGCCTGTTCAACAACCCGGAAGGCTGGGTCGCGGAGTTCACCGGCGAAAGCATCGCCGATCAGTTCCCGCGGCTGGACGACTGAAATGCCGATCAAGGCGATCCTCACCGATATCGAAGGCACCACCACCGCCGTCAGCTTCGTCTTCGATGTGCTGTTTCCCTATGCCCGCGAGCATTTGCCAGCGTATATCCGCAGCCACGCCGGCGAACCTGCGGTCGCTGCGCAGCTCGAGGCGGTGCGCGGCGAAAGCGGTGAGGGCGATGCGGATATCGAGCGCGTCATAGAGATACTGCTCGGCTGGATCGCCAGCGATCGCAAGGCGACCTCGCTCAAGGCGCTGCAAGGCATGGTCTGGGCCCAGGGCTACCGGGCCGGCCAGCTCAAGGGGCACATCTATCCGGACGCAGTGGCTGCGCTCCGCGAGTGGAAGGGGCAGGGGTACGCGCTGTACGTGTATTCCTCAGGCTCGATCCAGGCACAGCAGCTGATTTTCGGCTGTTCCGAAGCCGGCGACCTGACGCCGCTGTTCTCCGGTCATTTCGATACCACCAGCGGGCACAAGCGCGAGGCGGCCTCCTACCAGCGCATCGCCGAAGCCATTGGCGTGCCGGCCGTCGAGGTGCTGTTCCTCTCCGACGTGCTCGAGGAACTCGATGCCGCGCAGCAGGCCGGCATGCGCGTCTGCGGCCTGGGCCGCGATGGCGGCGTCCTCGGTGAGCATGAGACCGTTGCCAGTTTTGCGCAGATCGACCCGCGGCGCTACTGAGCCACCGGGCGATTACTGAACCCTGCCGCCGCGCTGGCATCCTAGATTAGGTACTCACCCAAACAGGAGCGAACCCATGGGAGATGCCTTCGGCGGTATTTTCGGCCTGCTCATCCTGATACTGGATATCTGGGCGATCATCAGCATCGTTCGCAGCGACAGCACCGGGGGCAAGAAGGTGCTCTGGGTGCTTCTGATCGTTCTGCTGCCAGTGCTCGGCCTGATCATCTGGGGAATCATGGGGCCGCGTGGTAATCGTCCCGACGCGCGTGGGCCGTATCGGTAGCCGTTGATGGAAAGCCTCAGCGGCCCGCTGGCCATCGTGGTCCTCGTGCTCGACGTCCTCGCCATCGCTTATGTGTGGCGCAGCCGCATCGAGGTCGGGCGCAAGGTTGTCTGGTCGTGTGTGATCCTGCTGCTGCCCGTGGTCGGTCTGATCATGTGGGCGGTAGCAGCCGGGCCGTTCGGCAAGGCGCGGTTGTGACACATGTGGCGCAGCGGTCTGCTGATCGGTCTGCTGATCGGTCTGCTGGCGCTTGCTGCCGAGCCGCTTCGGGCTGACGACGCGACGGCATGGCAGGCACTGCGCGAGGGCCGGGCGATTCTTGTCATGCGTCACGCCAGCGCGCCAGGTCTCGGCGATCCCGAAGGCTTCGTTCTGGAAGACTGCAAAACCCAGCGAAATCTGAATCAGCGCGGCCGGGATGAGGCCCGGCGCTGGGGCGCGCGGCTGCGCGAAGCGGGTCTGCATGAAGTGCACTTATTCAGCAGTCGCTGGTGCCGTGCGCTGGAGACCGCCGAGCAGATGGCGCTCGGCCGGGTGGAACCACTGCCTGCGCTGGATTCGTTTTTCACGTCGCCCGCAAACGAGCATTGGCATACCGAAGCCTTGCGCGAGGCCGTCGAGCAGCTTCCGGCCGGCGAGGTAGCGGTGCTAGTCACTCACCAGGTCAACATCACTGCACTGACGGGCATCTTCCCGCAGTCGGGCGAGGGATTGATCCTGGAGCGTCCGCTGACGACTCCGCCAAAGGTACTGACGCGCATCGCGCCGCCCTAGCCAACCTTGGCTCCTTTGGAATAGTTGTCCCAGATATGGATGGCCGCATAAGCGCGCCACGGACGCCAGGCTTCGGCGCGTCCGGCCAGCGCTTTGGCGCTGATGCCATCCGCGCCCCACAGTGGCGCTTTCAGCAGTCCGAGATCGGCTGCGGGAAAGGCGTCCGCGACGCCGAAGCCCCGTAGCGCGATGTATTCGGCGGTCCAGGGACCGATCCCTGGCAATTCGCAGAGTCGTTGCACCAGCGCATCGGCACCATCTTCCACATGCAGCTGCAGCGCCCCTTCGGCCACCGCGGCAGCGAGCCGGCGTAGCGCCTGGGCTCGTTTGGATGGCATGCCGATACTGTCCAGCGCGTCATCGGCTATCGCTTGTGCGGTAGGGAAGAGCATCTCCAGCCCCGATAGCGCGTCCTGCAGCGGCTCGCCGAGGCGTTCCACCAGACGTCGCGTAATGGTCACCGCCGCCTTGACCGTGACCTGCTGGCCGACCACCGCCCGCACCGCCTGTTCGAACGGGTCATAGGCGGCTGGCAGGCGCAGGCCGGGGTTCGCGGCGATCAACGGGCCGAGCGCGGGATCGCTAGCGAAGTGTGTGGCGATGGCCTGCGGGTCGGCATCCAGATCGAACATCCTGCGAACCTGCCCGACGAGTGGCTGGGTAGCCTGTTGCAGCGAGTCGCTGAGCGTCAGTGCGAGCGCCGGGCAGTCGGGCTGTGCGCGCACGCGGAGCCAACCGCAGGCCTTGCCGAGTCGCAGCGTGCGCGCATAGCCGTCAACGTCCAGCCGCTCCACGCCGGGCAACAGGCGCAAGGCGAAATGGCGGTGGAACTGTTGCCAGTCCCAGGGTTCGAGGTAGGGCAATTGGATGATTTCGTTCATGACCAGACTTTAGGGGCTGCCAATGGCTTTGTCGTCCCGAAGTGTGCTTTTGCTGCCAGCGGTTTCCGCTGTCATCTTGGCCAACGTAGAATGCGCCTCTTTTCGGTGGGCAGGCTGCATCGCCCGTCAAGCCAGATTGCCAACATGCGGCGGAGCGCTGCTTCGTCGCCGGTCAAGGGAGATACCCCATGAGCGACTTTCAGGAAACTCTCTACGAGGGATACGGGCAGCGGTTCCAGGTCGACAAGCTGCTGCACGAGATGCGCACCGAGCATCAGCATCTGGTGATCTTCGAGAACCCGCGCATGGGCCGGGTGATGGCCTTGGACGGCGTGATCCAGACCAGCGAAGCCGACGAGTTCATCTACCACGAGATGCTCGCCCACGTGCCGATCCTGGCTCATGGCCTGGCGCGCCGGGTGCTGATCATCGGTGGCGGCGACGGTGGCATCCTCCGTGAAGTGGCACGTCATCGCGATATCGAAAGCATAACCATGGTCGAGATCGACGGCGCCGTAGTGGAGATGTGCAGGGAGTTCCTGCCGAATCATTCCGCCGGCACCTTCGAGGACCCGCGGCTGAATCTGGTGATCGATGACGGCATGCACTTCGTGGCGACCACCGAAGAGAAGTTCGACGTCATCATTTCAGACTCCACCGATCCCATCGGCCCGGGTGAAGTGTTGTTCTCGGAGAACTTCTACCAGGCCTGTCGCCGCCGCCTGAACGAAGGCGGCATTCTCGTTGCGCAGAACGGTACGCCGTTCATGCAACTGGGTGAACTGCAGACCACTGCCAAACGCATGCAGGGCCTGTTCGCCGACTGGCATTTCTACCAGGCGGCCGTGCCGACCTACATCGGTGGGGCCATGTCCTTTGCCTGGGGCGCGTGCAGTGGCGAGAGCCGCAAGCTGCCGCTGGAAGCTCTGATGCAGCGCTTCGCCGGCAGCGGCATCGTTACGCGGTATTACAACCCGCATGTGCACATTGGCGCGTTTGCACTGCCGCAATACGTGTTGCATGCGATCGCCAAGCCCAGCAACGACTGATTTCAGACCGTGATAGCGGCGCAGTAACACGCGCTGTGCTTGATCCACGGCCCGCCCGGCAACGGTGCGGGCCGTTTTTGCATCCAGCGTCCGGGTTGAACTGCCGGGACTTTTCCGGGTTCTACTGGAGCGAGGCCGCGCGCTTGGGCCGGGGGTTAATTAAGCCCTCGCAGTTGGCTCCGCGGCCTGCTAGCTTGTCAGCGTGGACTGCGTCCACCGCGTCACTTCGACTAGCTGTTGCGACTCCCGTTTGCCCGATGTCTTGACGACGGAGCCGATCTCCCGCTGAGCTCGTGGCAACTTCATCCAGGTATGAGAGGAGGTTGATTTATGAGCACCACCTTCCACGAGGATGTCAGCAGCACCGTTCTGCGCCGGATGAAGGAGGGCGGTTTCGATTTCGCCCGAGTCCATCCAATCGAGTTCTATGCGGTATTTTCCGAACAGGACCGCGCTCAGAGGGCCGCGCAGAACTTTCGCGGCGAAACCATCAATACCCAGGTGTTTCCGCGTGAGGACGGAAGCTGGAATCTGCAGGTAAGCAAGGTGATGTATGCGACGTTCGATGGCATCGGCGATTTCGAGCAGGATCTTGAATACCTGGTCGAACCCCTAGGTGGGGTGCTTGATGGCTGGGGCGTCACCCAGGAGATCGAAGGTCAGGGTGCCTGACCGTTCTATCCTCACTCCCTCTTGAAGCCGCTCTGAAGTGCCTGGTCCCAGGGAGGGACCGGGCCGAAGCGGTTTTTCAGAAACTCCAGCAACAGACGGCTCCGCGAGTCGGCCTCGCGTCGCAATCGCAGCGCGTAGATGCCGCTGGCTTCCGGTTGCGGCAATCCCCCTTCGCAGAACAGCGGCAGCAGTTCGCCACGCAGCAGCTGGTCGCTGATCAGCCAGGTTGGCAGGTGGGCGATGCCAAGTCCCGCCAATGCCCCTGCCAGCAGCGCTTCGGCATTGTTCGCCACCATGCGCAGGCGACCCGGGCGCAGCAGTTGCGGTCGCCCGCCGCGCTCGAAGCGCCACGCATGGGGCGGCGCCAGCGCATCCCAGTCCAACCCATCATGGTCGGGCAATTCCTCCGGTTGTAGTGGCACGCCGCGGCGTTCCAGATAGGCGGGGCTGGCGCAGACTACTCGCACCATCGGCGCCAGCGGTGTGGCGACCAGACGGGTGTCGGCCAGCGGGCCGATGCGCAACACCAGATCGACCTCACCCAGGTGCTCGCCGTGCAGGTCGACGAAACTGTCGATCAGACGCAGCTGGATATCGACTCCCGGATAGGCCTGGAGAAATTCGGCCAGGGCCGGCGCCAGGTGACGGCGCCCGAAGGGGGCCGGTGCGTCGATTCGGATGCGGCCTTCCGGTGCGCTGTCCAGCGACGTCGCTTCGGCGCGCGCCAGGTGCAGTTCCTGCACGATGCGCCGGGCACGCTCGGCGAATGCCAATGCGGCGGGCATCGGGCGAACCGCGTGGGTGCTGCGGTTGAACAGCTGGCAGCCCAGCGCCTGTTCCAGTGCATCGATGCGCCTCGCCACCGCCGAAGGTGTCAGGCCGTGGCGGCGCGCGGCGGCAGAGAAGCTGCCAGCGTCGAGGACATCGATGAACAGGCTGAGCTGGGCGGAAAGGGCGTCGGGCAGCATTCGAATTCCTTGCTTGTGCGATCTATGCAAAGCCATTGTGCGTGGCTGTGCGTACCGAAGCCAGCGGCGGCGGCGTACGATGAGCGCCCCTGTATATTGGAGCGTCGGAATGCTGCTGGATATCGGATTGAACGTACTGCTCGGATTGGCGTTAGGCACGCTGGGCGGCTTGTTCGGTATCGGCGGCGGGCTGATTGCGATTCCCGTGCTGGGCGTGCTGTTCGGCCTGGACCAGCAGCTGGCGCAAGGCACCGCGTTGGTGATGGTCGTGCCCAACGTGCTGCTTGCCATCTGGCGCTATCACCAGCGCAATCGCATCGACTGGCGGCATGCCCTCGCGCTGGGCAGTGCCAGTTTTGTGTTCGCCATCGCCGGTGCGGCCGTTGCCGTGTCGCTGGATGCCGGGCGCATGCGCATGGCGTTCGTCGGCTTCCTGCTGGCCCTGGCTGCCTACACATTGCTACGGGTGTTTCTGCGCCCGGCCGCCGGCGACGGACAGCTGCGTCATCACTGGCCATGGCTGGGCCTGCTCGGTGCGGGTGCCGGAGCAATGGGAGGTTTGTTCGGTGTCGGTGGAGCGGTTATCGCCACGCCGGTACTGACCAGCGTATTCGGCACCTCGCAGGTGGTCGCTCAGGGCCTGTCGCTGGCACTGGCCGCGCCGAGCACCGGCGTCACTCTGGTGACCTATGCGCTGCATCATCAGGTCAACTGGTCGCTGGGCCTGCCGCTGGCGGTAGGCGGATTGCTCAGCATCAGTTTGGGCGTGCGGTTGGCGCATGCCTTGCCGGAACGTCTGCTGCGACTGCTGTTCAGCGTTTTCTTGGTGGCAAGCGCCGTGTTGCTGGCGATGGAAAGCTGATCGGCGCGATTTCGCCAGTCGTTTAGCCGGTCAGGCCGATCAGGCCACCACCCACAGCGCCACCGATCACCACCAGCCAGGGCGGTAGTTTCCAGTACATCAGTGCGGCGAGGGCGAGCAGGGCAAGGACGAAATGCTCTGGGGCCTTGATGCCGCTGGTCCATACCGGATCGTACAGCGCAGCCAGCAGCAACCCGACCACCGCCGCGTTGACCGCCGCCAGGGCTGCCTGCGTGCGCCGGTTGCTGCGCAGGCGCTCCCAGAACGGCAGCACGCCGATGACCAGCAGAAACGACGGCACGAATACCGCAACCAGGCACACCGCCGCTCCCAGCAAGCCGCTGGGCGATTCATTCATCGAGGCGCCGAGAAACGCGGCAAAGGTGAACAGCGGGCCGGGTACCGCCTGGGCCGCGCCGTAGCCAGCGAGGAACGTATCGCGGTCTACCCAGCCTGGCTGCACCACTTCGGCCTGCAGCAGCGGCAGCACCACGTGGCCGCCACCGAACACCAGCGCGCCAGCGCGGTAGAACGCATCGAGCAACGCCAACAACGGGTTGTCCGTGCCGCTGGCGAGTAGCGGCAACAGCATGAGCAGCGCAAAGAACAGCGCCAGTGCTGTGAGCGCGGCCCGACGCTTCACCGCAACGGGCAATGCGACATGTGCTTCCGTGGAGACTGGGCGAAAGACAATCAGCCCGATCAGACCCGCCGTGGCGATGACCGCAACCTGACTCCAGATGAACGGGAGCAGCACGGTGCTCGCCGCCGCCAGCGCAATGGCGATTCGCGGCGCGTCGGTGCACAGCGTTCGTGCCATGCCCCAGACGGCCTGGGCAACCACGGCCACGGCGACGATCTTCAGACCCTGAAGGACGCCAGCAGGCAGCGCGTCGCCCCATGTGGCGATTCCCAGCGCGAACAGCGTCAGCGCGATCGCCGATGGCAGGGTGAAGCCTGCCCAGGCCGCCAGCGAGCCACGGTAACCGCCGCGCAGCAAACCGATCGCCAGGCCTACCTGGCTGCTGGCCGGGCCTGGAAGAAACTGGCAGAGCGCGACCAGATCGGCATAGCTGCGCTCGTCCAGCCAGCGGCGACGCTGGACGAACTCGTCGCGGAAGTAGCCGAGATGCGCGATGGGACCGCCAAAGGAGGTGAGGCCCAGGCGCAGGAACACCAGAAAAATGGTCCAAGCGTCGAGTCGGGAGGGTGTCGAATGATGCTGCGCGTCGGTGGGCATGCGGGTTCGTCGGCTATCGATCTGTAGGGTCGAGTCGGGCAGGCAGTCTAGCTGTTCAAGGTGTCAGGTGGATGACAGCGGACGCGCTGCGGCGCCGTTGCAGGGCCAATCATCGGCGACCAGAAACAGCCGTTCCTGCTCCAGCCAGACGCCCGATGCATCCGGTTCGAGCCGCGCCAGCAGCTGCGCCCGCGCCTGTGCCGGATTGGCGGCCTGCCAGTCGGCGAACCGGTTTGCAGTCCACAGTTCGGCTGGCGTAACACGTGCTGGCGCGAGCCAGGCCGAGCGAGCGATGGGTTGCCAGACTGCGTCGGGATTCTCGGCCTGGAATCGCGGCCAGTCGGCCTGGCGCAGCCATCTGCCCTGCAGGTGGTGCGGGTTGGCGCCGAGCGGCGACGTGCAGCTCTGCGGCCAGGGGCGGAACAGGTACCCGCTGAGCCAGAAGCTGCTTTGCACCGGGCGGCCGGTAAGTTCAGCGAGCACCGCCAGCGTTGCTGGCTGGGTACACAGCGGCAGCTGGCGCTGGCACATATGGTCGAGTTTCAGATCGAGTCGATCGTGACTGCCGGGACCAAGCCAATGCGCGTGCCGGCTGCCATCGCCCTGCGCGAGCCCCAGGTAGAACTTCACGGCCAGCTCCAGGTGATGCACGCCCTGGTCATCGCAGAACAGCAGGTCCAGCTCGCCGAGTGTGCTGCCGTTCTGCCGGATCGGCAGATTGGCGGCGAGCAGCTGGATATCGGGTGCGTGGGACAGCGCGTATTGCCACAGCCGCTCGTAGTACAGGCCCAGTCGTCGAATGCGGTGCAGTGACAGCCAGGCTTCGAGAATCGATGGCTCGGCATCCTGTTGCCGCAACCAGTTGGCCAGCCGCTCCGGCTCGCTGTTCCAGCAGCTCGCGGACAGCGGGTGACGCTGACACTGCGGTGCCTCGCTCAGCAGCGGCGGCGAGAGGATCGTCCAGGCGAGATCGCGCACCTGCGGATGCTGGAGGCGGTTGGGGAGGGCGGAAAGACTGCACAGGCTCATGAATGCAGCATAGCTGTCGGTTTGCTGATGGTCCGGCGTTTCGCTGATAATCCGCTGCCGCTGAACACCGCGGCGAGCAGGGGCTCTAACCCCTGTGCTGGATTTCAGGCGAATAGCCGATTCGTATCGGCGTCGTCGCCTGCGTGCTGCGTGTTATTTTCGAGCGCTGCGACTGCCCGCAACCATCCGCCCAGCCACACCAGGGAACGTCAATGGAGCAATTCCGCAATATCGGCATCATCGGCCGCCTGGGTAGCTCCCAGGTGCTGGATACCATCCGCCGGCTGAAGCGATTCCTCGTCGAACGCCATCTGCATGTGATTCTTGAAGAGAACATCGCCGAGGTGCTGCCGGGACACGGCATGCAGACCTCGTCGCGGCAGCGGCTGGGCGAATCCTGTGACCTGGTGATCGTGGTCGGCGGCGACGGCAGCCTGCTGGGCGCCGCCCGGGCGATGGCCAAGCACCGGGTGCCGGTACTCGGCATCAACCGTGGCAGCCTCGGCTTTCTCACCGACATCCGTCCGGATGAGCTGGAAGAGAAAGTCGCCGAAGTGCTCAACGGCCAGTACACCCTGGAAAATCGCTTTCTGCTGGAGGCCCAGGCGCGACGCTTCGATGAGCCGATCGGCGAGGGCGACGCGCTCAATGATGTGGTGCTGCATCCGGGCAAATCCACGCGCATGATTGAATTCGAGTTGTACATCGACGGCCAGTTCGTCTGCAGCCAGAAGGCCGACGGTCTGATCGTGGCGACCCCCACCGGCTCCACTGCCTATTCGCTGTCGGCGGGCGGGCCGATCATGCATCCGCGATTGGACGCCATCGTCGTCGTGCCCATGTACCCGCACACGCTGTCGAGCCGTCCGATCGTGGTCGATGGCAACAGCGAGCTGAAGATCGTGGTGTCGCCGAACATGCAGATATATCCGCAAGTGTCCTGCGACGGCCAGAACCACTTCACCTGTGCCCCGGGCGATACCGTGACGGTGCGCAAGAAGCCGCAGAAGCTGCACCTGATCCATCCGCTGGACCACAACTACTACGAAGTTTGCCGGACCAAGCTGGGCTGGGGCAGTCGCCTCGGCGGGGGCGATTGATGCAGCTTGATCCCGAACGCGGCTACGACCTTATCGGTGATGTGCATGGCTGCGGTCGTGCACTTGCGCGGCTGCTGGATCAGCTGGGCTACCGCCTGCAGGGCGGGGTCTGGCGCCATTCGCGGCGACAGGTGATCTTCCTCGGCGACATCATCGACCGCGGCCCGCATATCCGCGAGGCGCTGCATCTGGTCTACGACATGGTCGATCGTGGGCAAGCCTACTGCATCATGGGTAACCACGAGTTCAATGCGCTGGGCTGGTACATGCCGGCACCGCCGGGCAGCGGCCGGGAGTTCGTGCGTGACCGCACGCCGCGCTTCGCCCGCCTGCTGCAGGAGACGTTCGAGCAGTTCGAACGGTATCCGGACGAGTGGCGAGCGTTCCGCGAATGGTTCTACGAGTTGCCACTGTTCTTGGAATCCGAGCGCTTCCGCGTGGTGCATGCCTGCTGGGACAGCTGGGTGATCGCACGCCTGCGTCCGTTTCTCAGCGACGCCTGCCTCAATCCGGCAATCCTTCGTGAAGCCGGCCTGCCGGGCACCTTCATCTGCCAGGCGCTGGATCGGCTGCTGCGCGGCACCGATATGCCGCTGCCCGAGGGCATGACGCTGACCAGTGAGGAAGGTTTCGTGCGCACCTTCTTCCGCACCAAATTCTGGGAAGAGAACCCACAGACCTACGGTGACGTGGTGTTCCAGCCCGACGGCCTGCCGGACCATGCGGCGCGCATGCCGCTATCTGCGCAACAGAAGAATCGCCTCTTCCTCTACGGTCCGGACGAGCCGCTGTTGTTCGTCGGCCACTACTGGCGGCGTGGCCAGCCGGGGCCGCTGCGCGACAATCTGGCCTGCCTGGACTACAGCGCGGTGAAGAACGGCAAACTGGTGGCCTATCGACTGGATCAGGAAGTCCGGCTGGACCCGGCGAAGTTCGTCTGGGTCGATGTCTGCGCGGTGTTCCGAACATGAGTGTCGAGGTGAGCGAAGCGCTGCGCCTGCCGCTGTCGGAAGACCTCAGCGGTTTCATCGCCTTGCTGCGCCGTCTGCGGGTGCCGTGCCGGGTGTCGGAGGAGGGCGATCAACAGGTACTGCGCGTGCCGGTTGAGGTTGTCGAGCAGGTTCGTGACCTTTACGCGCGGCATCCCCATGGCGATGACAGCGTCGTCATCGAACAGCCGCGTCGCCGCGGCGGTTTCGTCGCCGCTCTGCGCGCCAGCCCGCTGACCGCGGCGGTATTGGTCATCACCGTGGTTGTCGCGGCTATCACCATGCTTGGTGAGAATTTCGCGACGATCCGCTGGCTGAACTTCGTCGACTTCCGTGTCGACGGTGAATACGCCTACTTCGCCTCGCTGGAGCAGACACTCGCTGCCGGACAATGGTGGAGGCTGATTACGCCGATCTTCGTGCATTTCGGCATTCTGCATCTGGCGATGAACAGCATGTGGTTCTGGGAGCTGGGGCGGCGCATCGAAGCCCTTCAGCGCGCCTGGATGCTGCTGGCGCTGACGCTGCTGTTCGGTCTGGTGTCCAACTTCGCCCAGTACCTGTTCGGTGGCCCGGGTATTTTTGGTGGGCTTTCCGGCGTGCTGTACGGGCTGCTCGGGCACTGCTGGCTATATCAGAAGCTCGCGCCCAACGAGGCCTACCGACTGCCGCCCGGCGTGGTGGTGCTGATGCTGGTGTGGCTGGTGATCTGCCTCACCGGCGTCATTGAGGTGCTCAGTTTCGGCGCGTTGGCCATCGCCAATGCCGCTCATGTCGGCGGGTTGGTCGCCGGCTGCGTGACCGGCGTGATTGGCGGCACCCTGGCGCGCCGTCGGCGCCAGCTCTGAGGCTTTTCCCTAAAGCACGGCTGCCCGGTAGAATGGCCGCTCGTTTCCCTCGGAGCTGGCCATGTCGACCTTTATCCAAACCGCCGAAAACATCACCCCCGAAATCTACCTGAACCTCAAGCAGGCGCTTGAACTCGGCAAATGGGCTGACGGCCGCAAGCTGACCCCCGAGCAGAAGGAAACCTGTATGCAGGCGGTGATCGCCTGGGAGATGAAGAACCTCCCGGAAGAACAGCGCACCGGCTTCATGGGCGGTCAGGAATGTGCTTCCAAGAGCAAGAAGGCTGAGCCGGCCATCGATACCAGCCTGTTCGCTCCCGCTTCGGGAACCCGCCACTGATGCTCGAATTGGGACGCGGTGCGCTGAGCAAGATGTCGATCCAGCTCGGCGCACCGGCGCAGTATTCCTTCCGTCTGAACGACGAGCTGGTGCCGGTCAATCCGCTGATCGGCAAGACCCTGCGTCTGGAATACCTCGGCGCCATCAACTGCACCCATTGCGGTCGCAAGACCAACAAGAGCTTCAGCCAGGGTTATTGCTATCCCTGCTTCAAGAAGCTGCCGCAGTGCGATGTCTGCATCATGAGCCCGGAAAAGTGCCACCACGATTTCGGCACCTGCCGCGACCCGCAGTGGGGCATGGACTTCTGCATGACCGACCACGTGGTCTACCTGGCCAACTCGTCGGGCATCAAGGTCGGGATCACCCGTGCCACGCAGCTGCCGACGCGCTGGCTCGATCAGGGCGCCAGCCAGGCGCTGCCGATCATGCGCGTCGCCACGCGCCAGCAGTCCGGAATGGTCGAAGACCTGCTGCGCAGCCAGGTGGCGGATCGCACCAATTGGCGCGCGCTGCTCAAGGGCGATGCCGAACCCATCGACCTGATCGAAATGCGCGAGCAGATCTTCGATGCCTGTGCCGATGGGTTGCGCGAGTTGCAACAGCGCTACGGGCTGCAGGCGATCCAGCCGGTGGCGGACGCCGAGGTGCTGGAGATTCGCTATCCGGTCGACGCCTATCCGACCAAGGTGGTCAGTCTCGATCTGGAGAAGACGCCCGTAGTCGAAGGTACGCTCAGGGGCATCAAGGGCCAGTACCTGATTCTCGATACCGGCGTGATCAACATTCGCAAGTTCACCGCTTATCAGGTCGCCGCCAGCGCTACCGCGTAGGGTGGATAACGCTTCGCTTATCCACCGCTTACGGCCGGCGGGCTCAAGGATGAGCGGCCTGGAACAACCCTGTGGAAAAGGCTTCTCCGTTTCCACCCTACAAGTCCGTCGCGACAGACGCTAAGCTCGAACTCATCCGCAGCCCGGTTTCCGGGCTGGCAGTCCATCGCCAAATTCCTGCTTGAAGCTACCCGCTTGAAGCTCAGTCGACGAGGTTTCCATGCGTACCGAACAACCGAAAGTCATTCATCTGAAGGATTACCAGGCGCCTGAATACCTGATTGATGAAACCCACCTGACCTTCGAACTGTACGAGGACCGCACCCTGGTGCACGCCCAGCTGGTGATGCGCCGCAATCCCGAGCGCCCGGCTGGCAAGCTGCCGCCGCTGGAGCTGCACGGCCAGGAGCTCGAGCTGCAGGCCATCGCGCTGAACGACCGGGAGCTTGGCCTGGGCGACTACCAGATCAGCGAAGACTGTCTGACCCTGCAGCCGGACAGCGAAAGCTTCGTCATCGACACTTCGGTGGTGATCCATCCGGAAACCAACACCGCGCTGGAAGGGCTGTACAAGTCCGGCAGCATGTTCTGCACCCAGTGCGAGGCCGAGGGCTTCCGCAAGATCACTTATTACCTCGACCGCCCGGACGTGATGAGCAAGTTCACCACCACCGTGAGCGCCGAACAAAAGGCTTATCCGGTGCTGCTCTCCAACGGTAACCCGATTGCCAGCGGCAGCGAGGACGACGGCCGCCACTGGGCGACCTGGGAAGACCCGTTCAAGAAGCCGGCCTACCTGTTCGCCCTGGTTGCAGGTGACCTCTGGGCGATCGAAGACAGCTTCACCACCATGAGCGGGCGCGACGTGGCGCTGCGCATCTATGTCGAGCCGGAGAACGTCGACAAGTGCCAGCACGCCATGGACAGCCTGAAGAAGTCGATGAAGTGGGATGAAGAGGCCTACGGTCGTGAGTACGACCTGGACATCTTCATGATCGTCGCGGTGAACGACTTCAACATGGGCGCCATGGAGAACAAGGGCCTCAACATCTTCAACTCCAGCGCAGTGCTGGCCCGCGCCGAAACCGCCACCGACGCCGCGCACCAGCGTGTCGAGGCGATCGTCGCCCACGAATATTTCCACAACTGGTCGGGCAATCGCGTGACCTGCCGCGACTGGTTCCAGCTGTCGCTCAAGGAAGGCTTCACCGTCTTCCGCGATTCGCAGTTCAGCGCCGACATGAACTCGCCGACCGTCAAGCGCATCGAGGACGTCGCCTACCTGCGCACCCACCAGTTCGCCGAGGACGCCGGCCCGATGGCGCATTCGGTGCGCCCGGAATCCTTCATCGAGATTTCCAACTTCTACACCCTGACCGTCTACGAGAAGGGCGCCGAGGTGGTGCGCATGATCCAGACGCTGCTGGGCGACGAGGGCTTCCGCAAGGGCAGCGACCTCTATTTCGAGCGGCATGACGGCCAGGCCGTGACGGTCGACGATTTCGTCAAGGCGATGGAGGACGCCAACGGTGCGGACCTGACCCAGTTCAAGCGCTGGTACAGCCAGTCCGGTACACCGCGCCTGGCCGTCAGCGAGCAATACGACGAGGCAGCGAAGACCTACCGCCTGACCTTCCGCCAGAGCTGTCCGCCGACACCGGGCCAGCCGACCAAGGAGCCGTTCGTGATCCCGGTGGCGCTGGGCCTGCTCGCCGCCGATGGTTCGGACATGCCGCTGCGTCTGGACGGTGAAGCCTCCGCCGTCGGAACCAGTCGCGTGCTGGCGGTGACCGAAGCCGAACAGAGCTTCACCTTCGTCGACGTCGCCGAGCGTCCGCAGCCATCGCTGCTGCGCGGCTTCTCCGCGCCGGTAAAGCTGGATTACCCGTACGACCGCGACCAGCTGATGTTCCTGATGCAGCACGATTCCGACGGCTTCAATCGCTGGGAAGCGGGTCAGCAGCTGTCGGTGCAGGTGCTGCAGGAGCTGATCGGTCAGCAGCAGCGTGGTGAAGAACTGGCGCTGGAGGAGCGTCTGATCACCGCGCTACGCACCTTGCTGCAGAACGGGACGCTGGACGCAGCGATGGTCGCCGAGATGCTCTCGCTGCCGGGCGAAGCCTACCTGGCTGAAATCAGCGAAGTGGCGGACGTGGATGCCATCCATGCCGCGCGCGAGTTCGCCCGCAAGCGCATCGCGGACGCGTTGTTCGAGCCGCTGTGGCAGCGCTACCAGGCCAATCGCGAAACCTCGCGCAGCACGCCCTATGTCGCCTCGGCCGAACATTTCGCCCGTCGCGCCCTGCAGAACATCGCATTGTCGTATCTGATGCTGAGCGAAAAAGCCGAAGTCGTGGAAGCCTGCCTGGAACAGTTCGAGCAGGCCGACAACATGACCGAGCGCTTGACCGCACTGGCCGTGCTGGTCAACTCGCCGTTCGAGGCCGAGCGCGACAAGGCGCTGCAGGCCTTCGCCGAGCACTTCAAGGACAACCCGCTGGTGATGGACCAGTGGTTCAGCGTCCAGGCCGGCAACCCTTTGCCCGGCGGGTTGGAACGGGTGCAGACGCTGATGCAGCACCCGGCATTCACCCTGAAGAATCCGAACAAGGTGCGTGCGTTGATCGGCGCCTTCGCCAACCAGAACCTGGTCAACTTCCACCGCGCCGATGGCGCCGGCTACCACTTCCTCGCCGATCAGGTGATCACCCTCAACTCCCTGAACCCGCAGATCGCCTCGCGCCTGCTGGCGCCGCTGACCCGCTGGCGCAAGTACGACAGCGCCCGGCAGGCGCTGATGAGGGCCGAGCTGGAGCGCATCCTTGCGTCCGGAGAGCTGTCCAGCGATGTCTACGAAGTGGTGAGCAAGAGCCTCGCCTGACTCGACAAGGCCGATCGTGCAATGCGATCGGCCTTTCTTTTACGAGGGCCCGTTCCAGGCACTATCCACGGCAAACAACCTTCCTGCGTATCGTGACCATCCTCTGGCGCCTCGCGTCGGATCGTCACTGCGGGATCGAAAGGGGCGGTCGGCACATACTGGCCACTGGCCCAATCAGCCTGAGTGATCACGCGTCAATCATTGCGTGAGAGTTAACAATTCATAACGTCCGGCCAATTGTGCCTGTCTGTGGAAGCTGGCTAGGATGGCCGAGCCTGCATTACAGGCCTTACCTAATAAGAATAAAGGGGGTATGTATGAGTGAGCCCGTTCAGCGGCGCACACTATCCGGCCGCGCCGTGGTTCCATGCCAGGCGAGGGCGTCGCGTCTTCACTCATCGGTTGCCGGCATGCTTTCGCTGTGCGGCGCCTTCTCACTCCTGCTGCTCGCAGCATCGGCACCCGCCCAGGCCGCTACCGATGGCCAGGCCCGCTACTCGATCGAGTCGGCCAAGGCGGTATCCAATCTTCTGCTCGATATCACCCAGGCCGGCGAACGCCTCGTTGCGGCGGGCGATCGAGGCCACATTCTCTATTCCGACGATGGTGGCGCCAGCTGGATGCAGGCCAAGGTGCCGACGCGCCAGCTGCTGACGGCCATCGACTTCGTCGATGACAAGCACGGCTGGGCGGTGGGTCACGACGCGCTGATCCTGGCTACCGCCGACGGCGGTGAGAGCTGGACGGTGCAGTACGAGGATCGCGAACGTGAGGCACCCTTGTTGGACGTCTGGTTCGAAGACACCCAGCACGGTATCGCGGTAGGCGCCTACGGCGCGCTGCTCGAAACCATCGATGGCGGGCAGAGCTGGGAGGACATCAGCGAGCGCCTCGACAACGAGGACGGTTATCACCTGAACGCCATCACCCATATCCAGGGCTCGGGCCTGTTCGTCGTAGGCGAACTGGGCGGAATGTTCCGTTCTGCCGATATGGGCGAAACCTGGGAGCGCGTCGAGTCGCCGTATCAGGGGTCGTTCTTCGGGGTAGTCGGCGGTTCGGAACCGGGGGTCGTGGTTGCCTTTGGGCTGCGCGGCCACCTGTTCCGCTCCATCGACTTCGGCGACAGCTGGGAAGGCATCGAGCTCGTCAACGGCAACGGCAATGTACTGGAGTCCGGGCTGGCCGACGGCAACCTGCTGCGCGATGGGCGCATCGTGGTGGTCGGTCACGGCGGCGCGGTACTCACCAGCGACGATCAGGGCCGTAGCTTCAAGCTGTTCAATCGCCCCGACCGCCGTTCGCTGTCGGGTGTCACCTCCGATTCCCAAGGCAACCTGATCCTGGTAGGGCAGGGTGGTGTTCGCATCGCCTCGCCATCGGGCGCGGATCTGGCCACACAACAATAAAGCCGGGAGAGTCTGCATGACCAAGCACCACCAGAAGCCGGCGTCGTTCCTCGAGCGCCTGATCTTCAACAACCGGCCGGCAGTCGTCGTACTCTGCCTGCTGATCAGCGCATTTCTCTTCTATCAGGCGGCCCAGGTTCGGCCGCAGACCAGCTTCGAGAAGATGATTCCGCTGGGGCATCCGTATATCCAGAAGATGCTCGAGCACCAGAATGATCTGGCCAACCTCGGCAACACGGTGCGGATCTCCGTGGCAGCAAAAGATGGTGACATCTTCGCCAAGGACTACATGGAAACGCTGCGGCAGATTCATGACGAAGTGTTCTATATCCAAGGTGTCGATCGCTCCAACATGAAGTCGCTTTGGAGTCCCAGCGTTCGCTGGACCGAGGTGACAGAGCAAGGCTTCGCCGGCGGTGAGGTCATTCCGCAGACCTATGACGGGTCGCCGGAAAGTCTCGATGACCTTCGCAGCAACATTCTCAAGTCCGGTCAGGTCGGGCGTCTGGTCGCCAATGACTTCAAGTCCAGCATCATCGACGTGCCGCTGATGGAGTCCTACTCGGATCCGGAAGATCGCAGCAAGCAGATCAAGCTGGACTACCAGAAGTTCTCCCACGAGCTGGAAGAGAAGATTCGCGACAAGTACGAGACGCAGAACCCGAATGTGGAGATTCACATCATCGGCTTCGCCAAGAAGGTCGGTGACCTGATCGACGGGCTGGTCGGTGTGGCGTTGTTCTTCATCGTCGCCATCGGCATCACCTTCGTCCTGCTGCTGTGGTTCACCCGTTGCCTGAAGAGCACCATTGCGGTGTTGATCACCACGCTGATCGCCGTGACCTGGCAGCTCGGCCTGTTGCACACCCTGGGCTTCGGGCTCGATCCGTACTCGATGCTGGTACCGTTCCTGGTCTTCGCCATCGGTATCTCCCACGGCGTACAGAAGATCAACGGCATCGCCATGGCCTCCGGCTATACCGAAGATCCGGTGACGGCGGCGCGCATGGCTTTCCGTCAGCTGTTCATCCCGGGCATGGTGGCGTTGCTGTCGGATGCGGTGGGTTTCGTAACCCTGCTGCTGATCGATATCGGCGTGATCCGCGAGCTGGCCATCGGCGCTTCGCTGGGCGTGGCGGTCATCATCCTGACCAACCTGATCCTGCTGCCGGTTGCGATTTCCTACATGGGCATCAGTCAGCGGGCGATCAAGCAGGCCCGCGAAGAAGCCTCGCGCGATCATCCGTTCTGGCGTGCGCTGTCGAATTTCGCGAGCCCGAAGGTGGCACCGATCTCCATCACTATCGCCGTGGTCGCGCTGGCGGGGGGGCTCTGGGATGGCCTCTGGTACGGCCAGAACCTGAAGATCGGCGACCTCGATCAGGGCGCGCCGGAGCTGCATCCGGATTCGCGCTACAACCTGGACAACGACTTCGTCATCCGCAACTACTCGACCAGTTCCGACGTGCTGGTAGTGATGATCAAGACCGCGCCGGAAGGCTGTTCGCACTACGACACGCTCGCCGCCATGGACGAGCTGATGTGGAAGATGCAGAACACCGAGGGCGTGCAGTCGGCGGTGTCGATGGTGTCGGTGGCGCGCCAGGGCATCAAGGGCATGAACGAGGGCAGCCTGAAATGGGAAACGCTTTCGCGTAACCAGCATGTGCTGAACAACTCCATCGCCCGTGCCGAAGGCATGTACAACAGCGACTGCTCGCTGGCACCGGTACTGGTGTTCCTTAACGACCATAAGGCCGAGACGCTGGAACACGTGGTGGCCGCGGCGAAGGAGTTTGCCGAGGAGAACAACCGCGAAGGTCTGGAGTTCGTGCTGGCGGCAGGTAACGCCGGTATCGAAGCGGCCACCAACGAGGTCATCGCCGCGTCGGAAACCACCATGCTGATCGCCGTCTACCTGGCCGTGAGCATCATGTGCCTGCTGACCTTCCGCTCGCTGGCGGCCACGCTTTGCGTGATCCTGCCGCTGGTGCTGACTTCGATCCTCGGTAACGCGCTGATGGCCTTCATGGGCATCGGGGTGAAGGTCGCCACGCTGCCGGTGATCGCGCTGGGCGTGGGTATTGGTGTGGACTACGGGATCTATATCTACAGCCGTCTGGAGTCGTTCCTGCGCCAGGGCATGACCCTTCAGGAAGCCTACTACCAGACCCTGAAATCCACCGGCAAGGCGGTGATCTTCACCGGTGTCTGCCTGGCGATTGGTGTGGTGACCTGGGTGTTCTCGGCGATCAAGTTCCAGGCCGACATGGGTCTGATGCTGACCTTCATGTTCCTCTGGAACATGGTCGGCGCGATCTGGCTGCTGCCGGCCCTGGCCCGCTTCCTGATCAAACCGGAGAAGCTGCGTCAGAAAGCGTGATGATCACGCAGTAACGAAAACCGCGGCCCTTTGGCCGCGGTTTTTTTTAGGGGTGTTTGGTACGGCGGTCAGCTACGGTCAGGCGCTCTGGCTTACCGCCTGGAGCGCAGCCTGTGCGGCCACTTCGCCAATCACCAGGATCGCCGGGCTCTTCAGCTTGAAGGCCAAGGCGTCGCGGCACATGCCGGCGAGGCTTGAACGGCATTCGCGTTGCTGCGGCAGTGAAGCGTTCTCGATCATCGCCACTGGTGTATCGGCGGAAAGTCCGCCCTCCAACAGCCCGGCCTGCACCTGTTCCAGCTTGCTCACACCCATGTACACCACCAGCGTGGTGCCGCTTTTGGCCAGCGCCTGCCATTCCGGACTGCTGTCGTCGAGCGTGTGCGCTGTTACCAGGGTGACGCCGCGGGCGACGCCGCGCTGGGTCAGCGAGATGCCGCATTGCGTGGCACCGGCCAGGCCGGCAGTGATGCCGTTGACCAGCTCGACCTCGATCCCGCGTGCCGACAGCCATTCGGCTTCTTCGCCACCGCGGCCGAAGATGCACGGATCGCCACCCTTGAGGCGCACCACGCACTTGCCCTGGCGGGCGTAACGCAGCATCAGACGGTGGATGAAGGCTTGCGGCGTGGAGCGGCAGCCGCCGCGCTTGCCCACCGGGATGATGCGAGCGTTCGGGCAGTGTTCGAGCACGGCGAGGTTGACCAGGTCATCGATCATCACCACCTGTGCTTCGCCCAGCGCGCGCACGGCCTTGAGGGTCAGCAGTTCCGGGTCGCCAGGGCCGGCGCCTACCAGCCAGACTTTTGCGCTCATTGGGTAATCCTCGTCATGGTTGGTATCAGAGAAGTGCGCGTTCCGGCTGGCTGGCCAGCAGACGCTTGATTTCGGGAACGCAGGAGCCACAGCTGGTGCCGCAGCCGAGTTCCTGCTTGAGGCCGGTCAGATCGAGACCGCGCTCGATGCCTGCACAGACCTTGCTCTGGCTGACGTTCATGCAGTTGCACAGAGTGCGGTCGGTGCTGACCGTCGCGCCGCCAGGTGGCGCGCTGAGTGGAGCCAGCAGCCAGCGACGCAACTCGGCGTCGGCGCTGCCGCTTTCCCAGAGTCCGCGCAGCCACTGCCGGGCGACGGTCTCGCCGGCCAGGCGCAATGCGACGATACGGCCTTCGTCGATGCGTACGCGTTTGCCGACTGCACGACGCGGGTCGTCATAGGCCAGCACCGGTCCTTCATCGAGGCCGAGCAGGTGGTCGATGGCATCCAGCTCGACGGCCGTTGGCGCCGCATCTCGGGCGCCGCGGATCAGCAGCGCCGAGCGCTCGCGACCGCCGAGGCTGAAGCTGGCGTAGTCGAACGTCTCGAACAATGGCCGCAGCGCCTCGAAACGTCGCTGCACGTCGCCCTCGACCAGCGCAAAGAACTGCCACGGCAGTTCGACTCGTTCCACTTCGATGCCGGCATGCTTGAGTTCCGGCTGTTTCGACAGCGGATCGACGCTGGCCAGGGTCAGTACGTTGCTGCCCAGCCCCTTGAGAAAGCGATCGCCCCAGTGCATCGGCAGGAAGGTCTGGCCGGCACGCAGGCTGTCATCTTTCTGCACAGGCAGGATCAGGCTGCCGCGACGGCTTTTCACCGTCACCAGCTGGCCGTCCAGCAGACGCCGGCGGCGCATGTCATCAGCGTTCATTCCGAGCAACGCTTCTTCGACATGGCCGAACAGCCGCGCCGCAGTGCCAGTGCGGCTCATGCCGTGCCACTGGTCGCGCAGCCGGCCGGTATTGAGCGTCAGCGGGTAGCGCGCCTCGCGCTTTTCCTTCGGCGCCTGGTAGTGCTCAGCGATAAAGCGCGCGTGGCCATTGGCAGTGGGAAACACACCGTCGCCATACAGCCGCGCGGTGCCCTGTTCGCTGCCTGGCGGAAACGGCCATTGCTGCGGACCGAGGGTGTCGATCAGTGCGTAGCTCAGGCCGCTGTAGTCCAGATCGCGGGCGACGGTGAGCGGCTTGTACTCCTCGAACAGCGCTTCGGCATTCTCGAATGCGAACAGGCTCGGCTGGTCGGGGCGCAGGTGACGCTCCAGACGCCGGGCGAAATTGCAGGTGATCGCCCAGTCCGCACGGGCTTCACCTGGGGCCGGTACGGCGCGGCGCACGTGGCTGATACGGCGCTCGGAGTTGGTCACCGTGCCTTCCTTCTCGCCCCAGTTCGCGGCCGGCAGCAGAAGGTCGGCGTAGCGGCAGGTTTCGGTGGTGAAGAAGGCTTCCTGCACTACGACGAAGGGACAGGCGGCCAGGGCCTCATGGACTTTCTGCTGGTCCGGCAGCGACTGAGCCGGGTTGGTGCAGGCGATCCACAGCGCCTTGATTTTGCCGGCGCGCACCGCCTCGAACAGCTCGATGGCGGACAGGCCAGGCTGTTTTGGCAGCTGCTCGACGCCCCAGTAGTCCGCGACTTCGGCACGGTGTTCGGCATTGGTTGCGTCGCGGTGACCGGGCAGCAGATTGGACAGGCTGCCGGTCTCACGGCCGCCCATGGCGTTCGGTTGGCCGGTGAGCGAGAAGGGGCCGGCACCCGGCTTGCCGATCTGTCCGGTGGCCAGGTGCAGGTTGATCAGCGCACTGTTCTTGGCGCTGCCGGCGGTAGACTGATTCAGACCCATGCACCACAGGGAGAGGAAGGCTGGCGCGCTTCCGATCAGCCGTGCGCAGGTTTGCAGATCATCTACCGAGATGCCGCAGAGGTCGGCGACCATCGCCGGGGTGTAGTCGCGCACCAGGCTTTTCAGCGCATCGAAGCCTTCGGTATGGGCGTCGATGAAGCGGCGGTCGATCCAGCCTTCCCACATGAGAATATGCAGCAGCCCGTGGAACAGCGCGACATCGGTGCCCGGCAGGATCGGCAGGTGCAGGTCGGCCAGCTCGCTGGTGTCGGTGCGCCGCGGGTCGACGACGATGATGGTCATCTCCGGTCGCTTCGTCTTGGCTTCCTCCAGACGGCGGAACAGCACCGGATGCGCATAGGCCATGTTGCTGCCGGCGATCAGCAGGCAGTCGGCCTGCTCGATGTCCTCGTAGCTGCATGGTGGGGCGTCGGCGCCCAGGCTGCGCTTGTAGCCGACCACCGCCGAGGACATGCACAGCCGCGAGTTGGAATCCAGGTTGTTGGTGCCGACCAGGGCACGGGCCAGTTTGTTGAAGGCGTAGTAGTCCTCGGTCAGCAGCTGGCCGGAGACATAGAAGGCGATGCTGTCCGGGCCGTGCTCGCGGATGGTCTCGGTGAATACGCTGGCCGCGTGCTCCAGGGCACTGTCCCAGTCGGTACGGCTGCGCGCCAGGCCCTTGCCCAGACGCAGCTCGGGGTAGAGCGCGCGAGCGTCCAGATCGCCGGTCAGGTTCAACGTCGAGCCCTTGCTGCACAGCTTGCCGAAGTTGGCCGGATGGCTGGGGTCGCCGGCCACATCGAGGATGCGCTCGCCGTCGTGCTCGATCAGCACGCCACAGCCGACACCGCAGTAGCAGCAGGTCGAGGCGGTTGTCATACGCATGGCGTCGTCTCCTGGGAAAAGGTGCTGGTCAACTGCGGTGTGTTCAGGCCGCGCATTCCTTGCGCTGGTTAAGCGAAAGCTGCACGCGACCATTCTCGACGCGCGCCTCGTGGCGGTGGGCGCAGCCGACGTCGGGCGCTAGTGCTTCGCCGCTTTGCAGGTCGATCTGCCAGTTGTGCAGCGGGCAGGCGACCTGCTTGCCGTAGACGATCCCCTGCGACAGCGGTCCGCCCTTGTGTGGGCAGCGGTCGTCGAGGGCAAAGACCTGATCGTCGGAGGTGCGGAAGATCGCGATATCGCCCTTGGGGCCGGCGATGATGCGCGAGCCGAGCGGGTTGATTTCATCCAGTGCGCAGATATCGAGCCAGTTCATGCGGTGTCTCTCCAGATCGGGTTCTCAGGCGTTTTCCAGCTGCTTGACGGCGATGCGGTCGAATTCCTTCTTCAGCTGCGGCTTGGAGAGCTGCTCCTGCCACGGGTCCTGCTCGAAGGAAAGCGAGAACAGCAGCCGCTGGTGCAGCGCCTTGCGTCGCTCGGCGTCGTCCAGCACGGCCTTCTTGATGTGATCCATGCCGACGCGCTGCAGGTAGTGCACGGTGCGCTCGAGGTAGAAGGCTTCTTCGCGGTAGAGCTGGAGGAACGCCAGGCTGTATTCCATGACCTCCTCGGCTGTCTTCACCTTGACGAAGAACTCGCCGGCCTCGGTCTTGATGCCGCCGTTGCCGCCGATGTACAGCTCCCAGCCGGAGTCCACGCCGATGATGCCGACGTCCTTGATACCGGATTCGGCGCAGTTGCGCGGGCAGCCGGAGACGGCCAGCTTGACCTTGTGCGGCGACCACATGTTGAAAAGGGCGTGTTCCAGGTCGATGCCCATCTGCGTCGAGTTCTGCGTGCCGAAGCGGCAGAACTCGCTGCCGACGCAGGTCTTCACGGTGCGGATGGATTTGCCGTAGGCGTGGCCGGAGGGCATATCCAGGTCTTTCCAGACGCCTGGCAGGTCTTCCTTGCGGATGCCCAGCAGGTCGATGCGCTGGCCGCCGGTGACCTTGACCATCGGCACCTGATACTTGTCCGCCACATCGGCGATGCGCCGCAGCTCGGCGGCATTGGTGACGCCGCCCCACATCCGCGGGATGACCGAGTAGGTGCCGTCCTTCTGGATGTTGGCGTGGGCGCGCTCGTTGATGAAGCGAGATTGTGGGTCGTCCTTGGCTTCGCCCGGCCAGGTGGAGATCAGGTAGTAGTTCAGCGCCGGCCGGCAGGTGGCGCAGCCGTTCGGCGTGCGCCATTCCATGAAGGCCATGGCCGCCGGAATGCTGGTCAGGTGGTGCTCGCGAATGGCCTTGCGTACCTGGCCGTGGTTAAGGTCGCTGCAGCCGCAGATGGCCTTCTCGCTCTTCGGCTTGACGTCGGCGGCGCCGCCCACGGTGTTGATCAGAATCTGTTCGACCAGCCCGGCACAGGAGCCGCAGGAACTCGCGGCCTTGGTGTGCTTTTTCACCTCGTCCACCGAGAACAGCCCGTGTTCCTGAATCGCCTTGACGATGGTGCCCTTGCACACACCATTGCAGCCGCACACTTCCATGTCGTCCGGCATCGACATGGCCTTGCTCTGGCCCTGGTGGCCGGCATCGCCGATCGCACCCTCGCCAAACATCAGGTGGTCGCGGATCTGGCCCACGTTCTGGCCCTCTCGGACCTGGCGGAAGTACCAGCCGCCATCGGCGGTGTCGCCATACAGGCAGGCGCCGACCAGCACGTCGTCCTTGATCACCAGCTTCTTGTAGACGCCGCCGATGGGGTCGGAGAGGGTGATGGTCTCGGTGCCGTCGCCGCCAATGAAATCGCCGGCCGAGAACAGGTCGATGCCGGTGACCTTGAGCTTGGTCGAGGTCACCGAGCCCAGATAGCGGGAGAAGCCGAGCATGGCCAGGTGATTGGCGCAGACCTTGGCCTGTTCGAACAACGGGGCGACCAGGCCATAGGCGATGCCGCGATGGTTGGCGCATTCGCCGACGGCGTAGATGCGCGGGTCGTAGGTCTGCAGGGTGTCGTTGACCAGAATGCCGCGGTTGCACGGAATACCGGCCTGTTCCGCCAGCTCGCTGTTGGGGCGGATGCCGGCGGCCATCACCACCAGGTCGGCGGGGATCACCTCACCGTCCTTGAACTTGACCGCGCATACCCGGCCTTCGCCGTTGTCGAGCAGTTCGGCGGTGTGCTTGGGCAGGAGAAACTTCAGGCCACGGCTTTCCAGCGCGCTCTGCAGCAGGGTGCCGGCAGTCTTGTCGAGCTGGCGCTCCATCAGCCAGTCACCGATGTGCACCACGGTGACGTCCATGCCCCGCAGCTTTAGGCCGTTGGCCGCTTCCAGGCCGAGCAGGCCGCCGCCGATGACCACCGCGTGTTTGTGGGTCTTGGCGGTTTCCATCATCACTTGGGTGTCGGCAATGTCGCGGTAGCCGATTACGCCCTGCAGGTCCTTGCCGGGAATCGGCAGGATGAACGGGTTGGAGCCGGTGGCGATGAGCAGGCGGTCGTATTCCGCCTCGCTGCCGTCATCGGCGATCACCCGGCGTTTGACCCGGTCAATCTTCACCACCTTGCGGTTGAGCTTGAGGTGGATATCGTTCTCGGCGTACCAGTTCAGGTCGTTGAGCACGATCTCTTCGAACTGCTGTTCGCCGGCCAGCACCGGGGAGAGCAGGATGCGGTTGTAGTTGGGATGTGGCTCGGCGCCGAACACCGTGATGTCATAGAGCTCGTTGGTGAGCTTGAGCAGTTCCTCAAGGGTCCGCACGCCGGCCATGCCGTTGCCGATCATTACCAGTTTGAGTTTCTTCATGCCCGTTCTCCGTGCCAGCTGCCGTCCGGCCTGCTCGAAATTTTTCAACAACAAAAAAGGCGTCCCACCGGTTACCCAGTGAGGACGCCTTTGTCCGTGTCCCGCTCTCTCGGGAAACCTGCCGCTCCACGTTGAGGGTCAGGTCGTAATGATTCTTCGAGGTTCTGCTTTGCAGAGGTTATGCCAATTTGCAAATACACCAATTTTCAAGGGCTTGAGCGGTTGATGGGGCGTTGGCCGCGGAGCATCGTTGCACTGATATGCAGCGGCTTGCGCCCTGATGGTGCGAATCGCCATCGAAGCGACTCCAAAAACGCCGTTGACAGGCTGCGGCCAGCTTTCTAAAGTTTCGCCCATGCGCCGATTTAGTCAGCTACTTGCGGGGCGCCTGGAGCCGATGGCTTCGAAATACCGCTAAAGCGCTGGTTCCGGTGTCGCCTCCCACCGCTGCCCAGCGGAATCCTCGAGGCGGAAGTTGAAATCGATGAACGCAAAGCACGCCCAGTTGCGCCTGGCCCCGATCACCAGCGGCCTGCACCCCAGCAATCCGAAAGTCCTCCTCGGCGGTACTCACCAGCCATCTCTGTTGCGCTACCTCGAAGGTTGGCCGCGACGTCATCGCAAATCCCGCGCCCTGCTTATCCAGTTCGCCACGGCCGACGAGTCGCTGGCGCGTTTTGCCACCGACAGCTTCGATCTGGCCGTGATTCAGGCACCGACCGCTGAGCGCCTGGAGGAATGCGTGCGCGAGCTGACCCGGGTGGCGCGCCAAGGGCTGATTACCCGTCGCTGAGCGTCACGCGCCTTTTATCAGCAACACCACTAGCAGCAGGTTGAGCAGCAGCGAAAGCAGTGCCATGCCGCGCCATACCTTCAGCGGCTCACGTTCGAGCAGCGGGCGCGGCCGAAGGCTGGCGCTGCGCTGTTCGCCCTGTTCCAGCTCAAGCAGCCATTGCTCGGCGGTTTCGAAACGCTGTCGTGGATCGACCGCTAGCGCGCGGGCGAGACTTTCCTCCAGCCAGGTCGGCACGTCCGGGCGATAGCGGCTGGCCGGTGTCGGGTTGCCGAAGCGTGGATGCTGGAAGGCTTCGATCTCGCCGTATGGGTAGTGCCCGGTCAGCAGGTAATAGAGGGTCACGCCGGTCGCATAGAGATCCTGCGCTGCGCTGGGTTCGGCCCCTGTGAATGCCTCCGGGGCAATGAAACTCGGGGTTCCGGGCAGGTGATTGGGTAGATCGCGAGTCAGCCCGGGGCAGAACGCCAGGCCGAAATCCAGGATACGCAGCTCGCCGTCCTCACCCAGCAGCAGGTTTTCCGGCTTGATGTCACGATGAAGGATGTTGCGCCGATGCAGCATGCCCACCGCGCGGATCAGCCGGGAGGCGACCTGCAGCAAATCGGCCAGTGGCAGCGGGCCGTCTCGTTCGAAGCGTTGCGCCAGGGTCGTCCCGCTGTACTCGCGCTGCACGTAATAGAGGTGTTGGCGTTCTGGCAGCGGATGCAGTTCGGCGAAGTTGCGCCCGGCAACCCGGCGCATGAACCATTCTTCCTGGAGCAACGCCGGTCCTGCGTCTGCCTCGTCCTGCCGGCTGGGTGGCAGCGTCTTCAGCAGCCAGGCCTGGCCCTGAGCATCCTGCACCCGGTAGATCAGCGACTGCCGCGACTCGTGCAGCAGTGCATTCACCTGCCAGCCCTCGAACAGCTGGCCGGGGCGCAGCTTCGGCGGCAACGGCCAATGATCGAGCTGGGCGAGGGCGTCGGCCAGCACCGCTTCGGGCAGGGCTTCGACGCGCAACAGCAAGGCACTGGCGTTGTCCTGACTGCCGCTCTGGTGCGCCAGATTGACCAGCGCCCGTGCCGCGGCGCCTAGGTCGGGTTGATCGTGCAGGATATGCGCGATGTCGCGTTCGGGGACGCAGGACCAGACGCCGTCGCTCAGCAGCAGGTAGCTTTCGCCTTCTTGCAGCTCGCCGTCGAGGTAGTCCATCACCAGGTGCTGATCCAGTCCCAGCGCACGCTTGAGCACATGCTGCATGCCCGACTGCTCCCAGACATGGTCTTCGCTGAGTCGCTCGAGCTGGGAGCCGTTCCAGCGGTAGGCGCGGCAATCGCCAACATGCGCCAGGGTGAAGCGGCGACCGCGCAGCACCAGTGTGGTGAGGGTGGTCAACAGCGGCTGGTTGCCGCCGTTGGCCTGCAGCCAGCGGTTGTGCGCGACCAGCACGCGGTCGAGTGATTGCGCGACGGCCCAGGTCTCCGGCGTCGCGTAATAGTCGAAAGCCAGCGCCTGCAAGGTCGCTCGCGCAGCCAGGCCGCCATCGGCGCACTGGCTGACGCCATCGGCCAGCGCGAACAGATAGCCCTTGCCGGTTGCCAGCCCGGGCGCCGGGGTGACGATGCGTATCGCATCCTGGTTTTCCGGGCGCGGTCCGGCAGCGCTGGCCTCGCCATAGCTCAATCGCAGGGGCATGGTCGTTCTCGACTGACTGCGTACTGCAGCAGAGCAATATTCGCGCCCTGCAGGATCTGCGAGGGCATCACACCCGTGCCGCGGTTACCGCAGCAGAACCCCAGGTGGTGCGCCAGCGACGCTTGACGCCATAGAGACCGAACCAGGCGAGCACGCCGAGGCTGGCGAATAGCCATAGGCCGAACTGGTAGTCACCGGTCGATTGTTTGACTGCGCCAAGCCCGGCGGTGAGTAGAAAGCCGCCGATACCGCCGGCCATGCCGACCAGTCCGGTCATCACGCCGATCTCCTTGTTGAAGCGCTGCGGCACCAATTGGAACACCGCACCGTTGCCGGCACCCAAGCTGAGCATGGCGACCACGAACAGCGCCAACGCTGCAGTCGAACTGGCCAGATTGAACCCCACCACGGCGATACAGAAGGCGGCGACGGTGTACATCACCAGCAGCGCCCGGATGCCGCCGATGCGGTCGGCCAGTGCACCGCCGAGCGGGCGCAGCAGGCTGCCGGCGAAGACGCAGGCCGCGGTGTAGTAGCCGGCCTTGACCGGGTCGAAGGCGTACTGGTCGTGGAAATAGCCGGGCAGAGTACTGGCCAGGCCGAGGAAGCCGCCAAAGGTGACGCTGTAGAAGAACATGAACCACCAGCTGTCGCGGTCGCCCAGCGCCTTCATGTAATCGGCCAGCGACTTCGGTGCCGGGCGGTTGGGGGCATTCTTCGCCACGCTGGCGAAGATGATCAGGGTGAGGACCAGCGGGATCAGCGCGAGGCCGAATACATTGTTCCAGCCGAAGATCGCCGCCAGCACCGGCGCGAACAGGGCCGCCAGCACAGTGCCGGAGTTACCGGCACCGGCGATGCCCATCGCCTTGCCCTGGTGCTCTGCCGGATACCACTGTGAGGCCAGCGGCAGCGCGACGGCAAAGGATGCGCCGGCCATGCCGAGGAACAGGCCGAGCAGCAGTGCCTGCTCGTAACTGTGGATGCCATGCAGCCAGGCGACGAGCAGCGCGACGATGACGACAATCTGGCCGAACAGCCCCGCGGTTTTCGGCGATGTACGATCCGCCAGGATGCCCAGCGCGAGACGTAGGACGGCACCGGCGAGGATCGGCGTGGCGACCATGAAGGCGCGTTGCTGGGTGGTCAGGCCGAGATCGGCGGCGATCTGCACGCCCAGCGGGCCGAGGACGTACCAGACCATGAAGCTCAGGTCGAAGTAGAGGAAGGAGGCAAACAGGGTCGGCGCATGGCCGGCTTTCCAGAAACTCGTGCTCATTGGATTGGCTCCAGGGCGTTCGTGACGCGGCGTTGGCCGCTAGGGCTGCTCAGACCGCCCCCTCGTCGAGGCGGAAAACAAAAAGGCGCCGCAGCACGCCTGCCAGAGCAGGTGTGGTGCGACGCCTTTGTCGTGATATTGCAGACCGCCGTTGGCCTGCCTGAAGCGGAACTAGCATCTAGCGTGCCAGCCTGCGGAGGCCGCCGATTCTGTGCGTTCGGCGTGGCTAAGCAGATGCCGTACGACGACAAAGCGCACAGATAGCGCGCAACCGCGCGCCAAATCAGGGCAAGGCATCTCGTAAAACCCAGGCGCGCTTGCTGTTAGTCTTGAGCGGCTTTTGCCAAGGAGCGAGCGATGCCTCTGATTGCGACCCTGACCCTCAACCCCGCGATGGACCTTTCCGTGAGCACCGCCCGGGTGATCAGTACCGAAAAGCTGCGGTGTTCGCTGCCGCGCCACGACCCGGGTGGCGGCGGGATCAACGTGGCGCGGGTGGTGAAGACGCTCGGGGGCAGGGCGATCGCCATCTATCCGGCTGGAGGGCCCTTTGGCGATCTCCTGCAGCGTTCGCTCGACGAACTGGGTCTGGTGCATCGTCCGGTGTCCATTACTGGCGATACCCGCGAGAGTTTCACTGTCGATGAGCTGGGCTCAGGCCTGCAGTACCGCTTCGTGCTGCCCGGTCCGACGCTATCCGCGCAGGAACTTCAGCGTTGCCTCGACAGCCTCGCAGCGCTGCAGCCAGCGCCGGCCTATGTGGTGCTGAGCGGCAGCTTTCCACCTGGCGTCGACCTGGGTTTCTACGACGAGCTGCTGGCATTGACGCGCGGTATCGGTGCGCGGCTGGTCGTTGATCTGTCCGGCGAGCCATTACGCCACGCCGCCCGGCAGGGCGGTGCATACCTGATGAAGCCGAGCCTCGACGAGCTGTCCAGCCTTGTGGGCTACCCCATCTCCAGCGAGGCCGAACAGGAGGCAGCGCTGCGCCGCCTGATCGCTCAGGGCTGCGCCGAAGTGGTCGTGTTGTCGCTGGGAGCCCAGGGCGCGCTGTACGCCTGTGGCGATGAGCTGCAGCGCCTGCCCTCGGCGGATGTCCCGGTGGTCAGCGCGGTGGGTGCGGGTGACAGCATGCTCGGCGCCATGGTGCTGGCGCTGGCCGAGGCGCGCTCGCTACAGGATGCGGTGTGCCGGGGCATTGCCGCGGGTGCCGCGACGGTGATGCGTCCGGGCACCGAGCTGTGTCATCGCGAGGATGTCCAGCGGTTGCTGCAATCTGTGGCTGACGCCCCTAGTCGATCCGGTTGACCCGCGGAAACTTGCCGGCGAACGCCTCGGGCATGGCGACGACGCGGCTTTGGGCATAGTCGTAGAAGACGAAACCGGATTTGGCCATGGCGATCAGTGTGCCGTCGGCAGGGCGGGTGATGCGGAAGATGATATCGCCGCCGTACTTGTTGAAATCCATTACGCCGACCTCGAACAGCAGCGCATCACGGGCATGGGCCTCGGCTTTGTAGGTCGTGGCAAGGTCGGTCACGATGATGCCAGCACCGTCCTGACGGGTCTCGGCAACCCCGTAGGCGAACAGGAAGCGCGCCCGCGCCTCGGAAATCATCGAGATCATCGAGTCGTTGGCCAGATGGTTGCCGGCGTTGATGTCGGTGATTCGTACAGTGAGCTGGGTGGAAAAGCAGTACTGGTCTTCCGGGAAATGCAGGGTAAGACGCGCCATGGGTCGCTCGGTAATCGGTAGAAGGCGCGCATTCTAGCGTTGTGTTCTTCGCCGGGGTTAGATGCGCGCTCGTGGCTGCAGTCTTGACCGCGAATGAGCTGGCATTGGGCAGGCTCATTTGCGGCCGAGGCGCTTCTAATGGAAACCCGCGTATAGCGGATCCTGCACGTAGCCATGCGTTGCCGGCCGTCAATGGAGCGGAGACCGGCCCCGCAACCTCTATCCGTCAGCCCGCCCGATGCAAGCCATGCTGCGCTCGTGCGCCACTGTGCTGCAGACGCTGCCGGATCAACTGCAGGCGCGCGTCGATGAAGGGAGTGACAAGGGCAAAACACTCGGGCGGGCTCAGCCTCGGTTGGGCTGCATGGATCACGCTGCGCTCCAGCTTGCCGACCAGCCGCTTCAGCTCCATATCGGTGTCTGTAACCATGCGCCGACAGAGTGCTTTCAGGCGCTTTTGCAAGGCCGGCGTGCAGCCGCCTTGATTCGAGGCGACGACGCAGAGGCCGCGCAGGCGTGCCACGTCTTCCAGTTCGCGGCAGGCGCGAGCGGCTTCGGCGGGTTCGTTGCTCGACATCGGCGCCCGCTTCTCAAGCGCATCGATAAGGGTTTCGATCAGAGCGCAATGCCCGTCGAAATCGGCAGGGTTGTTGCGCAGAACCAGCCAGCCTTCGGTTATCGAATACGCATCGGGCAGGGCACTGCGCTGTTGCAGACGTTGCGTGAGGCTTGTCGCCAGCGCGCAGCGCAGCGCTACCGCAGTGGGTTCGCTCTGTACGCCCAGACCGCGATGCTGTTGCAGCAGGCGGAGAATCTCCAGATCTTCCTGAACTGCCAGCAGGCGCAACTGCGCTACGCGTCGGGAATGTTGTGCGCTGGCCATGCCGTTCAGATAGTGGCCCAGCATCAACAGTGCACAGGCGATCGCCAAGGTCGCGGTGATGGTCATTCTGCAAATCCCTGAAGTGAGCGCGCGGCACTGCCGCGCGGGCAACAAAAAAGGCGTCCGGACCGGCATGTCGTAACATGCGGTGCAGGGACGCCTTCGTCTTTGCCGGACGCCTTCGTTGGCTCGGCCAATCCATCTAGCAAGCTGCTTGCCAGCCTGCCGCTTGCTGCAGGCTTTCGGCTGAACGCCGCGTCGTGGCGGATGGCGGCGTTGCGGCTGTCTCACGGTCCATGCCGAGGGGCCGAGAGCACGCTCGCCGATGGTGCGTTTGGTCGAGCGATTGCACTGCGGGCGTGCAGCTCACTGCCCAAGCAGCTCGTTCATGGCGATGATCTGCTCGGCGACCTGGATCAGCTTCTGCTGGCGACTCATCGCCTGGCGGCGCATCAGGGTGTAGGCCTCTTCCTCCTTGCAGTCGCGCATCTTCATCAGCATGCCCTTGGCCAGTTCGATGCGCTTGCGTTCCGCGAGTTGCTGCTCGCGGGCCTGCAATTGCGCGCGGATCGCCTGGTCGGTCTCGAAACGCGCCATCGCCACATCGAGGATCGGCTTGAGCCGCTGGGCCTGAATGCCCTCGACGATATAGGCGCTGACCCCGGCGCGGATGGCCTGACGCATGGCGTCCGGGTCACTGTCGTCGGTGAACATGACGATGGGTCGTGGTTGGTCGCGGCTGACCAGCACCACCTGTTCCAGCACATCGCGGCCCGGGGAGTCGGTGTCGATCAGCACCACGTCCGGGCGAATTGTCTCGACCCGCTCGGGCAGATCGATGGTCAGGCCGGATTCATCGATGACTTCGAAGCCGGCCTCGATCAGCGCGCTTCGCAGGCGCCCGATCTTGCGTGGGGTGTCGTCGATCAGCAGGATGCGCAACATGCCTGATCTCCTGCTCAAAGTGCAGCCACCATGGCCTGATCGGCCATGGCGTGCAGTGGGAAGCTGCGGGCGTAGGCTGCCGGATCGCTGCCGTCCCAGGTCTTGCCATCCATCAGCGTGGCGCTGCGCATGGGCGACTCCGGCACGGTGATACCCAGCGCTTCCGCAGCCTGTCTGTACAGCTCGATCTGTTGCACCTGGCTTGCAACCAGCTGGTAGTCCGGGTCCTGGCGCAACAGGCCCCAGCGCCGCAGCTGGGTCATGAACCAGAGGCCGTCGGACAGGTAGGGCATGTTCGCCGCGCCATCGGCAAAGAAGCGCAGCGGGTGTTGGTCATTCCAGGCGTTGCCCAGCCCATCCTGATACGAGCCGAGAAAGCGTGATTCGATGGCTGCCAGCGGCGCGTTGACATACTCGCTCCCGGCAATCAGATGTGCGGTGCTGCGGCGGTTTTCCTGGCTCTGGTCGATGAAGCGACTCGCTTCGAGCACCGCCATCACCAGTGCGCGCGCGGTGTTGGGGTACTGCTCGACGAATGCGCGGGTGCAGCCGAGCACCTTTTCCGGATGATCCGGCCATATCGACTGGCTGGTCGCGAGGGTGAAGCCGACCCCCTCGGCGATCGCCTGCGCGCCCCAGGGTTCGCCGGCGCAGAAACCGTCGATGCGCCCGGCCTGCAGGTACGCCACCATCTGCGATGGCGGCAGCACCAGCGTCCGCACATCCTGCAGCGGGTGGATACCATTGGCGGCCAGCCAGTAATAGAGCCACAGCGCGTGGGTGCCGGTGGGGAAGGTATGCGCGAGAGTCAGGCGTGCACCGCTTTGGCGCACGCTGTTGCGCAATGCCTCGGGATCGGTCACGCCGGCAGCCTTGAGCGGGGTCGACAGGTTGATGCTCTGGCCGTTCTGCGCAAGCCCCATGAGCACCGCCATATCCACGGCGCGGCTGCCGCCGATTCCCAGGTGCACGGCATATATCAGTCCGTACAGGCCGTGCGCTGCGTCCAGTTCACCGCCGATCAGCTTGTCGCGCAGGCCCGACCAGGAGTTCTGGCGGTGCAGGTTGAGCGTCAGGCCGAAGGGCTGGGCGAAGCCCTGGGTGGCGGCGACGATCAGCGAGGCGGCATCGGTAAGTGGCAGAAAGCCCAGGTTGAGCGAGCTCTTTTCCGGTGCATCGCTGCCGGCGACCCAGGCCAGTGCATCGTGGCGGGGCGGCGTGGAGGGTTCGGTCATGCTGTGGGCCTTTCGATTGCGAAGCGTGCGGCACAGGTAACCGTGCACGACGGATCAGGAGTGGTCTATGCCAAGCCTGAAGCAAGCGATATGCCAGCGAGAAAGTGGTGCGCCATGCGGTGCCCGTGCACCGCGTTGTTCAGGCGCATCTGGTGTGAAGCGGTGCAGCGTTGCCGGTCAGCGTGGATACAGTGGTGGCAGGGCGCTGTGGTCCTGCTCGACACTCGGGCTGGTCGCTGGAGGGAGCGTCTGAATCGCCTGCCACAGCGCCTCTCCCTGCCAACGCTGGCCGGCTTCGCTGTACAGCGCACCGTTGAGTCCGTCCAGCGCATCGGACAGCGGCACGAAGCGCGCAGCCATGTCGGCCAGCGTCTCCGGCTGTTGCCGCGCCCAGGCATCCAGCGCCTGGCGAGTGGCCTGCGAGTCGTTGGCCTGGCAGGCGCGACGCAGGTCGTCGAGCAGGCTGCGTGGGGTCGGGCCAGGCTGCAGTGCGCGCTGCACTGCGGGTTGCCGCCGCGCGTGTAGCCACAGACCGAAACCGGCGAGGGTGGACAGGGCGAAGAGCAGGGTACTCAGCTGCCAGGGCCACAGTAGCTGCTGCTCGGCAGGTAGTGGCGTTGCGGCCGGTTGCTCGGCGGGCGTCGGCGCGAGATTCGGATTATCGGCGACATTCAGGGTCCGTTCGTCCAGCGTGGTGCGTTCCAGCCGGTCTTCCACGGTGTTCCACCAGACCACTTCCACGGCGGGTAACTGCAACGCGCCGCTGCGCGTGGGAATCAGCGCCTCGCGCTGCTCGCGGCTACCGACCAGACCCGCACCACTGACTTCGTTGGCCAGGATCGGTTGATCCGGGTAGCGGCGCAGGTCGGGGCTCTGGGCAGAACCGATGGCGGGCAACTGGGTGCTGGTCAGGCCTTCGGCCTTGAGCAACAGGCTGCGGGTGAGTGATTCGCCGGTCTGTGCCTGATCGGGCTCCGGGCTCCAGGCTTCGACCAGGGTCAGGCTGCGTGCCGGCAGCCAGGGCGCAGCGGCGGGGTAGTCCGCCGGTTTGCGCTTGACCGTCAGCGGGATGCTTGGTGACCTGACCTGCGTCGAGCGGCCCGAACGCGAGCCGAACAGCGGGTTGCTGCCATTGGTCACGGTGGTGGCGCTGAACAGTTGGGCAGGGATGGTCAGCTCGCCGGACTTCTGCGGGAACAGCGCATAGCGCACTTCGATGACGCCGTGGCGAATGCCGTTGATGGTCTTCTCGTAGGTGCGTGGCTCACCGAGCCGTTCGACCAGGGCTTCCGGCATCTGCAGCGGCGAGAGGGTGCTGTCGTCGTACAGCGAAACCGAATGATAGATGCGCAGGGTGAGGATCACCTGGGCCTGAACGTAAACGTTTTCCTGGTCGACGCTGGCATCGATGAAGATCGGGGCCAGCTGGTCGCTTTCGGTATTTTTCAGCGATTCCTGGACCATCAATGTGATCGGCTCGCTGCGCCAGTCGCCCAGTTGCAGCGGCGGGATGATCACGTACCCGGTCTGCTTCGGTCGCAGGGTGATCAGCCAGCGTGTGATCGCATGGGCTTCGCCGTTGCTGCTGGAAAGCTGGTTGACCTGACGGGTGTCGAACACCTCGAACAATGGCTCCAGCGGCTGCAGGTCGGGCTTGCCGAATACCGTGCTGCCCTGGCTTTCCAGGCTCAGCTCCAGGGTTTCGTCAATGCTCAGCTGGGTGCGGTCAACCCGGGCGAACAGGCCGGCGGCTGCGGCCTGACCAGCAAGGAGGCCGAGCAGAAGAAAAGCCATCAGGCGCATCATCGATTGGTTTCCTGGTGCTTGCGTTGTTCGTAGAGGAATTTTCTTCGCAGCAGCTCGCCGGGATCGTCCGGAATCTGCCGCAACCATTGCTCCATCGCCTGTTGCCGCTCCTGCTCGGGGAGCGCCTCGTGTTGCGCCTGGGCCGCGCTGCCATCCATTTCTTCGGTCTCGGGCGTGGCTTCGGTTGTCGATGGCTGCGAGGCGCCGCTGGCTTCGCTGGACGGCTCGCCCTGGGCATCCTCCGGCGAAGGGGAACGGGCAGAGCCCGCTTCCTGTGATTGCGGCTGCTTGGGTTGCGGCAGTGGTTCTTCGGTTTGCTCGTCCTGCTGATTCTGTTCCTGCTCGGGCTCGGGCTGTTCCTGCTGGCGGCGCAGCAGCTCTTCGATCAGCGCCTTGTTGCGCTGCGCCGCCTGAAGATCAGGCTGCAGGTCCAGCGCTTGGTCATAGGCTTCGATGGCGGCCTCGAAGGCTTCGCTGCGAGCCAGGGCATTGCCACGGTTGTAGTGATCGGCGGCCGTGTTGCCTTCGGCGAACAGCTCTGCCGCGCCGGCATAGTCGCCGGCCTGATAGCGGGCGGTGGCCTGCCAGCGGTGATCGGTGAAGCGCTCGGCAGCCTCGGCCGGCCGCTCCGCGTCCAGCAGGCGTTGGCCCTGCTGATCGCGACGTAGCAAGAGGTCCTCTAGCTCGAAGGCATTGGCAGGCTGCGGCTGCAGCAGCAATAGCGGTAGGCAGAACAACCAGCCGCGGCGACCGGCGAGTGCGGCCAGCAAGAGCAGTGGCAACAGCAGCCAGTGCCCCTGATCCAGCCAGGCTTCCAGCCGCGTGATTTCATCGTTCTGGCGCAACGTGCCAGCTTGATCGAACAGACCGAGGGCCGTCAGGTCGTCGTCACCCAGCCGCGCGCGCTGATAGCGTCCCCCCAGCTCGTTGGCCAGGCGTTGCAGTCTGGCGTTGTCCAGGCGCGGGATGAGGATTGCGCCCTGGGCATCCTTGATGAAACTGCCGTTCTTGCCGGCGATGGGCGCGCCTTGTTCGGTGCCGACGCCGAGGATCAGCAGCCGCTCGTTTCTGCCTTCCATCAGCGTGACGATGGCGCTGCGCTCGTGCTCGTCCAGGCTACTGCCGATCAGCAGCAAGCGCCCGCGCCCCAGGCCAGCCTGTTCGAGCAGGGTGAGGCCTTTGGCGACGGCAAGGTCCGCGCGCTGGCCCTGCTCGGGCATCAGCGTCGGGTGCAGGGCGTCGAGCAGGTTGCGTGTGGTCGCCAGGTCATCGGATAGCGGCACCACGGTGTGGGCGCTGCCGGCGAATACCACGACGGCGGTCTGTACGTCCTGCCGGCGCTCGAGCAGATCCAGCAGCTTGCGCTTGGCCTGTTCCAGGCGAGTGGGTGGTGCGTCGCTGGCGAGCATCGATGGCGTGAGTTCCAGCAGCACCACCAGGGGATCGCTGCGCTTCATGCTCGGCTGTTCGAAGCGTTGCCAGCTGGGCCCGAGCAATGCGATGACCGCCAGCAGCCAGGCCAGGCCCAGCACCAGCCAGGGCAGGCGACTGTGGCGCAGTCGGCCACGGGTCAGCAAGGCGGCATGAAAGGCTTCCGGCAGAAGACGCTGCCAGCGCCCGACCTGCAACTGCCGATGCCAGAGCCGCCACAGCAGCCAGATCAGTAGCGGCAGGCTGAGCAGCCAGTATGGCCGCAACAGATGGGGTAGCAGCTCACTCATCGGCGCTGCTCCCGTCGCCAGGCCAGGCGCTGCAACTGTACGCTCCACAGGCTGGCCGCTACCATCAGCAGGCTGATCAGCAAAGCCGCCGACAGCGGCCAGATGTACAGGGCCTCGGCCACACGGGCCTGGGCTGGTTGCTGCGCTGCCGGCTCGAGACGATCCAGCGTGTCGCCGATCGCTTTCAGCTCTGCGCTCGACGAGGCGCGGAAATACTCACCGCCGGTTTGCTCGGAAATGGCGCGCAGAGTCGGCTCGTCGAGGTCCAGGCCAGGGTTGAAACCGAAGCGGCTGAGCACGCCACCTTCTTCCGGCACGGCGCCGATGCCGATGGTGTGGACCCGCACGCCTTCTTCGGCGGCTAGCGAGGCCGCCAGCAGCGGCTCGATTTCGCCACCGTTGTTGGCACCGTCGGTGATCAATACCAGCACACGACTGTTCGCCGGTCGCTCCCGGAGGCGTTTAACCGCCAGGCCGATGGCGTCGCCAATCGCAGTATTGCTGCCGGCGATGCCAACCCGGGCTTCGTCCAGCCAGACTCGCACGGTGTGGCGATCGAAGGTCAGTGGCGCCTGCAGATAGGCCTTGCTGCCGAAGAGAATCAGGCCGACGCGATCGCCACGACGCTCCTCGATGAAGTCGCCGAGCAGTACCTTGACCAGTTCCAGCCGCGTCAGCTCCTCGTCCTGCCACTGCATGTCGGGGTAATCCATCGAGCCGGAGACGTCCACTGCCAGCAGCAGATCGCGGCCGCTGGTAGGCAGCGGCAATGGTTCACCGAGCCATTGGGGGCGTGCTGCGGCGAACAGCAGCAACAGCCAGATGGTCAGGTAGGGCAGTTGCTGGCGCCAGGCGGGCAGGGCGACACGCGCGCGCCGGCCGGACAGCTGCTGCAGTTCGTCGAGGAAGCTGATCTTCAGCGCGGCTTCGCCGCTATCGGCAGGCGGCAGCAGTGCGCGCAGCAGCCAGGGCAGCGGTAGCAGCAGGAAGACCCAGGGCCAGGCCAGTTCAAACATGCTTGCGGATCCAGATGTCGACGGCCTGTTCGAGCCCGTCGATTGCCTTGTCGTCGAGGCGGCACTCGGCCCGGTAGGTACCTTCGACAAGAATCATCCAGCGGGTCAGCCCGGCGGCCGGGCAGCGGTTGTCGAGAAAGGCCAGCCACGCGCGCCCACTGAGCGTGTGCGGGTGGTCGTTGGGGTAACGAATGCGACAGAGCCGCTTGAGCAGCCCATTGAGTTGTTGCAGCCACTGGCTGGCCGGTTGCCCGCCGTAGGGTTTGCTCAAGCGCGAAAGCTCGATGAGCGCCTCCTGACGCTGCGGCTCCAACGGTGGCTCCGGCTGCACATGGGGCTTGCGCCTGAGCAGCCGGTGACGAAGTCGCCAGAGCAAGCCAAGCGCCATCAGCAGCACCAGGCCGAGCAGCCACCAGCCCGGCGCTGGAGGCCACCAGCTGATCGGCTCGGGACTGATCAGCGGAGCCAGTTGATCGAGCGGATTCATCGCCGTGCGCTCGGATGGCGGACGCTCAGGTGCTCGCGCAACTGCTCGACCAGATCGTGCTGGGTGTCCAGCGGCATCAGCGGCACCCGCAGGCGATCGGCCAGACGCTGCCAGCGGGCGCTGCGCGCCTCGCCCTGCTCGCGGTAGCGCCGACGCAGATCCGCATCCTGGGTATCCAGTTCAAGCCGCGCATTGCCTTCGCTGAAGCGCAGCAGGCCGGCCGCGGGCAGGGCGTGATCCAGTGGATCGAACAGCGGCAGCAACAGCAGGTCGACATGGCGCGCGAGCAGGCTGAGCTGCTGCTCGGCGGCATCGGTGAGGGTGCGCTCGTCGCAGAGAATCACCGACAGACTGCCCGGACGCAGCACTTCCCGTGCCCGGCGCAGGGCCATGCTGAAAGCGTCGGGGTCGATCGGGTTGTCTGGCTGCAGGCGATTGTTGGCGCGGGTGACGCGATCCAGCAGCTGCAGCAGGCTCTGCTTGCTGCGCCGTGGCTTGATTTCCTGACGCTCATCGCCGAACACCAGCCCGCCGACGCGATCATTGTGGCTGAGCGCCGCCCAGCCGATCAGGCTCGCCGCCTGCGCCGCCAGCACCGACTTGAACAGCCGGCCGCTGCCGAAGAACAATCGCGGGCTCTGCTCGATGACGATATAGATCGGCCGCTCGCGTTCTTCGTGGAACAGCTTGGTATGCGGCTCCTGGGTGCGTGCGGTGACGCGCCAGTCGATGGTGCGCACGTCGTCACCGGGCTGATAGATGCGAACCTGGTCGAAATCCACGCCATGCCCGCGCAGCTTGGAATGATGCAGCCCGACCAGCGGGCTGCGGCGATGCGGTGTGGAAAACAGTGGCACTTCACGGACGCGATGACGCATGTCGATGAGTTCGGCCAGGCTCACACGGATGCCGGAGCCCTGCTCGGTTGGCTGCCCGGCGGCGGAAGCCTGCGGTTGCATCAGGCCACCGCGACCACGTCGAGAATGCGCTGGATGACCCGGTCCTGATCAATGCCGGCGGCTTCTGCCTCGAAGGAGAGAATCAGGCGGTGACGCAGTACATCGAAAAGCATCGCCTGTATGTCCTCGGGGCTGACGAAGTCGCGCCCGGCCAGCCAGGCATGGGCACGGGCGCAGCGATCCAGCGAGATCGAACCCCGCGGACTCGCGCCATAGGCGATCCATTCGGCCAGTTCGGCATCGAACTTGGCCGGCGTGCGCGTGGCCATGACCAGTTGCACCAGGTATTCCTCCACCGCATCGGCCATGTACAGGCCGAGGATATCCTTGCGCGCAGCGAAGATCGCCTGCTGGCTGACCCGATGTTCCGGCGCCGCCTCGCCATTGATCGCCTCGCCACGGGCCTGCTGCAGGATGCGTCGTTCCACCGAGGCGTCGGGGAAGCCGATCTTCACGTGCAGCAGGAAGCGGTCGAGCTGTGCTTCGGGCAGGGGGTAGGTGCCTTCCTGCTCGATCGGGTTCTGTGTCGCCATCACCAGAAACAGCGGCGGCAGGTCATAGGTGCTGCGACCGACGCTGACCTGGCGCTCGGCCATGGCTTCGAGCAGCGCCGATTGCACCTTGGCCGGTGCCCGGTTGATTTCGTCCGCGAGCACCAGGTTGTGGAAGATCGGCCCCTGCTGGAAGACGAAGCTGCCGGTCTCCGGGCGATAGATTTCGGTACCGGTGATGTCGGCGGGCAGTAGGTCGGGGGTGAACTGGATGCGATGGAACTCGGCCTCGAGGCCTTCGGCAAGCTCCTTGATGGCGCGGGTCTTGGCCAGGCCCGGCGCCCCTTCGACGAGCATGTGGCCGTCGGCGAGCAAGGCGATCAGCAGGCGTTCGATCAGCCGTTCCTGCCCCAGGATCTGGGTGGACAGGAACTGTCGCAGCGCGATTATCGATTCACGGTGATCCATCTTTTCGAGTCTTCCAGGTGGGCGGCAAATCGGCTGGCGCGGCGGGCAGAGACGCCGGCTGCTATTGGCTGCTACAGACAGTCGCAGGCGACTGCAGGAGAAGCGCCACTTTACTGCATTAACCCTCGACTAGACTAACCTTGAACCTTCGTCCTGTGCCGTCAGTCACTACCGACGTCTCTTTCCCCAGCAAGCCAAGCGGAGCCATACATGGCGTTCTTTTCAGCGGCCAGCAAGGCCGACTTTCAGCAGCAATTGCAGACAGCGTTAGCGCAACACGTAGACCCGAAAATCCTGCCGCAACTGAGCCTGTTCGCCGAACAGTTCTTCGGCATCGTCGCGCTGCCCGAACTCACCGAACGGCGCATGAGCGATCTGGTCGGCTCGACACTGGCCAGCTGGCGCCTGCTGGAGCGCTTCGATCCCGCCAAACCCGAGGTGCAGGTATTCAACCCCGACTTCGAGAAGCATGGCTGGCAATCGACCCACAGCGTGGTCGAGGTGCTGCATCCGGACATGCCGTTTCTGGTCGATTCGGTGCGCATGGAGCTGACGCGCCGCGGCTACAGCATCCATACCCTGCAAACCAGCGTGCTGCAGGTGCGTCGCGGGGCCGATGGCAGCTTGTTGGAGCTGCTGCCCAAGGATGAGCGCGCCGCTGACAGCCATGCCGAATCGTTGATCTTCGTGGAGATTGATCGCTGCGCCAGCCCGACGGCCCTGCGCGAGCTCGAGCAGTCACTGCTGGGTGTGCTGGCTGATGTGCGTCAGGTGGTGAGTGACTTTGCGGCGATGAAGGGCAAGGCGGTCGAGCTGCAAGGGCGTCTGGAGCAGGTCAACCTGAGCATCGACGGTGATGAGCTGGAAGAGATCCGCGACTTCATGCGGTGGCTGGCGGACGACCATTTCACCTTCCTCGGCTACGAAGAGTTCTCCGTGCAGGAACAGGCCGACGGCGGGCGCATCGTCTATGACGAAAGCTCGCTGCTGGGTCTGTCGCGCAGCATGCGCACCGGGCTTTCCGAGGAGGAGCAGTCGCTCACCGGTCAGTCGGTCAGCTACCTGCGTGAGCCACTGCTGCTGTCGTTCGCCAAGGCGGCCATGCCCAGCCGCGTGCACCGCCCGGCTTACCCTGATTTTGTTTCGGTGCGCGAGTTCGATGACGAAGGGCGGGTGGTTCGCGAATGCCGCTTCCTCGGCCTGTTTACCTCGTCGGTCTACACCCAGAGCGTGCGACGCATCCCGTTCATCCGCAGCAAGGTCGAGACGGTCGTGCAGCGCGCCAATTTCGGTAGCTCCGCGCATCTGGCCAAGGAGCTGGTGCAGGTTCTCGAGGTGCTGCCGCGTGACGAGCTGTTCCAGGCGCCGATCGACGAGCTGTTCGAAAACGCCATCGCCATCGTGCAGATCCAGGAACGCAATCGGCTACGGCTGTTCCTGCGTTTCGATCCCTATCGGCGTTTCTGCTACTGCCTGGTGTACGTGCCGCGTGACAGTTACTCCACCGAGACACGGCTAAAAATCCAGCAGGTGCTGCAGGAGCGGCTCGAAGCCAGCGACTGCGAGTTCTCCACCTATTTCTCCGAATCGGTGCTGACGCGCGTGCAGTTCATTCTGCGTCTGGACCCCAGCCGCGCGCTGCAGGTCGATCCGGCGCGTCTCGAGCAGGAAGTGCTGCAGGCCTGCCGCACCTGGCAGGACGACTACCAGAGCCTGGTGGTCGAGCGCTTCGGCGAAGCCAAGGGCACCCATCTGCTCAACGAGTTTCCGAAAGGCTTCCCAGCGGGCTACCGTGAGCGCTTCTCGCCGCAATCGGCCACCGTCGACATGCAGCATGTGCTCGACCTCAGCGAGGAGCGTCCGCTGGTGATGAGTTTCTATCAGCCGATCACGGCTGAAGAGAACCGTCTGCACTGCAAGTTGTATCACCTGAATACACCGCTGCCGCTGTCGGACATCCTGCCGATCATGGAGAACCTGGGGCTGCGGGTGCTCGGCGAGTTTCCGTTCCGGTTGCGCGACCGCAGCGGCCGCGAGTACTGGATACACGACTTCGCCTTTACCTATGCCGAAGGTCTGGAAATCGACCTGCTGGAAATCAACGAGGCGCTGCAGGATGCGTTCATCCATATCTACGGCGGCTTTGCCGAGAACGATGGATTCAACCGTCTGGTGCTGACCGCCGGGTTGGCCTGGCGGGAAGTGGCGCTGCTGCGCGCCTATGCGCGCTATCTCAAGCAGATTCGCATGGGCTTCGACCTTGGCTATATCGCCAGCGCGCTGCTCAATCACACGGATATCGCCCGCGAGCTGGTGCGGCTGTTCAAGATGCGCTTCTACCTGGCGCGCAAGCTCGGTGACGAGGATCTGGCAGACAAGCAGCAACGGCTGGAACAGGCGATTCTCACAGCGCTTGATGAGGTGGCGGTACTCAACGAGGACCGGATTCTGCGGCGCTATCTGGCGCTGATTCAGGCCACCCTGCGAACCAACTTCTATCAGCCGGATGCCAACGGCAAACCCAAGTCGTATTTCAGCTTCAAGCTCGATCCGCGCTCGATCCCGGAGATGCCGCGCCCGGCACCGATGTACGAGATCTTCGTCTATTCGCCACGGGTCGAGGGCGTGCACCTGCGCGGCGGCAAGGTGGCGCGTGGAGGGTTGCGCTGGTCCGACCGTGAAGAGGACTACCGCACCGAAGTGCTCGGCCTGGTCAAGGCGCAGCAGGTGAAGAATGCGGTGATCGTTCCCGGCGGCGCGAAAGGCGGTTTCGTGCCGCGTCGTCTGCCTACCAGTGGCACGCGGGATGATATTCAGGCCGAAGCGATCGCCTGCTATCGCATTTTCATCAGTGGCCTGCTCGACATCACCGATAACCTGCATGAAGGCCAGGTCGTTCCGCCCGCCAATGTACTGCGCTATGACGGTGACGATCCCTATCTGGTGGTCGCTGCGGACAAGGGCACAGCGAGCTTTTCGGACATCGCCAACGGCATCGCCGCCGAATACGACTTCTGGCTCGGCGACGCCTTTGCCTCGGGCGGCTCGGCAGGCTACGACCACAAGAAGATGGGCATCACCGCGCGCGGCGCCTGGGTTTCGGTGCAGCGGCACTTCCGTGAGCGCGGCATCAACGTGCAGACCGACGTGATCAGCGTCATCGGTATCGGCGACATGGCTGGCGATGTGTTCGGCAACGGTCTGCTGATGTCCGAAACCCTGCAGCTGGTGGCCGCGTTCAACCATCTGCATATTTTCATCGACCCCAATCCCGATCCTGCGCGCAGTTTCATCGAGCGCAAGCGCCTGTTCGACCTGCCGCGCTCGTCATGGACCGATTACGACGTGTCGCTGATTTCGGAAGGCGGTGGCATCTTCCCGCGTTCGGCCAAGCGAGTCGCGATCACGTCACAGATGAAAGAGCGCTTCGCCATCGAGGCGGATCAGCTGACCCCAGCCGAGCTGATCCACGCGCTGCTCAAGGCACCGGTGGACCTGCTATGGAATGGCGGTATCGGTACCTATGTGAAGAGCGGAGGCGAAAGCCACGCCGAAGTCGGCGACAAGGCCAACGATGCGGTGCGGGTCAATGGTGCCGATCTGCGCGCCAAGGTGGTGGGCGAGGGCGGCAACCTCGGCATGACCCAGCTGGGGCGCGTCGAGTACGCGCTGCATGGCGGATCGAGCAATACCGACTTCATCGACAATGCCGGCGGCGTCGATTGCTCGGATCATGAAGTGAACATCAAGATCCTGCTCAATGAGGTGGTCAGCGCCGGTGACATGACCGCCAAGCAGCGCGATCAACTGCTGTTCGAAATGACCGACGCGGTGGCCGAGCTGGTGCTGCAGAACAACTACAAGCAGACCCAGGCGCTGTCCCAGGCACAGCATCGCTCGCGGGAGCGGGCCGCCGAGTATGTTCGGTTGATCAATGCGCTGGAGGCGGCGGGGCAGCTCGACCGCGCGCTCGAGTTCCTGCCCAGCGATGACGCCCTGACCGAGCGCGCCAGCATCGGCAAGGGGCTGACCCGGCCGGAGCTGTCGGTTCTGATTTCCTACAGCAAGATCGAACTGAAGAAAGCGCTGCTGGATTCGCGCGTGCCGGACGACGACTACCTCGCCCGCGAAATGGAAAGTGCCTTCCCGCAGCAACTGAGCGAGCGTTTCCACGATGCCATGCTGCAACATCGCCTCAAGCGCGAAATCGTTGCTACCCAGATTGCCAACGATCTGGTCAACAACATGGGCATCACTTTCGTTCAGCGCCTGAATGAGGCGACGGGCATGAGTGCGGCGAATGTCGCCGGAGCCTACGTGATCGTGCGCGACATCTTCCATCTGCCTCACTGGTTCCGGCAGATCGAGGCGCTGGATCACAAGGTACCGGCGGAGCTGCAGTTGGCCTTGATGGATGAGCTGATGCGCCTGGGCCGCCGCGCGACGCGCTGGTTCCTGCGCAATCGTCGTAGCGAGCTGGATGCCGCACGCGACGTCGCTCATTTTGGTCCACGCGTAGCGGCCCTGGGGCTGAAGCTCGATGAACTGCTGCAAGGCTCGACGCGTGACCGCTGGCAGGAGCGCTATAAGCGTTATACCGAAGCCGGGGTGCCGGAGCTGCTGGCGCGCATGGTGGCCGGTACCAGCCATCTGTACACGCTGTTGCCGATTCTGGAGGCCGCTGACGAAACTGGCCAGGTGCCTGCGCAGGTGGCGGCAACCTACTTCGCCGTCGGTGGTGCGCTGGAGCTTCCCTGGTATCTGCATCTGCTCACCAACCTGCCGGTTGCCAACAACTGGCAGGCCCTGGCGCGTGAAAGCTTCCGCGACGACCTCGACTCACAGCAGCGCAGCATCACGGTATCGGTGCTGCAGATGGAGAACGGTCCGGAGGCGATCAGCGAGCGGGTCGACGCCTGGTTGTCTCAACGACCAGTGTTAATGGAGCGCTGGCGCTCGATGCTTGCCGAGCTGCGCGGCGCCAGCGGCACCGACTACGCCATCTATGCAGTCGCCAGCCGCGAGCTGCAGGGGCTGGCGCAGTCGGTAGGGCATGGCTGACGAGGTCTTGCGGCTTCCTCCGTGGACGATCCGTCCGCGGCAGAGGCCGCGCCATTAATGCGGCGCAACTGAAAAACGCACTGCCCTCGGGCGGTGCGTTTTTTTTTGCGGATGGGTGTTTGCTGCGTAGGGGGGGGCGTGGCGGTAAACGCTCAGTCCTGCGCAGGCAGTCCGACCTTGAAGCGAGTGATCTGCGGCAGATCGCGCAGGTAGCGGATCAGGTCAGGTGCGCCTGCCAGCTTCAGCCCCTCGCCAATGGCATTGGCTGTGGGGTCACGCTTCTCCAGCAACAGCAACTCGGAATTGCTGGCATCGCGCAGTAGTGTCAAGCGGGCATAGGGAACCTGGCTGTCGAGCAGCATGGCCATGAATTCACGGTCGCTCCAGGCCTGAGCAGGCATCGTCACGGCGTGGTAGTCAGCGTCCAGCGCGTGAACACCGGAGCGGTCGAGGCGGTAATCGGTGACCTCCGCCGGCAGCATGACTTCCAGGCCGCGCAAGCGCGCGTAGGCCACGGCGCAGGCAAAGGCTTCCAGATGGTGTTCGCCGGCCCAATAAAGCCGCTCCCCGAGCCAGCTCGCCTGGCGAACATCGATCGCTGCCCCCTTGTCGAAGCCGGGCAAGGCGGTACCGAGTGCTCGAAGAAAATCCTTGTAGCTGATGATTCGTACCTGTCGACAACCCGCCGTGCTGGAAAAGGCTTCGAAGGTCGGGTAACTCGGTTCATTTTTGCGCTGCCCGCCGAAGCCGTCGATCTGCCGCAGGTCGAGCCGTGACCGGGTGCAATCCTTGCTGATCAAGCGGGTCAGCGAAGCATGGGCACGGGCCTTGTCTTCCTGCACCGGACCGGAGAGCGCACCACGTGGCAGCTCCAGCAAGCGTTGCAGGCAGGGGCCATCGTTCCAGAAAATGCTGGGCTCAGGCTCGGGTAGGCGGGAAAAGGGCAGCTGCAGGCTGCTGGCGCGATCCTGAATGGGAAGCGAAGCCTTGGAGCGCAGCCCGAGGCGTTGCGCAAGTCGTGCGATTTGAGAAGTCAGTGAAGGCATTGGCTCGGGCAGGCTCATCATGATGCTTGAGCTCTCAGGGCTACGGCCGAAGTGTGGCAGACCTGTGTCATTTGCGCACGGGCTTTGCGCCACCCGTAGCGCTGGCCTGCGTCACAGCCTTGGGCAAAGATCGCGTGTCGATGTGGCAATATCGCTGAATAGATCACTGAGGAGCCTCCATGCCAAATCTGGTACTGGATATCGCGCTGTCCGCCGAACGAATGAAGGCGGTCTACCAGGGCCACGCGAATCGAGTCCTGATTCGAAGTCGCGACGGCACTCGAGTCAGCTTGCCGGCGCATCATCTGCGCCCGTTTCTGACCCACGAAGGGATATATGGTTCCTTCGAGCTCGAATTCGCTGAGCAGGGACAATTACTGCGTTTGCGGCGTCTGCAATAGACCCGTCGGTCGGTGCGCTCGACCGGCCTATTTCCTCGCTGGCGGCAGCGGCTGAAGCCCTCTCGGGCTGCTATACTCCGCGTCCACATTTACCGAGACCTTAGGCTGCGTATGTATAACCTGGCCCGCCAGCTATTGTTCAAGTTATCTCCGGAAACTTCCCATGAACTTTCCCTCGAGCTGATTGGCGCCGGTGGCCGTCTCGGGCTCAATGCAATGCTCGGCAAAGCGCCAGCAAGTCTTCCTGTTCAGGTGATGGGGCTCGATTTCCCCAATCCGGTCGGCCTGGCAGCAGGGTTGGACAAGAACGGCGAAGCCATTCGCGGAATGTCGCAGCTGGGCTTCGGTTTCATCGAAGTGGGAACCGTGACGCCGCGCCCGCAGCCAGGTAACCCCAAGCCACGGATATTCCGCCTGCCCGAGGCCGAGGCGATCATCAATCGCATGGGTTTCAATAACCATGGTGTAGATGCGCTGCTGGCTCGGGTAGAGGCCGCCAGGTTCAAGGGCGTCCTCGGTATCAACATCGGCAAGAATTTCGATACGCCTGTCGAGCGCGCCGAGGAGGACTACCTGCTCTGCCTGGACAAGGTCTATCACCACGCAAGCTACGTCACCGTCAACGTCAGTTCGCCGAACACGCCTGGCTTGCGCAGCCTGCAGTTCGGCGACTCGCTCAAGCATTTGCTCGATGCGTTGCGACTGCGCCGTGAGGATCTGGAGATCATGCATGGCAAGCGCGTGCCGCTTGCGATCAAGATCGCTCCGGACATGACCGACGAAGAAACCGCTCTGGTGGGCGAGGCGGTATTCCAGGCCGGGATGGACGCGATCATCGCCACCAACACTACCCTTGGCCGAGAAGGCGTTGCCGGCTTGGCTCATGCTGACGAAGCTGGTGGCCTGTCTGGTGCGCCCGTTCGGGAGAAGAGCACGCACACGGTCAGGGTGCTGGCACAGACGTTAGGCGGACGGCTGCCGATCATTGCTGTGGGCGGCATCACCGAGGGCAGGCACGCGGCAGAGAAGATCGAGGCGGGTGCCAGCCTGGTTCAGTTGTATTCAGGTTTCATCTACAAGGGACCGGCATTGATCCGCGAGGCGGTGGATGCCATCGCGGCGCTGCGTTCAAAAGCGCATTGATGATTGCCCGGAAGGGGCTCCTGTTGGGAGCCCCTGGGCTTCTCGCCCGCCGCCCGGGTGGGGCGCGCTATCAAGTCGGGTGGATCGGTGAATTAGCCGACCGCGTGAAGTTCGTTGAGTCTATGCAGACCGGCCGTGCCGGTCAGACCATCCCAGTTGTCGCCGCGACCCTCCCGCCAGCCGTTAATCCAGGCTTGGCGAACATTGGGATGGGAAAAAGGACAGAGATCGCGAGATTTGCCATGTATGCCGTGCTGATAACCGCGTAGAAATGCTCGTTCCATCGGATCACGCTTGAGTCTTCTCATTGGGTATTGCCCTCAGTGGTTGACTGGTGTTCCTGTGGCCTCATGGCGAGACCGGGCAGATAGACTGCCAATGAAGCGCGCTGCCGGCGTGGCACGCTTCGCCGGCACCATTGCGATGTCGGCCTGAGGTGAGTTCTAACGCAATGCTGAAGACGCTGGAATGATCGTTTTGTCATAAGTAGGTAACGAATCTATGGTTCTACCCATAAGCCTGAAAGGGCAAGGGATGCGAAGTGCACTGCTTGGCCGCTTCTGCATGATTGCAACCATGATGTTTGTAACTTCTTTCTAATTTTCTTTGCTGGGCCTGTTCCGACGAAAGGGTCGCGACGGTCCGAAGCACCTTTTGTGGAAACTCCATGACCGACCGCCATGAACTGATCCTGACCTGTCCCAAGGGACTCGAAGGCCTGCTGCTCGAGGAAGCCACCGCGCTTGGACTGGAGGAGAGTCGCGAGCAGACATCCGCGATTCGCGGCTTCGGTACGCTGGAGGTGGCCTACCGGCTCTGCCTATGGTCGCGCCTGGCCAATCGCGTGCTGCTGGTGATCAGCCGTTTTCCCACTGTAGACGCCGAGACGCTTTACCAAGGGGTTCACGCCGTCGACTGGGCTGACCATCTGCAGCCTGCCGGCAGCCTGGCAGTGGAGTTCAGTGGTCGTGGCTCGGGCATCGATAACACCCATTTCGGTGCGCTCAAGGTCAAGGACGCCATCGTGGATCGGCTGCGAACCGCATCTGGCGAGAGACCCAGCATCGACAAGTTCGATCCTGATCTGCGCGTGCATCTGCGCCTCGACAAGGGGCAAGCGGTGCTTTCGCTCGACCTCTCCGGGCACAGCCTGCACCAGCGTGGCTATCGACTGCAGCAGGGTGCAGCGCCGCTCAAGGAAAACCTTGCTGCCGCGATCCTGATGCGTGCCGGCTGGCCACGAATTGCCGCTGCTGGTGGCGCGTTGACAGATCCCATGTGCGGCGTCGGCACCTTTCTTGTCGAAGGGGCGATGATGGCGGCGGACATCGCGCCGAATCTCAAGCGCGAGCGTTGGGGTTTCAGTGCCTGGCTGGGGCACGTACCCGCGCTGTGGTCGCGACTGCACGCCGAAGCTCAGGCACGGGCAGAGGTTGGCTTGGCCAAGCCGCCCTTATGGATTCGCGGCTATGAAGCCGATCCTCGGCTGATCCAGCCGGGACGCAACAACATCGAACGCGCTGGGCTGGCCGGCTGGATCAAGGTCTACCAGGGTGATGTCGGCGACTTCGAGCCGCGCCCGGACCAGAATCAGAAGGGCTTGGTGATCTGCAATCCGCCCTATGGCGAGCGCCTCGGCGACGAGGCGAGTCTTCTCTATCTCTACCAGAACCTCGGCGAACGCCTGCGCCAGGCCTGCCTGGGCTGGGAAGCCGCGATATTCACCGCCGCGCCGGATCTCGGCAAGCGCATGGGCATCCGCAGTCACAAGCAGTACGCGTTCTGGAACGGTGCGCTGCCGTGCAAGCTGCTGCTGATCAAGGTCGAGCTGGATCAGTTCGTGACCGGTCAGCGCGCCACCCCTCATGAGGAACACTCACAGCAGCAGGCGCCAGTCGAGCAGGCACGTCTCAGCGAAGGCGGGCAGATGTTCGCCAATCGCCTGCAGAAGAATCTGCGTCAGCTCGGCAAGTGGGCGCGTCGCGAGGGCATCGAATGCTACCGGCTCTATGACGCGGACATGCCTGAGTACGCCTTGGCGATCGATCTGTACGGTGACTGGGTGCACGTGCAGGAGTATGCGCCGCCGCGCTCCATCGATCCGGAGAAGGCGCAGGTGCGCCTGCTCGATGCATTGGCTGCCATACCGCAAGCACTGGGCATTCCGCGCGAGAAGGTGGTGGTAAAGCGCCGCGAGCGCCAGACGGGCTCGCGCCAGTACGAGCGTCAGGCCAGTCAGGGCGAGTTTCTCGAAGTGACCGAGGGCGGCGTCAAGCTGCTGGTGAATCTCACCGATTATCTGGATACCGGCCTGTTCCTCGATCATCGCCCTCTGCGCCTGCGTATTCAGCGTGAAGCGGCCGGCAAGCGTTTTCTCAACCTGTTCTGCTATACCGCAACCGCCACGGTTCACGCGGCCAAGGGCGGTGCGCGCAGCACCACCAGCGTCGACCTGTCGAAAACCTATCTCGACTGGGCACGCCGCAATCTCTCGCTGAATGGTCTTTCGGATCGCCAGCGCTTGGAACAGGGCGATGTGATGGCCTGGCTGGAAGAAGACCGTGGTGAGTACGACCTGATCTTCATCGACCCGCCGACGTTCTCCAACTCCAAGCGCATGGAAGGCGTGTTCGACGTGCAGCGGGACCATCAGGTGCTGCTTGATCTGGCGATGGCCCGGTTGGCGGCGGGCGGGACGCTGTATTTCTCCAACAACTTCCGCAAGTTCGTGCTGGATGCCAGCCTGAGCGAGCGCTATGCGGTAGAGGAAATCAGCAGCGAAACGCTGGACGAGGACTTCCGTCGTAACCCCCGTATTCATCGCGCCTGGAAACTCCAGGCGCGATGATCATCCGGTGTAGGCAGGCCCTCGGCCTGCCGGAGTCAGCGTTGTGCGGTGTTCTGGTTGCGCTGACCGTAGAGGCTGACCAGCACCTGATCGAGAATCGAGGCTGCGCCCCAGGGGCGGGGGGGGTTCAGGATCGCCACGACCGCCCAGACATTGCCGTCGCCGTCGCGGCTGTAGCCGGCGATGGCGCGTACGGTGTTCAGGGTTCCCGTCTTGAGGTGCGCCTTGCCGGCGACAGGGGTATTGCGTAGGCGCTTGCGCATGGTGCCGTCCACGGCGGCCAACGGCATCGATGAAATGAATTCGGCCGAGTAAGGGCTGCGCCAGGCGGCCTGCAGCAAGCTCCCCAGTTCGCGTGCGCTGACGCGTTCGGCGCGTGAAAGCCCGGAGCCGTTCTCGATCACCAGATGCGGCGAGATAAGTCCCTTCTTGGCCAGCCATTGGCGGATGACCCGCTGCGCCGCTTTGGCGTCATCGGCATCCGCTTCGTTACGGAACTCCGCGCCCAGGCTCAGAAACAGCTGCTTGGCCATGGTGTTGTTACTGTACTTGTTGATGTCCCGAATGATCTCGGTGAGGTCCGGCGAGTACGCCCTCGCCAGCAGTCGTGCTTTGCCCGGTACCTGGGCCACACGGTCGGCGCCGAGGATGCTGCCGCCGAGCTCGGCCCAGATTGCGCGTACAGCGCCTGCGGCATAGCGCTCGTGATCGAGCAGTGAAAGGTAGGTCTGCGCGCTGCAGCCGTCGGCGAGCTTGCCGGTGACCACGACGGTGACGCCATCGCCATCCGCCACTGGGTTGTAGAGCACGTCCGGCCAGCCTGGGCATTTGCCCGCGGGCAGCGTTTTGACCCGGTTGTCGATACGAACGCTGGCGATCGGCGGCTCGACTGCGATGTTCACCTTGCCGCCATCGTTGCGGACGATGAAACGCAGCGCCTTGAGGTTGACCAGTAGTGAGTCGGGACCAACTAGAAAGGGTTTGTTCTTGTCATTGCCGTCGTCATCGAAGACGGGCAGGTCGGGCTGGACGAAATGGCTGCGATCGAGCACCAGGTCGCCAGTGACCTTGGTAACTCCGTTGGCACGCAAATCTCGCAGCAGCAGCCAGAGCTTCTCCATGTTCAGTTTCGGGTCGCCGCCGCCCTTGAGGTAGAGATTGCCGTTGAGGGTGCCGTCCACCAGCGGGCCGTCGGCATAGAACTCGGTCTTCCACTGGTGGTTGGGGCCGAGCAGTTCGAGGGCGGCGTAGGTGGTAACCAGCTTCATGGTCGAGGCGGGGTTGACCGATACGTCGGCGTTGACGAACGTCGGCGCGGCGTCACCGGTCAGTGGCAGCATGACTACGGACAGTGCGTCGCTGCTGATCTTGTTGGCTTTCAGTGCCTGTTCGACGCGCGGTGGCAGTGTCTGGTTCACCCCGGCGGCCTGGGCTGGCAGAGTCAAGGGCAGGGCGAAGATGGCTAAGGTGATGCCGCGGAGGATGGAGCTCATCGTACGAGCGCCTCTGGGCAAACACAGGGGGCTGCTGGCGGTTTGATTTGACATGTGTTTCCCACTGCTCTTAGGGAACGAATGCGGGCCATTATGCCCGTGCTGTAGAGGCGTCGTGCCTCTATCCGATAAGCGTAGCTGCGGTACACAGGTTACTGCAAAGACAGATGCGCACCAGGCTGCGATGAGCTCAACCGCTGCTGTCGGTCATCGCCTTGGCGCGGGGTTGCTGTTAGAGTGCGCGCCGTCATCAAGTAGAAAAAGGATCGCCCCCAAATGGCTACCAATCGTTCGCGTCGCCTGCGTAAGAAACTCTGTGTCGATGAGTTCCAGGAGCTCGGCTTCGAGGTCAATCTCACCTACCGCGAAGGTATCGAAAGCAAGGCTGTGGACGACTTCCTCGAAGCTTTTATCAGCGAAGCGATGGAAGCCAATGAACTCGGCTATATCGGTGGTGAAGACTACGGTTTTGTCTGCCTTGGCCGCCGTGGCTCGGTCAGCGAAGAGCAGCGTGCAAAGGTCGACGCCTGGTTGAAAGGCCGCAGCGAGCTGGCTGAGTACAGTGTCAGCCCGCTGATGGACGTGTGGTATCCGGAAAACCCGATCAGGGCTGAGAAGTAGTCTCTTCGTCTGATCGTTGCGATGCTGCCCGCTGGGCCTTCCTGCGCGAACGCCTGGCCAGCAGCATCTGCAACACGTGCATCAGTGTTGCGATGAATAGCGCCACACCTACACCAATGGCAGCATTGATGAGCCGTATCTGCGGCAGGTTCCAGTCCTGGGCCAGCGTCTCTGCCAGCAGCAGGAACAGCAGCGTGGTCTGCAGGACGAATAGCCCGTAGTGATTCGCCTGAAACGCTCTGCCCAGCACGATAAGCGGCAGCAGGATCATCACCATCAGAGGCGGGTCAGCCAGGCCGTGGCCGATGTAGATCAGTATGGTCGCGGCCGCCAATATTCCAAGGCTGGCCTGTAGCGCCCGCACCAGACTCCGCTCCAAATCCATCTGCAGCGTGGTGAACACCGCCAGCGTCAGCCAGTAGCCTCTGGGCAGTTCAGCCATATTCACGATCACCCCGCCCAATGCTCCGGCCAGGATGTAGGTCAGGGCGTGCACACGCCATTGCCGGATCGGCGTTCGGCGAGCATGCCTGCGCAGCACCCGCAGGATGCTCATCAGCCGCGGCATATATGGCCACATGCGCAGCCCATGCATCCCCCGCAGGCCGAAGGCGAGCAAGGTAACCCAGAGTCCCCCGAGCGCGAAAAGAAAGGCTATCGCGTACGGGTTGTTGAACTCACCGATGCCGTGCTGCCCTTGGCCAAGGCAGAGGCAGATGGCCAGACCGATACCGAGCTTTCCCGCTTCGCTGCCGTAGCGCTGCAACCAAGCCAGCAGCAGGCCGTAGAAGGCGAACAGGCCGAGACTGATCAGTGGATGAGTCGCCGACCAGAAGCCCAGTCCGGCACTCCCGGCGCCCAGCGCGATGAGTAACAGCATGCGCAGCATGCCGAAGCGATGAAGTGGGTTGGCCTTGGCCGCCTGAAAGGCGCCGACCGTTGCCCAGAGGAAGCCGGGATGGCCACTGAACAGCCCCAGCAGCAACGGCAAGGCGCAACCAAAGCCGGCCACCATGGCAGCGCCCCAGGCGGGGTGCACGGGGTGCCAGTGGATGCTTTGCCGCAGCAGGCGCTTCATGTGGGTCAAACCGGGCTGGAGCGGCCGGTCATCTCGCCGGCCATCTCCGTGGCGTAGCTATCGGTCATGCCTGCGATGAAGTCGATCATGCGCAGGAACGACTGATAGAGCGGTAGCTCGGGCGAGGGCGCGCTGCGTCCGAGCAGGTCGAGGATCCGCTGATTCTTGAACGAGGGGGTACCGCCGCGATGTTGTTCCAGTGCTGCGCCGCAAAATGCATTGAGCAGTATTTCCAGCGTGGTATAGGCGCCTATCTCGTGCAGGGTTTTGCGCTTGTCCTGAAAAATCTTCTGCCGCGCCATCGCCTTTGCCTGCAATACGCACTCTTTGGCCGGCCCATGCATATGTTCGACCAGGTCACCGTGCAACTCGCCACGAAGCAGGTTGCTCTGCTGCTCGACGAAGGCACCAGCGGCCGCATTGGTCAGGTGTTCGATCGCCTTGCCGCGCAGAATGGCCAGTTTGCGCCGCCTTGAATCCCTCGGGCCCAGCTGACGATAGGTTTCCGGAATGTCATCGCCCACCAGAGCCAGTAACAGCGCTTCGACTTCCGAATATTCCAGCAGCTCCATCTCGAGGCCGTCTTCCAGGTCGATCAGGCCGTAACAGATGTCGTCTGCTGCCTCCATGAGGTAGACCAGAGGATGGCGGGCCCAGCGTTGCTCTGCGACGTTGGGCAGGTTCAGCTTCTGTGCAATTTGCTCGAGCAGCGGTTGCTCATTCTGATAGCACCCGAACTTGTGCTTCTTGTACCCCAGCGCCTCTGCATGGCGTGAAGTCCAGGGGTACTTGAGATACGTGCCGAGGGTGGCGTAGGTCAGTCGCGTTCCACCGTCGAACTGGTGGTATTCGAGTTGCGTAAGCACTCGAAATCCCTGTGCGTTGCCTTCGAAGTTGAGAAAGTCCGCGCGTTGCGCGTCGCTCATATCGTCGAGCCATCCGCGCCCTGCGGCCTGCTGGAACCAGCAGCGAATAGCATCCTCGCCGGAGTGGCCAAAGGGCGGATTGCCAATGTCGTGGGCCAAGCAGGCCGACTGGACGATCATGCCAAGGTCGGCCGGGCTGCACCATTCTGGCATGTCATCGCGCAATACTTCACCGACACGCATACCGAGTGAGCGGCCTACGCAGCTCACCTCCAGCGAGTGGGTGAGGCGGGTATGGATGTGATCGTTGCTGGAAACTGGATGAACCTGAGTCTTGCGCCCGAGCCGGCGAAAGGCGCCCGAAAAAATGATCCGATCATGATCCTTGTGAAAAGGGCTGCGGCCCAACTCGTCGCTACTGTGGGCGGATTTGCCGAGTCGTTCGCGGGTAAGCAGTGTGTGCCAGTCCAAGGACCATCTCCGTATTGCCATTAGCGGGCTGGTGCAAAGCTACCACAACTGCCGAATCGCTGATCGGTGCTGGCGTATTAGAAGGATAACCAGTTCAGAGGCGTGGCAGGCTACCCGCGGTTGGCCGCGGGTACAGTGTTATTCAGCCAGGGTAGGCGGCTGGGCTAGTGCAGCTTTTCCCGCAGCTTTTGCTGACCCTTGATTAGCGGATATAGCGTCAGCGCCACGCGAGCCAGCTTTCCCATTTTCCCCATCCTGCGTCCGAACAGCGCGAGTACGACCGTCGCAGCGATCATCATCGGTCCCTTGCCTGAACTGTGTTCGCTGGATGTTCGACGCGAACTTACGAAACTCTTCATCTGCTGCAGTGGATGTGAAAGGGGTTGCGCGTGGTAGAGCATCTGTTGACGGTGCATTTCCATGCGCAGTCGCACCAGATCCTTGCGCATGCTCAGATCATTCGATGTGCTCAACGGTTGGCTCATGGCAGTAATCGCTCCCGGTTGCGCTCCAGTTCTTCAAGCGTGGCCTGGAACGGTGCGGCACATTGTTTGGCGAGCGAAGCGGCCCGGCTCACGCAGATGATCATCACCACTGCGTAGATCGCGCATAGCGTAAGAATCGCCGCGATGCGATGAGTTTCCCAGAAGGCGATGACGATAGCCGCGGAAAGCCCAACCAGGATCAGCAGGCCGAGAATCAGGCTGACGCCGGCCAGGAGAAATAGCCGAAAGGTTCGGGCTTTCTCTTCCTGGACCTCTATGCCTACAAGTTCCAGGTGCCCCTGGAGCAGGCCGACGAATGCGCCGCCCAGCTTCTTAAGCGATGGCTTGGGGGCTTCGGTGCCGGGCTTCGCTTCCATTGCTGGCTCTCCCATCAGCGGCGTGAAATCAGACCGAGCAGAAAGCCGACCCCGGCAGCGATGCCGATCGATTGCCAGGGATGGGTGTGTACATATTCCTCGGTGCACTGGATGGCAGCCTGACCCTGCTCGCGCATCGAGCCTTCCCGCTCCTTGAGCATTTCACGAGCCTTGGCAATGTTTGCGTTGATCTTGCTGCGCAGCTCTTCGGTTTGGCCGCCTGCGGTTTCCTGAGTGTGCTTGAGCAGACGCTCAGTGTCGCCGATCAGAGTATGAAACTCTTCAATCAGTGCGTTCTGCGCAGCTTGCAGGTTGCGACGATGGGCAGATGTATCGATCAGGGGGCGGGTGCTCCCAGCGGGACCTTCGGGAATCGGGGTGTTATCGCTGGTGCCGAAAGTGGACTCGGTAGACATGCGCAGCTCCTCTTGATTCTTCGGGGCAAAAGGCCCCGTTGCCTCAAGTTTCGAGCATTGCGCCTCGTTAAAGGTTCCCCGCTTCGTTGAGCCGTGTAGACGCATATGCAACTGCGTTGGAATCACTGCTGTTGGTAAAAAAGAAAACCCGCCGAAGCGGGTTTTCCTGTCTACAGCAGAGAGTGCAGTAGCCGCTATTACATCAGCGGGATGGTGTAGCTGAGTAAGCGCTCCATAAACCCCGTCCTAGCGGACGGGGTTGTTTTCAGGAAGCAGCTGGCGCTGGCGAGCAGTTCCACGGCAACAGCGCTTCGTAGCCTTCGACGCTGTTGACCTGAGGCAGGCGCTCAAGGATGTGGCGCAGGTAGGCGTAGGGCTCCTGGCCATTGGCTTTGGCGGTTTCGATCAGACTATAGATCTGTGCGCTGGCCGTGGCGCCTTTGGGTGTGTCGCTGAACAGCCAGTTTTTGCGGCCGATGACGAACGGGCGGATGGCGTTCTCGGCGCGGTTGTTGTCGATGGGCAGGTTTCCGCCTTCGATGTAGCGCTCCAGGCGGCTCCAGTTGTTCTCCAAGTAGTTCACCGCCTTGCCCAGGGAGGTCTGTCCGGCGACCTGCGGCTGAGCTTTGTCGAGCCAGGCTTTGAGCTGGTCGAGCACTGGTTGACTGCGCTGTTGGCGGGCACTCAGGCGTTCAGCGTCGCTGGCGTCTTTCAGCTCGCGCTCGATACCGTAGAGTTTGTTGATCAGGTTCAGGGCCATGTCGGCTCGCCCAGTTTTGCCTTTAGGCTGCACCTTCTGCGCCTCGATAAATTTGCGCCTCGCATGGGCCCAGCAGGCCAGCCGCTCGATGCCCGCTTGCGCGGCCACGGCGTTGTAGCCGGAGTAGTCGTCGGTCATTAAATAACCGCAATAGCCGGTGAGCAGGCGCAAGGGTACGTCCTGCGCACGACTGGTTGTGTAGTCGAAGAGGATCACCGGCCTGTCTGGCGGGCCGCCGGTTTGCACCCACATCCAGGATTGGCTGCTCGGGCCGCGCCCCGGTTCTTTGAGCACCTGCACCCGGGTTTCGTCGCAGTGCAACACCGGATAATCCAGCAGCGTGTCGCGCATCAAGTTGAGCAAGGGTTGCAGATAGTCACCGCATTGGATCACCCAGCGAGCCAGGGTCTGCCGCGGGATGTCGATGCCATGGCGATGGAGGACTTTCTCGAAGCGGTACAGCGGGATGCCGTCGGCGTACTTGGTGGTCAGCAGCATCGCCAACACGCTGGGCGTAGCCAGGCTTTTCTCAATCAGTTGCGCGGGCTTGTCCGCGGTGATCGGGGCGGCTTCGCAGGCTTTGCAGGCGTAGGTCTTACGGATATGGCGGATGACCCGCACCTGCATCGGGATGATTTCCAGCTGTTCGCTGGTTTCCTCACCGATCACTTGCTTGCAAGCACCGCAGGCACAGGTCAGCTCGTGCTCGGGCAGCTCATGGATAACCTCAACGCGCGGCAACTCAGCCGGCAGTGGTTTACGCTTGCCACGACGTTTGACCGGCGCGACGACGTCTTCCTCGATCTCTTCGGCAGTAGTTTCGGGCGCGGCTTCGGTGAGGCTTTCGGCTTCGGTGAGGCTTTCGGCTTCGTTGAAAATCTCCAACTGCGGCGAGTCAGGATCGGCCGTCTGCTCGGATTTGCGACCGAACAGGCGTTGGATCAGCAGTGCGTTTTGTTCGCGCAGGTGCTCGATCTGCCCGTCCTTGTCCTTGGCCAATTTCTGTGCAGAAGACAGCACCTCAGCGAGCAATTGCTTGAGCGCTGCGGGGTCGTCAGGAAGGGGTTCAGGCACGGAAATCATGCCATGGATTATACCGGCTCAAGTCACGAAACGTGGTGTCAGCACCTTGTGCGGTTGATTGCCCCAGAGGTCGATGCCCTCCAGCAACTGATTCAATTCCCGCACCGTCAGCTCGATCGCTTCGTCACCGGCATCCGGTTTGGTCTTGAACCGCTCGGCCTCCAAGCGCTTGAGCCACAAACAGAAACCGTTACGATGCCAATACAGAATTTTCACTTGGTTGCGCGTGCGGTTGAGAAAAACGAACAACGCCGGGTCGAACACCGCCACCTTGATATCCAACTCGACCAAGGCGGCCAGACCGTTGATGGATTTGCGGAAATCGACCGGCTTGGGGTAAAGGTAAACGGCTTTGACCTTGGGGTCGGGACGCATCATGGGCTGGGCTCCAGGAAAATCGGGAGCACAGCATCTGTGGGCCTTCACTTAACTTGAAGGTGTGGTTTGTGGAGCGGTTACGTAGCTGACGATCAGACGGTTCTCATTAATATCGCGGGTGTTGGTGCTGCGATATGTACCGTTACGCCATTTAACACCGAGATTCTTCAAGGCGCCTTCTTGGAATACGTAGGTGATATCGGTGTCGCGCTCCCACTCTTTACCACCGTTGGAGCCGTCAGTTCTATCGAAGCCATCACCGGTGACGTAGCGGGTCATCAGGCTCAGGCCGGGAATGCCGATGGAGGCAAAGTTGAAGTCGTAGCGGGCCTGCCATGATTTTTCATCAGCTTTGGCAAAGTCCGGACCAATCATTACATAGTTCACCAGATAAGGATCGGACCAGCCGCCGACGAAGGCGAAGCCGGTATCACCATTCATTTCCTGATAGCCCAAGCCAAAGCTATGGCCGCTGACCGAGTAGGTGACCATTGCGCCCAAGGCCTTGTTGTCGACATTAGAAGAACCATCGTCTGTCGAGCGGGCATAGCGCAGATCGGTTTTCAGCGACTGCTTCTCACCAAGCGGTAGAACATGAATCAGATTGAAAGAGTGCTGCTTGTAAGCTTCTTCAAGATTGCTGTAGTAATAGGCACCGGTAAGGTTGTCCATCAACTTGTAAGTAGCACCAGCAAAAATGAAATCATCAATGCTACCGCCGCCTAATGAAGCACCGTTCAGAAGTGCTGTCAGGTCATCATAGTTCGAGTCGTTACGCTCGTTAACTTCCGTTATGTAACCCGCATCTAATGTCAATCCTTCAACTTCATTGGAGACGATCTGTCCGCCTTTGAAGGTTTGTGGGAGCATGCGAGAGTCACTGCGGTGAAGAGCCATGTTCTTTGGCTCAAGCGTGCCAACTTTCAGAATTGTCTTGGAGATTTTTACTTTGGCAGTTAGGCCAAGCTGGGAATAATCATCGGGTGCAGACCCATCATTATCGACCGGCAGTATGTTTGTTCCGGTGCGGTCAGGGCTGGAGTCGAGTTTTACCCCCAACAGACCCAGAGCATCGACGCCGAAGCCGACAGTGCCTTCGGTGAATCCTGACTCAACTCGTAGCAGGAAGCCCTGAGCCCATTCATCTCGCTTGTTCTGACCAGCACCTTCGCGGAAGTCACGGTTGAAGTAGAAGTTACGCAGCTCCAGGCCAGCCTTTGTATCTTCGATAAAAGCAGCTTGAGCCATGGAAGGAATGGCTAGGGTTGCTCCCAGAGTGGCCAGGGCCACGCCCCGGGCGATTGGGGTCTTGAGCATTTCTTGTTCTCCTCGTTGGATGATGCTCTGAAGGTCGCTCTTACGGCGACATGCAATAAAACATTTCATCATTGTTTCAGCCTTTAGACTTTAGTCGCCAAGTCCCGCAAGTCAACGTGCTAGACGGTCGCGGGCATATCGTGCATGTGCGCGATATTCGTGTACGACCCGTAAAGTGGCACAAGACAACGGCCTGGCGGTTAAAGACTAAAGGGTGTGCGGGCGATCTGCGTCGCCGCGGGTGGCAGCATCCTAGCGTTTTGCTCGGGCAGAGTCGAATGGCCATCGCATAATCGCCTGATGAGTGAGGCTGAATTCACATTTTCGTTGCTGGTGCGTCTGCCGACCGAAGTCATTTATCAATGGCGCGCCGAATAACGCTTGCTAGAATTCGAGCACATAACATTGCGAGAACGTCAGATGTTACCGGAATGCCAACTGTTCGGGACCTTGGGCTGCCATCTATGCGAGCAGGCTGAGGAAGTGCTCATGCCTTTGGTCGAATATGGGCTGCTGGTCGAGTTGATCGATATCGCTGAGCGCCCTGATTGGGTCGAGGATTACGCTTTGCGAATCCCGGTGCTTCGTCGCGTCGATACCGGTTCCGAATTGGACTGGCCGTTCGAGGCAGAGCAGGTGGTGAGTTTTCTTCAGGGTTCGACGTGATGTTGAACAAATTACAGGCATAAAAAAACCGGCATGTTTGCCGGTTTTTTGTTCAGCTAAGCAGCTAGCTGAACAGCGGGATATGGTCGGAGCGACTGGATTCGAACCAGCGACCTTCTCGTCCCGAACGAGACGCGCTACCAAGCTGCGCTACGCTCCGAAGATGGCGCGCATTCTACAGAAAAAGTTTTGTTGCACAAGGTGTTAGGAGGGGTTTTTTTGGGGGGGCGGCCAGCCTTTTACGAGCTGCTAGCGGAACAACCGACCTTCGCGGCAGATAACCTAGGATCTATCTTGTGCGAAGGTCGACCTGGCTCAGAGTTCTCGTACGGTGCGAACCTGATCCTTGTTCACTTTCCCTGGCTTGCCATCGATTTGCTCATATTCGTAGAAGCCCGACTCGTCATCGAAATCGGGATGGTCCAGAGTTTGAATTTCACGACCATCGTTGAGCGTGATCACGCTGGGGTTCGCGCAGCCGGCAAGGACGGTAAAGCCCAGCGCGAGTAGCAGGGCGGGGATGATGCGTGGTTGCATGACGCTATTCCTTCTGCGGGTTCGATACCCATGGGACGAAACCCACTAGGACGAAGTTCCGCTCGAGCCAGTGATCTTGAGCAGCTCCGGTGTATTCAGGTTGGCGAGGCGGGGGTCGCCCCGGTGTACCTCAAGCGCACGGGCGCCAAGCTGAAGAAGTGCACGCAAAGGGCTGCGTTCTCCAGATTGCCAGCAAGCGTCAACTTCGGACCTTCGGCCGGTGGGAATTATGCTGAACAGGGGCTCCCACTGGCCTTCGCAGCTCAGCATGACTGGCCTGTCTGGCTGTTCGAGCGCGGTCTGGTAGAGCGACTGCAGCAAGGGGCGATCAATCAACGGGGTGTCGCATGGCAGTACGAGCATCCAGGCGTTGCGAGCAGCTGCAAGACCGCTGCGTATTCCTGCAAGGGGCCCGGGGAATCCCTGCTCTTCATCGCTAATCAATTGATCGGCATAGGCCGAGTAGCGGGCTCGATTGCGGTTGCAGGACAGCAGGAGGTCGTCTGTCAATGGCTGAACGGTCTCATGCAACCATGCAATCAATGGGCGTCCCTGCCATTCGACCAGTCCTTTGTCCTGTCCTCCCATGCGTTGCCCACGGCCACCCGCCAGAAGCAGGATGGAGCAGGAAGGCAGTAGCGGGTCGGGCATATCATCGCTCCAGAAAAGCTTGCATATAGCGCTCGGGCTGGCGGCCAGGCAACGTGCGTGCGGGAGGTGTGGAGGCCGGGCGCTCGGTTTATTGGAATCTGTGTCGCGCTTCGGCGACCCAGGAGTGCTTCAGCTAAACCAATGAAAAATCCTGTTGTCTATCTCCTCCATCCACTTTCTCTGGAAGCGGGTGCCGCCTGCTCATTGGCTGATACAAGGAGAACAATCAAATGCAGGAGAGAAACGTTTGGGTTGATTATGCCAAGGCGATCGGAATCATTCTTGTTGTCTACGGGCATGTCGCGCGAGGCGTATTCAATGCCGGGTTGCCGATGGATGAGGCGCGATTCGTGCTGGTCGACAGCATCATTTACAGCTTTCACATGCCGCTGTTCTTCTTCCTGTCGGGTTTATTCTTCTTCGATTCGTTGCAGAAGCGGGGCCGGGGCGGGTTGATCATCAACAAGGTCGACACAATCGTCTATCCCTTTATTGTCTGGTCTTTACTACAAGGTCTGTTCGAAGTCGTCCTGTCGAATTACACGAACGGTCAGGTCACCTTGGTTGAGGTGTTCTCGTTGCTCTGGATGCCGCGAGCGCAGTTCTGGTTCCTGTACGCTCTGTTTCTGGTGTTCGTGGTTTGTGCGTTTCTTTATGCGCGAGCAGATCGGCGCTATTTCCTGCCATTCGTGGTCCTGTTTGGCTTGCTGTATGTCTTCCAGCAGGATCTGACGGTAAACAACATGACCCGCTTTATCCTGGGCAATACCGTCTTCTTTGCATTGGGCGTCTGGTTCAACGAGGTCAAGACGTTCTTCCTTGCGCGTTATACCCAGCTGACACTATTTTTTGGTGCGCTGTTCATCCTGGGGCAGTACCTGTTTCATGTGACCTTCGGTCTGAACTATGCCGATGGGGGCATGGCGGTACTCGCGCTTGCAACCATATCCATCTTCTTCATGATCGCGTTGTCGATGTGGCTAGGTCAGTTTCGCGTGGATTGGTTTCTGTTCATCGGCGTTTCGTCGATGACGATCTACCTGATGCATATTCTGGCCGGTAGCGGGGTGCGGGTAATACTCAGCAAATTCCTCGGTATTGATTCAATCACAGCGCATCTGGTTATCGGAACGCTGATCGGTACGGCGGCTCCGTTGTTGGCGCAAGTCGTGATCAATCGCTACAAACTGTACTTCTTGCTTACCCCGCCCAAGCAGATTTCGGCATCTCAGTTCCATATGCGCAAGGCTGTCGCCCACTAGCGCGGCCCTGTCATGCACCGACGCAGATGCCGCTCAGCAGGCCATGCTTGCTGAGCGGTATCGCGCATGCGGTATTAGCCGCAGCCGATGCGCTCTATGGTCATATCCTTGTCGGTATAGATATTCAGTCTCTGCGAGTTGTATTCCAGCGTGACGATATCGTCGGGCCGCAGGACCCGCGCGGTGATTGCCCCGGATTGCTCCCTTGCTCGTTCAAGTATTTCTGGCGTGACGGTTTGGCCCGTCAAGCTTGCCACGGAATCGGCGTTGCACCGTCCGACTGACTCAGTCGGGCTGCTGTTTGACGGTGCTGTGGAAGTCGTTTGACAGCCTGTCAGTACAAATGCGGCCGAGGCTATGGCAATTGGTAGGGCTCGTTTGATGCGCTGCACAGCCTCTCCTTTTTCGTCTGGTTTGTCGGAGCGCAACTACTATCAAAGATACGGGTATGCCGATAGGCCTCCATGCCAGTTGGAAAAAACAGCTGTGGATGGGAACCGAAGCGGCGTTGGCTCGTCTTAATGGCTGATGGCGCTTTGCAATCCCCTGGCTGCAAGAAAAATAAGGAGTTCCGCTATGTTCAATTCCCCCCTACTCAAGCGTGTCGCTACGGTGCTAGCTGCTCTGCACTTGCTTCTGGTAGCTCAAGTTCCGCTGGCGCAAGCTGCGATGATCGGCACGCCTGAGGTTGTTGCTGAACATCAGCAGCAGGTCGATCGGCAACAGTTGCTGACGATGCTGGATGATCAGGATGTGCAAAAGAAGCTGGAAGCGATGGGCGTCGAACGTGATCAGGTTGAAAAGCGCATCAACGGCCTGACGGCAGCGGAACTGGCCCAGTTCAATCAGCAACTTGATCAGGCCCCCGCAGGGGCAGGCGTTGTCGGCGTGATCGTGCTGTTCCTGGTGATCTTCATCATCACGGACATGCTATGTGCCACTAATATTTTCAACTTCGTCAACTGCATCAATCGTTGAGCCAGCGGCTACTCATACTGCTCCTGATCGGTCTTCTCGGGGGCTGTGCGCGAACGACGGTTACGCTTGTCGATCATGCTCAGCTCCCGACAAGAGCCGAGTTGGTGGACGTTCCGTTCTACCCGCAGGAAGACTACCAATGCGGACCCGCTGCATTGGCAACCATGCTCGTGCAGCGTGACATCGAAGTAACGCCGGAAGCGCTTGTAGAGCAGGTCTACATTCCCAAGCGCAAAGGCAGCTTGCAGGTGGAGATGGTTGCTGCCGCCCGTTCTGCTGGGCTTCTTGTATATCCGCTGCAGCCTAGTCTCAGTGATCTTCTTGCCGAAGTCGCTGCGGGCAACCCGGTTCTGGTTCTACAGAACCTCGCTTTCGATCGTTGGCCTCAATGGCATTTTGCCGTGGTGGTGGGCTATGACCTTGCAGATCAGGAAATTGTGCTTAGGTCTGGCACTACCAAGCGTTTGGTGGTGAGTTTTCACGAGTTCGAGCGCTCGTGGCGCAAGGCGGAGCGCTGGGCCGTACTTACTTTGCAGCCACAGCGGATACCACAAACTGCGCAAGAAACTGTCTGGCTTCGCAGTGCCAGCGATCTGGAAGAGGTTGGGCAACTGCGCGCGGCTCGGGCGGCGTACGAAGCCGGCGCGAAGCGTTGGAACTCGGCGCTCACGCAGTTTGCTTTGGCGAACAGTCAGTATGCGGCTGGAGAAAAGGCTGCGGCTGAGGAATCGTTACGGCGCAGTGTTCGTCTCGACCCGGGCTTCGCCATTGGTTGGTTCAATCTATCGCAGGTAATGGCTGAGAAGGGTTGTGACGTGGGTGCTCGCCACGCACAGGCCTGTGCCCTGCGAATGGATCCGGATGATGATCGGCTCAGGGCGCCGCTGCCGGCCCTGGAGGGCAAGCGAGCGGCGCAATGCTTGCCGAGCCCGCCATGCGTGTCCAAGTGATCTCGGTCAGAAGCCAAGCCTGTCGCGCAGGTTGTAGTACATCGCTCCGAGAGCGCTGAGCGGTACCTGAAAACGCTGTCCTCCAGGGAAAGGGTAATGAGGCAGGCTGGCGAGCGCATCAAAGCGCTCTGCCTGGCCGCTCAGGGCCTCGGCGATCACCTTTCCAGCAACATGTGTATAGGTGACGCCATGACCGCTACAACCCTGCGAGTAGTAGATGTTGCTGCCCAGCCGCCCCACCTGGGGCAGCCGTGAAAGCGTCAGCAGGAAATTGCCTGTCCAGGCAAAGTCGATCTTCACTTTTTCCAGCTGCGGAAAGGTCTTCAGCATCTTGGGCCGTATGATCGATTCGATGTCGGCGGGATCACGTGCGCCGTACACTACGCCGCCCCCGTAGATGAGCCGTTTATCCGCTGAGAGCCGGTAGTAATCAAGCAGATAATTGCAGTCCTCTACGCAATAGTCCTGAGGCAGAAGGCTGTTTGCGAGTTCATCATCAAGTGGCTCCGTCGCGACCACTTGTGTGCCGCAAGGCATGGATTTGGCGGCGAGCTCGGGAATCAAATTGCCAAGATAGGCGTTGCCTGCTACCACGACGAATCTTGCGCGCACGGTCCCCTTTGGAGTGTGCACCAGCGGCGCGTCGCCATATTCGATGCGAAGCGCGGGGGATTGCTCGAAGATGCTGCCTCCCAGTGATTCAACAGCTTCTGCTTCTCCGAGTGCCAGATTGAGAGGGTGAATATGGCCGCCTTGCTTGTCGAGCATACCTCCGGCATAGCTCTCGCTAGCGACCACTCGCTGTATGCCTTGTTTATCCAGTAGCTCGAGGTGCGGGTAGCCATATCTTTCCCACAAGGCCTTCTGTGCTTCGAGGTGGTGCATCTGCTTCTGATTGAAGGCGGCAAATACGCCGCCGTCTTTCAGGTCGCACTGAATGCCATAGCGTGTTACACGTTCACGGATAATTCGTCCGCCTTCGAATGCCATATCCCCGATCAGCTTTGCTGCCGAGGCGCTCGCGCTGCGCTCGATGCTGTCAAGGTCTCGGCTGTAGCTGTTGACGATCTGCCCGCCATTGCGCCCAGAGGCGCCGAAGCCGACCCTGGCTGCTTCCAATATGATTACGCTGAAACCCTTTTCAAGAAGAAACAGGGCCGTCGACAGGCCTGTGTATCCGGCGCCGATCACGCACACGTCGGCCTGCTTGTTTTCCTGAAGTTCTTGTCGAACACCTGTCGCGTTGGCCGTCGCTGCGTAGTAGGAAGCGGGATAATTGTTGTGCGGCATCTTGGATTCTCTGTTCTGAATTTTTTACGCATCCTAGCGCTTGACCCTGTAGCTCGCCAGCGTCGCAACATTGCAAGCAGGAATTTTCAAAATTTCCAGATATCAGTGAGTTAGAAGAAAAAACCGCTTGACTCTTTTTTTCTTGGCTTTAGAATGCGCCCCCATCGAAGGCACATAGCTCAGTTGGTTAGAGCACCACCTTGACATGGTGGGGGTCGTTGGTTCGAATCCAATTGTGCCTACCAATTCGAATAAAAGGGTCGCTTACGCGGCCCTTTTTTTTGGCTTGCTTGTCAGAGGTCAGGGTTTCTGAAAGCATCGCCAGTCTTGTTTTCCTCCAGTGACTTCGGTTCGGTCGGGTGAGCCTAAGGCTCCTGCCATTGTGCGGCAGGTGTGCTCGCCGAATCGCTTTACTGGCTCATCCCAACCCATGTGGCCTTTGGTACGGGTCACCACTAGGAGAGGAGGCGCCATGCCCACCATTACTCTTCCCGATGGCAGTCAGCGTTCGTTCGATCATCCGGTTACTGTGGCCGAAGTGGCTCAGTCCATTGGTGCTGGCCTCGCCAAGGCGACCGTTGCCGGCAAGGTCGACGGCAAGCTGGTCGATGCTTGTGATCTGATTGAAAAAGATGCAGCGCTACAGATCATCACGCCGAAGGATGAGGAGGGACTGGAGATCATTCGTCACTCCTGTGCGCACCTTATCGGGCATGCTGTGAAGCAGCTCTACCCGACCGCCCGCATGGTCATTGGGCCGGTCATTGATGAGGGCTTCTACTACGATATCGCCTACGAACGTCCTTTCACTCCCGATGACGTTGCTGCCATCGAGCAGCGTATGAAAGAGCTGATCGAACGCGACTACGACGTCATCAAGAAGGTGACGCCGCGAGCGGAGGTGATAGATGTATTTGCCTCGCGCGGCGAGGATTACAAGCTTCGTCTGGTCGAAGATATGCCCGACGAACAGGCGATGGGCTTGTATTACCACGAAGAGTACGTCGACATGTGCCGTGGTCCGCACGTGCCGAATACACGCTTTCTTAAGTCTTTCAAGCTCACCAAGCTGTCTGGTGCCTACTGGCGTGGAGATGCGAAGAACGAGCAGCTCCAGCGCATCTACGGTACGGCTTGGGCCGACAAGAAGCAGCTGGCTGCTTATATCCAGCGTATCGAGGAAGCTGAAAAGCGCGACCACCGCAAGATCGGCAAGCGTCTGGATCTGTTTCATACCCAGGAAGAGGCGCCTGGGATGGTGTTCTGGCATCCCAATGGTTGGACGCTGTATCAGGTGCTAGAGCAGTACATGCGGCAGGTTCAGCGCGAAAACGGTTACCTGGAAATTAGGACGCCGCAGGTGGTTGATCGCGTGCTCTGGGAGAAATCCGGGCATTGGGCGAACTACGCCGAAAACATGTTCACGACTGAGTCGGAAAGTCGTGATTACGCGATCAAGCCGATGAACTGCCCCTGCCATGTGCAGGTTTACAATCAGGGCTTGAAGAGCTATCGCGAGCTCCCGCTGCGGCTAGCCGAATTTGGCGCTTGCCACCGTAATGAGCCGTCTGGTGCGCTGCACGGCATCATGCGAGTACGAGGCTTTACTCAGGACGATGCGCACATCTTCTGCACCGAAGAGCAGATGCAGGCTGAGTCGGCGGCGTTCATCAAGCTGACGCAAGCGGTATATGCCGATTTCGGTTTTTCGGATATCGAACTGAAGCTGTCGACACGTCCCGAGAAGCGTGTCGGCTCCGATGAGCTCTGGGATAAGGCTGAAGCGGCGCTGGCGGCGGCGCTGGAAAGTGCTGGTCTGCCGTACGACCTGCAGCCGGGCGAGGGGGCTTTTTATGGCCCCAAGATCGAGTTCTCCTTGCGCGATTGTCTGGGCCGTGTATGGCAGTGCGGTACCCTGCAGCTGGACTTCAATCTTCCGGTGCGGCTGGGCGCAGAGTATGTCAGCGAGAATAATGATCGGCAGCACCCGGTCATGCTGCATCGAGCCATCCTCGGTTCGTTCGAGCGTTTCATTGGCATTCTGATCGAGCATTACGAGGGCGCTTTCCCGGCCTGGCTTGCGCCGGCGCAGGCGGTGATCATGAATATCACCGACAAGCAGGCCGCTTTTGCCGCTGAAGTCGAAAAAACGCTCGTCCAAAGCGGGTTTCGTGCCAAGTGCGACTTGAGAAACGAAAAGATCGGCTTTAAAATCCGCGAGCATACTTTGCTCAAGACTCCTTATCTCTTGGTTATCGGGGATCGGGAGGTTGAGACACGATCCGTTGCTGTGCGCACCCGTGAAGGCGTCGATCTGGGCTCCATGCCCCTCGAGCAGTTCGCGCAGATGTTGACACAGGCGGTTTCCCGGCGTGGTCGCCAAGAATTGGAGTAATGACTATTAAGCGTGAAATGAGACAGGATAAACGAGCTGCACCCAAGGCCCCGATCAACGAGAATATCTCGGCTCGTGAGGGCCGTTTGATTGGTGCTGACGGCGAGCAGATTGGCATCGTCTCGATTGATGAAGCGCTGCAAGTAGCTGAAGAAGCCAAGCTGGATCTGGTTGAAATTTCCGCCGATGCAAATCCTCCGGTCTGTCGGATCATGGATTACGGCAAGCATCTGTTTGAGAAGAAAAAGCAGGTTGCTGCGGCGAAGAAAAACCAGAAGCAGATTCAGGTTAAAGAAGTAAAGTTTCGTCCAGGGACGGAAGAAGGGGACTACCAGGTCAAGCTACGCAACCTGGTGCGTTTCCTGAGTGACGGGGACAGGGCCAAGGTATCTTTGCGATTCCGTGGCCGTGAGATGGCCCATCAGGAGCTGGGGATGGAGCTGTTGAAGCGGGTCGAAAACGATCTCGCGGAATATGGCTCGGTCGAACAGCATCCGAAGATGGAAGGACGCCAGCTAATCATGGTCATCGCTCCCAAGAAGAAAAAGTAACCCCCAGGGCACTGGCAGGCCTTGCGGTTATTTGTAATCACCCACAATGTGGAGTACCGAACATGCCAAAGATGAAGACTAAAAGTGGTGCTGCGAAGCGCTTCAAGAAGACTGCTAACGGCTTCAAGCACAAGCACGCTTTCAAGAGCCACATCCTGACCAAGATGTCCACCAAGCGTAAGCGTCAGCTGCGCGGTTGCTCGCAAGTGCACCCGTCCGACGTTGCAAAAGTGGAGCGCATGCTGCGCGTTCGTTGATCCGGTCAAGACTCAGAGGAATAACTCATGGCTCGTGTTAAGCGTGGCGTCGTTGCCCGTCGCCGTCACAAGAAAATTCTGAAACTCGCCAAAGGCTACTACGGAGCGCGTTCGCGTGTATTCCGCGTCGCCAAGCAGGCGGTAATCAAGGCTGGCCAGTACGCCTACCGCGACCGCCGTCAGCGCAAGCGTCAGTTCCGCGCTCTGTGGATCGCTCGTATCAATGCTGGTGCTCGTGTTAACGGTCTGTCTTACAGCCGTCTGATCGCCGGTCTGAAAAAGGCGGCCATCGAGATCGATCGCAAGGTTCTGGCCGATCTGGCAGTGAACGAAAAAGCGGCGTTTGCTGCGATTGTCGAGAAAGCCAAAGCTTCTCTGGCTTAAGCCCTGACAATCCGGACTCTCGGGTTCGTTGCAACGTCATCAATAGGGGAAGAGCCTTGTGCTCTTCCCCTATTTCGTATCTGGAAGGGGCTTTTGCAAAAATGCGTATGGCGACGACCAATAAGGGCGTTTGACCGGCGCGGTTCTGCAAGAACCTCTGGAGGTTGTGTACATGGAAAATTTGGATGCACTGGTCTCCCAAGCGCTAGAGGCTGTGCAACAAAGCGAGGATATCGGTGCTCTCGAGCAGGTACGTGTTCAGTACCTGGGAAAGAAGGGTGAGCTCACTCAGCTGATGCAAACGCTGGGCAAGCTTTCTGCTGAGGAGCGTCCGCAAGCCGGTGCGCTGATCAACGCGGCCAAGAGCAGTGTTCAGGATGTGCTGAATGCTCGCAAGGCTGATCTGGAAAAGGCTGCCTTGGATGCTAAATTGTCAGCCGAGCAAATCGACGTGACACTGCCTGGACGCGGCGAGGCGTCCGGCGGACTGCACCCGGTAACTCGTACCTTGGAGCGCGTTGAGCAGTTCTTCAGCCACATTGGTTACAGCGTGGCAGAGGGTCCCGAAGTCGAAGATGATTACCACAACTTCGAGGCGCTGAATATTCCGGGGCATCACCCGGCGAGGGCGATGCACGATACCTTCTACTTCAATGCCAACATGTTGCTGCGCACGCATACCTCGCCGGTTCAGGTGCGCACCATGGAATCACGTCAACCTCCCATTCGTATCGTCTGCCCTGGCCGCGTCTATCGTTGCGATTCCGATATCACTCACTCCCCCATGTTCCATCAGGTCGAAGGGCTGCTGATCGACGAGGGCGTTAGCTTTGCCGATCTGAAAGGCACTATTGAGGAGTTCCTGCGGGTGTTCTTTGAGAAGCCGCTAGGTGTTCGCTTCCGGCCTTCCTTCTTTCCGTTCACCGAGCCCTCTGCAGAAGTCGACATGCAGTGCGTGATGTGTAGCGGCAAGGGTTGCCGAGTGTGCAAGCAGACCGGCTGGCTTGAGGTAATGGGCTGCGGCATGGTGCATCCGAATGTATTGAGGATGTCTGGAATCGATCCGGAGCGTTATTCCGGGTTCGCCTTCGGTATGGGGGTCGAGCGTCTCGCTATGCTGCGTTACGGTGTCAATGACTTGCGCCTGTTCTTCGATAACGATCTGCGGTTTCTTGCGCAATTTCGCTAGTACCGCCGCCCGTCAACGAACTATTAGGAGAGCAGGATGAAATTCAGTGAACAATGGCTGCGGAGCTGGGTAAATCCGCAGGTCTCCCGCGAGGAGCTGGTCGCTCGGCTGTCCATGGTCGGGCTTGAGGTGGATGCTGTTACCCCCGTTGCGGGCAGCTTCAGCGGTGTGGTTGTTGGTGAGGTCCTCGAAACCGTGCAGCATCCTGATGCCGACAAGCTTCGGGTCTGTCAGGTCAGCAATGGAAGTGAAACCTTTCAGGTCGTCTGCGGAGCCCCGAACGTGCGGCCTGGCCTGAAGATTCCGTTTGCAATGATCGGTGCTCAATTGCCGGGCGACTTCAAGATCAAGAAGGCCAAGCTCCGCGGTATCGAATCCAATGGCATGCTTTGCTCGGAAACCGAGCTGCAGGTGGGGAGTGACGATAGCGGACTGATGGAGCTGGCCGGCGATGCGCCGGTCGGTACTGATTTTCGTGAGTATCTCGGTCTCGACGATGCAAGTATCGAAATCGGTTTGACCCCAAACCGTGGTGACTGCCTCTCCATCGCTGGCTTGGCTCGTGAAGTTGGTGCGATTTATGGCTCACTGGTCAGTCCGGTGCAATTCACCGTGGCGCCTTTGCATCATGACGACACACGTCCAGTCGAGGTCCTGGCTCCCAAGGCATGCCCGCGTTATCTCGGGCGTGTTGTCCGTAATGTTGATCTGTCGCGCCCGACGCCGCTTTGGATGGTTGAGCGTCTGCGCCGCTCCGATATCCGTAGCATTGATGCGGTCGTCGATGTAACCAACTACGTAATGCTCGAATTGGGTCAGCCCCTGCATGCCTTCGATCTTGCCGAGATCAAAGGCGGTATTCGGGTTCGAATGGCTGAAGAGGGCGAAAAACTCGTATTGCTTGACGGTCAGGAGATCGCCCTGCGTGCGGATACGCTCGTTATTGCAGACCATCAGCGCGCTCTTGCCATCGCGGGTGTCATGGGTGGAGAGCACAGCGGCGTAAGCACCGCCACCCAGAATATCTTCCTCGAAAGTGCCTTTTTCGACACCATTGCGTTGGCCGGCAAGGCTCGTTCCTACGGTTTGCACACCGATGCTTCCCATCGCTACGAGCGGGGCGTCGACTCGCAGCTCGCCCGTCAGGCAATGGAGCGTGCAACGAGTCTGTTACTGGATATCGTTGGCGGCGAGGCGGGGCCGATCATTGAGGTGGTCAGCGAAGACGACTTGCCAAAAGTCGCTCCAGTAACTTTGCGCGCTGAGCGCATCAACCAAATGCTGGGGCTGGAAATGAATGGCGCCGAAGTGGTGCGCCTGCTGACATCCTTGGGCTTGGTGGTTATCGAAGAGGCTAAAGGTCGCTGGCAAGTCTGTGTTCCGAGTCACCGCTTCGATATCAGTCTTGAGGTCGATCTGATCGAAGAGCTGGGTCGGCTGTATGGTTATGACCGCTTGCCCGTGCGTTATCCGCAGGCCCGGCTTGCACCTGAGGCAAAGCCCGAGGCTCGTGCCGAGCTTCCTTTACTTCGGCGTTTACTGGTCGCCCGCGGATACCAGGAGGCGATCACTTACAGCTTCATCGATCCCAAGCTGTTCGAGCTGTTCAGTCCTGACATGAAGCCGTTGCAGCTTGCCAACCCGATCTCCGCTGATATGGCGGCCATGCGCGCTTCGCTTTGGCCGGGGCTGGTCAAGGCGCTGCAGTACAACCTCAACCGGCAGCAACCACGCGTGCGCCTGTTCGAGGCGGGGTTGCGCTTTGTTGGTCAGTTAAAAGAGCTTGAGCAGGAAAGCATGCTGGCTGGCGTGTTAACCGGGAGCCGTCAACCAGAGGGTTGGACGAACTCGCGCGAGGCGGTGGACTTTTACGACATCAAGGCAGATGTCGAGGCGCTGCTTGCTTTTGCCGGAAATGCTGGCGTCTATCGTTTCGTTGCGGGAGAACATCCGGCACTGCACCCGGGGCAGACCGCGCGTATCGAGCGCGACGGCCGACTGGTCGGATTCGTTGGAAGTCTCCATCCTGAACTGGCGAGCACCCTGGGTATCGATCAGCCGGTCTACATGTTCGAGTTGAAGCTTAGCGAGATTGCCGAGGGGCGGATGCCTTCCTTCGCGGAGCTGTCGCGATTCCCGGAAGTCCGGCGTGACCTTGCTGTGCTGGTCGGGCGGGAGGTCGCGGCCGAAGATATCCTGAGTTGCATTCGTGATGCTGCGGGCGAGAATCTGACAGACCTCAAGCTATTTGATGTCTATCAGGGGAAAGGTATTGATCCTCTTAGCAAAAGTATGGCAGTCGGCTTGACCTGGCAGCACCCATCGCGCACTCTAAACGACGATGAGGTGAACGGTGCGATGCAGAAAATCCTCACCTCCCTGGAAGAAAGGTTCAACGCCACGTTAAGGAAATAGCGTATGGGGGCTCTGACGAAAGCTGAAATGGCGGAACGTCTATATGAAGAGCTGGGCTTGAATAAGCGCGAGGCCAAGGAGTTGGTGGAGCTGTTTTTCGAGGAGATCCGTCAGGCGCTCGAGCATAACGAACAGGTCAAGTTGTCCGGGTTTGGCAACTTTGACCTGCGCGACAAGCGTCAGCGGCCGGGTCGCAATCCGAAGACAGGTGAGGAGATACCTATCACGGCGCGTCGCGTGGTGACGTTCCGTCCAGGGCAGAAACTCAAAGCGAGAGTCGAGGCCTATGCTGGAACCAAGTCATAACGACGAGCTTCCGTCGATCCCCGGCAAGCGCTATTTCACCATTGGTGAGGTGAGCGAGCTTTGTGCGGTCAAGCCTCACGTGCTGCGTTACTGGGAGCAGGAGTTCCCTCAGCTCAATCCGGTTAAGCGGCGCGGCAACCGGCGCTACTACCAGCGGCAGGATGTCCTGATGATTCGTCAGATTCGTGCGCTGCTGTACGATCAAGGCTTCACCATCGGTGGCGCCAGACAGCGCATGTCCGGCGACGAAGCGCGCGACGACACCACTCAGTACAAGCAGCTCATTCGGCAGATGATCTCGGAGTTGGAAGAGGTTCTTCAGGTGCTGAGGAAATAGTCGATCTGGTATCTAAAAAACTTTCACATTTTCAGATGCTTAATGTATAGTTCGATCCGCTTTCAGCAGTGCTGTTGGCGTCAGTCGGGGCGTAGCGCAGCCTGGTAGCGCACTTGCATGGGGTGCAAGGGGTCGAGTGTTCGAATCACTCCGTCCCGACCAAATAGATCAACGACTTAGGCCGGTTGCGAAAGCACCGGCCTTTTTCGTTGCGGGACTTTTGCGGGACTTTTTCATCCTGCCTTCCTCCTCAGTATCGTCAGCGCCGGCCCTCGCGAATCCGTCGCCGATATCTTGTTGGCCTCATCGATCAGCTTGCCCAGTTCGGCCGCCGAGTAGTGGCTGGGGATGCTGCCGTTCTTGTGGCCCAACGTAGGACCAAATCGTTCATTCGATGCATCGGGTGGCGTGCCTGGTTTTCGCCATGCTTTTCTCGCTGGCACTCACTAATGGACGAAAGCTCTAATTTACTGAAAGTCCCGGCTACGCACATCGAGCCCGGTGAGCAAGGGCGTGAGGTCGCTCAGGCGGCCGGCGATTAGATGTCGTACGCCTCTGGCCGACTCCAGATGGCCATCCACACGAAGCAGTTGCGACTGGATCAAGGGTCGCCTCTGGCGCTCGGCCAAGTCGCGCCAGACCACTACGTTGACCATGCCGAACTCGTCTTCCAGGGTGACGAAGATGACACCGCTGGCGGTCTGCGGGCGCTGGCGGCCGATAACCAGGCCGGCGACGCTGACTAGGCGCCCATGTTCGATCGTGGCCAGTTCCCGTGAGCTCTGGCAGCGCCTGGCCTTGAGCTCATTTCGCAGCAGGGTCAGCGGATGCGGCCCCAACGTAGTGCCGAGGGTCGCGTAGTCGTTGAAAAGGTCTTCACTCACCGAAGGCAGCGGCAGGTAGATGGGTGTTTCCTCCATAGCGGGCAGGCCGTCAAACAGGGGTAACTGTGGTTCGATCCCTGCAACGGCCCAGCGCGCACGATGCCGATGACCGGCCAGACCGCGCAGGACCCCGGCATCGGCGAGCTGCTCGCGTGCGCGCGGTTCGAGCTCGGCGCGACGGCACAGGTCATGGATGTCCATGAATGGCTGACGTTGGCGTGCGGCTTCGATGCGCAGGGCATCGGCTTCCCGAAAGCCGCGCACCATACGTAGCCCCAGGCGGATGGCCGGTTGTGCCTGGCGGCTTGGTTCGAGACTGCAATCCCAGCCGCTGTGGCCAACGTCCACCGGGCGGATTTCCAGCCGGTGGCGACGGGCGTCCTGGAGAATCTGGTCAGGGTTGTAGAAACCCATCGGCCAGCTGTTGATCAGCGCGCAGGCAAATGCCGCCGGCTCGTGGCGTTTCAGCCAGCTGCTGGCATAGGTGAGCAGCGCGAAACTCGCCGCGTGCGATTCGGGAAAGCCGTAGCTGCCGAACCCTTTGATCTGTTCGAAGATCCGCGCGATGAAGTCGGGCTGGTAGCCTTTGGCAAGCATTCGCTCGGTCAGCCGCACGCGGTGGGGCTCAAGGCTGCCGTGGCGTTTCCAGGCGGCCATGGCACGGCGCAGCTTGTCGGCCTCGTCTGGTGTGTACTCGGCCGCCACGATCGCCAGTTCCATCACCTGCTCCTGAAACAGCGGTACGCCAAGGGTACGCGCGAACACCGGTTTTAGTTCCTCGGAGGGGTAATCCACCTCCTCTTCACCATTACGTCGACGCAGGTACGGATGCACCATGTCGCCCTGGATTGGCCCGGGGCGGACGATGGCGACCTGGATGACCAGGTCGTAGAAGGTCTTCGGGCGCAGGCGCGGCAGCATGGCCATCTGCGCCCGCGACTCGATCTGGAAGACGCCGATGGTGTCGGCCTGGCTGATCATGTCGTAGGTGGGCTTGTCCTCCGCGGGCAGCGTGGCGATGGTCCAGCGCGTACCTCGATAATGCTCGATCAGGTCGAAACAACGTCGTATCGCGCTGAGCATGCCTAGGGCCAGCACGTCGACCTTGAGCAGACCGACTGCGTCGAGATCGTCCTTGTCCCATTGAATCACCGTGCGGTCGGCCATGCTGGCATTCTCGATCGGCACCAGGGTATCGAGTGGCTGCTCGGAGATCACGAAGCCGCCAGGGTGCTGGGAAAGGTGGCGAGGAAATCCGATAAGCGCATCGGTCAGCACCAGAACCCGGCGCAGAACCGGATTGTTTGGGTCGAAGCCGGCCTCGCACAGCCGAGAATCGTCGGGTATGTGTTCACTCCAGCGCCCGCAGCAGCCGGCCAGGGCGTTGATCTGGTCCGGCGGCAGACCCAGCGCTTTGGCGACATCCCGCAGGGCTCCGGTTGCGCGGTAGCTGCTGGCGACGGCGGTGAGGGCGGCGCGATTGCGCCCATAGCGCTGAAAGACGTACTGGATGACTTCCTCGCGCCGGTCGTGCTCGAAGTCCACGTCGATATCGGGTGGCTCGTTGCGTTCGCGGGATAGGAAGCGCTCGAACAACAGTTTGCTGCGCACCGGGTCGAGCTCGGTGATACCCAGCACGAAACAGACGCTTGAGTTGGCCGCCGAGCCTCGACCCTGACAGAGAATGCCCCGTTCGCGGGCGAAGCGGACTATGTCGTGCACGGTCAGGAAATAGCTTTCGTAATGCAGGTCGGCGATCAGCTCGAGCTCATGTTCGAGCTGCGCGCGGGCCTTTTCCGTGATGCCGTCCGGCCAGCGCCAGCTTGCGCCATCCTCGACCAGCTTGCGCAACCATGAGGTGGTGTCATGTCCGGGCGGGACCAGCTCGTGGGGATATTGATACTTCAGCTGGTCGAGCTGGAAATGGCAGCGCTGACTGATGCGAAGGGTTTCAGCGAGCAGCTCGGCTGGATAGAGCTGGGCCAGTTCGATGATCGATCTGAGGTGCCGTTCGCCATTGGCAAATAGGTGGCATCCTGCTTCGGCCACTGGCAGATGGTGGCGGATGGCGGTCATGCAGTCCTGCAATGCCCGACGACCGCGGGCATGCATGTGCACATCGCCGCAGGCCACCGCGGGTATGCCCAGGCGTGAGGCCTGCGCCAGGCTTTGCCGCAGCTGCAGCGCGTCGTCCGGCCCCCGATGCAGTTCGATGCCGAGCCACAGCCGCTCGGGAAAACGCTCGCGCAGCCACTGGCCTTCGGCATCGACGCCGGTGTGGGCGGGCAGCCAGATTGCCAGCAGACCCTCTAGTGGCCACTCGCTAAGGTCTTCGCGCAGCGCCTGGTAACGGCCTTTCTCGGCTCGTCGGCGGGCACGGGGTATCAATTGGCAGAGTGCCTGGTAGCCGGTCAAGTTTTCCACCAGCAAGATCAGCTTGGGCCCGCCCTCGAACTGCACCTCGCTGCCAATGATCAGCGGCAGGCCGGTGTCCTTCGAGGCCTGCCAGGCGCGCACGATACCGGCCAGGCTGCATTCGTCGGTGATCGCCAGAGCGTCATAGCCCTGGCGTTTGGCGCGTTCGAAGAGTTCGCTCGCGCTGGATGCGCCCCGCTGGAAGCTGAAGTTGGACAGGCAATGCAGCTCGGCATATTCGGCGTTCATGCGAACCAGCCGTGCAGCAGTAGGGGGCCTCCGGCGAGGGCGCGAAACGCCCAACCCTGCTGGCCGGTAGCGGTTTGCACCCGGTAGTAGTCGCGTCGCGCGTCGGCACCATCCCACCAGCCGGACTCGATGCGCTCGGGGCCGGCCAGGGTGAGCAGACCCTCTTCGCGCAAGGGTTGCGGGGTACTCAGCAGCCAGCCGGGGCGCAACCCCACGTGAGGCAATGGTTCGGTGCGGGCGAGGCTGCTTTCCCGCCAGGCATATTCGGGACGGTGGTCCGCTCGTGCGCTCAGCGAGACCACGGCATCGTCGCCCAGTCGGGCGCGGAGGCGTTCGCGCAGCTGCTCCCAAGGCACATTCTGCTGCGGGCGCTCGTCGAACAAGGCCTGATGGGCCGGCGTGAAGGCTGGAAGATCACGAGCCAGCAGACGCACGGCCAGGACGGGGGCAGGCAGTTGCAGGTGCTCGAGGCGGCCGCGGGTCAGTTCGAACAGCATGGCGGGCTCGCGTTCGGTACTGAGCAGGCCGACTGGCACCTCGCTGTCGGGCAGGGTGCGATGTTCCAGGTACAGGCTGAAACGCTGGACGCCGCTGTCCCGCCCGGCGAGAAAGGCGGCCAGGTCGGCGGTCAGTCTGCGCAATGGAAACAGCAGGGCCTGGTGAGATTCGACTTCGAAATTCAGTTCGATGCGGATGTCGAAGACATCCGGCGGGCGGTAGAACTCCAGAGGCAGCGGCCGATGCCCGAGCAGGGTGTCGAGCTGGGCCAGCACTTCGGCCGGAAAGCGTCTGGCGAGGCTATCCCGCGGCAGGGCGAGCAGTTGATGAAGATGGCGCACGCCCATGCGTACCAGCGATGTGCTGACTTCGCGGGGCAGGCCGAGGCGCTCGACCGGCAGTACCCCGAACGCCTGATGCAGCGTGGCTGTATCGGTCACGGCCAGCCCGTCATGGGCATTGGCGAGGATGCGCGCGGCCGCCGGGTTGGGCGCCAGGGTGATGCGGTGGCGGAAGCCCAGAGCCGTGAGCTCCTTGCGTAGACGCGTCTCGAATCGTGGCCAGGGGCCGAACAGGCCGAGGCTGGAATGCACCTCCAACAGCAGGCAGCGCGGGTAGTGCAGGCTGACCTGGGCGCTGTAGCCGTAACCCCAGGCCGCCAGAAACCGCTGCCAGCGTTCGATCATCAGCGGGTCGTAATCGGCGGTGGCGAAGTCGTGGGTCAATGCCTGGGCTGCGATCAGCGATTGCCCTGGCTTGAGGCCGAGTTTGCGTGCGGCTGCGTTGACGGCCTGCAGCACGCGGCGCTGTGGCGGGCCGGCGAGCAGGGCCAGCGGCGCGGCGGCATCGTCGCGGTGGCGCAGGATGCCGTCCATGGCCAGTTGCGGCAGCAGAATGCAGGCCCAGAGCATCGTCACGCCTGTTGCCAGGCGCTGGCCGGGAGCGCCTGTCCCGGAGCCAGGCCGCCGCGGCACTTGATGACACGCAGCTGCGCCGGCTGGGCCTCGATGGTCAGGCGTAGTGCCGCCGGTGATGGGTTATTTGCTTCATGCAGTGACCGATAGACGAAGCCCAGGGTTTGGCCGGATTCAGCGGCAATCTGCAAGCGTCTTAAGGCACGGTCATCAGCTTGTTGCGGCCAGCACAGCACGGCGGCACAACTGCCGGAACGTAGGCATTGTTCTGCAGCCCACAGCGCATCGCGGCCCTTTGCCTGGATGATGGTCAGCCACTGCAGGTCTACACCCGCGGCCAGCCAGGCCTGGGGGTAAGGTCGATGAGGGGGCGTTACCAGCACCACCCGCTCGCCGGCGGTGGTCAGTCGTGCAAGGGTCGGCCACAGCAGATTCAGCTCGCCGATGCCCGTGGCCGCGACGAGGAACTCGCTGATGGCCGACTCCGGCCAGCCGCCGCCGGGCAGGAACTCATCCAGTGTGGCATTTCCGGTCGGCTGGACGGCCGTGCGAGATGTTATGGCCTGGCCACGCCAGACGCGACGTGTATCCAGCAGGCTATCGAGGGCGACCACTGCGGTCATGAAGAAGCATCCAGAATAACTGTATATAGATACAGTATTTGGCCTGCCGCGAGTTGGTCAAGCACGACGCGATGAGTGAGCGCGACACTTCATCTGTTCGAGCGCATGCTCTCTCCGTGGAAGGCGGGGCCAGCCTGAAAGCTGCTCGGCCATTAGGCGTCGCCAAGCCCTGATCACTGCTTGTGCTCGGAAAACCCGTCGATTAGCATTCGCGCCCGGGATAAGAGGCCGCAGTGCTCATGTTTGCTGCTTCCCGGCCATATTGAGATTGGAAAGCCCGGTTCGCCCGCGATCCGGGCTTTTTCTTTGCTGTTCGGGGCGCATGATGGTCCTGTGTCGACGAAGCTGAACGAGGGAAATGCCATGCGCGAGCGTTTGTTGGCTGCGGAAAAGGTTAAGTCGATCGAATGGCTGGACGGGCGCCTGAACCTGCTCGATCAGCGCAAGCTTCCCGTCGAAGAGATTTGGTGCAGCCATGATTCTGCGGCGTCGGTCGCTGCGGCGATTCGGGATATGGTCGTGCGCGGCGCGCCGGCAATCGGAATCAGCGCAGCCTATGGCCTGGTCCTTGCCGTGCGTGCCCGCATCGCCGACGGCGGTGATTGGCGGCAGGCCCTGGAGGAAGACTTCAAGGTGCTGGCCGATTCCCGTCCCACCGCAGTCAATCTGTTCTGGGCTCTGAACCAGATGCGCGAACGACTGGATCGCCTCAAGCCGGGTGAAGACCCGTATGCAGCGCTGGAGGTCCAGGCCATCTCGATCCATGACAGCGATCGCGAGGCAAATCTGGCGATGGCGCAGTTTGGCGTCGACCTCATCCGCCGCCATCAGGGCAATCCGCAGAACCTGCTCACCCATTGCAATACCGGCGCCCTGGCGACCGGCGGTTTCGGTACGGCGCTCGGGGTCATCCGGGCGGCGCATCTCGAGGGTCTGGTGGAGCGGGTATACGTCGATGAGACCCGGCCTTGGTTGCAGGGCTCCCGGCTGACGGCCTGGGAACTGCTCGGTGATGGCGTTCCGGCCATGGTGAATGCGGATTCGGCGGCTGCTCATCTGATGAAATCCAGAGGCATCTCCTGGGTGATCGTCGGTGCGGATCGCATCACCGCCAATGGCGATGTGGCGAACAAGATCGGTACCTACCAGCTTGCGGTCCTGGCGATGCACCACGGCGTGCGTTTCATGGTGGTGGCGGCGAGTTCGACCATCGACATGGCGCTGGAGAACGGCGAGGAGATCCAGATCGAGGAGCGCGCCGGCAGCGAGCTGCTTGAGGTCGACGGTCGGCGCTTCGCGGCTGATGTCGAGGCATTCAATCCGGTGTTCGACGTGACGCCGGCCGATCTCATCGATGCCATTGTCACCGAGAAAGGCGTGGTCGAGCGGCCGAGTGCCGCGAAGATGGCCGAACTGATGAGCCGCAAACGGCTGCACTGAGCAACGATCGGTCGCGCTCGGGTGTGGTGTGCAAGCCGGTTTTGCTCCGTGCAAGGCTCAGTTTATAGCAGTCGTCTGTGTTACCATCCCGCGCTTATTACAGGACCCTGCTGACTATAAGGAACCAGGCTTCCATGGGCGAACTGGCCAAAGAAATCCTCCCGGTCAATATCGAAGACGAGCTCAAGCAGTCCTACCTTGATTACGCCATGAGCGTGATCATTGGCCGTGCGCTGCCGGACGCGCGCGATGGCCTGAAACCGGTACACCGCCGCGTACTGTTCGCCATGAGCGAACTCGGCAACGACTGGAACAAGCCGTACAAGAAATCCGCCCGTGTGGTCGGTGACGTGATCGGTAAATACCACCCGCACGGCGATTCGGCGGTATACGACACCATCGTGCGTATGGCGCAGCCATTTTCGCTGCGCTACATGCTGGTCGACGGCCAGGGTAATTTCGGTTCGGTTGACGGCGATAGCGCTGCAGCGATGCGTTACACCGAAGTGCGCATGGCCAAGCTGGCCCATGAGCTGCTGGCCGACCTGGAAAAGGAAACCGTCGACTGGGTGCCCAACTACGATGGCACCGAGCAGATCCCGGCGGTCATGCCGACCAAGGTTCCCAATCTGCTGGTGAACGGCTCCAGCGGTATTGCGGTAGGCATGGCGACCAACATCCCGCCGCATAACCTGGGCGAAGTGATTGATGGTTGCCTGGCGCTGATCGACAACGCCGATATCACTATCGACGAACTCATGCAGTTCATCCCGGGCCCCGATTTCCCCACTGCCGGTATCATCAATGGCCGTGCTGGCATCATCGAGGCCTACCGCACCGGCCGTGGCCGCATTTATATCCGTGCTCGCGCCGATATCGAAGATATCGACAAGGTCGGCGGCCGGCAGCAGATCGTCATCACCGAGCTGCCTTACCAGCTGAACAAGGCACGGCTGATCGAGAAGATCGCCGAGCTGGTGAAAGAGAAGAAGATCGAAGGCATCACCGAGCTGCGTGACGAGTCCGACAAGGACGGCATGCGCGTGGTCATCGAGCTGCGCCGCGGCGAAGTGCCGGAGGTGATCCTCAACAACCTATACGCCCAGACCCAGCTGCAGAGCGTCTTCGGTATCAACGTGGTTGCGCTCATCGATGGCCAGCCACGTACGCTGAACCTGAAAGAGCTGCTGGAAGCCTTCGTTCGCCACCGCCGCGAAGTCGTTACCCGCCGTACCGTCTACGAACTGCGCAAGGCGCGCGAGCGTGGGCACATTCTTGAAGGGCAGGCGGTCGCGCTGTCCAACATCGATCCGGTCATTGCGGTGATCAAGGCTTCGCCAACTCCAGCCGAGGCCAAGGATGCGCTGATTTCCACTGCCTGGGAATCGAGCGCCGTTGAAGCCATGGTCGAGCGCGCAGGGGCTGATGCCTGTCGCCCGGAAGGCCTCGATCCGCAGTTTGGCCTGCGTGACGGCAAGTACTTTCTGTCGCCGGAACAGGCGCAGGCGATTCTTGATCTGCGTCTGCACCGCCTGACCGGCCTCGAGCACGAGAAGCTGCTCAGCGAATACCAGGAAATCCTCACCCAGATCGGCGAGCTGATCCGCATCCTGACCAATCCGGTTCGCCTGATGGAAGTCATCCGCGAAGAACTGGAAGGCGTGAAGCGCGATTTCGGCGATGCACGGCGTACCGAGATTCTCGAGTCGCGTCTGGACCTGACGCTGGCGGACCTGATCACCGAAGAAGAGCGCGTCGTCACCATCTCTCATGGTGGTTATGCCAAGTCGCAACCGCTGGCCGCCTACCAGGCGCAGCGCCGTGGTGGTCGCGGCAAGGCTGCGACTGGTGTGAAGGAAGAGGATTACGTCGAGCATCTGCTGGTTGCCAACAGTCACACCACGCTGCTGCTGTTCTCCAGCAAGGGCAAAGTGTACTGGCTGAAGACCTACGAGATTCCCGAAGCATCTCGCACTTCGCGTGGCCGCCCGCTGGTCAACCTGCTACCGCTCGATGAGGGCGAGCGCATCACCGCCATGCTTCAGGTCGATCTGGAAGCGCTGCGCAAGCAGGCTGCCGAAGGTGAGGACGACCTGGACGAAGCAGAAGGCCTGGTCATCGAGCACGATGATGCGGACGACGTCGAAAGCGATGACGCCGACAGCGACGAGAAAGACGAGCCGACCGGCTCCTACATTTTCATGGCTACCGCCAATGGCACGGTCAAGAAGACACCTCTGGTGCAGTTCAGCCGTCCGCGGACGTCCGGCCTGATCGCGCTCAAGCTGGAAGAAGGCGACACCCTCATCGCTGCGGCCGTCACCGATGGTGCCCAGGAAGTGATGATGTTCTCCGACGGCGGCAAGGTCATCCGTTTCAAGGAAAGCAAGGTTCGCATCATGGGCCGCAATGCCCGCGGTGTACGCGGTATGCGTCTGCCCGAAGGGCAGCGCATCATCTCCATGCTGATTCCGGAATCGGGTGCACAGATCCTTACCGCATCTTTGCGTGGCTACGGCAAGCGCACCGCGATGGAAGAGTTTCCACGCCGCGGTCGCGGTGGTCAGGGCGTCATCGCCATGGTCACCAACGAGCGTAACGGCCCGTTGATCGGTGCCGTGCAGGTGCTCGAGGGCGAGGAGATCATGCTGATCTCCGATCAGGGCACGCTGGTCCGGACCCGCGTCGACGAGGTGTCATCGCTGGGTCGCAATACTCAGGGCGTAACCCTCATCAAACTGAGCAAGGGCGAGCATCTGGTTGGTCTGGAGCGCGTGCAGGAGCCATCCGAGGAAGACGTGCTGGAAGACATCGAAGCGTTGCTCGATGACGACGCCCTCGAGAAGGAAATGCCTGTACTCAGCACTGAGCCGAGCGAGGATGAACTGCTCGGCGGGGCTGGCGACGTATCTCCGGATGTGGTGCCGACAGACGACGAAGACTGATCGGCGAAAGCAATCCGCAATCAGGTGGTAGCGTGGCGGTCGGTAGAGGTTCCGGTCGCCGCGCCGCGGGATTCAATATCGAGCAAGAGCGAGAGAACAGCAGTGAGCAAACGCGCCTTTAACTTCTGTGCCGGTCCGGCTGCGCTTCCCGAAGCCGTCCTTCAGCGCGCCCAGGCGGAGCTTCTCGACTGGCATGGCAAGGGCCTGTCGGTCATGGAGATGAGCCACCGTAGCGACGAATACACCGCTATCGCCGAAAAGGCCGAACAGGATCTGCGCGACCTGCTGGCAATTCCGTCGAACTACAAGGTGCTGTTCCTGCAGGGGGGCGCCAGCCAGCAGTTCGCCGAGATTCCGCTGAACCTGCTGCCGGAAGATGGCGTTGCCGACTACATCGATACGGGCATCTGGTCGCGCAAGGCGATCGAAGAGGCGCGTCGTTTCGGTAACGTCAATGTGGCGGCCAGCGCCAAACCTCTCGATTACTTCGCCATTCCGGGGCAGAACGACTGGCAGTTGAGCGAGCACGCGGCGTACCTGCACTACGCGAGCAACGAGACCATCGGCGGCCTGCAGTTCGATTGGATTCCGGATCTCGGCGATACGCCGCTGGTCGTCGACATGTCGTCGGACATTCTGTCGCGGACCATCGACGTCTCGAAGTTCGGCCTGATCTACGCCGGAGCGCAGAAGAACATCGGGCCATCCGGGCTGGTGGTCGTTATCGTTCGTGAAGACCTGCTCGGCCATGCGCGTTCCGCTTGCCCGACCATGCTCGACTACAAGGTCGCGGCGGATAACGGCTCGATGTACAACACGCCGGCAACCTTTTCCTGGTATCTCTCGGGGCTGGTCTTCGAGTGGCTGAAGGAGCAGGGCGGCGTCGAGGCGATGGAGCAGCGCAACCGCGCCAAGAAGGACATGCTCTACGGTGCCATCGATGCCAGCGATTTCTACACCAACCCGATCGCCATCAATGCGCGTTCGTGGATGAACGTTCCGTTCCGTCTGGCCGATGAGCGTCTGGACAAGGCGTTCCTGGCCGGCGCCGACGCGCGTGGCCTGTTGAACCTCAAAGGGCATCGCTCCGTGGGTGGCATGCGCGCTTCTATCTACAACGCCGTAGGCCTGGATGCGGTCGAAGCGCTGGTGGCCTACATGGCCGAGTTCGAGAAGGAGCACGGCTGATGAGCGACGCCGATCAGTTGAAGGCCCTGCGGGTTCGAATCGACAGCCTCGACGAGCGCATTCTCGATCTGATCAGCGAGCGCGCCCGCTGTGCCCAGGAAGTCGCCCGGGTCAAGACCGCGGCGCTGGCCGAGGGCGAGTCCGCGGTGTTCTACCGTCCGGAGCGCGAAGCCTGGGTGCTCAAGCACATCATGGAGCTCAACCGCGGGCCGCTCGATAACGAGGAAATGGCGCGTCTGTTCCGCGAGATCATGTCGTCCTGCCTGGCCCTGGAACAGCCGCTCCGGGTTGCCTATCTCGGCCCAGAGGGTACCTTCTCCCAGGCTGCGGCGCTCAAGCATTTCGGCCATGCGGTCATCAGTACGCCAATGGCAGCCATTGATGAGGTGTTTCGCGAGGTTGTGGCGGGGGGGG
>NZ_AOFQ01000031.1 GCF_000495915.1 Stutzerimonas chloritidismutans AW-1
CCCGCCTGCCGGGGAGCCACAATCGCCACGGCTGGCGAACTAGTTGACGAGGACGCGACCGAACGAAGTTGACCTCCTCCAGCCCACGATCAGGATTTCCCATGTCCGGTGTTACGTTTACCTGGCCATCGCCATCTGCGCCGAAGTGATCGCCACCACCTCGATGAAAGCCCTGGCCGGCTTCAGCCGCCCGCTGCCCCTGTTGCTGGTGATTTGTGGCTATAGCTTGTCCTTCTGGATGCTGGCGCTGGTGGTGAAGACCATTCCGGTGGGGATCGCCTACGCCATCTGGGCGGGCCTGGGCATCGTGCTGGTCAGCATCGCTGCGGCGCTGATCTATCGCCAGCACCTGGACCTGCCGGCAGCGCTCGGTATGGTCCTGATCATCGCTGGCGTGGTGGTCATTCAGCTGTTCTCCGGCAGCACCGGCCACTAAGCGCCCCGCGAACTGCATGCAGTTATACTGCGCGTCCGTTTCCCCGTATGAGGCCTGCACATGCCTGAATCCCTCAGCACCGATGTCCTGATCGTTGGCGGCGGCGTCGCCGGCCTCTGGCTCAACGCGCGCCTGCGCAGGCAAGGTTTTGCCACGTTGCTGGTGGACAAGGGAACGCTGGGTGGCGGGCAGAGCGTGAAGTCCCAGGGCATCATTCATGGGGGCACCAAATACGCCTTGAGCGGCGCCCTCACCGGCGCATCCGAAGCCATCGCCGACATGCCACGGCGCTGGCGCGAGGCTCTTGAAGGCAAGGGCGAGCTGGATCTCAGCGGCGTGCGCCTGCTGTCCGATGCGCATTACCTCTGGTCGCCCGGCACGCTGGCCGGCAACCTCACCAGCTTCTTCGCCAGCAAGGCAGTGCGCTCGCGGGTTGGTCAGGTCAAGGGCGACGAACTGCCACCCGCTCTGCAACACCCGAAATTCAAAGGCAAGGTCTACCGCCTCAGCGAACTGGTGCTCGATGTGCCCAGTCTGATCGCCCGCCTGGCCGAACTGGCCGGCGACAGCCTGCTCGCCGGCCAGCAGGTCGAACCGCTGCTCGATGGCGACGAGCTGGTCGGTCTGCGCGTCGACGGCCGCGAGATCCGCGCTCAGCGCATCGTTTTCAGCGCCGGCGGCGGAACGGCCGAGCTGCTCACTTCGCTCGGCCTGCAGCAGCCGGCCATGCAGCGCCGACCGCTGCACATGGTCATCGTCAAGGCGCCGACGCTCAAGCCGCTCTACGCCCACTGCCTGGGCGGCGGCACCAAACCGCGAATCACCGTGACCAGCCATCCGGCGGCAGACGGCGAGTGGGTCTGGTACCTGGGCGGCGATCTGGCCGAAGCCGATGGCGTGGCGCGCGACGAAGCCAGCCAGATCGCCGCGGCGAAGAAGGAACTGGCCGAGCTGGTACCCTGGATCGACCTGTCCGCAGCGCACTGGACCACGCTGCGCATCGACCGCGCCGAGCCGGCGCAATCGGCCCTCGCCCGTCCGGACAACGCCTTTCTCGCCGAGCAGGGCCGCCTGCTGGTCGGCTGGCCGACCAAGCTGGCGCTGTCACCGGACTTTTCCGACCGCGTCGAAGCCGCTCTCGCCCGCGACGGCATTCGCCCCGTCCAGCATCCTGCACTACCGGAACTGCCGCGACCACCGTTGACCGGGCCGTTCTGGGAAGGGCTGCTGCCATGAACGCGACGCTGCATGACATGCACCGCCCACTGGGCAGCACCGGCCTGCGCATTTCGCCGTTGGGTCTGGGCACGGTCAAGCTGGGTCGCGACCAGGGCGTGAAGTACCCCAGCGGCTTCGCCATCCCCGACGATGCCCAGGCTCGCGAACTGCTGACCCTGGCCCGCGAACTGGGTATCAACCTGATCGACACCGCGCCGGCCTACGGCGTCAGCGAGGAACGGCTCGGCCCGTTGCTGGCCGGACAGCGCGAGGATTGGGTGATCGTCAGCAAGGTTGGCGAGGAGTTCGAGAACGGCCAGTCGCGTTTCGACTTTTCTGCCGCCCACACGCGCTTCTCGGTGGAGCGCAGCCTCAAGCGTCTGCGTACCGACCGCATCGAGCTGGTGCTGGTGCATTCGGACGGCAACGACTTCGATATCCTGCAGCACACCGAGGTCTACCAGACCCTGGCCCAACTCAAGCGCGAGGGCAAGATCCTCGCCTTCGGTCTGTCCGGCAAGACGGTCGATGGTGGACTGCTTGCGCTGCAGCAGGGCGACTGCGCGATGGTGACCTACAACCTCAACGAGCAGGCCGAACGACCGGTCCTCGACTACGCTGCTGCACACGGCAAGGGCATCCTGATCAAGAAAGCCCTGGCCAGCGGACATGCCTGCCTCAAGCCAGGCGACGACCCGGTCCGCCGCAGTTTCGAGCTGCTGTTCGGTCACCCAGGGGTCAGCGGCGCGATCATCGGCACTATCAATCCGCAGCATTTGACGGCTAACGTACGGACTGCTGCTGCCGTTCTGACCGGCAACTGAAACGGTCCTGGCGGCAACGTTCATCCGCTGCGCGGAAAGCGCATTACGCTGATGCCGCGCGGTTACTTTCTTCGCCGCAAGGAGAAACCGAATGCCAAGAGTTCTGGTGCGCAAGAGCCCTGCCGCATTCAAGACCCTGCCTCTCTACGTCGAGGCCAGCCAGGACAACCTGAGCTACCAGAGTCTGGGCCGGCCGCTGAACTTCAGCGAAGTGATCGAGCGCCGCCGCCCGGTGGAGGTGTCCGATCCGGGCCGTTTTGCCATCGAACTGGCCAATCTCGGCGTTTCAGTGCGTCTGACCATGAGCTGGCAGGGCCGCGAATACTGGGTGCTGGTCCGTCAGCAGCGGCCGGACCGTGGTGACGTTGTGCTCAAGCTGATTTCCGGCTACATCCCGGCGCATGAGCTGAACCTGCCGCTGCTTACCGCCATTCAGGAAATCGCCGAAGAATGCCTGCTGGAAACCCCTGAAGGCTGGCTTGCCGGGCGTTTCGGCGATACCTGGCTGCCCACTCCGTACCAGGCCAGCCTGCACTACCGAGAGGCGGTGCACTTCAAGCTCGCCTCGCAATCCGGCGCCACGCGCCCGGTGCAGTGCGGCAACATGGTGCTGATGGAGCGTCCTCGCGCCTATGTACACCTGCCGACCGCATCGTTGCAGCTGGTATATGACATGCGCATGGAGCTACCGAAAGAGGTACGCCAGTTGAGCCTGTTCCACGTCGACGAGCGCCTGGAAGATGGACAACTGGTTGCGCGCCTGGAGCGCAGCCGGCCCGACATCTACCTGATACCGCTGCATCAAGGCCTGCCGCAGGATCAGCTGCTGCAACTGCGCAATGGCCAGTTAAGCCCGGTGAACACTCGCGGCCTGTGGCTCTCAGAAAGCTTTGCGCCGCAGGAAGGCTGGGTTGTGCGCGACGAGCGCGTTCGCTGGCGCGATTGGTGGGCGGCACGGCCGGTGGCCGCCGCCCGTTAACGCGTAGTCGGTAGCCGCGCAAAGCGGCTGCCCACCTACTGACGATACGCGGTAGGCGTATCCAAAGGGCTCAGCGGCTGCGAATCTTCTCGACGATGGCGGTGGTCGAGCTGTTTTCCACCAGCCCCAGCACCTTCACCACGCCCCCGTAGGCCTTGACCAACTCGGCACCAACGACCTGATCGACGCCATAGTCGCCACCCTTGACCAGTACATCGGGACGAACCTGAGCCAGCAGGTTTTCCGGTGTGTCCTCGGAGAAGCACACCACCCAATCCACCGCTTCCAGACCAGCGAGCACCGCCATGCGGCGATCGACCGAATTGATCGGCCGGCCCGGGCCTTTGAGGCGGCTCACCGAGCCATCATCGTTCACAGCCACCACCAGCCGGTCGCCCTGGGCACGGGCCTGCTCGAGATAGGTCACATGGCCGGCGTGCAGGATGTCGAAACAGCCATTGGTGAAGACGATCTTCTCGCCCTCGGCGCGGGCATCCTCGACCGCGGTGAGCAGCTGCTCGACGGTCATCACGCCACGCTCGGAGCCTTCCTCGCGTTGCACCGCGCGGCGCAGCTCCGGCGCGCTGATGCAGGCGGTGCCCAGCTTGCCGACCACGATACCGGCTGCCAAGTTGGCCAGTGCCACGGCTTGTGGCAGCTCCTCGCCGGCCGCAATCGCAGCGGCCAAGGTCGAGATGACGGTATCCCCGGCACCGGTGACATCGAACACTTCGCGGGCACGGGCCGGCAGATGCAGCGGTGCGTGATCAGGGCGCAGCAGGGTCATGCCGTGCTCGCCACGGGTGACCAGCAACGCATCCAGCTCAAGCCTGCTCATCAGCTCGGCCCCCTTGCTGACCAACTCGGCCTCGTCGGCACAATTTCCTACGATCGCCTCGAATTCGCCCAGGTTCGGCGTAATCAACGAAGCGCCGCGATAGATGTTGAAGTCCTTGCCCTTGGGGTCAGCCAGCACAGGAATACCGCGGCGTCGCGCAGCCTGGATCAGCGCCTGATGGTTCTTCAGCGCGCCCTTGCCATAGTCCGACAGCACCAGCACCTTGACTCCGGCCAGCAGCCCTTCCACCTCGGCCAGCAGCGCGGCTGGATCGGTGTTGAACGGCTCCTCGAAATCCATGCGCAGCAGTTGCTGATGGCGACTCATCACCCGCAGCTTGACGATGGTGGGCTGGTCATCGATGCACTGGAAATGCGCCTGCACACCGGCAGCCGCGAGGCTGTCAGCCAGGCTCTGACGCGCCTCGTCCTCGCCGGTCACACCCACCAGCGCAGCAGCAGACCCCAACGCCGCGATGTTCAGCGCGACGTTGGCCGCACCGCCTGGGCGATCTTCGATCTGCTCGACCTTGACCACCGGCACCGGCGCCTCAGGCGATATCCGCGACGTGCCGCCATGCCAGTAGCGATCGAGCATGACATCACCCACCACCAGTACGGCGGCTTGGTCGAAACGGGGCATGGACAGCTTCATTGGGGCTCCGATGACAAACAGAAAACGGCGGCGATCATAACATGCAGGCCGCGGCCGCCTGCCCGCGACAAGCGCCTTGCTAGAGGTGGCGAACCCAGAACAGTTCGTGCCTGCGCACCGCCTTGCGGAAGAATTCGTCCTCGCCGGTGCGCGGCCAGCGCCGGCCGGCGAGGGCCGCCTGGACCAAACGGCGCAGGCGCTTTTTCAGCGGCAGTGGCCCCTGCAAATCGTGCTGCATGGCCAACGCCATAGCCTTGTTCAGCCGCGCGTCGGCATCCAGCAGAGGGCTCCACAGGCGGTCCGCCGGCAGCGGCTCGATGGCAGGCGGCAACGCAATACCACCATCAGCAGGACCCATCGGCCAGCGATCATTATCGTGCAGGTGGTTGGCATAGAGCAGCAGCGTTTCCGGCAGCCAGTCGCCCTCCTCCATCGCCTGACAGAGGGCTCGCGTGGCTGCGACGTGATCGGAGTGCGGATCGAGTTCAGGATGCGGCGTCACCACCACTTCGGGGCGAAAGTGCGTCAGCAGCGCGCGCAAATCGGCCTGCAGATTGCCCCAGGTCGGCACGCCGTCCACATCGGCCGGCAGCGCGAAGGGGTTGTTCTGACGAACGCTGCGGATGTCCTGCTCGCCCGACTCGCGCGAGCCGAAGGTGCGCTCCGGCTCCTCGGCCATGGTCGGCAGCTGCAGGCAGTAATAGCCGAGCTGCACGCAACGCGATTGCGGCACGCCGCCCCAGAGCGGTATCGCAAGGCTGTCCCAACTGCGCAGGCGCCCCTTCAAACGGGCCGCAGCAGGCAGATCCAAACCCAGGCGCTGGTAGTTGTTCGCCTCGATCTCGCCCTGAGTCAGGGTAACGATGGCGACGTCGCGAGCTCGGCTGTACAAGCCGAAGGCAGCCAGCTCCGCATCGTCAGCGTGGGGGGCAATGATCAGGATCCGGCGCTCAGCGTAGTCAGGATTGCGCATCGCGTAGAGGGTCGCATCGCTCGACAGCCGGCAGAACCGCCCGCGAATATTCAGCCTGCCCTGGGCGAGCAGCTCCTGCTGACCGGACAGATTGAGGTAACGCCGACCCGCGACACCGCGCTCGAAGTCCTGGCGGTCCTCACCGATCCATACCTGCGGGTCGCGCCAGCGCCCTAGCCAGCTGGCCTTCAGGTTGACCTCGAGAATCAGCGTATCTGCAGCGTCGAAGCCGTCAGGCAGAACCAGACGGCCGCCCTCGATGCGCACCAGGTAGCGCTTGGCATCTTCAGGAAAGGCGTAGCGGTAGTCGTCCTGCGGCCGGTAGAACAGATGATCAGCGAACCACGCCTCATGGGCGATCCAGCCGAGAACCACCAGCAGCGGTATCAGCCACCAGTTGACCAGCGCACCAATCAGCAACAGCGCAACGAGCGCGACGAGCAGCGCGATGCGCTTGTGCTTGCGATGACGTTTAAGCAATTGCTGCTTGCGTGCACTCATGGCTCACACCTGGTAGACCGGGACGCGGTTGCACCAGCGGTCCTTGTACTCTCGGTCCGCACGACCGAAGGAATAACGCAGCGGTTTGCCCAACGCCCGTGCCTCGGCCCAGGCCGTCTGGGTGTTGACGAAGCTGAGGACGCTGCCAGGGCTGAAATCCCGCTGCTGCGGATCGACACCGCCGTTGATGTACTCGATCGACACCCACTTCGGTGCCTCGACCCGGTAAAGCACCTGGACGGCGATGGGCTGCTCATCGAGCAGGACCACAGAGCCGGTCATGAACTCGCGCAGTAGTGCAAAGACCTCTTGCAGATGGCCCTTGCCGGGCGCCTCGAAACCCCAGCGGCGCTGGAACAGATCGGCATACATCGCAGCCTGCTCGGTCGGCGAGAAATCCAGCATCGGTCGCAGCACACCGCCGGCCTCTTCCAGCAAGCGCTGCTCGCGACGCTGGTTGTAGCGAAACTTCTTCGAATACTCCTCCGGCTCGCGCGCCAGCGCCAAGCCCTCCGGCTGCTCGCGCAACGTGCTGATCGCAGTAGCATTCAGCTCGGACACGTAGCGCATACGCTGGCGTACCGGCACCGCTGCCAGCTCGGCAACCGGCAGAACGATCTCCGCGTTGCCCATATCGAACAGGCCGCGCTTGCCAGTCTTTTTCAGCACATCCTTGGAAAGCGCCAGATGTCGCCCCCAGCAGGGAACCGCCGCAATCAGCTCACTTTGTTTTTCCCAGCCCAGATAGCGCACTGGAATACCAGCGAGCCCAGCCAGCCGCTCGATGACCTCAGGGTGAGTCGCAACGCTGCCACCGTAGCGCTGCCAGACCTCGGAATACGTCGATGCGTCGATAACGCGCCAGCCACGCTCGCGCCAGCTCTGCAGGAACTGAAACATCAGGATCCCTGCTCTTCGGGCACTTCGTCCTTGAACTGAGTGGCGTGGAGCCTGGCGTAGGCGCCGTTCGCGGCCAGCAGCTCGGCGTGGGTACCGCGCTCGACGATGCGGCCCTGCTCCATCACCAGAATCTGGTCGGCCTTCTCGATGGTGCTCAAGCGGTGCGCGATGACAAGCGTGGTGCGGCCCTGCATGACATGATCCAGCGCGCCCTGGATGTGCCGCTCGGACTCGGTATCCAGCGCCGAAGTGGCTTCGTCCAGAATCAGCACCGGCGAGTTCTTCAACAACGCACGAGCGATCGCCAGGCGTTGACGCTGACCGCCGGATAGCAGCACGCCGTTTTCGCCGACCATGGTTTGATAACCCTCCGGCATCTGCTCGATGAACTCATCGGCGTACGCATCGCGGGCCGCGCGGCGTATGTCGTCCAGCGGCGCGCCAGCCAGATCGCCGTAGGCGATGTTGTTGGCCACGGTATCGTTGAACAGGGTCACCTGCTGCGTCACCAGGGCGATGTGACGACGCAGGTTGCGCAACGTGTAGGATTCGACATCCGCACCGTCGAGCAGTATCTGACCTGCCTCATGGTGATAGAAGCGTGGGATCAGATTCGCCAGCGTGGATTTGCCGCTGCCTGAACGTCCGACCAGCGCCACCATCTGCCCCGGCTCAATGGTGAAACTAATGTCGTGCAGCACGCGCTTGTCTGTACCCGGATAGACAAAGTCGAGGTTGCGCACCTCAAGATGGCCGCTGACGGCTTCGCGCTCAAGCGTGCCCCGATCGACTTCTGGCTCCTCGTCGAGCTGCTCGAAGATACTTTCCGCCCCGGCCACGCCCTTCTGGATGGTCGAGCTGACTTCCGAGAGCTGACGTATCGGCTTGGGCAGCAACCCCGCCAGCGTGATGTAGGCGACCAGATCGCCAGCAGACGCGTCACCGCGGAGCAACAACACAAGGAACATCAGCACTGCCATGGCGCTGTAAATGACCAGTTGCAGACTCGGTGTGTAAACGGCATTCGTCTTGACCATACGCAACTGCTTGGCGGTGTTCTCCGAGCTCGCAGCCAGGAAACGATCCCGCTCGTAAGGCTCGCCTCCGAAGCTACGGACCACGCGATAGCCCTGTATGGTTTCCGAAGCCACATGGGTCACGTCGCCCATCGCAAGCTGAATCTTCTTGCTCTGCTTGCGGAATTTCTTGCTGGCGCTCGACACCATGAAACCGATCACTGGCAGTATCGCCAGCATCACCAGAGTGAGCTTCCAGTTCATCCACAGCAGCGTGGCGAACAGGAAAATCACTGTCATGCCCTCGCGCACCACAACCTTGATCGCATCGGTCGCCGCGCCGGTGACCATGGTCACGTTGTATGTGATCCGCGAGATCAGATGCCCGGAGTTGTGGCTGTCAAAATAGCGATTGGGGAGTGTCAGCATGTTGTTGAACAGTGCCAGCCGCAGGTCATGCACCAGCCCTAGCGAAACCTTTGCAAGAAAAAAATTGCCGAGAAACGAACCGATGCCCTGCATAAGCGCGATGAAGATGATCAGCAGCGGGACGGCCTGCAATAGCTTGAGCTGAGCCAGCCATGGTACTTCGTTGAGATGCGGGACCTGAGCAAACAAACTGGCGTCTGGGTTGTTCAAACCATCAACAAAGAATTTCAGCATGTAGCCGAGCATCGGCTGGGTCGACGCAAAAATCAGAAAACCAAGAAGACTGATCGCAAACAGCCCTAAATAGGGAAAGACGTAGTGCAGCAATCGCAGATACACCGTCACACTGGATTGCTGGGTAGAATTGGCCATTCGGCAAGCCCCATACGACTGGCTAGAGGAACAAGATGAGGATTGTAACAGCGCAGGAGCTGGAAAACTGGCTGGCGGAAGGCAAGGTGCTGGAAAAGGATGCGCGCGGGCCCAAAGTTCTGGAGCTAGTAAACGGGAGTTTTCTAAAGATCTTCTATACTCGCCGACGCCCCTTTCTGGCGCGCCTGTTTCCCTATGCAGAACGGTTCGCTAGGAACCTTGCCATACTGCGTGGCGCTGGCTTCCATGTCCCTGAAGTCATCGACACCTTTTGGATTGACAAGAGCGCAGGCCTGAGCGGCTGCCTATACCAGCCCTTGCCAGGTTCCTCAATAGAATCCATTTTTCGCGCCGATCCTAATCTGATCAAACAACACTTGCCTGCGCTAGCTAACTTTATAAAAAGCTTGCACCAAAAAGGCATCTACTTTCGATCGTTGCATATTGGCAACATTATCCTGCTTCCGAATGGCTCGCTTGGCCTGATTGACGTTCTCGACCTGCAGAAGAAGCGCAGCCCGCTTGGCCCAAACTTAATCAGACGAAATTTCGATCACTTACACAACCACCTAAAACGAAAGAAGCTTGAGAAGTTCCCTATACAGGAACTTCTCAAGCTCTACGGAGACACTCTGTAGCACGGGGGGAAAAGCGAAGCGATTAACTACCCGACAACGGCACGTCACTAAAACCGAAACGCTCTAGTACGCGCTTATTAACATAGGTCCCAGGCTTTGGAATATCCTTATTCACCAAGGTCATCGCGCCGACCACCACATTATCGGAAATCGAGATAACATCGCCAATTACACATGAATTGACACAAAGACTGACATTATCACCTATGTGTATCGATTTTTCTCCCGTTCCGCCTTTTATGCCGACGGTACAACCCTGCCAAACCTTGAAATTCTTCCCGATTCGGGCATAAGCACTAATCACGATGCCCGACGGGTGCGCAATCCATAACCCCTCGCCGACCGTCGCGCCCAGCATGATTTCGACGTTGTACTTACGGCTTATTCGCTCGTTGAGCATTTTGGCTCGCCGCTTCCAGAAACGACCGCCTTCAGCGTGAAGTACGTAGGCAAGACGAAACCAGAACAAGTAAGCATAGCGATTGCTTCTCTTATATTTCTGCCTGAGTCTGCGCCATGAAAATTCTTTTTGACTCGCGCCTAGAATCTCCAGGCACCAGTACCGCTTCATACTGTTGAACATCGACATCATCGGACTTCTGGCCGCTCGCCCCCCGAGTGTTCATGCAGGAGGATTGCGGCCGGCAACCAAAAAACAATCCAGAACACACCCGGACGCAGAAAAATCACATAGTAGTTTGCAACGGACACGAAAATGACAAACACCATAAGCGCCAATCCCAGAGGCGCGAAGCTTTGCCCAGAACGATAACGCCACCCACCTAGCAAAAGAATGGCGATCAACGCCAGCAGGAGCAGCAGGCCGGGAATCCCATACTCGTAGAAGAACTGCAGATAGAGGCTGTGCGCTTGGTTGAAACAGCGCCCGGCTCCTTCAATACAGATATTCGGTTCTGCTCCCGCGCCGGCCCCCCACCACCAGAATGAACCGATCTTTGACCACCATTGCCAGAAGATTTCGTCTCGATAACTGGCGTCTATTCCGCCGGCCGTTTCGAGAAGAAATATCCCGGCAATGGCTAGCGGGAGAATGCCGCATAACAGCAAGCGAAACTGCCGAGCAGTGAGCGAAACTGCCAGACAAGCCATAACCGCAGCCAACAGGCCAACCCATACCCCTCGCGAATAAGTGAAATAGCAGTACGTAGAGGCTCCAAGGAACGCCAGCAGGGGCAATACTCTGAGCCAACCTTTTTCGCGTAAAGACATGCAAAGCGCCATGACTGCTGCCACGCCAAAGTACAAGGCGGACACGATAGGGTTCTTAAAATCTGCCATTGTGTGGCCAGCCCAAGAATCTAGCCTGAACTCTCTGAAACCGAAGCCTCGGTTATCGATGAAGAGCGCTTGAAACAAGCTGAGCCATGCAAATAGTCCCGCAGTACCAACCACCGCCAGAAGCAGGACTCGCCAGATGTTCCTGCTTTGCATCACAAGACCAATGGCCACAACGTAGAGACCTACATATAGAAGCAGCCGCAGCCATCTCCAAGGTGTGCCAACGCTCCCCTCGTTAAACACAGCAACGAAAGCAACCCACCCGCACAGGGCCAACAACATGCCAAACGCAGTCTTATTGAACGACGGCCATGATTGCCTGAAAAGGAGCGCGACGAGTGCGGGGGCGAACAGAGTTAGGTTGGTGATGGTGGCGTAACGACTGCCGTCTGGAATAAAGCAAATCCCTGCGAGCTGCAGATATAGTCCAATCGCGAGCAACACCCGCAGGGAGGTAGGGAGCGACCAAGGTAGAATCATGCTGCCAAAGCCTCAATTTTCGTCGCTACCGCCGCGCAGTGCTCCGCTACGGCATCCTGCCAACGGCCCGGCACGCAGTATTCATCTCGAAGATAACTTATGAATGCCTGTCGCAGGTCTTCGCTTAGGCCCCAGGCCGGCAGCTTTTCCAGTAAAGCGAGAGCCTCTGTCGCATTTCGCGCGCTGGCCGCAATGCCTTCGATCGCATAGAAAGCTTCCCCCAGAACCAGCACGGGCTTCGCCAAGAGAATGCTCTCAAGGCCCACTGTCGAATTTATCGTAACGACACAGTCAGCCTTCTCGATCAATTCCTGCGTCGAGTTGCCGTTCGCGAAAATGACCCTGTCTGAGGCGCGCCTGGCTAGATCCGGATACTTTACCCGGCTCGATGGATGCTCTTTCAGAACCACGACTCTCCCGCTGCGCTGCGCGACCAGTTCGGCAAAGGAGAAAAGCTCGCGCATGCCGCTTATCCAGGGCGAATACAGCCGAATCTGGGTATCCCAATCATCTTGAAAGGGAATGAATATATAGCTGCTAGGTAGCTCAACGGACTGGCTTTGACGCTTCGCTTCTCGTGGAACCAGCGCGACCGAGCCAGCACCACGTAGCCGGCCAGGGTATCGCTCTGCATAGTTCCTATAGAAAGCGGCATCCCTCGGCACGGAGTTGCGATAATTCACGCCCTGAGGGTCAAGGGTTGTAGTACCTGGAAGCAGTCCGTTCTCGAAATGCAATCGCAGCACGCCAGCTTCACACATGCTTGTGAGCAATGCGCAATAACGGTGGCTACCGTTCCACACCGCTACCGCGCCCGGCCTCTCTTCTCGCAGCAACCGGCCGAAACGAAGAGCCATCACCAACATCTCCAACCTCAGCAGAAGTCGATATAAGGCGCCGTGATAACGACCTTTCGTCGCCCGCTCGGTGCACTTCTCTTGCACCAACCGACTCCACTCCACCCGACGTAGCGCCTGTTGTAATCCGCAGACGGATGGAAGAGGCAATGTCGCAGGCGTGACGACAGTGCCAGTCAACTCTGAATTTTCAAGTAGGCCACTGAAGTAGTTGATTTGATGCTTAGCCAATCCGAGAAATACGACTTTCATAAGTATGCTTATTAATATTTTTGGGGCGGAGCAGACAGTTGAATACCAACAGGCTCCGCGGCGTTCGCTACCACCCGCACGCTGCCGATAAGGGTGCTAAGCGGCTTGTCTGCGTGACAGATGTGGTAGTTCAGAAACTCCAACAAGCGCTCTTTTATTTTTCCCGGTTCAGACAGAGCTGTTTCGATACAGGGCGCCAACTGCGCCTCAGCGACGACTCTTGGCAGCCCGAATCGCGCGACCGAAAAATAGTCCTCGCCCTGCCCAAGAAGCACGAAAGGAACTCCGGCACGGGCAACATCCAAGACAGCATTGGTATAACCACACAGCACTAGATCGAAGTGCCCGGCACATTGCTCGAGCGTCTCATCTGCAGACAAGAGAGCGATTCGCTCGGAACCCGCTGCATAGTCCAGCCAAGGATAGCCTTGTCCACGGGGGTGGAGTTTCACTGAGATCCTTGCATCCTGATGCTGTTCGAGCCAAGTCACTACCCACCTGCAATATTGTTGATAGGTTTCGGTATGCTCGTAACCCGGGCCAGAACCGAGAAACAACAAACGTGGCGTCCTTCTGTTATTACTCTCGTGCCAAACGGCTCTCTTTTCGTCTGTCAGAAAATATGGCCCCGCATACACGGCGCGGCACTCACCAAAAGCCTCCCCAAGCGAAGAAAGGTAGTCGTAAGAACTTCTGCCAAACATCAGATAGTAGTCGTAATCGAAATAGTCATAGCGACTGGACTGCCCAGACGGCACGGAATGCGCCAGATGCATTACTCGCATGCCCTCGGTGCGTAGCGCCTTGATGAAACTTGGAATTATCCAGCCGTTTCGCTCGGCCAACACCACCTTGGCCCGATAACGTCGCAGCAAGAACGCCGCATGCGCAGCATGCCAATACAGCAGGAACGGGACGGGCTTGGCAGGTCTGACGAACTGCCGAGCGCGAATCAGTACGCCATCCGACTCTTCGACAAATTCCTCGACGTGGAGACCGTTAGCCCGCAACGCCTGTAGCAAAGCGCCTTTTCGGCCTTGTTCGTATGATTTACGCGAAGGATGAATCAGCAAAACGTCGCATGACGTTGCTGGGATACGCCGACCTATGGACAAAAAGAAAGCCAACAGCCCCCTACCTGCCAACCGACAGCGCAGTCGCCAGGACGCCAATCGCCCCTTCCCGCGGCGCAATGGTGCGCTGACTACGAAGTCACGCAGCTGGCGCAACGCCACGTTCATGGGAGGTCCCACGCTCAGTGTCTTCCGCTCAACCAAAGCCGCAACGCTTTGCGGGTATAGGACATCTTGAAAATTACCCGCCAATCATTGCTGATCGCTTGCCGATACATTCCACGCGCCTCGGCAAACCGCCCTGCGCTCAAAAGCCCACGAAACAGCGAAAGGCAACGCTGAGCCTTGAATGCTCTGCGTAACGACGACATGGCAGCAGGCACCCGCCCCTTGTTGAATATCTCCTCGACGACGGCAAGCCCAACAGCACAATCCTGCTCGATGTCGTGCCTCATGCTGTCATCGTGCTTGTAGATCAGCGCCATGGGCGCGGCAAGCACCGTGCACTCAAAGTTTGCGAGTGCTTGACTGAAGACCGGAATGTCCTCGGCATTTCTAAAGCTTTCGGGGTAGTTTCCGAGCCGAAAAACGTCGCGATGAATGGCGGACGCCCCGTTGGCAAGGCCGATGGTCTTGTCCAATAGATATCCACGCAACCGTTCCAGCCGTTCATCAGGAAGCGCCGCTGGCAGATGTTCACGGCGCTTGCCATCGGGCCAGACAGCCCAATGGCCGCCGATTACCATGCGTGTTTGCGGATGTTGCGCGAGGTGCTCACTCAACAACCTCAGGGCATCCGGCGCCAACTCGTCATCGGCATCGAGAAACACCAGATACGTCCCTGTGGCCTCTACTATGCCGCGATTACGGACCGAGGAAAGCCCGCCGTTGGGCTTGCGGATAGCACGGAAAAGTCCAGCATGTTTGACTTGCAGATCGGCAAGTACCGCAGGTGTCTCGTCGGTCGAGCCGTCATCGATTACCAACAGCTCGCTACGCTCAGTTAACTGAGCGATTACGGACTCGACCGCGCGAGGCAAAGTCTTCGCATAGTTGTAGGCTGGAATGACGATACTGATCAGCAAATCAGATGTGCTCATACCAACCCTTGCCTTCCTTGACCACGAGGATGTCCTCCATGATCAGGTATTGCAGATCCGAGCCGTAGAACATATTCAGCGCATCGGTTGGCGAGCAGATCATCGGCTCGCCGCGGCGGTTCAGCGAGGTGTTCAACGACACGCCGTTGCCGGTCAGCTTTTCCAGCTCCAGCATCAGGTCGTACCAGCGCGGATTATGCCGACGCTCAAGAACCTGGGCGCGCGAAGTGCCGTCTTCGTGGACCACTTCGCCGACCCGCTCCTTCCAGCCTTCATTCACTTCGAAGGTGAAGGTCATGAACGGGCTAGGATGGTCGACCTTCAGCATCTGCGGAGCAACGGTATCGAGCATGGACGGGCAGAAGGGTCTCCAGCGCTCGCGGAACTTGATCTGCTCGTTGATGCGATCGGCCACGCCGGGCACGCTCGGACAGCCAATGATCGAGCGGCCGCCAAGGGCACGCGGGCCGAACTCCATGCGCCCCTGAAACCAAGCCACGGGGTTGCCATCGACCATAATCCTGGCGATGCGCTCGGGCGTGTTGGCGATCTGCTTGAACACCGGCTTGTTTGGATGCTTGGCACAGGCAGCGATGACGTCTTCGTTGGAATAAGACGGGCCGAGATAGACGTGCTCCATCTTCTCCACCGGCACGCCGCGCTGCACCGAGACATAGGCCGCAGCACCAACCGCGGTACCAGCGTCACCGGAGGCCGGCTGAACGAACAGCTCCTTGACGTCGTCACGGGCGATGATCTTCTGGTTGAGCTTCACGTTCAGCGCGCAACCGCCGGCGAAGGCAATCTTGCCAGTCTCGCGGATGATGTCGCCCAGGTAGTAGTCCATCATCTGCAGGGCAAGCTTTTCGAACAGCGCCTGCATGGCGGCCGCGTAATGGATGTAGGGGTCGTCGGCGATGTCACCTTCCCGCTTGGGGCCCAGCCATTCGATCAGCTTCGGCGAGAAGTAGTAGCCCTTGCCCTTCTCCTTGTAGCGACGAAAGCCGATGACGTTGGCGTAATCGGTGTTGATGGTCAGCTCGCCGTTCTCAAACGTCGCCAGGCGGGAAAAATCATACTTGGCGGCGTCGCCGTAGGGCGCCATGCCCATCACCTTGAATTCGCCATCGAGCATCTCGAAACCGAGGTACTCGGTGATCGCTCCGTACAGTCCGCCTAAGGAATCCGGGTCGTAGAACTCTTTGATCTTGTGAATCTTGCCGTTCTCGCCCCAGCCGAAGAACGTGGTGGCGTACTCACCCTTACCGTCGATGCCGAGAATGGCGGTCTTCTCGGTGAATCCCGAGCAATGGTAGGCGCTGGAGGCGTGGGCCAGATGATGCTCAACCGGCTGCAGCTTGACCTTCTTCAAGTCGAAGCCGAGCTGCTGGAGGCACCACTCAATGCGCTTCTTGTACCGGTAGTAGCGGCGGTTGCCCATGAGAATGGCATCCAGCGCACGATCCGGCGCGTACCAGTAGCGCTTGGCATAGTGCCAGCGGGCCTTCTCGAAGATGCTGATGGGTGCGAACGGAATCGCCACTACGTCGACGTCCGCCGGTTTGATGCCGGCCTGCTCAAGGCAGAATTTGGCGGATTCGTACGGCATGCGGTTCTTGGCATGCTTGTCACGCACAAAGCGCTCTTCTTCAACGGCGGCAATCAGCTTCCCGTCAATGTAAAGGGCGGCGGAAGGATCATGACTGAGGGCGCCGGAAAGGCCGAGAATCGTCAATGCCACGGGTATTGCCTCTTAATCTTCGATGCTGGTGCCGGGCACCGCGGGTAAACGTTGGTCAAGCAGCCGGTACAGGGCGCTGTCGGTCGGCCAGTTGCGCAGGAACCGCGCGCGGTCCTTGGCATATGCCCGGGCAAAGCTGGCATCGCTGCCATGTTGTTGCACGGCATCCAGGTCGATCAGCGACCAGCGGTCATCCTCCCAGAACAGGTTGTGCCCCTTGAGATCGCCGTGACTGATGCGCTCGCGAATCAGTGCTGCGAACAGCCGGTCCAGGGCGACCAGCTCTTCCTCTGGAGGACAGCCACCCAGGTACGGCTGAAAACGCGCAATTATATCTTCTCCGCGCAGCAATTCGGTAATCAGCCACGCCGGCCCACGCATCCACAGCCAGCGGCGCTCGATGACGGCTAGCAAACGTGGAGTAGCGATCCCGAGAAAGTCGAGGCGATTGCCTTCAACCCAACTATGCCAGGCGCGACTAGGGCGCCAGAAGCGCTTGAGCCAATGCAGCGGATTCTTGATGTTGTACCGTTTGATCAGCAGTGGCCGGTCGTCCAGCTCGCATTGCGCAACGGTGGCTGCGCCACCGGTCTTGTACAGCCGCCCCCGGGAAACGAAAGCGTCCGGATCAGCCAGTACCGGCTGCAAGGCAGGCGCCTCGTCACGCCGAACCGCTTGCGCGCCGAACGGGCCAATGTGCGCGCTGAAGAGGCTGCAATTGCGCGCCACCTTTTTCAGGTAGTCGTTCAGGCGCCAGGCGCGCGTCCTGCGGATTTCCTTCAGCAGCGCTTCCAGCGGCAACGCATGCTCGCTGTTGGCGAGCAGATAGTGCACCAGCAGTTCTTCTATGAACGGCTCGATCTCTGCCGGTAGCTGGGCGAAGAAAACGCCGAGGTTCTCCAGCACCCGCTCGCGCGACAACGGCTGCCCGGGCGTCTCTGCCTTTACGCCGCCGCCGTCGACCACATAGAGCTGCCCGGCGGCTCTCAGCAGGTTGTCCAAATGCAGATCCGCCTGCCAAAGGCCTTGCGCATGCATCCTGGCGATCAGTTCAAGCGCCTCGCCGAGCACGTCGCGCTGGGCATCCGACAGGCCAGGTTCCGCCTCAACGGAGCACCAGACTTCCCACAGGCTTTCGCAGGAATCGAGCCAGTCGAACAGCAGCCAGCCGCCCTCGCCCTCCCGCCAATCCTGAGCAACCAGGGCAGGTGTTGGCAGCTGCTGATCCGCGAGCAGCTGTGCGCCAGCCACCTCGCGCCGATGGTGACGCTGCGCCTTGCCACCCACCATAAGCTTGGCCAGTACCTGGCGACCGTTCCAAAGCGCGCGGCCGACATAGCGCTGCCCGGGCAGGATGCGCAGCCAAAGATCGACATGCAGACTCGCCCCATCCGGTAACTCGACTTGCAACGGGCAGGCAGGCTCTCGCCCGGCTCCGGCCAGCTCGACCAACCTCATTAACGGGCCTCCTTGGCTTCGCGCCGCTGATGCAGCTGCCGCAGCCATGGCTCGACCAGGCGAGAGTCGTCCAGATAGGCCTCCAGCAAATGCCGCACGCCTTGCTTACCGATAACGCTTGCACGCCGCACGAGCGGTTCCAGATCCTTGACCCGGTCGCGCCGCCCCAACAATAGAGGGCGGGTTTTCTCCAGATCGATCAGGCAGGCCTGCCAACAACCGCCCTGCTCACGCAGGAAGATGTGCTTGGGATAGAAGCAGCTATGCATCTGTCCGGCCTGATGCAACGTACGCGCCAATCCGCCGACTGCAACGAGGATCGCTTGGTGATTTGATTCGCCAAGCTCCGGCCATCGCTTCAGCAATTCGTCCAAATCCATCCATCCATCCAGCGCACGCGTCAGCAGAACAGCGCGCCGTTCGCCGCCGACCTTGCGCTGCCCGAAGAAGCTGGCCTGCAGCGCCGGCACGCCAAGCCGCGCATAACGACGGATATTGCGAAACTCCCGGGCGAAGGTTGGCTCGCCAAAGGGGTGCGCCAGTGTGCGAGTCAGATGATCGCTCTGCCGCTTGAGGTAGAACGCCGAGTCATCGAGCTCGAGCCGGAAGACACTGCTCCAGCCACCGCGCTCGACATTGGGCTCATCCACAGCAGTCAGCTGCACCGACCAGAGTGCATCAAAACCCGCCAGACCATGTCTCTCGAGCGCCGCCCGATCAGCCTGCGCAATGAAGTCCTTCATTCCCGCCCCTGGAAATAATTCAGAATCTGCCGAATGCGCGACTTGTCCTTGTCTACCAGCCGCTTGCGCTGGCAGTACTGCAGATAGAACCGCAGGCGCTGGGTTCGGCTGAGCTGGTACTTGGCGACCTTGTCCAGACAGGCCAGGTCCTTGACGATACGCCGCTGCAGGAACGGTCCCCGCCAGAACGCACCGGTCGGACAGTCGATCAGATAAAGACGACGCTGCGGATCGACCAGCAGATTGCGCCATTTGAGATCGTTGTGAGCAAAGCCCCGGTCGTGCATCGCCCGAGTAGAGCGAGCAAGCTGCAGGCTGACCTCTTGCACCCAGCGCGGATCGCGGAGGCGAGCATCATGTGTAGTGGCGAGCATGGCCAGATCATCGGTCTGCTCCAGCTCGCGGGTGATCAATGCGCCGCGTAAACACGCACCACCACGACGCTCCAGACCGTAAGCCACGATTGGAGCAGTGGGGATGCCCCAACGTCGAAACAGCATAAGATTCTGCCATTCCGCCTTGACCCGCGGCCGGCCGACAAATCGACGCAAACCCTTGCCTGCCCCGGAGTAACGCTTTACGTAATAGCGAACACCGTTGCGCTCGATACGAATGACCTCCGACAGCAGGTCCTGGGTCAGCCGCTCGCCTGTCAACGCGAATACGCTCGCGAGGGTGCCGAAATCCGCACTCAGATCGGCATAGGCCGGGTCCAGTGTCCAGCCGGCCATTACAGCGCATCCCCATAGCGCAGCTTGCGCGCCTGCAGCCTTTCGGCCTTGCGCTGCAACCATGCCAGCAGCGAAGACTCGTCACGCAGAATCTCCCGCAGCGGACGCTGAAAGTAATCGCGCAGGAAGCGCAGCTTGTCACCACGGGTCAAGCCGATCTCGAGCGCCGAGAAGTACAACCCGGCCAGATCCTTATCGCGCCAGCGCCGAGGCGTCCGGGAGCGGGTCTGCGCGCGGTGCAGGTCGATCAGCGACAGGCGGAAATCACTTGCTGTCACCGGTTTGTCGGTATGCAGCAGAAAGTGGCAGATGTAGAAATCGCGATGATTGACGCCGGCGCGATGCATGGTGCCAGCCATGCGGGCGACTTCGGCGATAAGGGCGTGCTTGAGCGCCGGTGCGGGTAGCTGTTCCAGCCAGTTGGCCGTGAAATCCTCGAGGCTGACGGTCGGGGCCAGTTCTTCGGTGATGATGAACGAATGCTGGCTCGCCGGATTGGCTCCGCGCTCGCCGTAAGCCACCGCGGTCATGGTCGGCACACCCACTTCGTGCAACCGCTGGATTGCTCGCCATTCCTGGCCAGCACCGAGAACGGGCGCCTTGGCGGTAAGCAGGTTCTTGGCGATCTCGCCCCAACCGATACCGCGATGAATCTTGACGAAGTAACCCTGGCCTTCGACTTCGGTACGCAGCGTGCGTCGCCCCTCCAGCTCGCGGTACACCTGCCCGTCGAGACGCTCGACTTCGACGAACGGGTCCTCGCCGTGCCAGAGGCTTTTGAACGGCTCCAATAGCATCAGGCGCATGGAGCCTCCGCCAATCGGCAGGGCGCTGACCGAGCTGTAGCGCTCATGCGCTTGCCCCGAGAATCACGTCTGCCGCCTTCTGCGGCATCGAATAAAGGTCCGCCGTGCCGGCGAACGTCAGAGCATTGCGACTCCAGACCGCGCGTTGCTGATCATCGGCCAGCATCTGCGCCAGCATCTGGTCGAGCACCTGCTGCTCGAAGGGGCTGGGCACCACGCGACCGCAGTCGGCGTCGGTAATGTAGTGCGCATAGCCACATACATCGGTGACCAGCACCGGCAGCCCGGCGACCAGCGCTTCCAGCAGTACGGTACCGGTGTTCTCATTGTAGGCTGGGTGGATCAGCAGATCGGCGCCCAGCAGGAACCGCGGGATATCGCTGCGCCCCTTGAGGAATTCGACCATGCCGGAAACGCCCAGCGTCTTGGCCTGCAGCTTGAACGGCTTGGGATCGTCCTGGCCGATTACCAGCAGGCGGGTGCGCTGACTCAGTTCGCGCGGCAATGCGGCAAGCGCCTTGAGGCTGCGGTCCAGACCCTTGGTCTTGAAACCGGAACCGATCTGCACCAGCAGCAGCTCCTCGGGCCGCACCTCGAATTCCTCGCGAAACTCGGCACGGATCTGCGCGGCATTGGCCGGCGCGCGGCGATCCTGGGCGATGCCCGGCGGCAACAGGTGAAAGCGTTCGGCGGGCGTGCCGTAGTGTTTGACGAACAGCGGCTGCTGCACCTCGGAGATCATCAGGATTTCGGTCTTCGCCTCGGGCGCAAACACCGCGCGCTCGTACTCGGCGAAGTGCTTGTAGCGACCCCAGCGGCGGTAGATCGGATTGCGCAGGGTCTGCGCCTTGTCCTCGAAGCAGGGGTCGGCGGCGTAATACACGTCGAGTCCCGGCATCTTGTTGAAGCCGATCACCCGGTCCACCGGCCGCCGCGCCAGATCGGCCTCGACCCAGGCGGTGAAGCGCTCGTTGCGGGTGTGGTTGAACAGCGCCTTGACCGGCGCGATCAGCACCTCGAAGCCTTCGGGCACGTCACCTTCCCAGATCATCGCGTAGACGCGGATCGCGTGGCCGCGACGCTGGCATTCGAGGGCAATGCGCATGAAATCGCGCTGTAGACCACCAAAAGGGAAGTACTTGTAGAGAATGAAGGCCAGTTGCATCAGACGGACTCCGGGGCCCGCAGCAGGGCTTTCAGTTCGGTGACGACGCGCTCAGGGCGCAGATCGTCGAAACAAGGCTTGTGGCGATCACCGCGACCGGCGTTCGGTCCGCTGGCGCACAGGTGCACCTGCGAGCGCCCATAGGCGCCGACCCGCCCGGGCAGGGTCGGACCATAAAGCGAAATGCTCGGCACATCCAGCGCCGCGGCCAGATGACCGAGGCCGGTATCCACTGCGACGCAAGCCCGCGCACCAGCGATGACCCGTGCAACACCGGCCAGATTGAGCTTCGGCAGCACCGCGGCGTTGGCCACACCGCTGACGATGCGTTCGGCCCGCGCCTTCTCTTCGGCATTGCCCCATGGCAGGCGAATCGCCCAGCCGAAATCGCTCATGCGTTCGGCCAGTTCGCGCCAGTAGGTTTCCGGCCAGTGCTTGCTCGGCCAAGTGGTGCCGTGCAGAAACAGCAGATACGGCTGATCGCTGGGCGCGGCCATCTGCTCACGATTTAGGCCGTAGTCGGCAACATCCTGCCGCAGCGGGTAACCGAGCGCCTGAGCGAACAGCTGACGCACCCGCTCCAGCGCATGCTGCTCACGCGGCACGGCATAGCACCGATCATAGAAGCGTGTCGCCAGCGGCTCGCGGGCCGAATCGTGGTCCAACCCGGCGACCGGCGCCTTGACGTAGCGGGTCAGCCAGGCGCTCTTGAGCAAGCCCTGGGCATCGATCACCAGGTCATAACGACTTTCGCGCAGGCGCGCCTTGAAGCGTCGCCACTCGCCGCTGCGCAGGGTATTGATCGGATGTTTGCGCCAGCGACGAATCGCCACCGGAATCACCTGCGCCACCGCTGGATGCCAGGCCGGGATCTCGGCGAAGCCCTCCTCCACGACCCAGTCGAACTGGATGCCAGGCAGCGCCCGCTGCGCATCGGTCAGCGCCGGCAGGGTATGCACGACATCGCCCAACGACGAGGTCTTGACCAGCAGGACCTTCAATCAGCGCACCTCAACTGACTGCGGGGCCAGGCGATCCAGCGCCTCGATCACCGCGCGCGGCTTCAGCTCGCGCATGCAGTTGTTGTGGCCGAAGCGGCAGGTGCGTTCAAAACAGGGGCTGCAGTCGAGACCCAGCCGGACCACCTCGACCTGCTCGGAAAGCGGCGGGGTGAAGGCCGGTGACGTCGAGCCATAGACTGCAGCCAGAGGCCGGCCCAGCGCGGCTGACACGTGCATCAGGCCGGAGTCGTTGGACACCACTGCGTCAGCGCAGGAGAGCAGATCGATAGCCTCGGCCAGGCTGGTCTCGCCGGCCAGGTTCACCGCCTCTTCGCGCAACCCAGGAATCAATCGCGCGAGGATTTCCTCGCCCACCGAGTGGTCGTTTTTCGAGCCGAACAGCCAGACCTGCCAGCCCTCACGAATCTTCAGCTCGGCGACCTTGGCGAAGTGCTCGGCCGGCCAGCGCTTGGACTCGCCAAATTCGGCACCTGGACAGAGCGCCAGTACCGGACGATCCAGGCTCAGGCCGAAACGTGCCAGTGCCACATCGCGAGTCACGGGGTCGATACGCAGCGAAGGGTTCGGATACGGTCTGGGCAACTCGGCGCCCGGCTCGAACGCCAGCGCCATGAAGCGTTCGATCATCAGCGGATAGCGTTGTTTGTCGAGCTTGCGCATGTCGTTGAGCAGGCCGAAGCGCATTTCGCCGCGCCAGCCGGTGCGCTTGGGAATACCGGCGAAGAACGGCACCAGCGCCGACTTCAACGAATTGGGCAAGAGGATCGCCTGCTCGTACTGACCACGCAGGCTCTGCGCAACTTTGCGCCGGGTCGCCATGTCGAGCACGCCGTGCCCGACCGGAAAGCTAAGCGCCTGGCGCACCTCGGGCATGCGCTCGAGAATCGGCCGGCTCCACTCGGGTGCCAGCACATCGATCTGGCAGTCGGGATGGCGCTGTTTCAGGCAGACGAACAACGTCTGCGCCATCACCATGTCGCCAACCCAGCTGGGTCCCACAATCAGAATATTCATAAGGGCAGCTTCAAGCCACGAGCCTCAAGCTGCAAGCGGCAAACCATCGGCCGCGTGCAGCTTGGCGCCTGCGCTTACTTGACCAGTGTCCGCCATTCGGCATGAGCAGCGGTCTTGCCGGAGACCAGATCGAAGTAGGCCTTCTGCAACTTTTCGGTCACTGGGCCACGACGACCGATGCCGATGGCGCGGCCATCGACTTCGCGAATCGGCGTCACCTCTGCGGCAGTTCCGGTGAAGAAGGCTTCATCGGCGATATAGACCTCGTCGCGGGTGATGCGCTTCTCGACCACCTTCAGGCCGTGCTCGGCGGCCAGGGTCAGCACGGTGCCACGAGTGATGCCATTCAGGCAGGCGGTCACTTCCGGGGTGTAGATCACGCCATCCTTGATGATGAAGATGTTCTCGCCCGAACCTTCGGCCACGTAGCCTTCAGGATCCAGCATCAAAGCTTCGTCAGCGCCACCGGAAATGGCTTCCTGCAGGGCCAGCATCGAGTTGATGTAGGCACCGTTGGACTTGGCGCGGGTCATGGTGATGTTGACGTGGTGACGGGTGAAGGAGCTGGTGCGCACCTTGATGCCCAGTTCCAGCGCCTCGTCGCCCATGTAGGCGCCCCAGTGCCAGGCGGCGACGATCACGTGCACTTTCAGGCCGCTGGCGCGCAGGCCCATGCCTTCGCTTCCGTAGAACACCATCGGGCGGATGTAGGCGCTTTCCAGGTTGTTCTCGCGCACTGCGGCGCGGGTCGCTTCGTTGATCTCTTCCTTCGAGTATGGCATCGGCATGTTCATGATGTGTGCCGAATCGAACAGGCGGTCGGTGTGCGCCTGCAGGCGGAAGATCGCCGTGCCGTCCGGGGTGTTGTAGGCGCGTACGCCTTCGAATACGCCCATGCCGTAGTGCAGGGTATGGGTCAGCACATGGGTGGTCGCATCACGCCACTGCACCAGTTCGCCGTCATACCAGATGACGCCATCACGATCGGCCATCGACATCGTTGCCAGCTCCTCAGAATTCGAATTTGCCAGTAGCCCGACGAGGGGCTCAGCTTAGGCCCAACTCACGCCAGATACGCATGACAGCGCGGCGCTCGTCGTGGAATTGATCCCCACTCACCACTCCGGGCTGCTTCTGCAGTGATTGCCGGTGCGCTGCGGCGCGGTAGGCCTTGTAGGCATCCTGCAGCAGCCGAACCTCATCGCCGGTCATCAACCCGGCCTGCTCCAACCCATCGAGAATGCGGATGTTATCGGTATAGCGCAGCAGTTCGGGATGCTGGTGCGACCACGCCAAAGCCGCGTATTGCACCATAAATTCGATATCCACGATACCACCGGCGTCCTGCTTGAGATTGAACTCGGCCGCGCCGTCGAAGGCTTGCTCGGCAGTCCCCGCATGTGTCGCGCGGGTCCCGAGGTTCTCGCGCATCTTCGCGCGCATGTCGCTGACTTCGCGACGCAGCGCATCCAGATCACGCTCACGACCGAGCACACCGGCGCGCACCCGTTCGAAGTCGGCGGTCAGCTGCGGACAGCCAACCAGTACCCGCGCACGCACCAGCGCCTGGTGCTCCCAGGTCCAGGCTTCCTGACCCTGGTAGCGCTCGAAGGCGCCGAGGGAGCTGACTAGCAGCCCGGAAGCGCCGGACGGACGCAGGCGCATGTCCACCTCGTACAGCTGGCCGGAGGTGGTCTGGGTGGTCAGCAGATGAATGATGCGCTGACCGAGACGGGTAAAGAACTGCGCGGTGTCGATGGGCTTGGCGCCATTGGTCTCGGCGGCAGGGTCGCCGTCATGGATGAACACCAGGTCCAGGTCAGAACCGTGACCGAGCTCGATCCCGCCGACCTTGCCGTAACCGACGATGACGAAGGCCGGATCGCACAGCGTGCCGTCGCTGCGCCGCGGCTGACCATGACGCGCGACAGTGTGGCGCCAGGCCAGGGTCAGCACTTCCTGCAGAATGGCCTCCGCCAGCCAGGTCAGGTAGTCACTGACCTTCATCAACGGCAGCGTCCCTGCGATCTCCGAGGCTGCGACGCGCAGGCGATGCGCCAGCTTGAAATGACGCAGCGCCTCCATCTGCTGCTCAAGGTCATCCTCGGGAATACGCATCAGCCGCTCACGCAACTCGGCAGCCAGCTCCGGCGCCAGCGGCGGGCTATACAAACGACCGGCGTTGAGCAATTCGTCGAGCAGCAACGGGAACCGCGCGATCTGCTCGGCGACCCACGGGCTGGCCGCGCAGAGTTCGAGCAAGCGCTGCAGCGCGCTGGGATTTTCGGTCAGCAATACGAGATAGGCCGAACGCCGGGCCACCGCCTCGACCAATGGCAGCACGCGCTCGAGCACCAGATCAGGGTCGTCCTGCTCGACAGCCTGCGCCAGCAGACGAGGAATGAAGGCGTCCAGTCGCTCACGGCCGAGACGCTGCATGGTCCTGACCTGACTGGCATTGCGCAGCGCGGCGAGGCGCTGACAGGCAACCTGACCATCACGGAACCCGGCTTCGGAAAGCTGTCGACAGGCAAACTCCTCGTCCCAGTCCTGCTCCCACAGCGGCAGCCACTCGCCGCCGACCAGCGCCTCGCCTTCGGCATTCTCGTCCTCGTCCGGGTCGGCGATAACCTGGTGAAAATGCCAGTCGATACGCCCACGCCAGTGCAACAGCTGCTCGTGGAAGGCCTGCCAGCTGTCGAAACCGAGCATGAAGGCGACCCGCGCGCAGTCGACTTCAGTCTCCGGCAGCATCTGCGTCTGGCGATCGGCGATGGCCTGCAGCGCATGCTCGGTATAGCGCAGAAACTCATAGCCTTCGCGCAGCTCCGTCACCGCTGCACCCGGCAGATAGCCCTGACCTTCCAGGGTAGCCAGCACCTTGAGCAACGGCCGCTGTTGCAGGCTGAGATCGCGCCCGCCGTGAATCAGCTGAAACGCCTGGGCGATGAACTCCACCTCGCGGATGCCACCGGCACCCAGCTTGATATTCGAAGCCATGCCCTTGCGCCGCACTTCCTGCTGGATCAGCTGCTTCATGGTGCGCAGCGCTTCGATGGCGGAGAAATCAAGGTAGCGCCGATAGACGAACGGCCGCAGCATTTCCAGCAGCTCCTTGCCGGCCTGCTGGTCGCCACCGATGACACGCGCCTTGATCATCGCGTAGCGCTCCCAGTCACGCCCCTGGTCCTGGTAGTACTGTTCCAGCGCGTTGAAGCTGTAGACCAGCGGACCAGACGAACCGTACGGGCGTAGGCGCATATCGACGCGGAAGACGAAGCCATCGACGGTGATGGCGTCCAGCGACTTGATCAGCCGCTGACCGAGCCGGACGAAGAACTCCTGATTGTCCAGCGAGCGCTTGGCGCCCACGGTTTCGCCCCCCTCGGGGTACCCGAAGATCAGGTCGATGTCCGAGGACAGATTCAGCTCATGGGCGCCCAGCTTGCCCATGCCAAGGATGACCATGTGTTGCGGGTTGCCGCTGCGACGCCCGGTGGGTATGCCGAACTGCTCGCAATGACGCACATACAGCCAGTGATAGGCCAGATCGACCGACGCGTCGGCGAGATCGGAGAGGTCGCGACAGGTTTCGGCAAGCTCGGCCTGACGGGTCAGGTCGCGCCAGATGATCCGCACCTGCTGGCGCGTCCGGAAGCGGCGCAGGGTCAGCGCCAAGGCATCCTCGCTGTCGCACGCGGCGACCTGCTCGCTCAGTGCGTCACGCATCTCGACCGGCGCGAGCGATCTGTCCAACCAGCCCAGCTCGGCCAGCTGCAGCAGCATCTGCGGATCTCGACTAACCTGTTCGCTGACGAAGTCGCTCGCCGCACAGACCCGGCCAAACGCCTCGCGCTGCTCCACCAGCCAGGCGCGGCAACGTGCCGCAATGGCATCCGACAGGCTGCCGGCAGCAGCGAGGAACGACTCTTCGGCACGACTGACAAAAGGCAGAAGCGAGGGCGGCAATGCAACCAGCGATGGCAGACTCATTGAGGTTTCCTTCACAGCAACACAGTGAAACCGCGCGATTCAGAGCCTCGCAGATGCCTTTCTCAGGAAAATGCCAGCGCCGCTGATCTGTAGTTTTACTACTAAAGAGTATTTCAGGGGGCTGATCCCGACGTCATTTTGTAGTAAAACTACAGACGCCCGGTCCTACCCCCGGCACTCGTCCAAGAACATTACACGCACCGGCCCACAAAGCCGGTCGCGAACAGGCAACCGATTCTGGAAGCCTTTCCGCCATGGAGCAAGCCATGCAAGATCTCGATCCCGTCGAAACCCAGGAATGGCTGGACGCCCTCGAGTCCGTCCTCGACCGCGAGGGTGAAGACCGCGCTCACTACCTGATGACCCGGATGGGTGAACTGGCCACACGTAGCGGCACCCCCCTGCCCTACGGCATCACCACGCCGTACCGCAACACCATCCCCGTTACCCGTGAAGCCAAGATGCCTGGCGACCTGTTCATGGAGCGCCGCATTCGCTCTCTGGTTCGCTGGAACGCACTGGCCATGGTGATGCGCGCCAACCTCAAGGATCCGGATCTGGGTGGGCACATCTCCACCTTCGCTTCCAGCGCGACCCTCTACGACATCGGTTTCAACTATTTCTTCCAGGCCCCAACGGAAGAGCACGGCGGCGACCTGATCTACTATCAGGGGCATGCCTCCCCTGGCATTTACGCCCGCGCCTTTCTCGAAGGCCGCCTGAGCGAAGACCAGATGCTCAACTTCCGCCAGGAAGTCGATGGCAAGGGCCTGTCGAGCTACCCGCACCCGCACCTGATGCCGGACTTCTGGCAGTTCCCGACCGTGTCCATGGGCCTCGGCCCGATCACCGCGATCTACCAGGCGCGCTTCATGAAGTACCTGGAAAACCGCGGCTTCATTCCGAAAGGCAAGCAGCGCGTCTGGTGCTTCATCGGTGACGGCGAGTGCGACGAGCCGGAAACCCTCGGCGCCATTTCCCTGGCCGGCCGTGAGAATCTCGACAACCTGGTGTTCGTCATCAACTGCAACCTGCAGCGTCTGGACGGCCCGGTACGCGGCAACAGCAAGATCATCCAGGAGCTGGAAGGCGTATTCAAAGGCGCCAACTGGAACGTCAACAAGGTCGTCTGGGGCCGCCTGTGGGACCCACTGTTCGCCGCCGACGAAGACGGCCGCATGCAGCGCCGCATGGACGAAGCCATCGACGGCGAATACCAGAACTACAAGGCCAAAGACGGCGCCTATGTGCGCAAGCATTTCTTCGGTGCTGACCCTGAGCTGCTCAAGCGTGTCGAGAGCATGTCCGACGAGGAAGTCTGGAAGCTCAACCGCGGCGGCCACGATCCGTACAAGGTCTATGCGGCCTACCACCAGGCGGTCAACCACAAGGGCCAGCCGACAGTCATCCTGGCCAAGACCATCAAGGGCTACGGCACCGGTGCCGGAGAGGCGAAGAACATCGCCCACAACACCAAGAAAGTCGATATCGACAGCCTGAAGAAATTCCGCGACCGCTTCGACATCCCGGTCAACGATTCGCAGCTCGAAGAACTGCCGTTCTACCGTCCGGCCGAAGACAGCGCTGAGATGCGCTACCTGCGCAGGTGCCGCGAGAAACTCGGTGGCTCGCTGCCGCAGCGCCGGCCGAAGAGTTTCAGCATCCCGACGCCGCCGCTGGACACCCTCAAAGCAGTGCTCGACGGTTCCGGTGATCGCGAGATCTCCACCACTATGGCCTTCGGCCGGATTCTCTCGCAGCTGGTGAAGGACAAGGATCTGGGCAAGCGCATCGTGCCGATCCTCGCCGACGAGGCGCGCACCTTCGGCATGGAAGGCATGTTCCGTCAGCTGGGTATTTATTCCCCGGTAGGGCAGCTGTACGAGCCGGTCGACCGCGACCAGGTGATGTATTACCGCGAAGAGAAGGATGGTCAAATCCTGCAGGAAGGCCTGAACGAAGCCGGCGCCTTCTCCTCGTTCATCGCGGCGGGTACCGCCTACAGCAACTACAACCAGCCGATGCTGCCGGTCTACATCTTCTATTCGATGTTCGGCTTCCAGCGCATCGGCGACCTGGCCTGGGCGGCCGGCGATGCCCAGACTCGCGGTTTCCTGCTAGGCGGCACCTCCGGGCGTACCACGCTGAACGGCGAAGGCCTGCAACACGAGGACGGCCATAGCCACATCCTCGCCAGCACCATCCCCAACTGCCGCAGCTATGACCCCACCTACGGCTATGAGCTGGCGGTAATCATGCATCACGGCATGCACGAGATGATGGAGCTGCAGAAGAGCGTCTACTACTACATCACCGTGATGAACGAGAACTACCAGCAGCCGGCCATGCCGCAGGGTGTCGAGGACGGCATCATCAAGGGCATGTACCTGCTCGAGGAAGCCAAGGGCGACTTCAAGCACCGCGTACAGCTGCTGGGTTCCGGCACCATCCTGCGTGAAGTGCGTGCTGCGGTGGATATCCTCGCCAAGATGGGCGTCGGCTCCGACGTCTGGAGCGTAACCAGCTTCAACGAGCTGCGTCGCGATGGCCTGGCGGTCGACCGCTGGAACCGTCTGCACCCGACCGAGGAGCCGCGCAAGAGCTATGTCGAGCAGTGTCTGGAAGGCCGCGAAGGCCCGGTAGTGGCCTCGACCGACTACATGAAGCTGTTCGCCGATCAGATCCGTCAGTGGGTTCCGTCGCGCGAATACCAGGTGCTCGGCACTGACGGCTTCGGCCGCAGCGACTCGCGCGCCAAGCTGCGTGACTTCTTCGAAGTCGACCGCCGCTGGGTTGCCGTCGCGGCACTGCAGGCACTCGCCGATCGCGGCGCCATCGAACGCACCGTGGTGGCCAATGCCATCACCGAGTTCGGTATCGACCCCGAGAAGCGCAATCCGCTGGATTGCTGATGCTGCGTGCGCACAGGAGAACCTATTGTGAGTGAAACCATACGCGTACCCGACATCGGCAGCGGTGAGGGTGAAGTAATCGAGTTGTTCGTCAAGGTCGGCGACCGTATCGAAGCGGACCAGAGCATCCTGACGCTGGAGTCCGACAAGGCCAGCATGGAAATCCCGGCACCCAAGGCTGGCGTCGTGAAGGCCTTGAAGGTCAAGCTCGGCGACCGCCTGAAAGAAGGTGACGAGCTACTTGAGCTGGAAAGCGAAGAAGGAACTGACAGCGAAGCGCCGGCGCAAGCCGCGGCCGAGCCTGCCGCTGCCAGCACTGGCGGCCCGACTGATGAAGCCGAAGCACCTACGCCTCCGGGAGATGACAATTCTTCGGCCTCCGCCGAGGAAGGCGAGTCGCAGGAAATCAAGGTTCCGGACATCGGCTCCTCCGGCAAGGCCAGCGTGATCGAGATATCAGTGAAGGCCGGCGATACCATCGCCGCCGAGCAACCGCTGATCACTCTCGAGTCCGACAAGGCCAGCATGGAGATCCCCTCTCCAGCCGCTGGCGTAGTCGAGAGCATTTCGGTCAAGGTGGGCGACGAAGTCGGTACCGGCGATCTGATCCTGATCCTCAAGGGTACCGCCTCGAGCAAGCCGGGAGCGGCCAGTGCTCCGACCAGCCAGGCACAAAGCCCGGCCAAGGAGAAACTGACCGAGCAGGCCGCAGAAGCACCGGCCGAAACTGCAGGCGAGTCCGTGGAGGAGGTTCGTATTCCGGACATCGGTTCCAGCGGCAGCGCCAAGGTCATCGAAGTCATGATCAAGGCTGGCGACAGCGTCGAGGCGGACCAGTCGCTGATCACCTTGGAATCCGACAAGGCCAGCATGGAAATTCCGGCGCCCAAGGCGGGCGTGGTGGAGTCGCTGTCGATCAAGGTGGGTGACGATGCCAAGACCGGCGACCTGATCCTGACCCTCAAGGTCCAGGGCTCGGCGCCAGCGAAAAAGGCCGAGAGCAGGCCGCAGGAGGCCGTTTCCCAGCAGCAGGCCGTCGCACCGAACAAGCAGGGCGTACCGGAGGCGAAGGCCGCGGCGACGCCGGCTCCGGCCGTCAGCGGTCCGAGCAAGGCCGGCACCAAGGTTCACGCCGGGCCGGCGGTTCGCATGACCGCGCGCGAGTACGGCGTCGACCTGGCCGATGTTCCGGCCACCGGTCCCAAGGGCCGGATTCTCAAGGAAGATGTCCAGGCCTACGTCAAGAACATGCTGCACAAGGCCAAGCAGGCTCCGGCCGAAGGTGCCTCGGGTGGTGCCGGCATTCCGCCGATCCCGGCCGTGGACTTCAGCAAGTTCGGCGAAGTCGAAGAAGTCGCGATGTCGCGCCTGATGCAGATCGGCGCAGCCAACCTGCACCGCAGCTGGCTGAACGTACCGCACGTGACCCAGTTCGAATCGGCCGACATCACCGAACTGGAGGCTTTCCGCGTCTCCCAGAAGGCTGCCGCCGAGAAGGCCGGCGTCAAGCTCACCGTGCTGCCGTTGTTGCTCAAGGCGTGTGCGCACCTGCTCAAGGAGCTGCCGGACTTCAACAGCTCGCTGGCGCCAAGCGGCAAGGCACTGATCCGCAAGAAGTATGTGCACATCGGCTTCGCCGTGGATACGCCGGATGGCCTGATGGTCCCGGTGATCAAGAACGTGGATCAGAAGAGTTTGCTGCAGTTGGCTGGCGAAGCGGCCGAGCTGGCGGAGAAAGCGCGCAGCAAGAAGCTCTCGCCTGACGCCATGCAGGGTGCCTGCTTCACCATTTCCAGCCTTGGCCACATTGGCGGCACCGGCTTCACGCCGATCGTCAACGCGCCGGAAGTGGCGATTCTCGGGGTATCCAAGGCGACGATGCAGCCAGTCTGGGACGGCAAGGCATTCGAGCCGCGCCTGATGTTGCCGCTCTCGCTGTCCTACGATCACCGTGTAATCAACGGGGCTGCTGCCGCACGCTTCACCAAACGGCTGTCGGAGCTGCTGGCGGATATCCGCACCCTGCTGCTGTAACGGCTGAGCCAAACGAAAAACGCCGCATCCTCTGAAGAAGATGCGGCGTTTTCTATTGTGCAGGGATCACGCGCACCAACTGCTGCGTCAACCCTTCTGCAGATTACGAATCAGAAAAGACAGTGCCTTGGCCAGCTCTTCGGCACCCTGGGGGTCGCGCAGAATGACCAGCAAGGGCAGGCCGTCGATGGGGCTGCTGATCGAACAACTGAACCCTTGCGCAGGACACTGATATTGCAGGTAGGGATCAAGCCCGAATACCGACAGACTGCGGTTGCGTACGGCAACACCGCCGCTGCTGCTGCGGACTTCCTCGCGTATGCGCAACTCGCCAGGAGTGGCCACGCTCAGCTCGTAGAGAAAGTCCTGCGGATTGGCCTGACCAACCTGATAACCCGCTCGCAATGCGTAGGTATCGAGCAATCCGTTACTATGCGCGAGCAGCGCTTCGCGATCACTGCTGGTGAGATAAAGCTTTTTCAATTCAGTGAGATAGCGAGCCGACTCATCCGAGCCGAACTCCACCACTTCACTCGCGATCAGAGGTGTTCCGATCACGCAGAGAACCGAGACCATCACTAACTTTGCAAGCCGACTTGTCAGTCCCTGTCGCATGATGCACCCTTGCCGAAATTAATATTATTTAGCCATCGTCCTTCGCTGGAACGGCGCCTGGAGCACAGGCCAGCCCGACTCCGTGGAGCATACTGGAAGCCAACCGCTCGATGAAAATACATACCGATGCCGCCAGCCGTCTGGCGACCGAGGTTGTGACGCAGTTGCCAGTGCCTTCACGGCTCGGCATGCTGCGTTTCGAGCGCTTGAACGAGTCCAGCTGGACACTGCTTTTTCTCGACCCCGCTTGCGAGCGTTATCTCGGTGTTTCCGCCGGCGACCTTTGCTCCCTGGTCGACGCCCCCTACGCCAGCCTGATGGAGCCCAGCGTCCGTCACCAGCTACACGAAGAGATTCAGCAACAACTGACAGGCCGCAGCCACTATTCAGTCAGCTATCGACTGCACACGCCTGACGGCGTGCAGGACATCACCGAACTCGGCGAAGTTTGCCAGCAGTATGGTCGCGAGCTGCTCAGGGGCTATCTGATGCCCGGACGCCAGCCTGAATCGGATCAGGATCTCAGGGCGCAGAACGCCCGACTGCGCACGGCGCTGCAGCAACATCAGCAAGCCCAAGACGAACACATCGAGCACATGCTGCGTTCGCGCACCCAGCAGAGCCTGATCGTCAGGCTGGCTCGGCATCGCTACGGCTCCGCCAATCCGGAACTGGAAGCGGCACAGCTGATCACTCAGGCCGCCTGCGAAGTGTACGAGCTGAACCGCGCGACAATCTGGCATCTGGACGGCACGCGCCTGGAGCCAGTGTCGTGCTACCGACTCGACAGCGACCATTACGAAACGCCCTCAGCCCTGGAACTCGCACCGTTTCCCCGCTACTTGCAGGCGCTGCAGAGCGGTCGCGCCGTCGATGCGCAGGACGTGTCCCAGGATCACCGCACCTGCGAACTTGACCAGCTTATCTATCGCCCGCAGGGCGTTCGCTCGATCCTGGACGCCAGCATTCGAGTCGGTGGGGAGGTAATCGGCGTTCTCAGCCTGCAACACACAGGCAAACCGCGCGCATGGCAGGCCGACGAGATCGCCTTCGCCGGCGAGCTGGCCGATCAGTATGCGCAGGTGCTGGCCAATCAGCAGCGGCTCAGCGCAACCCATATGCTCGGCCTGTTCCAGCGCGCCGTGGAACAGAGCGCCAGCGCCTTCATCCTGGTCGACCGAGAAGGCCGGGTGGAATATGTGAATCCGGCATTCACCGTCATCAGCCAGTTTTCCTCAGCCGAGGTACGCGGTCAGCGTCTGGCCGATCTGAAGGCTCTGGAAAACCTCGGCGAGCTGCTGTTCGACACCTCTTCGGTACTTGCCCACAGCAACAGCTGGCAGGGCGAGTTCCGCTCCCGACGCAAGAACCTCGAGCCGTACTGGGGTCAGCTTTCCATCTCCAAGGTCTTCAATGAAGAAGGCGCGCTGACCCACTACATCGGCATCTACGAGGACATCACCCGCAGCAAACTGGCGCATCAGCATATCGAGCGCCTGGCCTACACCGACAACCTGACCAACCTGGGCAATCGCCCGTACTTCATTCGCAGCATCGAGGAGCGCTTTGCCGCCGGGGCCGAGCCCAGGCTCTGCCTGTTGCTGGTGGACATCGACAACTTCAAGCGCATCAACGACAGCCTCGGCCACCAGACCGGCGACAAGCTGCTCACCAGCCTTGCCCGGCGACTGCGCAACGGACTCAGCCAGCAGGCCGTACTGGCACGCTTTGCCAGCAACGAGTTCGCCCTGCTGTTCGATGACAAGGGACTGGACGAAGGCGTCCGCCTGGCAGACCAGGTGCTGCGCATCCTCGATAAGCCGCTATTCGTCGACAAGCAGCTGATCAGCGTCAGCGGGTCCCTGGGGCTGGCGTGCTCGCCCCAGCACGGGCGTGACCCGGAAACGCTGATGAAGCATGCCGGGCAAGCGCTGCACAAGGCCAAGGCGAACGGCAAGAACCAGGTGCAGATATTCACCGAAGCCCTGCATGCCGAAGCCAACTACAAGCTGTTCGTCGAGAACAACCTGCGCCGTGCGCTGCTGCAGAACGAGTTGGAAGTGTTCTACCAGCCCAAGCTATGCCTGCATACCGGCCGGCTGCAGGGGCTGGAAGCGCTGCTGCGCTGGAACCATCCGGAAAAGGGCATGATCCGCCCGGATCAGTTCATCAGCGTCGCGGAAGAAACCGGGCTGATCATCCCGATCGGCAAGTGGGTCGCGCGGGAGGCGTGCCGGATGGGCGTCACCCTGTCAGCGCTAGGCCTTGGCACGCCCCAGATCGCAATCAACCTTTCACCCAAGCAGTTCTCGGATCCGGATCTGCTTGGCACGATCGCCGCAATTCTGCTCGAAGAGCAACTTCCCGCCGCGCAGCTGGAGCTGGAGCTGACAGAAAGCCTCCTGCTCGAAGCAACCGAGGAAACCCGACAGCAGCTGATCGGCCTCAAGGCGCTCGGCCTGACGCTGGCCATGGACGACTTCGGCACGGGGTATTCCTCGCTGAGCTACCTGAAGAAATTCCCCATCGACGTGATCAAGATCGATCGCAGCTTTATCAAGGACATCCCGGGCAACCAGGACGACGTGGAGATCACCTCGGCAGTGATCGCCATGGCCCGCAAGCTGCACCTGAAGGTCGTCGCTGAAGGAATCGAAACACCGGAGCAGCTGAAATTCCTGCGTCGTCATCGCTGTGATATCGGTCAGGGCTACCTGTTCGACAAGCCGATCCCCGGCAACATCCTGACCGAGGCTCTGCGCCGCTACCCCCAATGGTGCTGAGTGCCAGCCGTTTGCGCAGAACTCTGCGACGCGTGGTAGCCGTGGCGCTTTCACTGGCTCCCGGGCTTTTGTAGCCTAGCTTGTCAGCCACCTTCCCCGCTCGAGGCTCGCATGTCGCTACGCTCGCAGATTCTGATCAACAAACAGGCACTGCCCACCGCCGAGCAGGCCTTGCCCGGCCGCTCGACACCCGTACCGGTCCCCCCCGCCCACTACGTCAATGGCAACCCGCTGCAGCCACCCTTTCCAGCAGGCCTTTGCCAGGCGGTGTTTGGCATGGGCTGCTTCTGGGGAGCGGAACGCCGGTTCTGGGAGCAGCCGGGAGTGTGGACAACGGCTGTCGGCTATGCCGGAGGCCTGACCCCGAACCCGACGTACGATGAAGTCTGTTCCGGGCTTACCGGGCATACGGAGGCGGTACTGGTGGTCTTCGATCCTCAGCAGATCGACTACGGCACGCTGCTACGCGTTTTCTGGGAGGCACACAACCCGACCCAGGGGATGCGGCAGGGTAACGATGTCGGCAGCCAGTACCGTTCGGCGATCTACTGCATGGATGCACAGCAGCGCCGCGAGGCAGAGGCAAGCCGTGAACGTTTCCAGCGACAACTAAGCGCAGCGGGCTTTCCGGCCATCACCACCGAGGTAGACGATGCACCGCCGTTCTACTACGCAGAGGCCTATCACCAGCAGTATCTGGCAAAGAATCCTGGGGGATATTGCGGGCTTGGTGGGACCGGTGTGTGCCTGCCGAATTGATGCCGGAACAGTCGGGCTAAGCCTAAGCGGTCGCAAGGCCGCCTGAATGACTGACTGCTGGCATAAGAACTAAGCAGAAAAGAAAAACCCCGCCGAAGCGGGGCTCTGCAGACTGAATCCTGACATCCATGATCGCGCGCCATCCTGGCGCCGCTCCCTGTGTGGTCCGTTTTATTGATTTGCGCTTTCCATGCGCCACGTCCTTAAGCAGTAGATTACCGTCAGACCTTGTGAGCCTGTAGTAGCCATTGTGCATCACGCCTTGTAAGCCTTTTCCTACATCGCGTCATCCTTGATGCAGTGCTGTAAGTCCAGGCTTACATGGTGCGGTTTTTATGACCTGAAGGGCGGCTTAATCGTTCCGCGTCATGGCCAAATAATTTCATATTGCCTTTAGATTAAGCCGCGGCTTCTCAGAATTGAGCAGCGTCGAGCAGGTACAGCGACTCGCTTCCGGCCTTGACCGAAGCGCTCAGCGAATGAATTCGCGGCAACAGGCGAGCAAAGTAGAAACGCGCGGTTCCCAGCTTGCTCTGGTAGAAGTCGCCTTCATCCTGTTTGGCGAATGCCGTCGCCGCCATGCGTGCCCACATGTACGCATAAGCGGTGTAGCCGAACACGTGCAGGTACTCCACCGAGGCGGCGCCGATTTCGTTCGGATTCACCTTGGCCTGATCGATAACCCAGGCGGTCAGCTCATCCAGATTGTCCATGGCAGCCTTGAGGGGCTCGGCGAACTCCGCCAGCTCCGGACCGGCATCAGCGATGAATGCGCGAATTTCATCGACGAAGGCCTGATACATGGTGCCACCACTGCCGACGATCTTGCGCCCAACCAGGTCCAGCGCTTGAATGCCGTTGGTGCCCTCGTAGATCTGAGTAATGCGGCAGTCACGCACCAGCTGCTCCTGGCCCCACTCGCGGATGAAGCCATGGCCGCCGAAAATCTGCTGGCCATGTACCGTGGTTTCCAGCCCCATGTCAGTGAGGAAAGCCTTGGCCACCGGTGTCAGCAGCGCCACCTGCGCCTCGGCTCGCAGTCGCGCCTCGTCGTCGTCACTGAACTTGGCGATATCGAGCTGCAGCGCGACATAACTGGAGAACGCGCGACCACCCTCGTTCAACGCCTTCATGGTCAGCAGCATGCGGCGCACATCCGGATGCACGATGATCGGATCGGCTGCCTTGTCCTGCGCAATCGGTCCGGTCGGTGCGCGGCTCTGGATACGCTCGCGGGCATACTCGATGGCGCTCTGATAGGAGCGCTCGCCAGTCGACAGGCCCTGAATACCGACGCCCAGACGCTCGTAGTTCATCATGGTGAACATCGCTGCGAGGCCCTTGTTCGGCTCGCCGACCATCCAGCCGGTGGCACCGTCGAAGTTCATCACGCAGGTCGCCGAGGCCTGGATACCCATCTTGTGCTCGATGGAACCGCAGGACAGCGAGTTGCGCTCACCCAGGGTGCCGTCCTCGTTGACCATCACCTTCGGCACCAGGAACAACGAGATGCCGCGGGAGCCAGCTGGCGCATCCGGCAGCTTGGCCAGCACCAGGTGGATGATGTTCTCGGTCAGGTCGTGCTCACCGCCAGTGATGAAGATTTTGGTACCGCTGACCTTGTAGGAACCATCGGCCTGAGGCTCGGCCTTGGTGCGGATGATGCCCAGATCGGTGCCCGCATGCGGCTCGGTCAAGCACATTGAGCCGGACCAGACACCGGCATACATGTTCGGCAGGTACTTCTGCTTGAGCTCCTCGCTGGCGTGGGCGTAGATCGACAGGCAGGCGCCGGACGTCAGCATCGGATAGAGGCCGAAGGCCAGGCTGGCGGAGTTCATCATCTCCTCAACCTGAGCCGAGATGACCTTGGGCATACCCATCCCGCCGAACGCCGGATCGCCACCGACACCGACCCAGCCGCCTTCGGCGTATAGCTGATAAGCCTCGCGGTAGCCGGCGGGCGTAGAAACCGCCCCGGCGTCCCAGCGGCAGCCTTCTTCGTCACCGCTGCGGTTGAGCGGCGCGATGCTGTTGGCGGTGATCTTGCCAGCTTCCTCGAGAATTGCATCGGCCGTCTCGGCATCGACCACCTCGGCCAGCGCTGGCAGCGACTGCCAGAGTTTCGGCGCGTCGAAGACTTCATTCAGGACAAAACGCATGTCGCGCAGCGGCGCTTGGTAGTCAGCCATGGCAAGGTTCCTCGCAAGACACTGGGTTGCGGCCACTATGGGCCGTTTCCAGCGAGTCTAACCGAATAACCAGGACAGGATTAAGCGTCTTTTTATGACCAGATAGTTTTGACCAGTCACTATCAATACCGATGCAACCCTAACGCGAATGCTCGGCCATGCGCACCGCGCCGCGGCCACTGCCATGCGCTCGCAAACAGTTTCTTCCTGCTTTTTTTGCACTGTACAGCGCTTGGTCGGCGGCCTTGATCACCTCTTCCGGACTGCGCTGCTCGCCTTGTCGCTCCGCCACTCCGATGCTGATGGTCACCGAGACCTGGTTCGCCGACGCCGCTCCCCGGGCCATACGGCCGCGCCGATCATCCTTCGGCCGATTGTCTGCGTCACGCAGCTGCAGGGCATAAGCCTCCACCGACTGGCGTACCGCCTCGAGGTGCGGCAGGCACTCCTCGATACTGTGCCCAGGAAATACCAGAGTGAATTCCTCACCGCCATAACGATAGGCGCGCCCACCGCCGCCGATCTTGCGCAGCCGGCTGGCAACCATCTTCAGCACCTGATCACCGACGTCGTGACCATAGGTATCGTTGAAGCGCTTGAAGTGGTCCACATCAGCCATCGCCAGCACATACTGCCGCCCCAGGCGCTGCAGTCGCTCATTCAGAGCGCGACGCCCAGGCAGGCCGGTCAGCTCGTCACGAAAGGCCATGAGATAAGCCTCATGAGCGATTGCCGTCACCAGCATCAGCAGCACATGGCTGCTCAGAATGTTGAGGGCGGCATAGCGGCTGAACGTCTGCGGCAGCATCAGCAGAATGCCGAGCAGCGCGATGATCTGCGCCGCATGGGAAGGTCGCGGCTGGCGAAGGTACTGGACGATCAGCAATACCAGCGCCACGAGGAACACCGGATACGCCAGCTGGATGAGCGGTAGCCAGTCGGCCTTGAGCGCGGGCCAGCGAATCACCACCAGCCAGGCATGTAACGCTTCCGGAAACCGCTTTGCCAGCGCCACGGCGACGACGCCGACGGCAAACAGCACGGCGGCACGGGCCAGGCCGTCCTGCGCCAGGTGACTGCGCTCTCGCCACACGCCATACAGGCCGTAAAGCAGCGGCAGTAGCAAGCTGCAGAGATGAAAGGTCAGTGCAGCATCGTCCAGCAGAGTGCCATGCGCCCGGTAGTGATCGGCGTGGATATCGAGGAGGAAATAGGCAAGATAGACGCAGAGCAGCAGAAACAGCTCGCGGATGCGGCCGTACATCATGCAAAGCGCACCGCCGAGCAACAGCAGTACGGTCGGCAGGACGTTATAGAGCGACGTGAAGAACTCGTTCAGCGAAACCTGACGCGCGATGACCTCTCCGCCGAGCAACAGGGCCAATGGCGCGAGAAAATGGCTGAAGCGAGGCGGGACGGTACGCGACACGGCAACTCCGGCATGCTGCCGAGAAAAGCTAGCATTTTGCCTTCTTGCTCCCAGTTGTGCAGCCGAAATACCGGCGAAGATGCGGCAAAAGCAGTACAACGTCTGGATCGGGATCGGGTAGGAGGCGGCCTCACGGCCGCCGTCCTCCCACACCACCGTGCGTACGGTTCCGTACACGGCGGTTCAGGCCATGCGGTTAAGCCGATTGATCGTATCCAGTATCGAGACCAGTCCAAGTCTGTCCCATAGCTTCTTCGGCAGCGCCTGATTCATATGCGGCGCTCCTGAGTTCCACCACGGGCCTCGGCCATTGAAGGCCGACTTGCAGGCACGCTCCTCGCTCAATCCCAGGCGCATCAGGTTGCGCGCCCTCGTAGAGGGCTGCTTCCATTGCCGCCAGATGACACAGCGAAGTTTGTGCCTGACCCAGCCATCCAGCTCTTCCAGTGGACGCTTGCTCTGGCTGAGCTTGAAGTAGCCTGCCCAGCCTCGCAGCACCGGGTTTACCCGCTCGATGACATTCGCCATCTTGTGGCCCCGCACCCCTCGCAGCAGTTCCCTGAGACGGTCGCGCACACGGCGCAGGCTCATGGTTGCCACTCGCAGTCTAGGCAGCGAGTGCCAACTCATCCCATACCCCAGGTAGTCGCATTTCCACGACCCAGCCACGCGACTCTTGTCCCGATTCAGTCTCAGTTTCAGACGGTGATTCAGGAACCGCTCGACACTGGCCAGCACTCGTTCGCCAGCACGCGGACTACGGACATAAATGTTCGCGTCATCGGCATAGCGCACGAAGCGATGGCCTCGCCGCTCCAACTCACGGTCGAGTTCATCGAGCAGGATGTTCGACAGCAGCGGCGAAAGCGGGCCGCCTTGCGGCGCCCCCTCCTGCCGATGGCTGACAACCCCGTCCGACATGACGCCCGCTTCGAGGTAACGGCGGATGAGTCTGAGCACCTGTTTGTCTTCGACATGGCGCTCAACACAGAACATCAGGATGTCGTGGTTGACCCGATCAAAGAACTTCTCCAGATCGAGTTCCACGCAACACCTATGACCCGCCGCCACATGGGTGCGGGCCATCTCGACAGCCTGGTGAGCGCTTCTGCCCGGACGGAAGCCGTAGCTATAGTCCGAGAACAGCGGATCGAAGATCGGCGTGAGCTGTTGCAGCAGGGCTTGCTGGATCAGGCGATCCACGACACTGGGAATGCCCAGTTGCCGCATACCGCCCTGCGGTTTGGGAATTTCGACCGCCCGCACTGCCTGGGGATGGTATTCACCTGCCAGCAGCCTGACCTTCAGGATGGGCCAATACTGTTTCACGTAGCCTGCCAAGTCGGCGACCGTCATGCCATCGGCACCCGGCGCCCCCTTGTTGCTGACCACGCGCTGATACGCACGCTTGAGATTCGCCGGTGCAAGCACCCGCTCCATCAGCGTGTCCGGCTCCGCGTTCATCCACGTCACCGACGCCGCCGATACCTCTGCGCTGTCAGGCGTCATCCTCGGCCTCTGGCCGGGACTCGGGGTGACAGTCTTCTCTTGGAGAAATTTCTGCATTTCGGTTATCGACGAGACGCTGACGCCTACTGGCGGCATGACCTGTTCGGCCCTTGATGGCGTGGTTGACCGCCACTTACTACGGCCTCGGCTGACTTCTGCACGCCCATCCCGTCGCCTCTCGACAATCGGTAGCACAATGGCAAGCGTACAGATCTCCCAGGGTAATTCGCGCGACCTTCCTGCTTATGCCTGTCGGATCTACGTCGCAGCGTTCCGTGCAAGTATCGGGCTTTGGCGATTATGGCCACCTCACCCCGCTGCGCCGCCTCATCCGCTTCCTGTTCGTCAGGCCAGCATTTTGCCTCGGGCTTCCTTCAGATTCGCAGTCGCCCGCGACACCCTTGCCTTCAGCTAACACTTCCCCTTGCCGGGTGTGTAGAGGACTTTCACCTCCAAGTCGCCAGGCTCACCACCACAGTGAACCCGACAGCGCCAGTCACGGCGCTACGCGCCATGCCTGGCGCACCACAAAAAAGCCGCTGCAAAGCAGCGGCTTTTCTTTACAACCTCAACCCGTCAGTAACCGAGAGCGAAGTCTTCCTCAGCCATCTGCATCAGGTTGTCGGCACCGGACAGCATGGCGTCGACATGCATGCGGGTACGCGGCAGGATGCGCTGGAAGTAGAATCGCGCGGTCTGCAGCTTGGCCTTGTAGAACGCCTCCTCGGAGGTGCCCTCAGCCAGTTTCTCGGCAGCAACCCGAGCCATGTCAGCCCAGAAATAGGCGAGACAGGCGTAGCCGGAATACATGCAGTAGTCGACCGACGCCGCACCGACCATTTCACGATCCTTCATGGCCGCCATGCCGATCTTCATGGTCAGCTCGCCCCACTCCTTGTTCAGCTGATTCAGGGGGGTAACGAACTCCTTGATGGCTTCGTTGCCTTCCTGGTTCTGGCAGAACTTGTGCACGATCTTGGTGAAGGACTTCAGCGCCTCGCCCTGGGTCATCAGCACCTTGCGGCCCAACAGATCCAGCGCCTGGATACCGGTGGTGCCCTCGTACAGCATGGAGATACGCGCGTCACGCACGTTCTGCTCCATGCCCCACTCGGCGATGAAGCCGTGACCACCGTAGATCTGCACGCCGTGGTTGGCAGCTTCGAAGCCCACTTCGGTCATGAACGCCTTGGCGATCGGCGTGAGGAAGGCCAGCAGCGTGTCGGCCTGCTTCTTCTGCTCTTCATCCTGGCTGTTCTTGACGATGTCGACCTGCTTGGCGGTGAAGTAGACCATCGCGCGGTTGCCCTCGGCGAACGCCTTCATGGTCAACAGCATGCGACGCACGTCCGGATGCACGATGATCGGGTCGGCTGGCTTTTCCGGCGCCTTGGGGCCGCTCAGCGCGCGCATCTGCAGGCGCTCACGAGCGTACTTGATGCCGCCCTGGAAACCGATCTCGGCATGTGCCAGACCCTGCAGCGCGGTACCCAGACGTGCGGTGTTCATAAAGGTGAACATCGCGTTCAGGCCCTTGTTCGGCGGACCGATCAGAAAACCGGTGGCGCCGTCGAAGTTCATGACGCAGGTCGCGTTGCCGTGGATGCCCATCTTGTGTTCAAGCGATCCGCAGTTCACACCGTTGCGCTCGCCCTTCTCGCCTTCGGCGTTGGGCAGGAACTTGGGCACGATGAACAGGGAGATGCCCTTGGTGCCAGCCGGAGCATCGGGCAGGCGAGCCAGAACGATATGGACGATGTTCTCGGCCATGTCGTGTTCACCGGAGGAGATGAAAATCTTGGTACCGTTCAGCTTGTAGCTGCCGTCGGCCTGGGGCTCCGCCTTGGTGCGCAACATGCCCAGATCGGTACCGCAGTGCGGCTCGGTCAGGCACATGGTGCCGGTCCACTGGCCGGACACAAGCTTGCTCAGATAGGTGTGCTTCTGATCGTCGGTACCGTGGGTAGCGATGGTGTTCATGCAGCCATGAGACAGGCCGGGGTACATGCCCCAGGACCAGTTGGCCTGACCGATCATTTCGCTGATCGCCAGACCGAGGGACTCGGGCAGACCCTGACCGCCGTGGTCGACGTCATGGGCCAGGCTCGGCCAGCCGCCTGCCACGTACTGTTCGTAAGCTTCCTTGAAACCGGTCGGTGTCTTCACGCCCGACTCGCTCCAGGTGCAGCCTTCGATGTCGCCGACGCGATTCAGCGGAGCGAGTACCTGCTCACAGAACTTCGCGCCCTCATCGAGAATCGCGTTGACCATGTCCGGGGTGGCGTCTTCACATCCCGGAAGGCTCTGATAGTGCGCTTCGTAGCCGAGCAGCTCGTCACGTACGAAACGGATATCGCGCAAGGGGGCCTTGTAGTCGGGCATAGCGTAAACCTCAGCGGTGAGTTCTTGTAACAAGCTGACCGGGCGACCCAGCCATCTGAATTCGATTTCGACCGTCGGACTACCAGCCCGAAGGGTCAAACAGGCGTTTGAAACATACGTTTCGACCTGAGCGATGTCAAGCGCGGAACAGGGCACCACTTATCGGCTGAATCAGCCAAATTCAGGTCGAGCGAAGGCCACGCCTGGCGAATTCGGGAACAGGAAATCTGATGTTGCAAAGACGCAGCAAGCCCGGCGCCTGCCGAGCTGACTGGCGGATACGAAGATGCAGGAAGGAGAAAGCGAAGCTGGCCGAGCGCATGAATGACGACTCGAATCAGCAAGGAGAATCGATGAGCGCCGGAGTACGCGATCAGGCCTGGGTATCGATCAGCGTGCCGAGGACTTCGTCAGCGCTCTGGATCATACGGGCACCTGCCTTGGCACTGTGTTCACCGACCTTCAACTGGATTAGCTGCTCGGTGATTTCGGTGACCGCCTGGGAGTTGCCCAGCACTGGCGCGTTGGCGGAGGCAATGGACGAAGCGGCCTGCTCGACGCGCTGCTGACCGCCCTGGTAGGCACTGAGGCCCGCGCCCAGAAGATTATTGGTGATTTGCATGGTGACTCCACGCGCTATCAGGTTGCCAGCATTCAAGCAGATGCCGACACGTACCGCAAGGCGCGAGTCGCCGCAATGCGCGTCCGCTCACACCGGCTGCAACGCGGGCAACGTCAGGTAGCGCGCGACCTGACGCGCCGTTGGCGCAGTGAGGCGAGGCACCTGGCCAAGGCAGGGTGCCGGTAGCAGCTCAGCGAGCGTGGCGAGGTTGTCATCCAGCCGCGACGTGGCAGGGTCGATGATATTCGCCACCCAGCCAGCCAGCGCCAGCCCGTCGCGGGCGATCGCTTCGGCACTGAGCAACGCATGGTTGATACAACCCAAGCGCACCCCTACTACGAGAATGACCGGTAAACCCAGCGCCGCGGGCAATGCCGACAGATACTCACGCGCATTCAGCGGGACTCGCCAGCCTCCCGCGCCCTCGACCAGAGTGACGCCGGCCTGCCGGGCCATTACCGGTTGCACGGCCTCGATCAGACGAGCGACGGTCAGTTCGACACCCGCTTCGCGGGCGGCTATGTGCGGGGCAATGGCCGGCTCGAACGCGAACGGATTGACCGTCGCATAGTCCAGCGCAAGGCTGCACTCGGCCAGCAGGGCCAGCGCATCGCTGTTACGTAAACCCTGCTCGGTCCGCTCGCAGCCTGAGGCGACCGGCTTCACCGCCGCGGTGGACAACCCCGCCAGGCGCGCTGCATGCAGCAGGCCCGCGGCGATAGTGGTCTTGCCAACATCGGTATCGGTGCCGGCAATGAAGAAAGCGCGATGCATCATGGCTCCTTGTGCAGAATGCCGTAGATCACCTGATAGGTCGCCGGAAGCCCCTCGGGACGGCGGAATCCTTCGTAGGCCTCGACCAGCGCGCGGATGCGTGCACGCCCGGTCAGTCCATCCGGGCGACCCGGGTTCAGGTTGTGCGCACCCAGCGCCTTGAGCTCATGGGTCAGCTGGCGCAGATCGGGGAAATGCAGCACTTCCGGGCGCACTTCGAGACTCGCCAATCCCAGACCGCAGCCCCTACACAGCGTCTGGTAGGCCTCCCGCGAGCGGAAGCGGTTGACGTGAGCGAAGCCGTCCACCGCCTGCCAGCTGTCCCGCAGCTCCTGCAGGGTACCGCTGCACAGACTGGTGAAGGCAAAGATGCCGCCCGGACGCAGCACCCGCCGCACTTCGCTCAGCACGCTGGCGAAATCCTCGCACCACTGCAGTGCCAGGCTCGAATAGATCAGGTCGACAGTGCCATCACGCAGCGGCAGCCGCTCGGCGTCACCGGTGACGAAATGCCGTGCGCCGCCCTGCGGCCGTGCATGGCGCAGCATGCCCTCGGCGATATCCAGTGCCAGGCCATCGGCCTCCGGAAAGGCCGCAGCCAGGACGCGGGAGAAGTAGCCGGTGCCGCTGCCAAGATCGAGCCAGCGGCCAGGTTGCCGAGTGGAGGGCAGTCGGGCCAGCAATTGATTGCCAACCTGTCGCTGCAGCGCGGCGACGCTGTCGTAACTGCCCGCAGCACGGGAAAACGATGCCGCGACCTGGCGCTTATCAGGCAACCGCGCCGGCGGACGCTCGCTGAGCGATGCTTCAGTCATCCTCGCCATCACCCATAAACGCCAGCATTGCCGTCGCCACGTCGTCGGCACGCTCCAGCGGCAGGCCGTGGCTGGCATTGGCCAGCACATCGACTTCCACATCCGGCAGACAGGCCAGCAGCGCATCTGCCGCTGACGCCGGCACCAGCGCATCACCATCGGCGAACAGATGCAGCTGTGGCCCCACATAACCTTGCAGCGCCTCGCGGCCGTCCAGCTCGGCGAGCAGACGCAGCCCGGCGGCAGCCACTGACGAAGGCTGCTCGAGCAGGCTAACCTGCAGTTGCCGCGCCAGCGTCCGCGGATCGTAGGCACTGCGGCTACACAGCAGGCTGAAGCGCTTGAGCGTGTCATCCGGCCCGAGTCGGAAGGCCTCCTCGAAGGCATCGAACGCTTCGGCAGGCATCGCCGTCGGCCAGTCGTCACGGCTGCGGAAGCAGGGATTGCTGCAGAGGGTGATCAGCCCCGGACAGTTGTCGCCACGCCGCGCGGCCAATTGCGTCGCCAGCATGCCGCCCAGCGACCAACCGGCGAGCCAGCTGTCGACGGGCAGCCGCGCATCCAGCTCATCGAGCCAGGCCTCGGGGCGATCCAGCGTCGGCAGCGGGGCAATGTCGACCTGCAGCCGTGGCTCGCGGTCGCGCAATAGCTCGGCCAGGGGTTCAAGGGCGGCCGAGCTGAACGCCCAGCCCGGCAGAAGAATCAGTCGATCACGCATCCTCGTTCTCCTTGGGCAACAGGGCCCAGCACTCGGCCAGCGCTTCCAGCAGGCGGTCCAGCTGTCCCTCACTGTGGCTCGCCGTGAAGGTGATCCGCAGCCGTGCGCTGCCGGCCGGAACGGTTGGTGGGCGAATCGCGCCGACCAGGATGCCGCGCTCACGCAGCAATGCCGACAGCCTCAACGCCCGTTCGCTGCTGCCGACCAGCACCGGCTGGATCGGTGTCGGGCTGGCCATCAGTGTCAGGCCGATCTGCACCGCGCCTTCGCGGAAACGCGCCACCAGCCGGTTCAGCTGATCGCGGCGCCAGCCCTCGCTACGTAAAAGCTCCAGGCTTTTCAGTGTGGCACAGGCCACCGCAGGCGGCTGGCTGGTGGTGTAGATGTACGGTCGCGCGAACTGGATCAGCGTTTCGATCAGCTCCTCGCTACCGGCGACAAAGGCGCCTGCGGTGCCAAACGCCTTGCCCAGCGTGCCGACCAGTACCGGAACATCATCCATGCCCAGACCGAAATGCTCGACGATGCCGGCGCCCGTCGCGCCCAGCGGACCGAAGCCATGGGCATCGTCGACCATCACCCAGGCGCCACGCTGCTTCGCCGTGGCACAAATCGCCGGCAGTTCTGCGAGATCGCCGTCCATGCTGAATACGCCATCGGTCACCACCAGAGTATTGCCGCTGGCTTTCTCCAGGCGCTTGGCGAGGCTTTCGGCATCGTTGTGCAGGTAGCGCGAGAAGCGCGCGCCGGAGAGCAAACCGGCGTCGAGCAGGGAGGCGTGATTGAGGCGATCCTGCAGCACCGTATCGCCCTGCCCGACCAGCGCCGTCACCGCAGCCAGATTCGCCATATAACCGGTGGAAAACAGCAGCGCCCGTGGTCGGCCGGTGAATTCGGCAAGGGCTTCCTCGAGCTGGTGATGCGGCGTGCTGTGGCCGATCACCAGATGCGAGGCGCCGCCGCCCACACCCCACTTCGCAGCGCCCTGCTGCATGGCGTCAATCACCTCGGGATGATTGGCGAGGCCCAGATAGTCGTTGGAACAGAACGCCAGCAGGCGGTCGCCATCGACCATCACCTCCGGCTGCTGCGGCGCTTCCAGCAGCGGCCGTTGACGATAGAGATGGGCCGCGCGGCGCTCGGCGAGACGGGCGGAGATATCGAAGCTCATGGGTGCACCGAGAGGAGATGGATGACCACGCGCGGGTCATCCAGCCTGCAAATGGGTTGGCCTGGCCAGCGGCGGATGCGTGCAACCGATGCCGCACTCATCCACCGGACCCGATCATCAGACCGCGGCGTTGTAGAACAGCTTGCTGTCGCGCTGCTCGATCAGCGCCTGCTCGATGGCCGCCTGGTGTACTTCGTCGGCATGCTCGTGGCGCTCTTCCGGCTTGATGCCCAGACGCGCGAACAGCTGCATGTCCTTGTCCGCCTGCGGATTGGCGGTGGTCAGCAGCTTCTCGCCGTAGAAGATCGAGTTGGCACCAGCGAAGAAGGCCAGGGCCTGCATCTGCTCGTTCATCGCCTCACGACCGGCGGACAGCCGCACATGGGATTTCGGCATCATGATCCGCGCCACGGCTAGCATGCGGATGAAGTCGAACGGATCGACGTCCTGCTCTTCGGCCAGCGGCGTGCCCTTGACCTTGACCAGCATGTTGATCGGCACAGATTCCGGGTGCTCCGGGAGGTTGGCCAGCTGGATCAGCAGGCCGGCGCGATCGTCCAGCGACTCGCCCATGCCGAGAATGCCGCCGGAGCAGATCTTCATCCCCGCCTCGCGCACGTAGCTCAGCGTCTCCAGACGCTCACCGTAGGTGCGGGTGGTGATGATGTTGCCGTAGTACTCCGGCGAGGTGTCGAGGTTGTGGTTGTAGTAGTCCAGCCCCGCCGCCGCCAGCGCCTTGGTCTGCTCCTGATCGAGCTTGCCGAGGGTCATGCAGGTTTCCAGGCCCATCGCCTTGACCCCTTCGACCATCTTCAGCACGTAGGGCATGTCCTTGGCCGACGGGTGCTTCCAGGCGGCACCCATGCAGAAGCGCGTCGAGCCGATGGCCTTGGCTTCGGCCGCCGCCTCCAGCACCTTCTGCACCTCCATCAGCTTTTCCTTGTCCAGGCCGGTGTTGTAGTGGCCGGATTGCGGGCAGTACTTGCAGTCTTCCGGGCAGGCGCCGGTCTTGATCGAGAGCAGCGTGGAAACCTGCACGCGGTTGGCATCGAAGTGCTGGCGGTGCACGGTCTGCGCCTGGAACAGCAGATCGTTGAAGGGTTGCTCGAAGAGCGCCTTGACCTCGGCGAGGGTCCAATCGTGACGCGTAATAATAGAGGCGGAGGTGGCGCTCATGGGCATTCCTTGTAATTAATAGCGGCTCGGCGGCCTGGCACGGATGCGGAATGTTTAGCCAAGCTCGATACGCTGTCAACCAGGAAAGGAATCATGGTTTACAACTGGTCAATTAATATACAGCACTGCCTGCTGTGCGATGAACCTTGCGACGGTCACCCACTGTGCGGCCCTTGCGAAGCCGAACTGCCCTGGCTCGATGGCCGGTGTGCAACCTGTGCCGTGCCACTGCCGACACGCGGGCTGGTCTGCGGCGAATGCCAGAAAAGGCCGCCAAGCTATGACCACGTCGAGGTGCCCTGGCGCTTCGCCTTTCCCGTGGATGCGCTGATCACCCGCTTCAAGCACCAGGCGCGCTGGCCATTCGGCCGCCTGCTTGGCGAGCGCCTGGCGCTGCATCTGCAACATGCATTCACCGACGGGCTGCCGCAGCCGGACCTTCTTGTACCCGTGCCGCTGGCACGCCGACGCCTGCGCCAACGCGGCTTCAATCAGGCGCAGATGCTGGCCCAGTGGCTGGGCGGCGCGCTGAAACTGCCGGTCGACGAGCATCTGCTGGAACGCGTCGTCGATACGCCCCCGCAGCAGCAACTGGACGCCGCCACGCGACGGCGAAATCTGCGCCAGGCGTTTTGCCTGGCGCCGGGCAACGACATCAAGGGCCGCCATCTGGCGCTGATCGACGACGTGCTGACCACCGGTGCGACCGCCGAGGCGCTGGCGCGACTGCTCAAGCGTGCGGGTGCGGTGCGAGTGGACGTCTACTGCCTGGCACGCACGCCCAAGCCAGGCGACTGATAGCGGCGGACGCGCGGTTGTTTAAAAGCCCCGGTGCAATACACTGATCGGTCTATTCTGCGGAGCCGGTCATGTCTCATCCCTTCGATACACTCACGCCGGACCTGGTCCTCGACGCTGTGGAAAGCATCGGTTATCTCAGCGATGCCCGCGTGCTGGCGCTCAACAGCTACGAGAACCGCGTCTATCAGGTGGGCATCGAAGACGAGACACCACTGATCGCCAAGTTCTACCGGCCCGGTCGCTGGAGCAACGAGGCGATTCTCGAGGAGCACCAGTTCAGCCTGGAACTGGTCGAGCACGAGGTGCCGGTGGTGGCGCCGCTGGAACGCAACGGCACGACGCTATTCGAGCACGCGGGCTTCCGCTTCGCGCTCTTTCCACGCCGCGGTGGTCGCGCGCCGGAGCCGGGCAATCTCGACCAGCTCTATCGTCTCGGCCAGCTGCTGGGGCGGATGCATGCGATAGGTGCAAACCGGCCGTTCGAGCATCGCGAAACCCTGGACGTACAGAATTTCGGCCACGATTCGCTGAATAGCTTGCTGGAAGGCGGCTTCGTGCCCAAAAGCCTGCTGCCGGCCTACGAGTCGGTGGCACGCGATCTGCTCAAGCGGGTCGAAGACGTCTTCGCCAACACAGACTTCACCCCGATCCGCCTGCATGGCGATTGCCACCCGGGCAACATCCTCGCCCGCGACGATGCCTTTCATCTGGTCGATCTCGATGATTGCCGCATGGGCCCATCGGTGCAGGACCTGTGGATGATGCTCGCCGGCGAGCGCCATGAACGTCTTGGTCAGCTGGCCGAACTGGTCGACGGCTACAACGAATTTCATGATTTCGCCCCGCGCGAGCTGCCGCTGATCGAGGCGTTGCGCGCGCTGCGGCTGATGCACTACAGCGCCTGGCTCGCCCGCCGCTGGGACGATCCGGCCTTTCCGATGAGCTTTCCCTGGTTCGGCAGCGAGCGTTACTGGGGCGACCAGGTGCTGATCCTGCGCGAACAGATATCGGCGCTGCAGGAAGAGCCGCTCAGGTTGTTCTGAGGCATGGTGTGGCTGCGGACCCGTGACTGTGGATGTGAAAAGCGACATCCACCCTACGAATCCCGGCGTCTGCGTAGGGTGGATCGCGCTTTATCGATCCACCGTGTGGACGTCCACACGGTGGCGGTCTCCGCGACTCAGGCCTCCTCGATCAGCCAGTCCAGCCGCCAGCTGCCCTGGCTCTGCGCCAGCTGCTCGACCAGCCACGGCAACAGCTCACGCAGCTCTTCCTCCACCCCCCACGGCGGGTTGACGATAGCCAGACCCGAACCGCTCAGGCGGCTGGCGTCGTCGGCGGGGTGGACGAACAGTTCGGCACGCAGCAACTTGGGCGCCCCGCTGCGCGCCAGGTCCTGATAGAAGCGCTTGAGCTGGCGCTCGTCCTTGATCGGATACCAGATCACGCCGATGGTCTGGCGCATACGGCCGAGCGCTTCCTTCAGCGCCGTCACACAGCGGCTCAGTTCGTCGGCCTGTTCGAACGGTGGATCGATCAACAACACCACGCGCTTTTCCTGCGTCGGCATCAGGGCCCGCGGCACATGCCAGCCCTCGCCGCGGTGCACGGCCACGCGGCGGTCGCCGGCCATGTTGTCCTTGAGCAGCGCGCCGTCCTCGGGATGCTTTTCGTTGAGCTGCAGACGATCCTGCTCGCGGGTCAGTTGTCGCGCCAGCTCCGGCGAGCCGGGGTAATAGCGCAGCGCCCCGCCCGGGTTGAGCTGGCGGATCACGCCGAGGTAGTCATCGAGCAGCGCCGGGTGCGCCTCGGCCTGCCAGATGCGGGCGATGCCCTGCAGCCACTCGCCGGTGCGGCTGGCCTGGTCGCCGGCCAGGTCGTAGAGGCCGACGCCGGCATGGCTGTCGAGGTAGGCGAAGGGCGCCTCCTTGCGCGACAGCAGGGCGAAGATCCGGCTCAACACCAGGTGTTTGAGCACATCGGCGTGGTTGCCGGCATGGAAGGCGTGGCGGTAGTTCATCTGATCCTCCTCGAGAGCCGCGCAGTTTACCCGTCCGCCTTGCGCCGCGCAGGTCCGGCATGACCGGCGTCGTTTTCCCCGGCCACCGACTAGGGCTACAGTGCCCACCCACGACGACTGAACGGAGCTGACCTCATGGACCTGCGCGATCTTTTCGGCATCGAGCACCCGATCATCCAGGCGCCCATGGCCGGCGCGCAGAATCACCTGCTGGCCGCGGCGGTCTGCGAGGCCGGCGGGCTGGGCTCGATCCCGGCCGGCATGCTCAATGCCGAGGCGCTGGACGCCGAGCTGACCGCCATCGAGGCGCTGACCGACCGACCCTACAACGTCAACTTCTTCTGCCACCAGACGCCAGCCGCCGACCCGACGGCCTTCGACGCCTGGCACCGGATGCTCGCACCCATGTTCACCGAGTTCGCCATCGACCCGGCAGGCATTCCCACCGGCGCCACCCGCCAGCCGTTCGATGCGGCAATGGCCGCGGTGCTGGAGCGGCACAAGCCGGCGCTGGTCAGCTTCCACTTCGGCCTGCCGGCGCCCGATCTGCTGCAACGCGCCCGCGCCACCGGGGCGAAGATCGCCTCCACCGCGACTACGGCCGCCGAAGGCCTCTGGCTGCAGCAGCACGGTGTCGACCTGGTGATTGCCCAGGGCCTGGAAGCCGGCGGCCACCGTGGCATCTTCCTTAGCGAGGACCTGACCACCCAGCTCGGCACCTTTGCCCTGCTGCCGCAACTGGTCGCCGCGCTGAACGTGCCGGTGGTCGCCGCCGGCGGCATCGCCGATGCCGGGGGCGTGGCTGCAGCGCAGACCCTCGGCGCGGCTGGTGTGCAACTGGGCACCGCCTACCTGCTGTGCCCGGAGAGCCGCACCAATGCGTTGCATCGCGCCGCGCTGAAGAGCCCGCAGGCAGCGCATACCGCGCTGACCACCCTGTTCAGCGGGCGCCCGGCGCGCGGCATCGTCAACCGCATCATGCGCGAACTGGGCCCGCTCCCCGAAGGCGTGCCCCCCTTCCCGCTGGCCGGCAACGCCATCGGCGCGCTGCGCGCCCAAACCGAGAAGCAGGGCCTGGATCACTGCACGCCGCTGTGGGCCGGGCAGAACGTCAGCGGCTGCCGGGAAATCCCTGCCGGCCAGCTGACCCGTGAACTTGCGGCCGGCTGGCGGGCCTGAGTCATTACGCAGTCCGTCGCGGCGAGCCCTGAGCCGCCGTGACGGAGCGTAGAATCGACCGCACGTCACACGGAACGCCGCCATGAGCCCACTGACCAATATGCTCGTCTTCCTGGCCACCCTGGCCGGCATGGAAGTCTTTGCCTGGTGGGCACACAAGTACGTGATGCACGGCTGGGGCTGGGGCTGGCACAAGTCGCACCACGAGCCACGCAGCGGCTGGTTCGAGAAGAACGACCTCTATGCGGTGGTGTTCGCTGGCGTGGGGGTCCTGCTGATCGCCCCCGATCCTGCTGATCGCCCTCGGCACGGCCGGTTATCACCCGCTGGAATGGATCGGCGCTGGCATGACGGCCTACGGCTTTCTCTACTTCGTCGCCCATGACGGGCTGGTCCATCATCGCTGGCCGCTGCGCTATGTGCCGCGCAACGGTTATCTCAAGCGGCTGTATCAGGCGCACCGCATGCACCATGCGGTGGAAGGCAAGGAGCGCTGCGTGTCCTTCGGCTTCCTCTACGCGCCGCCGCTGCCGGTGCTCAAGCAGCAGCTGCGAGAACTGCATGACGGGCCGCTGCGCAAGGCGAGCGTTAGCGCTAGCGAGGACGCCTCCAAAGACCGTCAGGACGCGGCCTGACCTGCATCCGCCGCGAGGCCAGCGCCAGCACCCCGCCACCCAGCAGGAACTGCAGCTTCTGCCCTTTGCTGGTCGACACCCGCGCATCCCAGGCCGCCGCGCCGCGCGCTTTCACCTCGACGCCGATCTGCCGATAGACGCCATGCGCCGTGGCGATCGACCAGGCCGAGCGTAACGGCAGGTCCCGCAAACCCTGAGATGCTGATTGATAGTAGGGTTCGGCCAGATCCACCAGTCGCGCTGCCAGCGTGGCCAATGCCGCACGATGCTCAGGTAGCGCGACCTGATCTTCAGGGATGCCCACCTCGGCCAGCCACTCGGCCGGCAGGTAGACGCGCCCGATCTGCGCATCCTCGACGATATCGCGGGCGATGTTGGTCAGCTGAAAGGCCAAGCCCAGGTCACAGGCGCGATCCAGCGTCGGCTCCGCTTCGGCGCCCATCACCCGCGCCATCATCAGCCCCACCACGCCGGCAACCCGGTAGCAGTAGAGCAAGGTGTCGTCGAGGGTCCGGTACTGGTAATCCTGCACGTCCATGCGAAAGCCGGCGAGATGCTCCAGCGGGTACTCACGGGGGATCTGGTGCCGCTGAATCACCTGCTGGAACGCCGCAAAAGCCGGATCGCTCATCGGCTCGCCGGCATAGGCGCGTCCGGTCAGGTCAACCAGCTCGGCCAACCGCGCCTCGCCAGTCGATCGATCACCCTCGACCTGACCATGCCCCAGCGTCTGCCCATCAATCACGTCATCACAGTGACGGCACCAGGCGTAGAGCATCACGGCGCTCTGGCGAGTGCGCTCGTCGAACAGCTTTGCCGCCGCCGCGAAGCTCTTGGAGCCGACGTTGATTGCCTGGGTCGAATGATCGATGACCTTGTCATTCATCCGGCCTGCTCCCCCAACATGAAGTCCTCCAGCATCAACCCGGCGGTGGCCTTGGCCGAGCCCACGACGCCCGGAACGCCCGCGCCCGGATGGGTACCGGCGCCGACGATATAGAGGTTGGGAATCACGTCATCACGGTTATGCGGGCGGAACCAGGCGCTCTGGGTGAGGATCGGCTCCAGCGAAAACGCCGAACCCAGGTGCGCGTTGAGCTCGTCGCGGAAATCGTGCGGGGTGAAGATGCGGTGGGTCACCAGATCACCGCGCAGACCGGGAATATAGTGCCGCTCGAGGTACTCGAAAATGCGGTCGCGGTATTTCGGCCCCTCCACCGCCCAATCGATATCTGCCGTGCCCAGGTGCGGCACCGGCGCCAGCACGTAGTGGCTGGCGCAGTCTTCCGGCGCCAGCGAGGGATCGGTGACGCAGGGCGCGTGCAGGTAGAGGGAGAAATCATCGGCCAGGGTCTCACGCTTGAAAATCTCGTCGATCAGCTCACGGTAGCGCGGCCCGAAACACACCGTGTGGTGTTGCAGGTGCTCATGGCGGCGCTTGAGGCCGAAATGGATGACGAACAGCGACATCGAGAAACGCTTGCCGGAGAGCCGTTTGGCCTCATCGCGACCACGCTGCTCATGCCCGAGCAGCTGCTTGTAGGTGTTGACCACATCGGCGTTGGAGGCGACCGCATCGGTATCGAAGCGCCGACCGTCACCCGTGATCACCGCCTTCGCCCGCCCTTCGGCCAGCTCGATGCGCGCCACCTCGGCGTTCAGCTCCAGCTTGCCGCCCAGGTCCTCGAAAAGCCGGACCATCCCCTGTACCAGCGCACCGGTACCGCCGCGCGGAAACCAGACGCCGCCCTGGCGCTCCAGCGCATGAATCAGCGCGTAGATTGACGAGGTTTCAAAGGGGTTGCCGCCGACCAGCAGCGAGTGAAAGGACAGCGCCTGCCGCAGCCGGTCGTTCTCCACGAACTTGGCCACCATGCTGTACACGTTGCGCCAGGCCTGCAGCTTGGCCAGCTGCGGGGCGACACCGATCATGCTGCGGAACGACAGGAAGGGCACGGTGCCGAGTTTGACGTAGCCCTCTTCATACACCGCGCGCGAATAGGCGAGAAAGCGCTGATAGCCGGCGACGTCACGGGGGTTGAGCGCATGGATCTGCCGATCCAGCTGGGCCTGGTCGTTGACGTAATCGAAGCTGTAGCCGTCCTCCCAGCACAGCCGGTAGAAGGGGCTGACCGGCAGCAGCTCGACGTAATCGGCCATGCGCTTGCCAGCGCCGCTGAAGAGTTCTTCCAGCGCTGGCGGATCGGTGATCACCGTCGGCCCGGCGTCGAAGGTGAAGCCCTGATCGTGATAGACGTAGGCGCGGCCACCAGGCTTGTCGCGCTTCTCCAACAAGGTGGTCTGGACGCCGGCACGCTGCAGTCGGATGGCCAGCGCCAGCCCGCCGAAGCCGGCGCCGATTACCACCGCTCGTTTAGCTTGGTTCATCGGTAATCCTTGCGATGCAGATTATGGGCGGCGAGCGCGCGCAGCGCTTCGCCTAGCGGAACAGGAGGCTTGCCCGAGACGATGCGCAAGCGGTCGCGGGTGGTCAGCTTGGCCGCATAGAAACGCTGGATCAGCGGTTCGCGCAGGCGATAGAAACGTTGCATCACCGCCCAGCGGCGATCCGCCGGACCGGCCATGAACAGCATGCGATTGAGCAGTCGGAAGAAGCCGCGCTGGCGCCACTGCGCCAGCGAGTAGTCGCGGATCGCCTCGAACAGGCTGGCGGCATCCCAGCGGTCCAGCGCGATCAGGTGATCGGCCAGACGCACCGCGTCGGGCAGCGAGTAGCCGGTGGTGGGATGGAACAACGCTGCGGCCAGCCCCGTCTGCGGCACACCGCGCGCCTCGTCCCAGAAAGCCGGCAGGTCACCGGAGAGGACGATGGGCAGCACGCCCTGCTCCTCGCGCAGCATTTCGGCGATGGTCCAGCCGCGCGCACTGGCGTAGCTGCCGATGTTCTCGCGCAGCGTATCCGGGGCCACGGTAGCGCCGTCGGCGTAATAGGTGTCTTCGATCAGCAGGGTGTCCGCATCCAGCGGCAGCACATAGACGAAGCGATAGCCGTCGAGCTGGGCAACACTGGCGTCCATGATGATCGGCTCCTGCAAGCCGTGCGGTTGTTGCAGGCGCAATTCCTGGCCGAGAAATTTCTGAAATCCGAGGGCCAGCTGATCGGTCCGGCGCACGCCGCGTCCATCGATCACGGCGCCGGCCTGCAGGATGTCCCCCGAGGCCAGACGCACCCTTTGTGGCTCCACGCTGGCAACGGTGGTGCGCAAACGCACGCCATCGCTCAGTTCAGGCATCAGGTACTGGTGAAAGCGCTCCGAGAAGATGCTCGCGTAACCGCTGCCCAGCCGGCGCTGCAGGTCGGGAAAGATCACTTCATAGCCGGGCCAGCGCTTGCTCACCATGGGCTCCAGCCAACGGTGCTGAGCCGGCGTCAGATCGTGCTGGTGAAACGACCAGGTGTGATTGCCGCCCAGGGTGTCGCCCTGCTCGACGAGCAGCAGGCGCAGATCAGGCCGCTGCTGACGCAGGCGCAGGGCCAAAAGGCCGTTGGCCAGCCCGCCGCCAACCAGGATCAGGTCCGCATCAAGCGCCACTCGCCACCTCCAGCCGTTGCCCATCTGTCCCGAGCGCAGCCTCGATCAGCTCGGCGGCACGAACGACGCCGCCAGCCTGCCGCACTTCTGCGCCCAGCTGTGCCGCCCGCCGGCGAAACTCGCCTTCGCTCAACAACCGCTGCAATGCGTGACCGATCCGCGCCGGGCTCGCCAGTTGCGGCTGCAGGCGCAGGCCGACGCCGGCATGTTCGATACGCGCCGCGACACCCGGCTGATCGAAGGCAATCGGCAGCGCCAGCATCGGCACACCGGCCTCAAGCGCATCGAGCACGGTATTCAGCCCGGCGTGGGTGATGACCGCCGCAGCCCTGGCCAATGCCGCCCGCTGGGGTGCGAAGTCGGTGACCCAATACGCCCCCTCATCCTGCAGCCGCGCCGCTTGCGCGGCATTCAACCCGCCGCAATGGGCGATCAACAGCTGTACGCCGAGCGGCTTGCAGGCGCTGGCGATATTGCGCAGCAAGGTATAGCGATGTCCCTGCAGGGTGCCCAGCGAGGCGAAGACAAACGGCCGCGCCGGATCGATTGGCAGGTTCAGCTCGGCTTCGTTTTCCAGCGGACGACGCAACGGCCCGACAGCATGAAAATTCGCCGGGAGCTGGCGGCGCGGAAAGTCGAAACCTGGCACCGTCTGGCTGACCTGCAGCAGCGGCGACAGGCACTCGCTCAAGGTCGAGCGCGGCGCCAGGCCTAACGCCTGACAGTAGTGCTGGATCACCTCGGCGTGGGGGCGCATCAGGCGGTCGTAGACACGACTGCTGTGCAGGTTGAGCTGCTCGCCCCAGTCGGTCGCCCGGTAGCGCCAGGGCATCACCGGCAAGGGCACCAGCGGCTCGCGGTTGAACGGCAAGGCGCAGGCGATGGAAACGAACGGCAGGCCAAGATGCTCGGCCACCAGCGCCCCCGCCGGCTCCATCTGGTCGGCCAGCACGGCGTCGACCTTCAGCGAACGCAGCACGTCCGGCGACTCGCGACAGAGCATTGCGGTGCTCGCTGCCATGTCGGCGATGACCCGGCGGATGCCGAACGGCCCCGGTTGCGCGGCGCGGCGGACCACCGCAGCCAGGCTGCCCGGCGGATGGGAATCGGCACCGATGGCGGCAAATCCGGCCGAGGGCAACGTCAACAGCTCGGCGACATCGGCCTGCTGGACGAAAGTCACTCGGTGGCCTCGCTGCGTCAGCGCCCAGGCGACTACTTCGAACGCGCGCAGGTGGCTGAGAAAGGGCAGCGCGATTGCCGCGAAATGAGTCATCTGGCGGCTCCGCCCGGCATCAGGCAGTGGGCACTTGCAGCAGCCGCGCCTGCCGCAGCTCGGCCAGGCCGGCCGAACCTGTACAGAAGCAGGCGATCCGCAGTTGCTCGATCAGCACTTCGAAGTGCTTGACCACCGCCTCACTGCTCAGCATCGCGGCTTGCAGCACGCCCGCTGCCTGCCCTACCAGATCGGCACCCAGGCAGATCGCCTTGGCCGCCTCCACGCCGTCGCGAATGCCTCCGGAGGCGATCAGCGGCGTATCCGGGCAGGCCTTGCGCACGGCCTGCAGCGCCTGCGCGGTGGGGATGCCCCAATCGGCGAAGGCCTGGGCGATCGCACGCTGGCTGACATCGCTGGCGCGCTCGGCTTCCACTGCGGCCCAGCTGGTTCCACCGGAACCGGCGACATCGATGGCGGCAACACCGGCGTCGACCAGCTGCCGTGCCACCGTCGCGGATATGCCGGCACCGACTTCCTTGATCACCACAGGCGCGGCCAGGCGGCTGGCAAGCGCTTCGATCGCCCGCAGCACGCCTCGCCAATCACGGTCGCCACCCGGCTGCACCGCTTCCTGCAGCGGGTTCAGGTGCACGATCAGCGCATCGCCATCGATCATCTCGACCGCGCGCCGCGCCTCGTCCACGCCGTAGCCACGTACCAGCTGCGCGGCACCGAAATTGGCCAGCAACAGGATGTCCGGCGCCAGCTGGCGCAGCTGCCCGGTCAGGCCCTGATCTCCCGCGGTTTCAAGCGCAACCCGCTGCGAACCCACCGCCATGGCGATACCCAAGTGTTGCGCGGCTTCCGCCAGGTGCGCATTGATCGCAGCAGAACGTGCGGCGCCGCCAGTCATCGAGCTGATCAGCAGCGGCGCCCGCAGCTGGCGCCCGAACAGCGCGCTATGCAGGTCGATCTCATCAAGGTGCAACTCGGGCAGGGCGCAGTGCTCAAAGCGAAATGCGCCGAAACCGGTACCCGTCGCACCGGCTGCCCGCGTCGGGTCCAGGACGATATCCAGATGATCGTTTTTGCGGCTGACCAACGATTGCTTGCTCATGGAAATCGGCTCCCGGGAAGACTTGTTTGGACGTGACGCCCTGAAAAAAGTGCTATGCGATGGCAACGAGTTGTACAGGTTTTTGTCATAACGTCCAATCGTTGTACAACATTGCACAACCCTGGTGCTCGAACTGGGGCGCCAGCGAGGGCACCGCCATGCAAACGCAGAATTCCACCCTCCCGCTTCCGCAATGCGACAGCCTGCTGCGCCTGCGGCGACAGGTCGACGAGCGCCTGGCCATGCGCCTGCCGCGCCCCGAGTCGGAGCTGGACAAGGTCACGCTGGCGTTACGTGAAGGCACCCTCGCTCCCGGCAAACGAATCAGGCCACTGTTGTTGCTGCTGGCGCTGGGAGATCTCGGCGTCGACCCCGATATCGGCCTGGACCCGGCATGTGCGCTGGAGATGATCCACGCCGCCTCGCTGTTTCTCGACGACATGCCATGCATGGACAACGCCAGCCTGCGGCGCGGCCAGCCGACCATTCATCTGCGTTTCGGCGAGGATGTCGCCGTCCTCGCCTCAGTGGCCCTGCTCAGCCATGCCTATGGCATAACCGCCACCGCGCCCAGGCTCACCCCCAGGCAGCGCAACGACGCGGTGGCCACACTGGCGCGAGCGGTCGGTGCGCAGGGCCTGGTGCGTGGGCAATTTCGCGACCTGCATGGCGCACAAGAAGCACAGCAGCTCGATGCGGTGATTGCCACCAATCAGCTGAAAACCGGCTCACTGTTCACCGCCGCATTGGAAGTTGCGGCCCTGCTCGCGGGGGCTGAGCGGACGCGGACACGCCATCTGCAAGGCTTTGCCAACGAACTGGGCCTGGCGTTTCAGCTGCTCGACGATATCGCCGATGGCCTGACGCCCGAACAGACCGGCAAGGACTGCCAGCAGGACCGGGCCAAGGCGACCGTGGTCTCGCTGCTTGGCCAGCAGGCGGCAGAGCAGCAGCTGGCAACCCATCGAGAGGCCGCCCTCAGCCATCTTGATGCCGCCGGCCTGGGCGATGGCGAACTGGCCGCGCTCATGCGCCAGCTGTTCGGCTGAACGGAGCGACCCCGTGTTGACGCTTCATCAGTGCAATGGATGAAGCTAGGCAATGGAAAACCGTGGTCCTTAGACTCGGGCCGATAAAAATGGAGGTTGACCATGACCGAGACCCTGCTCTGCCCGCGTAACCTGGCATTCGAACTCTACGAAGTGCTGGACGCCGAGGCCCTGACCCGCCGCGAGCACTTCGCCGATCACAGCCGCGAAACCTTCGACGCCGCCATCGGCACCGCGCGCACCATCGCCGAGAAATACTTCGCACCGCACAACCGCAAGTCCGACGAGCACGAGCCGCAGTACGTCAACGGCGAAGCGGTGCTGATTCCCGAGGTCAAGCCGGCCGTGGACGCCTTTATCGAGGCGGGCTTTCACAACGCGCAGCGCAGCTTCGACGACGGCGGCATGCAGCTGCCGAACCTGCTGTCGCGGGCCTGCTTCGCGCATTTCCAGTCGGCCAACATCGCCACCAGCTCCTACCCAATGCTGAGCATGGGCGCCTCGCACCTGATCGAGGCCTTCGGCTCCGACGAGCAGAGGCAGCGCTTCCTGCAGCCGATGCTCGAGGGCCGCTTCTTCGGCACCATGGCACTCACCGAGCCGCATGCCGGCTCGTCGCTGTCGGACATCCGCACCCGCGCCGAACCGGCCGGTGACGGCAGCTATCGCCTCAAGGGCAACAAGATCTTCATTTCCGGCGGCGACCACCCGCTGTCGGAAAACATCGTGCACATGGTGCTGGCCAAGCTGCCGGACGCGCCGCCCGGGGTGAAGGGCATCAGCCTGTTCATCGTGCCGAAGTTCCTGGTCAACGACGACGGCTCGCTGGGCGAGCGCAACGACGTGCTGCTCGCCGGCCTGTTCCACAAGATGGGTTGGCGTGGCACCACCAGCACGGCGCTGAACTTCGGCGACAACGGCAACTGCGTCGGCTATCTGGTAGGCGAGCCGCACAAGGGCCTGGCCTACATGTTCCAGATGATGAACGAGGCGCGCATCGGCGTCGGCATGGGCGCGATCATGCTCGGCTACGCCGGCTACCTCTACTCGCTGAACTACGCCCGCGAGCGTCCGCAGGGCCGCCTGCCGGACGGCAAGGACCCGGCCTCGACCCAGGTGCCGATCATCGAGCACACCGACGTCAAGCGCATGCTGCTGATGCAGAAGGCCTATGTCGAAGGCGCCTTCGATCTCGGCCTGTACTCGGCACGCCTGGTGGACGACGAGCACACCGCCGAGAGCGACGAGGAGCGGCGCAACGCCGGCGAGTTGCTCGACCTGCTGACGCCGATCGTCAAATCCTGGCCGTCGGAGTACTGCCTGAAGGCCAACGAACTGGCCATCCAGATTCTCGGCGGGCATGGCTACACCCGCGAATACCCGGTGGAACAGTACTACCGCGACAACCGCCTCAATCCGATCCACGAAGGCACCCACGGCATCCAGTCGCTGGACCTGCTCGGCCGCAAGCTGATGCAGAACAAGGGTGCCGGCCTGCGCCAGCTGCTCGGGTTGATCCAGGCCAGCTGCGCACGCGCCGCCGAGTACGACTCGCTGACCGCACTGCGCCAACCACTGGAGCAGCACATCGCCCGCCTCACCAGCGTGACCCAGGCGCTGCTGGGCGATCTGGCAGCCGGCAAGGTGAACCAGGCGCTGGCCAACTCGGCGCTGTACCTGAAGGTGTTCGGCCATGCAGTGATCGGCTGGCGCTGGCTGGAGCAGGCACTGCGCGCCGAACGCGGGCTGGCCGAAGGCAATCCGGCGGATGCGGACTTCTACCGTGGCAAGCTGCAGGCCGCGCGTTACTTTCTGACCTGGGAAGTGCCGGCTTGCGCGCACGAGCTGGCCATCCTCGACGCACGCGACGACACCTGCCTGACGATGCAGGACGCCTGGTTCTAGAGCGTGCCGCACATGCTGTAACAGCGCCCCGCTCCTGCGGGGCGTTTTTTTGACAGGCTGTCAAATCATCAGGTTAGAATCGCTGGCATATCCCGTGCATGGGCACGCGGCAGCTATCTCTAACGGAGACTTCATTTGGACGTCGGCAACATCAACCACCTGTTCTTTATCGGTGCCTTGTTGGTGGCGGCGAGCATCCTGATGAGTTCCCTTTCGGCGCGTCTCGGCGTGCCGATCCTGGTGATTTTCCTCGGCGTCGGCATGCTTGCCGGGGTCGATGGCGTAGGCGGTATCGTCTTCGAGGACTATCAGCTGGCCTTCGTCATCAGCAACCTGGCGCTGGCGGTGATTCTCCTCGACGGTGGCATGCGTACCCGTACCGCAACCTTCCGCGTGGCCCTGAAACCGGCGTTCTCGCTGGCGACCCTGGGCGTGGCGATCACCTCCGGCTTTACCGGGCTGGCCGCTGCCTGGCTGTTCGATTTGCCGCTGCTGCAGGGCCTGCTGATCGGCGCGATCGTCGGCTCCACCGATGCCGCCGTGGTGTTCAACCTGCTCAACGGCAAGGGCCTGAACGAGCGGGTCGGTTCGACGCTGGAAATCGAGTCGGGCAGCAACGACCCGATGGCGATGTTCCTTACCGTCGCGCTGATCGACATGCTGCTCGCCGGGCAGACCACCTTCGGCTGGGACTTCCTGCTGACTCTGCTGCAACAGTTCGGTATAGGCACCGTGCTCGGTCTGGCTGGCGGCTGGCTGCTGCTGCAGCTGATCAACCGGCTGTCGGTGGCCGACGGGCTCTACCCGCTGCTGGCAGTGGCCGGCGGCCTGATGATCTTCGCCCTGTCCGGCGCCATCGGCGGCAGCGGCATCCTCGCCATCTACGTCTGCGGTCTGCTGCTGGGTAACCGGCCGATCCGCAACCGCCACGGCATCCTGCACATGTTCGACGGCCTGGCCTGGCTCAGCCAGATCGGCATGTTCCTTGTGCTCGGCCTGCTGCTCACCCCCAGCGAACTCTTGCCCATCGCCCTGCCGGCACTGGCGCTGTCGCTGTGGATGATCCTGTTCGCCCGCCCGCTGGCGGTGTTCGTCAGCCTGTTGCCGTTCCGCAGCTTCCACCTGCGCGAGCGCCTGTTCATCTCCTGGATCGGCCTGCGTGGTGCGGTGCCGGTGATCCTCGCGGTATTCCCGCTGATGGCCGGGCTGGAAAACGCCCAGCTGTTCTTCAATGTGGCGTTCTTCATCGTCCTGGTGTCGCTGCTGCTGCAGGGTTCGACGCTGGCCTGGGCGGCGAAGAAGGCCAAGGTCGAGGTACCGCCGTCGCCCATGCCGGTTTCGCGTACGGGCCTGCAGGTGCACGCCACCAGCCAGTGGGAAATGTTCGTCTACCGCCTGAGCGCCAGCAAATGGTGCGTCGGCGCCGCCCTGCGCGAACTGAAGATGCCACCTGGCACGCGCATCGCCGCGCTGTTCCGCGGCAAGAACCTGCTGCACCCGTCCGGCAGCACGCGGCTGCAGGTGGACGATATCCTCTGCGTGATCGGTCATGACGAAGACCTGCCAGCCCTCGGCAAGCTGTTCAGCCAGGCACCCAAGCGCGGCCAGGACCTGCGTTTCTTCGGCGACTTCATCCTCGAGGCCGACGCCCAGCTCAGCGCCATCACCGCGCTCTACGGCCTCAAGCTCGGCGATGTGGACGGCAACCAGACCATCGGCAACTTCATGGCCGAGCAGGTCAATGGCAATCCGGTGGTGGGCGACCAGATCGAATGGAACGGGCTGACCTGGACCGTGGCAGCAATGGAAGCCGGCGAAGTGCGCAAGGTCGGCCTGAAGTTTCCGGAAGGTGACAAGCCAGGCCCACAGCTGATGTTCTAAAGCCACCATGGCCGGCGGATGACGCGGCCTCACCGCTCATCACTCGACCGGTTGCGCGGTACTCGCGCTGGACAGGCGCAGCCCGTAGACTTTCGCACTTTCTGGTCATCCGCTGCGTCACTGCCCCCATGTCCCTTCTGCGCGCCCTGTTGCTCTCGACGTTCTGCCTGTTTGTCGCCCCCCTGCATGCTCAATCACTGGACAGCCTGACGGGCACCCCACCCGCCAGCGAAGGCGAAACGAAATCCGCACAACCCTCGCTGGACGAGCAGACCCGGCGCATGAGCGAGCAGGCCGCGACCAGCGAAACCCGCCTCGCCGAACTGAAAGCGCAGCTGGCGCAGGCGCCGAAGGAAATCACCGAGGCTCAGCGCGAGCTGGCGAAACTCAAGGCCAGCCCGGACGAAGACCCCGCCAAGCGCTATGCCAGCCAGTCGGTGGAGGCACTCGAGCAGCGCCTGAGCGCGCGGGTCGAGGAGCTGTCCGAATGGCAGAAGCAGTTCAGTGCCGCCAACAGCATGATCATCAGCGCGCAGACCCGTCCCGAGCGCGCCCAGGCGCAGATCGGCACGGCGCAGACGCGCATCCAGGAAATCAACAACCTGCTCAAGGGCGGACGCGAATCCGGCAAGCCACTGAGCGAGGAACGCCGCGCGCTGCTGGAGGCGGAGATCGCCTCGCTCGGCGCGCAGATCGAACTGCGCCGCCAGGAACTGGCCGGCAACAGCCTGCTGCAGGACCTGGGCAAGGCCCGCCGCGACCTGCTGGCCGAGCGCATCGCCCGTGCCGAGCAGGACACCCAGGCCCTGCAAGGGCTGATCAACGAGAAGCGCCGTGCCGAATCGGAGCAGACCGTCGCCGAGTTCTCCGCGCGGGTGCAGCAGGCCGGCTCGGACAAGCTGCTCGCCGCCGAAAGCGCCGAGAACCTCAAGCTGTCCGACTACCTGTTGCGGGCCACCGAGCGCCTCAACCGCCTCAACCAGCAGAACCTGCAGACCCGCCAGCAGCTCGACACCCTCAACCAGACCGATCAGGCACTGGAGGAGCAGATCGCCGTGCTCGAAGGCAGCCTGCTGCTGTCGCGCATTCTCTATCAGCAGAAGCAGGCGCTGCCGAGCCTGCAGCTGGACAAGGACCTCGCCGATGAGATCGCCGATATCCGCCTCTATCAGTTCGAGCTAAACCAGCGCCGTGAAGCCGCGGGCAACCCCTCTGCCTACGTCGACCAGCTGCTCGCCCAGCAGAACGAAGAGGAAGTCACACCGGAACTGCGCCGCGCCTTGCTGGACTTGGCCACGACTCGCAGCGAGCTGCTCGACCGACTCAACCGTGAGCTGGACTCACTGCTCAACGCCTCGATCACCCTGCAGCTCAACCAGAAGCAGCTGCAGGACACCGCCAGCGCGCTTAGCAATACCCTCGACGAGCAGATGTTCTGGATTCCCAGCAACAAGCCGCTTGATTTGGACTGGCTGCAGGGTTCGGTTCGCCGACTCAAGGCGCAGCTTGCGGCCATGCCCTGGCTGTCCGCGGTACAGGAGCTGGGCGCGGGGCTGAAGGAACGCCCGCTGTTCTTCCTGCCGCTGCTGCTGCTGATCGCCGCGCTGCTCTGGTGGCGCAAGAAGATCGACGCCAAGCTCAGCTCGCTGAGCGAGGAAATCGGCCATTTCCGCAACGACAGTCAGTTGCACACCCCGCTGGCGCTGCTGCTAAACCTGCTGCTGGCGCTGCCCGGCGCGCTGTTCCTGGCCCTTTGCGGCTACCTGCTGCAGATGGACGCGCGCGGGCAGAACTACGTCCTCGGCGCCGCCCTGTACGAAATGGCCCAGGCCTGGCTGGTGTTCTACAGCGCCTACCGCATGCTCTCGCCAGGGCGCGTGGCCGAGCTGCACTTCGGCTGGTCGCGGCCGCAGGTGGCCTTCCTGCGTGACGAGATTCGCCGGCTGGGGCTGATCGTCATGGCCCTGGTTGCCGTGGTCAGCGTCGCCGAGCATCAGCCGGCGCGGCTGGCCGACGACGTGCTCGGCATTCTCGTGGTGCTGACCTGCTTCGCCCTGATGAGCTGGCGTCTCAACCGCCTGCTGCTCAAGGGACCGTCGAGCCAGAACGCGCCGCCGCTGCGCCTGATGATCGGCCTGCTGTTCAGCGTGCTGCCGATCGCGCTGATCGTCGCAGTGGGCTTTGGCTACTACTACACGGCGCTGAAGCTGACCGACCGCCTGATCGACACGCTCTACCTGCTGATGATCTGGATCGTCGTCGAAGCGGCGCTGGTCCGCGGCCTCACCGTCGCGGCGCGGCGGCTGGCCTACAAGCGCGCCCTGGCCAAGCGCCAGGCGCAGGGCGACGATGGCAGCGACACGGTGGAAACCCAGGGCGAACCGGGGCTGGACATCGAACAGGTCAACCAGCAGTCGCTGCGCCTGACCCGCCTGACCATGTTCGGCGTGTTCCTCGTGGCGCTGTACTGGGTCTGGTCCGACCTGATCTCGGTGGTGTCCTACCTGGACAACATCACCCTGTACGAATACACCACCGGCAGCGGCGATGCCCTGACCACCGCGGCGATCAGCCTGAACAACCTGCTCGGCGCACTGCTGATCGTCGCCATCACGGTGGCCCTGGCGCGCAACCTGCCCGGCCTGCTGGAAGTCATGGTGCTGTCCAAGCTGCGTCTGGCCCAGGGCAGCGCCTACGCCACTACCACGCTGCTGTCCTATGCGCTGGCCGGCTTCGGCATCGTCACCACGCTGTCCACCCTCGGCGTCAGCTGGGACAAGCTGCAGTGGCTGGTAGCCGCTCTATCGGTGGGCCTGGGTTTCGGCCTGCAGGAGATCTTCGCCAACTTCATCTCCGGCCTGATCATCCTCTTCGAACGCCCGGTACGAATCGGCGACGTGGTAACCATCGGCAACCTGTCGGGCACGGTCAGCCGGATTCGCATCCGTGCCACCACCATCACCGACTTCGACCGCAAGGACATCATCGTCCCGAACAAGACCTTCATCACCGGTCAGCTGATCAACTGGTCGCTGAGCGACACCGTGACCCGCGTGACGGTCAAGGTCGGTGTGGCCTACGGCTCCGACCTGGATCAGGTCAAGGCGCTGCTCTACAAGGCCGCTCAAGCCAACCCGCGCGTACTCAAGGACCCGGAGCCGCAGGTGTTCTTCCTCAACTTCGGCGAGAGTACGCTGGACCACGAACTGCGCATCCACGTGCGCGATCTGGGCGACCGCAACCCGGCCACCGATGAGATCAACCGCTTCATCGACAGCGAGTTCACCAAGGCCGGCATCAACATCGCCTTCCGCCAGGTCGACGTGTTCCTGAAGAACGTCGCCGGCCAGCAGCTGCAGCTCAGTGCCACGCCGAAGCCCGCCGACGACACGCCGAAGCCGGCGACCGACGATCGCGGCTGAGGAACGTCCGGGCACCGCGCACTCTCCAACGTCCAGAACGCCCGGCTGCGGCCGGGCACTCCTCGTCCGCCTGCCGCCGCCGGAGACATCTTGAAAAGCCTGACCCAGCTGACCTTCGACAACCGCTTCGCCCGCCTCGGCGATACCTTCTCTACCGAGGTCTCGCCGCAGCCACTGAACGATCCACGCCTGGTGGTCGTCAGCGAGGCGGCCATGGCGCTGCTGGATCTGGACCCGGCCGAGGCCGAGCAGCCGCTGTTCGCCGAACTGTTCTCCGGGCACAAGATCTGGTCGACCGCCGAACCGCGGGCGATGGTCTATTCCGGCCACCAGTTCGGCAGCTACAACCCGCAGCTGGGCGATGGCCGCGGGCTGCTGCTTGGCGAAGTGGTCAACGAGGCCGGCGAGTACTGGGATTTGCACCTCAAGGGCGCCGGCAAGACGCCCTATTCACGCATGGGCGACGGCCGCGCGGTGCTGCGCTCGTCGATTCGCGAGTTCCTCGCCAGCGAACATCTGCATGCGCTGGGCATTCCCAGCTCGCGGGCGCTGTGCGTCACCGGTTCGGATTCGCTGGTCTACCGCGAGCGCCCGGAGCGCGGTGCCATGCTGCTGCGCCTGGCGCCCAGTCATGTGCGCTTCGGCCATTTCGAGTTCTTCTATTACACCCGCCAGCACGCCGAGCTGAAACAGCTGCTCGAACACGTCATCGAGGCGCACTTCAGCGAACTGCTGGAACACCCCGAGCCGTTCCACGCATTCTTCCGCGAGGTGCTCGAACGCACCGCCGCGCTGATCGCCCGCTGGCAGGCCTACGGCTTCTGCCATGGGGTGATGAACACCGACAACATGTCGATCCTCGGCATCACCTTCGATTTCGGCCCCTACGCCTTTCTCGACGACTTCGACGCGCGCTTCATCTGCAACCATTCCGATGACGCCGGCCGCTACTCCTTCGAGAACCAGGTGCCCATCGCCCACTGGAACCTGGCGGCGCTGGCCCAGGCGCTGACGCCTTTCGTCGAGGTCAAGGTGCTGCGCGAAACCATGGAGCTGTTCCTGCCGCTGTACGAAGCCGAATGGTTGGACCTGATGCGCCGGCGTCTGGGTTTCGCCCAGGCCGAGGCGGATGACGAGGCGCTAGTGCGCCGCCTACTGCAACTGATGCAGGCCAGTGCCGTCGATTACACGAACTTCTTCCGTGAACTCAGCGAGAGCCCGGCCGAACAGGCGGTCCGCCGCCTGCGCGAGGACTTCGTCGATCTGCAAGGCTTCGATGCCTGGGCCGCGGACTATTGCGCGCGCACCGCACGTGAGGGCAGCGAGCCGGCCGAGCGACAGGCGCGCATGCAGGCGGTCAACCCGAAGTACATCCTGCGCAACTACCTGGCGCAGCAGGCAATCGAGGCGGCGGAAAAAGGTGATTACGCCCCCGTGCGCGAATTGCACGCCGTGCTCAGCCGTCCCTTCGAGGAACAGCCGGGCATGCAGCGCTACGCCGAGCGGCCGCCGGAATGGGGCAAGCACCTGGAGATCAGCTGCTCGTCCTGAGGCGGAAAATCAGTATCGCGCCGGGGCCGGCGCACTAGGCACCTTCTCCGCTCGGGCGGAGATACGCTCTTGCGGCGCTACAGGCCCGCGAGCATACCGGCAGCTACTCGCCCAGCGGCAGCAGCACGCGGAACAGCGAGCCCTGGCCTTCCTCGCTCTGCACCTGAATGCGGCCGTTGTGCGCACGGACGATCTGGTCGGCGATGAACAAACCCAGTCCCAGGCCGGCGCTGCTTTCGCTGCCTTCGGCACGTTCGAACTGGCAGAAGATGCGCTCCAGACTCTGCGGGCTGATGCCGATGCCGTGGTCGCGCACCTCGATGCAGGCGCCGTCTGCACACGACACGACACTGACGTGCACCGGCTTGCCAGCCCCGTAGCGCATGGCATTTGTCAGCAGGTTGGCCAGCACCTGTTCGATACGGAAGGCGTCCCACACACCGATGATCGGCTCATTTCGCTCCAGCCGCAGTTCGCAGCCACAGGCTTCCATCTGCGCCGCAAAGCTCTCCACGACGTTGCCCACCAGCTGCGCGAGGTCGGTGCGGCTCGGGCGGATCGACAACTTGCCGGTACGGATGCGCGAGACATCGAGCATGTCGTCGATCAGGCGGATCAGGCTCTGAATCTGCCGCTCGTCCTTGTCCACCATATTGCGCAGGCGCTCTTCGCTGAAGGCCTCGAGATTGTTGCGACTGAGCTGCAGCTTGCGCAGCTGCACCTCGAGAATCAGGGTGTTGAGCGGCGTTTTCAGCTCGTGGGAGACAATCGACATGAAGTCATCGCGCATGCGCACGGCGCCCTCCAGCTCGGCCTGGGTGCTGCGCAGTTCGTCGAGCAGCACTTCCTGCTCACGACGGCTCCGTTCCAGGGCCTCCAGCTGGCGCGCCAGGCGCTTGCGCCCGCGATAAAGATCGACGAACACACTGACCTTGCTGCGCACCGCATGAGCATCGAGCGGCTTCTGCATGAAGTCCACCGCGCCGCTCTCGTAACCCTTGAAGGCATAGTTGAGCTCACGGCCGGCGGCGCTGACGAAGACGATGGGGATCTGCTTGGTGCGTTCGGTGCCGCGCATCAGCTCGGCCAGCTGGAAGCCATCCATGCCCGGCATCTGCACGTCGAGGATTGCCAGCGCGAACTCGTGCCGCAGCAACAGCTCCAGCGCCTGCTCGGCCGATTCGGCCTGATGAACCCGTATGCCGGGCGCCTGCAACAGCGCATCCAGGGCCAGCAGGTTCTCCGGCAGGTCATCGACGATCAGCAGATTCACCTCGTCGGTACGGTCGGGCATGGTCACTCCAGTTCTCGCAACAATCGGTGAATGTCGCGTAGGGGCAAGATGTAATCCGGCGCGAAGCGCCGCAGAGCGGCGCGAGGCATGGTTGGTACGGCCGCTTCGACGGGGTCCTGAATCACGGTCAACCCGCCGCCGCGGTGAATCGCCTCGAGGCCGGCGGCGCCATCCTCGTTGGCGCCGGTCAGCAGGAAACCCGCAACCTGCGGTCCCCAGGCATCGGCCGCCGATTCGAACAGCACGTCGATCGACGGACGGGAAAAATGCACCGCATCGTCCTGGCTCAGGGAAAGGCTGCGGTCGCTTTCGACCAGCAGGTGGTAGCCGGGTGCGGCAAAGTACAGCATTCCGCAGCGTAACTGGTCCTTGTCGTCGGCTTCCTTGACCAGTAGCCGGGTTCTACGTCCGAAAATCTCGGCCAGATGCGTCGGGCCATTGGCCGGCACGTGCTGGACCACCAGGATCGGCAAGCGGAAACCGCTAGGCAACCCTTCGAGCACCATCCCGAGAGCCTCGAGCCCACCAGCGGAGGCGCCGATCACCACGGCCTCTATCGGCGGCTGGCGACGGGCGTGCAGGATCGCCTGCGCGGAGCTGCTCATGATTTGCGGAAGATCCTTTCCGATTTGTTGAACGGCTCGTAGCAACCGGCGTAGCCGGAGAACTCGACCGTCTCCTTGCTCCCCAGACCAAGAAATCCGCGGTGGCAGAGCGATTCGTGGAACAGACCGAAGGCGCGGTCCTGCAGCGGCTTGTTGAAATAGATCAGCACGTTGCGGCAGGAGATCAAATGCGTTTCGGAAAATACGCTATCGGTTGCCAGGCTATGGTCGGCAAACGTAACCGTTTCTTTCAGCGATTTGTCCATGATCGCCGAGTCGTACGCGGCAGTGTAATAGTCGGAAAAACTGCGCGTGCCGCCGGCCTGCTGGTAGTTCGCCGTGTACTGGCGCAGGTGGTCGATGGCGAAGATGCCCTGGCGCGCCTGCTCCAGCGAACGCGGGTTGATGTCGGTGGCGTAGATGATCGAGCGCTCGAGCAGCCCCTCCTCCTTGAGCAGGATGGCCATCGAGTAGACCTCTTCGCCGGTGCTGCAGCCGGCGATCCAGATCTTCAGCGACGGATAGGTGCGCAGCACCGGCACCACCTGTTCCCGCAGCGCGCGGAAATAGCCGGGATCGCGGAACATCTCGCTGACCGGGATGGTGAGGTACTGCAGCAGGTCCATGAAGGCCTGCGGGTCATAGAGGATCTTGCGCTGCAAGGCCGAGATGCTCTCGCACTGCAACTGCTTCAACGCCAGCAATACCCGGCGCTTGAGCGAAGCGCCGGAGTAGTCACGGAAGTCATAGCTGTACTTGAGGTAGATCGCCTCGATCAGCAGCTTGAGTTCGATCTCGACGTTACGGTCGCCCATTTCACAGCAGCTCCACTTTCGGCAGCCAGACGCGGATCAGCGAAAACAGCCGGTCGAGGTCGATGGGTTTGGCCAGGTAATCATTGGCGCCCGAACGCAGGCAGCGGTCCTGGTCATCCTTCATCGCCTTGGCGGTCACCGCGATGATCGGCAGCTTGGCGAAGCGGGCATCCTTGCGGATTTCCTGCATGGCGGTGAAGCCATCCATCTCCGGCATCATGATGTCCATCAGCACCAGGTCGATGCCGGCATCGTGCTGCAGCTTGTCGATGGCCTCCAGGCCATTGCGGGCGATCTCCACCAGCGCGCCCTTCTGCTCCAGCGCGCTGGTCAGGGCGAATACGTTGCGCACGTCGTCGTCCACCACCAGGATCTTGCGGCCCTCGAAGGCCTTCTCGCGGCTGCGCGCGCTTTTCAGCATCTTCTGCCGCTCCGGCGGCATGTCCGACTCGACCTTGTGCAGGAACAGCGTCACCTCGTCGAGCAGACGCTCCGGCGAGCGCGCGCCCTTGATGATGATCGAGCGCGAGTACTTGAGCAGCGCCGCCTCCTCGTCGCGGGTCAGGTTGCGCCCGGTGTAGACGATCACCGGCGGGAAGGAGCAGATGTCCTCCTTGGCCATGCGCTCGAGCAGTTCGCTGCCGTCCATGTCCGGCAGCTTGAGGTCGATGATCATGCAGTCGAACACCGTGTCGCGCAGCAGTTCGAGCGCCTGGGCACCGAACTCGACGGCGGTGATCTCGATGTCGACGTCCTCGATCAGCCGCGACATGCTCTCGCGCTGCAGCGCGTCGTCCTCGACCAGCAGGATGCGCTTGACCTTCTGCGCCAGCTTGGCCTCCAGCCGGCTGAAGACGTCCTTGAGTTCTTCGCGGGTGGTGGGTTTCATCGCATAGCCCACCGCGCCCATCTGCAGGGCAGCTTCCTTGCGATCCTCCACCGATACCACATGCACCGGGATATGCCGGGTCGCGGGGTTTTCCTTGAGCCGTTCGAGCACCGTCAGGCCGGAGTGATCCGGCAGGCGCATGTCGAGCAGGATCGCGTCCGGCTTGTACTGCACCGCGGTATCGAAGCCATCGTCGGCGTTCTGCGCCAGCAGGCAGCTGTACTGCAGCTCATGCGCGAGATCGTGGAGGATGCGCGCGAACTGCGGCTCGTCCTCGATCACCAGCACGCAGCGCTCCTTGAACGGGAATCTGTCGCGGTCATCGGCCAGGCGCGCCTGCGGTACCGCGGCGGCACGATTGAGCAGCTCTCGCTCGTCGGGACGCGCCGGTGCTTTGCTCGGCACAAGCGCCGGTTTGCTGCTCGGCTCCGGCTGGCGGCTCGGCTCCTGCACCACCGGCGCGGCGACGAGCGCTTCGCTGTAGTTCTGCGGCACGACCAGGGTAAAGGTGCTGCCGGCGCCTGGCTGGCTCTGCACTTCGATTTCTCCGCCGAGCAGATTGGCCAGCTCGCGGGAGATCGACAGGCCCAGGCCGGTGCCACCGTAACGGCGGTTGGTGGTGCCGTCGGCCTGGCGGAATGCCTCGAAGATCGCCGCCTGCTGCTCCTGGGCGATGCCAATGCCGGTGTCGCGCACGGCGAAGGCCAGCAGGTCGTCGTCGCGCGGTTCGACGCGCAGCGTCACCGAGCCTTTCTCGGTGAACTTGAAGGCATTGGCCAGCAGGTTCTTGATGATCTGCTCCAGGCGCTGGCGATCGCTGAACAGGCTGGCCGGCAGGTCATCGGCAAGCTCCACGCTGAACTGCAGGGATTTCTCCATGGCCAGCGGCAGGAACAGATTCTTCATGCCGTCGACCAGGCGGGTGAGGATGGTCAACTCGGGATGCACCTCGAGCTTGCCGGCTTCCACCTTGGAGATGTCGAGGATGTCGTTGATCAGGGTGAGCAGATCGTTGCCAGCCGAATAGATGGAGCGGGCGAACTGCACCTGATCGTCGCTGAGGTTGCCCTCGGGGTTGTCGGCCAGCAGCTTGGCCAGGATCAGCGAGCTGTTCAGTGGCGTGCGCAGCTCGTGGGACATGTTGGCAAGGAATTCGGACTTGTAGCGACTGGCGCGCTGCAACTCGTCAGCGCGCTGTTCGAGCATCAGCTGTACCTCGTTCAGGCGCTGATTCTTCTCGTCCATCTGGTCGCGCTGGCGGGCCAGCTCTTCGGTCTGCTCGGCCAACTGCTCGTTGGTCTGCTCCAGCTCGGCCTGCTGTTCTTCCATATGCGCCTGGGATTCACGCAGGGCGTTGGACTGCTCTTCCAGCTCCTCGTTGGCGGCGCGCAGTTCTTCCTGCTGCACCTGCAGCTCCTCGTTGAGCTGCTGGGTTTCGGCCAGCACCTTCTGCAGGCGCTGGCGATAGCGCGCTGCCTCGATGGCCGAACCGATGCTGGGGACGATGCGCCGCAGCAGCTCGCTGTCCTGCTCGCGCAGCGGCCGCAGGAAGCCCAGCTCGACCACACCGTTGAGCATGCCGCTGTCTTCCACCGGCACGATGAGTACCGAGCGCGGCACCGTGTTGCCCAGCCCCGAGGTCACCTTGAGGTAATCCGCCGGCAGGTCTTCGAGCGCCATTACCCGCCGCTCCAGCGCGGCCTGGCCGACCAGACCGTTGCCGATGTCCAGCGTGCGCGCACTCTGCAGATGATCGGGGTCGTAGGCATACTCGGCGACGCGCTGCAGCTTGCCATCCTGCACCACGTAGAGCGCGCCGACCGCCGCATCGATGTAGCGCGAAAGAAAATTCAGCACACCCTGGCCAAGCGCCGGCAGGGCCAGCTCGCCGATGATGGAGTCGCTGAGCTGGGTCTGCCCGGTGCGGTACCAGGCCTGTTGCTCAAGCGCCTCGGCATGCGCCTGCTGGCGCTGCAGCGACTGCGAGTAGCTCTCCGACAGCGAGGTCAGGTCACGACGACCGAGGTATACCAGCAGGCCGCTGAAGATCAGGCTGAACAGCAGGAAGCCGCCGATCAGCGCGGTGGTGATCACTTCCGAAACGTCGGTGCGCTCGCTGCGCAGCTGACGCTCGCGGGCGATGAAGTCGTTGAGCAGGCGGCGTTGGTCCTCTTTCAGCTCGAGTCCGCGCTTGCTCTGCACCTCCTCGATAATCGAAAGCCCCTGGCCGCGCTGGCCGATCAGATCCTCGGCAAAGACCAGCCATTGGCTGTGCAGCATGGCGATACGCTCGATGCGTTCGAGCTGCTCGGCGTCCTCGGCGGCGTACTTGCGCATCAGCTCCACCTGCTCTTCGAACAGCGGCAGCTCGCGCTCATAGGGCTCGAGAAAGCGCGCCTCGCCGGCAATCAGGTAGCCGCGCATCGAGGACTCGATGTCGTTGAGCATCTTCTGCGCCTCGTGGGCGTAGGCCACGCCCTGAACCGAACGCTCGACCCATTGGCTCACGCTCAGCAGGTAATACACGATGGCGCTGAAGAAGAACGCGCTGAGAAAGCCGAACCCCAGTGGCACGGCCACGTTGCGGTTGAGTATTCGCCTGAAATTGCTCTGATCGATGAAGGACTCGCTCATTGGTTTCCTTTCCGTATACCTGGCGCGGGCGGCTGAACGCAGGCGTCACCCACGGGCGATCGCGCTCGGTTAGCGGCGTTTTCTTGAGTGTTTCGCGCGTGATTGGTTCCGTAGCGCAGGAAGCGCGACTCTACACGGCCAGGGGAAGGAGTTCAAAAGCAGCCCGGTCGAGCCGGGCCGCTGACGATCAACGGCGAGCGATGATCCAGACCGCGTGGATGATGCCGGGGATATAGCCGAGCAAGGTGAGCAGGATGTTGAGCCAGAACGCGCCGGCGAAGCCTACCTGGAGGAACACGCCAAGCGGTGGCAGCAGTATCGCGATAATGATGCGGATGAGGTCCATCATGGTCTCCGTCAGGTAAGTGTGGCCATATGCGGCTTACCTGAATCGACCGGAACAGCGCAGAGGGGTTCCTTCCACGCTGCTGGCGGAGCGCCGCTGCCGAGGGGCAGCGGGCTGAAGTCCGAGGGCGACCGGATAAGCCGCCGAGGGCATCGGTTAGATGCACGGAGGGGGAAGACGCAGCCCGTCTTTCACGTGGGCATCGTTGCGTCATGCCGCTTCGCCTTTTGAGCCAAGGGGCGGCGCCAAGCGTATCGCTTAGCCTGCTAACAATCTCAGACGAAAGGCGTAGACGCCATTGGCCATTGGTCGATAGCCGCGCATTTCGCTCGGGCTCATCCGAACTCCCCCATGCCCGCACGGGTCGTCTAAGCAGACCGCGGGCCGCCGAGCGCGACCGCCAACTGCAACGATCAGAGGACTTCTCATGCCAGAACCAATCGCGGTGATCTGCGGGGCAACCGCGGGCGTCGGCCGCGCGACCGCCGAGGCCTTTGCCACGGCCGGCTACCGGGTGGCGCTGATCGCCCGGGGGGAACAGGGCCTGCGCGACACCCGCGATCAACTCGAAGCACTGGGCGCGACGGTGCTGGCGATTTCCGCCGATGTCGCCGATGCCAAGGCGCTGGATGCCGCGGCCAGCCGCATCGAGTCGGAACTGGGGCCGATCGATGTCTGGGTGAACGCGGCGATGGCGACAGTGTTCGGCCCCTTCGCGTCCCTGACCGCCGAGGAAATCCGCCGCGTCACCGAGGTGACCTACCTCGGCAGCGTGCACGGCACGCTGGCTGCGCTGCGCCACATGCGCCCACGCAACAGCGGTACCATCGTCCAGGTCGGCTCGGCACTGGCCTACCGCGCCATCCCCTTGCAGTCGGCTTATTGCGGCGCCAAGTTCGCCATTCGCGGCTTTATCGATTCGCTGCGTTGCGAGCTGATCCACGACAACAGCGCCATTCGCCTGAGCATGGTTCAGCTGCCGGCGCACAACACCCCGCAGTTCGATTGGGCACGCAACAAGATCGGCTGGCGCGCGCAGCCGGTGCCGCCGATCCACACACCGGAAGTCGCGGCGCGGGCCATCCTCCGTGCAGCGCGTGAAGCACCCCGGGAGCTGTGGGTCGGCACGGCCAGCCTGAAGGCGATCATCGGCACGCTGTTCATGCCAGGCCTGCTCGATCGCATGCTCGCGCGGCAGGCCTGGGACGGACAGCTGGTGCCCGAGCGCGTGGCGGAAAACCGCCCGGACAACCTGTTCGAGCCAGTCGAAGGCCTGCACTCTACCGACGGCCGCTTCGGCGATCAGGCGCAGTCACATGCGCTGACCATCAGCGCGGCGAATGTAGGCAAGCTGGCCCTGGGCGCCGGCGCCCTGCTGGCACTGGGTGCGGGTTGGGCATTGGGCCGAGGCCGACGCTAGCGCTCAGGCGGCCGCGGCGAACGCTTGCGACGGATGTTGAGCCAGGACAGCACGGCCAGCGCCAGCATCGCACCGGTCATGTTGTAGTTGCCGATGGCGGCATAGCCGACGGCCGCCAGCGAGCAGGCGGCGAATCCGATCCAGCGCACGACGCCCATCATCTTCTCCACTGTCTTGCTGCGCGGTGCGGGCATCAGCGCAGCCCATCCTGCCGGCTTCTCGATACGGGCGCGGAGCGCTTGTCGGGGCAAGGAATCATCGGCATATCTCCTCGTTCTGCAGGCGACGGACAACCATCCCTCTGCACCTGTGAGGTGTTAACACCGAGCAGAGTTCAGCGATTGCGCCGCACCGCGACACACTCGCGCAGCAATCGGCGCGCGAGCAGCCGTCGTCTACGCTGAAATGACCGGCAGTATCCTGCACTGCCCGAGGAGAGCGCCATGCTCCGCTCCATGCGCCTGCTACGCTGGTCGCTGGCCTTGCTGCTGTTGCTGGCTGGCCCCGCACTGGCTGCGGCGCCGGTCACGCTGCTGCGGGTCGACGGCGCCATCGGCCCGGCCAGCGCCGACTACCTGCTGCGCGGCCTCGAACATGCCCGCGACGAGGGGGCACAGCTGGTAGTGCTGGAATTGGACACCCCCGGCGGGCTGGACACGTCGATGCGCGCGATCATCAAGGCGATCCTCGCCAGCCCGATCCCAGTCGCTACCTACGTCACCCCCAGTGGCGCCCGGGCGGCCAGCGCCGGCACCTACATGCTCTACGCCAGCCATGTCGCGGCGATGGCGCCGGGCACCAACCTTGGCGCGGCGACGCCGGTGCAGATCGGTGGCATGCCCGGCGCACCGCCCGAGCAGCCGCAAGGCGAGCGGGACGAGCCATCCAAGCCCCCCGGCGATGCCATGAGCCGCAAGCAGGTCAACGACGCCGCCGCCTATATCCGCGGCCTCGCCCAGTTGCGCGGACGCAATGCCGAGTGGGCCGAGCAGGCCGTGCGCGAGGCGGTCAGCCTGTCGGCGAGCGAAGCGCTGGAACAGAAGGTGATCGACTACCTGGCGCGCGACGTTGCCGACCTGCTGCGCCAGCTCGACGGCACAACCCTCGCCACCGTCGAGGGTGACGCCACGCTAAGCACCGCCGAAGCCCCACTCATCGAGCACGCACCCGACTGGCGGGGGGGGCCGCGGGGGGGGGGGTGCGCCTGCTGGCGGTGATCACCAACCCCAGCGTGGCGCTGATCCTGATGATGATCGGCATCTACGGGCTGATCCTCGAATTCTCCAACCCCGGCATCGGCGCCGGCGGCGTGCTCGGCGGCATCTGTCTGATCCTGGCGCTGTATTCGCTGCAGCTGCTGCCGGTGAACTACGCCGGCGTGGCGCTGATCCTGCTCGGCATCGCTTTCATGGTCGCCGAAGCGTTCCTGCCGAGCTTCGGCGTGCTCGGCATCGGAGGCGTGGCCACGTTCGTCGCTGGCGCGGTGATCCTCATCGATACCGAGGTGCCGGGTTTCGGCATTCCGCTGAGCCTGATCGTGCCGCTGGGCATGGTCAGCGCACTGCTGGTGTTCGGCATCGTCGCCATGGCGCTGAAGGCGCGACGGCAGCGCCTGGTCGGCGGAGACAGCGAGCTGATCGGCAGCCTCGCGCAGATCACCTCGGTCTCGGTACAGGATTCCCACAGTGGCTGGCTGCACCTGCAGGGCGAGAACTGGCAGGTGCACAGCGCCTCGCCGCTGCAGGCCGGCCAGCAGGTACGGGTAATCGCCCGGCACGGGCTGCAACTGGAGGTCGCCGCACAGCCATCCACCCATCGAGAGGAGCTGAACCATGGGCTATGAAATGAGTTTTCTGGTGTTGCTTGTGCTGCTGTTCGGCCTGCTGGCGTCGACCTTTCGCATCCTGCGCGAATACGAGCGCGGCGTGGTGTTCATGCTCGGACGTTTCTGGAAGGTCAAGGGGCCGGGCTTGATCCTGGTGATTCCCGGCATCCAGCAGATGGTACGGGTCGATCTGCGCACGCTGGTGCTCGACGTGCCGACCCAGGACGTGATCTCCCGCGACAACGTCTCGGTGAAGGTCAACGCGGTGGTGTATTACCGCGTGCTGGACGCGCAGAAGGCGATCATCCAGGTCGAGGACTACCATTCGGCCACCAGCCAGCTGGCGCAAACCACCCTGCGTGCGGTGCTCGGCAAGCACGAACTGGACGACATGCTGGCCGAGCGCGAGCGGCTCAACAGCGACATCCAGCAGGTGCTCGATGCGCAGACCGATGCCTGGGGGATCAAGGTGGCCAACGTCGAGATCAAGCACGTCGACCTCGATGAATCAATGATCCGCGCCATCGCCCGGCAGGCCGAAGCGGAACGCGAGCGGCGGGCGAAGGTCATTCATGCGGAGGGCGAACTGCAGGCGTCGGAGAAACTCATGCAGGCCGCCGAGATGCTTGGCCGGCAATCGGGCGCCATGCAGCTGCGCTACATGCAGACACTGAGCAACATCGCCGGTGACAAGAGCTCTACCATCGTCTTCCCGCTGCCCATCGAGCTGCTGCAGGGGATCAAGAACCTCGACAGGAAACCCTGAGTGCACATATTCCCCACGTTTCACCGACCACTGCGGTTGCTGTTGATCGCCCTGCTTGCCTCGGCGCTGGGCGCCTGCACGGCATTTTCACCGCGCGACCCGCTCAACGTTCAGGTCGCCGGCATCCAGCCGCTGCAAGGCGAAGGCCTGGAGGTGCGCTTCCTGGTCAAGCTGCGCCTGCAGAACCCCAACGATGGCGCCATCGACTACAACGGCGTCGCGCTGGACCTGGAGGTCAACGGTCGCCGGCTGGCCAGTGGCGTCAGCGACCAGCGCGGCACGGTGCCGCGTTTCGGCGAGAGCGTGCTCAGCGTGCCGGTGACCATTTCCGCCTTCTCGGCCGCGCGCCAGGCACTGGGACTGGCGGAACACATCGGGCTCGACGAAGTGCCCTACGTGTTGCGTGGCAAGCTTGCCGGCGGCCTGTTCGGCACCCAGCGCTTCGTCGAGAAGGGCACATTCGACTTGTCGCCGGTAACAGGTTCTCCCTACCAGCGCCCCTGAGTCATACGATCACCACCAAAAACCATAAGGATTCCCTAGGCGCTGTACGAGCGGCGCCTGTGCTTCCTCGACGTGCTAAAAATCTCCTCCTATCGCCTCTAATTCTGCTTATATCCTGAAATAGCGGTGTGTGCATGCGGGACCCCTTCGACTTTCAGCGACATTGACAACGACGTGCTCATCGTCATAATCCCTGCAGTCATATGACAACTGACGTCATTAGACTTGCCGATCAGGCATAGACCACCGCCCCCACGGTGGCCACACCGGGGCGGCCCATCAAGCAAGGGAGCACAACAATAATGACCCCACGCACACCCTCGTCCGTCGCACTGTTCGCGGGCGGCTGCATGACCCTCGCATCGCTCGGCTTCACTGCCGGCGCCCAAGCCGAAGGCTTTGTCGAAGATGCGAACTTTTCGTTGAACCTGCGCAACTTCTACATCAACCGCAATTTCGTCGACTCCGACTACCCCCAGAGCAAGGGCGAAGAGTGGACGCAGAGCTTCATCCTCAATTTCCAATCCGGCTACACGCCCGGCCCGGTGGGCTTCGGCGTCGACGCGCTGGGCCTGCTGGCGGTCAAGCTGGATGGCGGTGGCGGTACCTATGGCACTGGCCTGCTGCCGGTGCATGGCGCACCCGGCGATCGGCATCCGCCGGATGACTTCGCGCGCCTGGCAGTCGCGGCGAAGGCCAAGTTCTCCGAAACCGAGGTGCGCGTCGGTGAATGGATGGTGGTACTGCCGATCCTGCGTTCGGACGACGGTCGCTCGCTGCCGCAGACCTTCCAGGGCGGCATGATCACCTCCAAGGAAATCAAGGGTCTGTCGCTCTACGGCGGGCAGATGCGGCAGAACAGCCCGCGCGACGACGGCAGCATGGACGACATGTTCTACGGCGGCGCGAGTTCCGACCGCTTCAACTTACTCCGGCCTGTTCGGCCTGCAGGTCGGTGGCAACACCTTCTACGTCGGTCTGCAGAAGGTCAGCGGCGACAACGGCTGGATGCGCGTCAACGGCACCAGTGGCGGCACCCTCGCCAACGACTCGTTCAACTCCGCGTACGACAACGCCAACGAGCGTTCCTGGCAGCTGCGCCATGACTACAACTTCGCCGGCATGGGCGTTCCGGGCCTGACCATCATGAACCGCTACATCAGCGGCGATCAGATCGAAGCCGGTGGCGTGGACGATGGCAAGGAATGGGGTCGCGAGTCCGAGCTGGCCTACACGGTGCAGAGCGGTCCGCTCAAGAGCCTCAACATCAAGTGGCGCAACTCCAGCATCCGTCGCGACTACAGCGCGACCGAATTCGACGAAAACCGCCTGATCTTCAACTACCCGTTGTCTCTGCTGTAAGCGGTAGCGCAGTACGCAACCCTCCTCGCTCCGGTTGCGATAAATCTTTGGCCCGTCGAATGACGGGCCTTTTTTCGTCCGCCTTCAGCAACGCGTGACACGCAGGCAGCAGCGGCGCTCCAGTCGCTCGCCCGGCTGCAGATACAAAACGCCATGCCTGGCCGGGTCCGGCGCATTCAGCGCGTTGTTGCGATGGGACACCGGCTCCACGGCGAAGAAGCCCTGCGCGGCCGGCGGCGTATAGACCACCAGATGCGTCATCGACGGGTCCGCCTCGAGCTCAAGCCGCACGCCTGCCGTCGGCCACTGCAAGGTTGCCGTGGCATCCCAACCGGCGAAGCAGTGATCCAGCTCGGGCTCACCCAGCTCCCGCATCTGACGGAAGTCCCAGCGTGACGGTACATCCACCGCCTCGCTAGGCAACTGCTGATCGTCACTCAGCCAGACCTGCTCGGCAGCGAAACGCAGCGTCACGCCTGCATGGCGCGGGAAGTACGGGTGCCAGCCGAGCCCGGCCGGCATCACCCGCTCGCTGCGGTTGATCAGCGCCAGCCGCAGCCAGGCGCCCTGCTCGTCGAGCCCGAGCTCATGCTCCAGCTCGAAGGAGAACGGCCAGTCCTGCCGGCCATCGCCTTCGGCCCGATGCAGCAGTGTCAGCAGCAGTCGGTCGGCCTCCTGCGCAGCCAGTGTCCACGGGCGCTTCCAGCCCACGCCGTGAATCGGCAAGGCATGCTCCGCGGAATTCAGCCGCAAGCGGTGCGACTCGCCGTCCGCCTGGAACATTCCGCCGCCAACCCGGTTGGAGTACGGCGCCAGCACGAAACAACTGGTACGACGCACCTGCTCGCTGCCATCCCAGGGACGTAGCAGGTCGAAATCATCCAGGGCGAAGCGGGTAATTGCGCCGCCTAGCGCCGGGCAGACCGAGAGCCGGAAACCGGCGTGGGCGAGGTGCACTTCATCGAGGGAAGCCATGCGCGCTCCTGATGGTGGCCGCTCAGAGATGGAGCGACGTTGCTTGCGAATGAGGCTGCGATTTCTCGCGTAGACAAAACGCCGCCACCCAGCGGTCGACTGCCGCGGTCAGACCGGCGTCAGCAGCCGTCCCTCGCGAAGAAAGCTGTCGAGGTTGTCCAGCAGCAGATCCTCCATGGCGCCGCGGGTTTCATGGGTGGCGCTGCCAATGTGCGGCAGCAGCACGACATTGGGCAGCTCGCAGAGGGCCGCCGGGACCCTCGGTTCTTCGGCGAAGACGTCCAGTCCGGCACCGCCGAGCCGGCCCTCCTGCAGTGCCGCGACCAGTGCCGGCTCGTCCACCACCGAACCGCGCGCGACGTTGATCAGGATGCTCTTGGCACCCAGCGCGTCGAGCACTGCGCGGTCGATGAGGTTCTGCTTCTGCGGCCCGCCGGGACAGCTGAGCACGAGAAAGTCCGCCCAGCGCGCGAGTTCCAGCAGGTTCGCTTCGTACTCGTACGGGCTACCGGCCACTGGCCGACGATTGTGATAACGCACGGCCATGTCGAAGCCCGCCGAGCGCTTGGCCACCGCCTCGCCGATGCGGCCCAGCCCGACGATGCCCAGCCGCTTGCCGCTGACGCGACGGCCGAGTGGGAGGTTAGCCTCGCCCCAGCGCCCCTCGCGGACGAAGCGGTCGCCCAGGGCGAGCTGTCGCGCGCTGTCGATGATCAAGCCGAAGGCCAGATCGGCCACGCATTCGTTGAGCACATCCGGCGTATTGCTCACCGGAATGCCGAGCGCCTTGGCGGCTTCTACGGCGATGGCGTCATGGCCGACGCCAAAACTGCAGATCGCCTTCAACCGGGGCAGCCGTTCGATCAACGAGGCCGGGCAGCCGAAGCGCGCAGAGGTAAGCATGATCTCGATGCGCCCGGCATGCTCGGCGAGCAGCGTTTCGGCGTCGCCCTGCCAGTAGGCCAGCACCTCATGCCCGCTCAGGCGTTGCTGGACTCGCTCGGACAAGGGGCCCATCTGGAGAATGCAGCTCATCGATATTCCTCTGCGCGTTGGCGGGCCGCAGCCCATGGGTTGTTTACAGCACGGTCTGCACCACCCCGCATGCCGCCAGCAGCGGTACCGCTGGCAGTACCCAGCGCGAACGCCAGGCCAGCAGCAGCACCAGCAGCAAGCCGGAGAGCATGACCAGGCACAGCCAGATGACCGTGCCAATCTCGCCGCCCTGGCTGTTGACGCCGAGCCACAGCGCGAAGCCAAAGCAGCCAACGGCCAGCGAACGGATGATGGCCGGGCCCGGCAGGCGCGTATCGGCGCGCAGCAGCGCACCACGGTGGCGGTTCATGGTCAGGCAGAGCAGCGTCATGCCCAGGTAGGCCAGCGCGAATGCCAATAGCAGCATGATCAGGCCTCCTGCACACGGGTTGAGCGACCGCGCACCGCAGCGGCAGCCGGCGTTGCGTTCAGGCGCCAGGCGCAGGCCGCACACACCAGTCCCGCGACGATCATGAACAGATCGACCGATGCCAGGGCCCAGTCGCCACGTCCGAGGCTGGCGATCAGGTGGCCATCGGTGGTCAGCGCGTTGATGATCGGCAAGCCGAGCGCGAGCACGGCGCCGAGCAGCAGCTGCTCGCGCAGCAGGCGGCGGCTCTGATGGCGGCGCAGAACGGCCCAGAGCACCGCTAGCAACCAGGCACCGACGAACACCCAGCCTTCGGCCACGGCGCGTTCGGCGAATGTTGCCGGAATCAGACGATTGCCCCACAGCAGCGCCAGGCTGGCCAGCGGCAGGCCGGCAAACACCGAGGCGTTCAGCGCGCGCACCCAGATCACGCTGCGGTCGCCGCGCTGTTCGCGCTTGGCCAGCCAGACCTGCAGCCCGCCGACCAGCATGGCGCAACCGGCAAGCCCCATCAGCAAATAGAGCAGGCGCACCAGCGTGCCGCCGAACTGCGCCATGTGCAGCCCCGCCAGCCAGAGGTAGGCGCGGTAGCCGGTGGATGCGTCCTGGCGATTGAGCAGCTCGCCAGTGCCGGCGTCATAGCTGAGGGTGTCCTGCGGCGAGCCGATCCGCGAACGGTCCTGACGACGGACGTCGACCACCGCCGAGGCATCATCGGGATGATGCACGCTGACCCAGCCCGCCTCGCCACCGCCCCACTGCTGGCGCGATTCGGCGATCAGCGCATCGAGGGACACCGGAGCCGACGGCGGCTGGCCCACCTCTTCGCGCTCGAAGCTGCCCATCACCTCGCCGAAGTACTGCATGACGTTGCCGGAATAGCTCACCTGCGCGGCGGCCGGCATGTAGGACGCGACGAAGATCGCCACGCCGGTGTAGGCCAGCACCAGATGGAACGGAAAACCGACCACGCCGAACAGGTTGTGCGCATCGAGCCAGGCACGCTGGCCGTTGGCCTTGGGCCGCAGGGTGAAGAAATCCTTGAAGATGCGCCGATGGATGATCACCCCCGACACCAGCGCGACGAGCATGAACATGCCGGCCAGGCCGACGATGTACATGCCGATGTCACCGGCGTGCAGGTTGTAGTGCAACTTGAAGAAGAACTCGCCACCCAGCGTTTCCGGCATTGGCTCGGCCTGCGCGCTGCGCGGGTCGAAGGCGATGTTGTGGATCGTCTTGGTGGCGTCTACTTCCCAACCGAGTCGCCAGTAAGGCTCGCGCTCGGTCGGGCCGTGCATCCAGAAGGCATGCAACTCCTCGCTGACGTTCTGCTGCAACCAGCCACGCACATCGTCCGCACCGAGGCTGGATACCACGCCGTCATGCAGCGCCGGACGCATCCAGCGGGTGAGTTCCTTGTCGAAGCAGGCGACGGTGCCGGCAAAGATGATCACGAACAGCAGCCAGCTCGGCAGCAGGCCGCCCCAGGTGTGCAAACCGGCCATGCTTTGGCGCAGTTTCATGGACGAACCCTCCAGTCGCCGGAAAAGAACGCGGCCAGACACAGCACCGCGGTCACACCGACGATCAACAGCCATACCCGCGTGGCACTGCGGGCGGCGAACACGTAGATCACCACGGCGGTCCACACGGCGAAGCTCGCCAGGCTGGAAAACACCACACGATCAGGCCGCGCCAGCGGCAGGTAGACCGCCAGAAAGGCGGTCACCGCGTAGGCGACCGCATAGCCGCCGACCAGCGCCGCAAGCACACGCGACGCGATGTTCCAGCGATTGATGGATGCGTTGCGACTCACCTCGAATCCTCCCTTGCAGGCCGGCAAGCGGCACGTGGCTCAGCGACGTTCAAAAGCTGTAGCTCGCGGTTGCCACCACGGTGCGGCGGTTGCCGGTGAAGCAGTCGCCACGCGACAGGCAGGTGGTGTAGTAGGTCTCGTCTTCCAGGTTGGTGGCGTTGAGGGTGAACGCCCAGTCCTGGTAGGCGTAGCCGAGCATGGCGTCGAACAGCGTCGTCGACGGCGTCTTCAGGCTGTCGGTGCCATCCCAGCTGGCACCGACGTAACGCACGCCAGCGCCGGCGCTGAAGCCGGGGATGCCGGCGATGCTGAAGCGGTGCTGCGACCATAGCGAGGCCATGTGTTCGGGCACACTGGCGATGCGCTTGCCCTGCTGGGCAGATGGGCCCTTGACCACTTCGCTGTCGAGGTAGGTGTAGGTGCTGATCAGATCCCAGTTGGAGTTCATCTCCACCAGCCCTTCAAGCTCTAGTCCCTTGACCCGCGCTTCGCCTGCCTGAATGGTGCTGAGCGGGTTCGCCGGGTTCGGCATCTGGCGATTCTTCTCGCGCAGATCGAACACCGCTGCAGTGAGCAGCGTGTTGCTGCCTGCCGGCTGGTACTTCACACCGAGTTCCCACTGCTCGCCCTCGAGCGGCTTGTAGGACTGCTGAGTGAAGTTGTCCAGCCCGATAATCGGCGTAAAGGACTCGCTGTAGCTGATGTAGGGCGCCACCCCATTGTCGAACAGATAGGTCAGGCCCACCCGGCCGGTCACAGCATCGTCCTTCTGCCGGGTGCCCTGCTCGACGCGGGTGTCGGCCCAGTCCTTGCGCAGGCCCAGAGTTGCCAGCCACTTGTCGAGACGGATCTGGTCCTGAACATAGAGGCCCTGCTGCGCAACGCGCTGCTGCGGGACATCGGAAAGCGTAATGCCGGATGGGTCGAAGGTGCCGTACACCGGATCGTAGAGATCCAGCGGGGTGGCGGTTCCGCGGGCGGTCTTGCTATCGGTGACGGCGTGCCGGTAGTCGATACCGACCAGCGCGGTGTGCTGCAGCGGGCCGGTATCGAAGCGCGATTCGGCCTGATGGTCGGCGCTCCAGATGGTCACCTCCGGCTTGGAAATGGACCAGACACGATTGACCGTGCGGTCGTCGGCACCGAGCACCGGCGGCCAGCCATACATGGTCTGGTAGCTGACCTTGCTCTTCTGCCAGCGCAGGTTCTGCCGCAGCGTCCAGGTGTCGTCGACACGCCAGGCCATCTGCGAGGTCAGTGCTTTCTGCTCGGTGTCATATTCGTCGAAGCCGGGTTCGCTGACGAAGCGCTCGCTGCCAATCTCGCCGTAGGGTGCGCTGAGTACCGTGCCGCGGTGCGGCAGGAAGGAGCTGGTGGTGCCGCTATCGTCTTTCTGCACGTTGGCCATCAGCGTCCATTCGAACTGCTCGTTCGGGCGCCAGGTCAATGACGGCATGAACACCAGACGGTTGTCCTTCGTGTGATCGACCTGGGTCTGGCTGTCGCGCTGGATTGCCACGACGCGATAGAGCAACGTGCCGTCTTCATCCAGCGGACCGGTGCTGTCGAAGGCGATCTGCTTGCGGTCGAAGCTGCCGTACTGCAACTGCAGCTCGCTCTTCTGTTCCGCCTGCGGACGCTTGCTGACGAAGTTGAGCAAGCCGCCGACCGAACTCTGCCCATAGAGCATGGACGACGGTCCTTTGATTACCTCGACGCGCTCCAGGGTGAACGGATCGGTGCGTGAGTTCGTATAGAAACCCACGCTCTGCTGCAGGCCATCCAAGAAGAGTGTTGGCGCGACACCGCGGATCAGCGCGAAGTCGCCGCGACTGTCCAGACCATAGGCCTCGCCACGCATGCCGGCGACATAGCGCAGTGAGTCCTGAATGGTCAGCGAGCCCTGGTCGCGAATGCGGTCGGCAGTGATCACGCTGATCGACTGCGGGGTTTCGATGATCGGTGTGTCGGTCTTGGTGGCGCCGACGCTGCGCTTGGCGACATAACCTTCGACCGGGCCATTGCCCTGCTCGACTTCACGTGGCGCGGTGATCTGTTGTGCCTCCAGCTCGACCGCTTCCTCAGCGTCGACAGCAAAGCAGGCGACCAGCACCGGCAGGCCCAACACCAGCGGGCGCAACGAAAACGGGGGCGAAGCGACAACGCGACTCATGAGTGCTACCTTGTTGTTTGATGAGAACGCGCATGATATTGATAAATGTTCCCATTTAGAAGATAGCAGTTACCAATCTCCTGCGATTGCAGGGCAATAGCACTCGCTGCGAGTTCGACGCAGCGGGAACGCTCCGGCTCAGGTGATGGGCGCTGGGTTGAACAGCACGATGTCATTGTGCAGCCGATGGCGCTCTGCCCAGGTCTGCTTGCGGCCGCTGGCGACGTCCAGGTAATAGTGGAACAGCTCCCAGCCGAGTTCCTCGATGCTCGCGCGGCCACTGGCGATGCGCCCGGCGTCGATATCGATCAGGTCCGGCCAGCGCTCGGCCAGCTCAGTACGCGTCGCCACCTTGACCACCGGCGCCATGGCCAGGCCGTACGGCGTGCCACGACCGGTGGTGAACACGTGCAGGTTCATCCCGGCAGCCAGCTGCAGCGTGCCGCAGACGAAATCGGATGCGGGGGTGGCGCAGAAGATCAGGCCCTTTCGCGCGACCCGCTCACCCGGCCCGACCACGCCGTTGATGGCGCCGCTGCCGGATTTGACGATGGAGCCGAGGGATTTCTCGACGATATTCGACAGCCCGCCCTTCTTGTTGCCCGGCGTGGTGTTGGCGCTGCGGTCGGCGGCGCCGCGCTCCAGGTAGCGGTCGTACCAGTCCATCTCGGCGATCAGCGCATCGGCGACTTCTGGCGTCTCGGCGCGAGCGGTGAGCATGTACACCGCATCGCGCACCTCGGTGTTCTCGCTGAACATAACCGTGGCCCCGGCGCGCACCAGCAGGTCCGCCGCATAGCCCAGCGCCGGGTTGGCGGTGATGCCGGAGAAGGCGTCGCTGCCGCCGCACTGCATGCCGAGGATCAGCTCGCTGGCCGGCACCGTTTCGCGTCGGCGCTGATTTAGCTTTTTCAGCCGCGTTTCGGCCAGCGCCATGATCTGCTCGATCATCTCGCCGAAACCGCTGTTGGACTCCTGCAGGCGGTACAGCCAGGGGTCGCGCAGGTCCACCGAGGGATCGCCCTCGTGCATCACCTGCTCGGCCTGCAGCTTCTCGCAGCCGAGGCTGATGACCAGCGCCTCGCCGCCCAGGTTGGGGTTGCGCGCCAGGTTGCGCACGGTGCGGATCGGGATGTAGGCGTCGCGGGCGTTGATCGCCACGCCGCAACCGTAACTGTGGGTCAGCGCGACCACGTCGTCGACGTTCGGGTATTTCGGCAGCAGCTCGTCGCGGATGCGCTTGACCGCGTGTTCCAGCACGCCGGTGACACACTGCACCGTGGTGCTGATGCCGAGGATGTTGCGCGTACCGACGGTGCCGTCGGCGTTGCGGTAGCCCTCGAAGGTGTAGCCGTCGAGCGGCTCGAGCGCAGCCGGCACGGCGGTGGCACGCGGCAGGCTGTCCAGCGGCGGTGCGCTGGGCATCTTCAACTGCGTTTCCTTGACCCAGCTACCGCAACGGATGGGTTCGAGCGCGTAACCGATGATCTGCCCGTAACGCCGCACCGGCTCGCCTATGCCGATGTCGACGAGCGCGACCTTGTGGCTCTGCGGCACGGCCTCGACGGTGACCAGGCCATCCTCGAAACGGGCGCCGACCGGCACGCCGCCGTCATTGACCACCACGGCCACGTTGTCCGCCTCGTGCAGGCGGATGCAGCGCGGGGAATCCTGGTGGGGAATCAGTTGCACGGTTTCGCTCATGTCTGCTCCGGTTAGGGTCCGGTTGTTGTTCTGCTCTTCGCATAGCCGCAGGGGATCACCGAAGCCATCTACCGAGAACGGCTTTGCGCATCACACCCTCCGTAGGGTGGACGGCCGAAGCCGTCCACCACGGGCGCAGCGCGCCTGCAACCGCGGCGTCTCAGCGCACCATGCAGGGCTTCTTGTTGTTGAAGGTCCAGTCGGGGATCAGGTACTGCATGGCGATGGCGTCGTCGCGGGCGCCCAGGCCTTTTTCCTTGTACAGCGCATGTGCCTTGCCCAGCGCATCCCAATCCAGCTCGACGCCTAGGCCCGGCTTCTGCGGCACCGCGACCTTGCCGCCAACGATCTTCAGCGGCTCGCGGGTCAGGTGCTGACCGTCCTGCCAGATCCAGTGGGTGTCGATGGCAGTGACGCGGCCCGGCGCGGCGGCGGCGACGTGGGTGAACATCGCCAGCGAAATATCGAAGTGATTGTTCGAGTGCGAACCCCAGGTCAGGCCGAAGTCGGCGCACATCTGCGCCACGCGCACGGAGCCGGCCATGGTCCAGAAGTGCGGGTCGGCCAGCGGAATGTCCACCGAGTGCAGCTGCACCGTGTGGCTCATCTGCCGCCAGTCGGTAGCGATCATGTTGGTCGCGGTGGGCAGGCCGGTGGCGCGGCGGAACTCGGCCATCACCTCGCGACCGGAGTAGCCGTTTTCGGCACCGCAGGGGTCTTCGGCATAGGCCAGCACGCCATGCAGATCGCGGCACAGCCCAATGGCCTCATCCAGCGACCAGGCGCCGTTGGGGTCCAGCGTCACGCGGGAGTCGGGGAAGCGTGCGGCCAGCGCGCGGATCGCCTCGACTTCTTCTTCACCGCGCAGCACGCCGCCCTTGAGCTTGAAGTCCTTGAAGCCGTAGCGCTCGTAGGCCGCCTCGGCCTGGCGGACGATGCTCTCCGGGGTCATCGCCTCCTCGTTGCGCAGGCGGAACCAGGCGTCATCGGCGCCGGATTCGTCGCGGTAGCCGAGGTCGGTCTTGTTGCGATCACCAATGAAGAACAGGTAACCGAGCATCTCGACCTCGTCGCGCTGCTGGCCGTCGCCGAGCAGTGCGGCGACCGGCACGTCCAGATGCTGGCCGAGCAGGTCGAGCAGCGCCGATTCCAGCGCGGTGACGGCGTGAATGGCGATGCGCAGATCGAAGGTCTGCAGGCCGCGGCCGCCAGAATCGCGGTCGGCGAAGGCGCGGCGCGCACGGTTGAGCAAGGCGTTGTACTGGCCGATCGGTTCGCCGACCAGCAGAGAGCGGGCGTCCTCCAGAGTCTGGCGGATGGCTTCGCCGCCCGGCACCTCGCCAACGCCGACGTGCCCGGCGCTGTCCTTGAGAACGAGAATGTTGCGGGTGAACCAGGGGCCGTGGGCGCCGCTGAGGTTCATCAGCATGCTGTCCTGCCCAGCGACGGGCACGACGGTGAGTTCGGTAATGCGGGGCGTGCCCGTTGCGGCAATGGTCATGGGTGTCCCTCTGTTGTTCTTGTCGGGGATGCGGCGCCCGCGCGGGGCGCCGTTACGCAGTTTCGCAGCGTGGCCTTTCGACCGGCTTTCACCTCAGCCGATGTAGGTGGTCTTCACCGTGGTGTAGAACTCCTGGGCGTAGCGGCCCTGCTCGCGCGGGCCGTAGGACGAGCCTTTGCGGCCGCCAAACGGCACGTGGTAATCCACCCCGGCGGTCGGCAGGTTGATCATCACCATGCCGGCCTGGGCGTGACGCTTGAAGTGGTTGGCGTGCTTCAGCGAGGTGGTGCAGATGCCGGCGGACAAACCGAACTCGGTGTCGTTGGCCATGGCCAGCGCCTCGTCGTAGTCCTTGACCTTCACCACGTTGGCCACCGGGCCGAAGATCTCTTCGCGGCTGACGCGCATGCTCGGGTTGCTGTCGACGAACAGTGTCGGCGCCAGGAAGTAGCCCTCGGTGCCGCACTTCACCCGCTCGCCACCGCAGGCCAGGCGTGCGCCTTCCTGCTTGCCGATCTCGATGTAGCGCAGGTCCTGCTCAAGCTGCGCCTCGGACACTACCGGACCGACGTCGACGCCCTGCTCCAGCGCCGGGCCGACCTTGATCTTCTTGATACGCTCGACCATCGCCTCGACGAAGCGGTCGTAGATGCCTTCGGTGACGATGATGCGGCTCGAGGCCGTGCAGCGCTGGCCGGTGGAATAGAAGGCGCTCTGGGTGCACAGCTCGACCGCGACTTTGAGGTCGGCATCGTCCAGCACGATCTGCGGGTTCTTGCCGCCCATCTCCAGCTGCACCTTGGCGCCGCGCGCCACGCAGGCCTGGGCGATGCCGCGACCGACACCCACCGAGCCGGTAAAGCTCACCGCGTCGACATCCCTGGCATTGACGATGGCTTCGCCGACTTCACGACCTCGGCCCATCACCAGGTTGAACACGCCGGCCGGGAAGCCAGCCCGGGAGATGATCTCGGCGATGGCCCAGGCGCAGCCCGGCACCAGGTCGGCCGGTTTGATCACCACGCAGTTGCCGAAGGCCAGCGCCGGGGCGATCTTCCAGGCGGGGATGGCGATGGGGAAGTTCCACGGTGTGATCAGGCCGATCACGCCGAGCGGTTCGCGAGTCACTTCCACACCGACCCCGGGGCGCACCGACTGCAGCGTCTCGCCGGCCTGGCGCAGGCATTCGCCGGCGAAGTACTTGAAGATGTTGCCGGCACGGGCGACTTCGCCGATGGCTTCCGGGAGGGTCTTGCCCTCTTCGCGGGCCAGCAGCGTGCCGAGCTCTTCACGGCGAGCGAGGATTTCCACGCCGACCTTTTCCAGCGCATCGGCGCGCGCCTGGATGCCGAAGGTGGCCCAGGCCGGAAAGGCGCGGCGGGCGGCGGCGATGGCCTGCTCGACCTGCCCGGCATCGGCCTGGGCGTATTCGCCGATCATGTCAGAGAGGTCGGACGGATTGGTGTTGGCCTGGTAGCGATCCGAGCCGACCCACTGGCCGTCGATGTAGTTGTCGTAGCGTTGTACGTCAGCCATGCAAAGTGTCCTCTGATGATGCCCGGCGCGGCCGTTCGGCAGCGCGGCGCCGGGACGATTCTGGGGAAGGCTTACTGGGCGCCCTGCTTCTCGATCAGCACCGCCAGGCGCTCGTATTCGTCGGGCTTCAGCTCGGTCAGCGGCGCGCGCACCGGGCCGGCGTCGTAGCCGGAAATGCGTGCGCCGGCCTTGACGATGCTGACCGCATAGCCCTTGCAGCGATTGCGAATGTCCAGGTACGGCAGGAAGAAATCGTCGATCAGCTTGCCGACAGTTTCGTGATCCTCGCGGGCGATGGCCTTGTAGAAGTCCATGGCGGTCTTCGGAATGAAGTTGAACACCGCCGAGGAATACACCGGCACGCCTAGCGCCTTGTAGGCCGCGGCATAGACTTCCGCGGTCGGCAGGCCACCGAGGTAGCTGAAACGCTCGCCGAGGCGGCGGCGGATCGACACCATCAGCTCGATGTCGCCCAGACCATCCTTGTAGCCGATGAGGTTCGGGCAGCGCTCAGCCAACTGCTCCAGATGCGTCGCGGTCAGGCGGCAAACGTTGCGGTTGTAGACCACCACGCCGATGTTCACCGACTTGCAGACCTGCTCGACATGCAGGGCGACGCCTTCCTGGCTCGCCTCGGTGAGGTAGTGCGGCAGCAGCAGCAGGCCCTTGGCCCCCAGGCGCTCGGCCTCCTGCGCCATCTGGATGGCCAGGCGGGTCGGGCCACCGACGCCGGCGAGAATCGGCACCGTGCCGGCGCAGGTATCCACGGCAGTCTTGATGATCTCGCTGTACTCGCGCGGCTCCAGCGAGAAGAACTCGCCGGTACCGCCGGCAGCGAACAGCGCCGAGGCACCGTAGGGACCGAGCCATTCCAGGCGCTTGACGTAGCCGGCGCGATTGAAGTCGCCCTGCGCGTCGAAGTCGGTGACCGGGAATGACAGCAGGCCGTAAGAGAGGATGGCCTTCAATTCTTGTGGGTTCATTATTCGAGCATCCTGAATGCATGTGGAGGAGGTACAAGGGCATCAGCCTTGAGATACGTTATCGTACAACTAAAAATACTCCAACCGTTTTTTCTGCGCATTTTCTTCAGCGCTGAAAGCTGACTGAAAGCTTTCTGCTTTTCACTCACCCGGCCAGGTTAATCACCATAAGGGCGGCAGCTTAAAAGGCATAAGCAGCTGCGGATGCCCCAGCCAAATGCACTGATGATTTCGTTTGACAGGTGACGTAGCGAACTGTAAAAACCCCACATAGTCGTACGACGACCTATAACCACAATAACAATAGCGAGGCCCCGGACATGTTCCGCAATTGCCCGTCCCCTGCGCAGCCGCTGGCTGCCGATAACGCCATCCGCCGCGCTGCCTCAGCAGATGCGCGCACAGCGCCCGCTCCGGTCGCTCGCCTCGCCTGCAGCGGAGGCCGCGCACAATGAGTCAGCCGTCCAGTGCAACGCCCCGTGTACAGAGCATGCAGGTCATACCCGTGGCCGGCTACGACAGCATGCTGCTCAATCTCTGCGGCGCCCACGCCCCCTACTTCACCCGCAACCTGGTCCTGCTCACCGACAATGCCGGCAACACCGGTATCGGCGAAGTACCCGGTGGCGAGGGTATCCGTCAGGCATTGGAGCGTAGCTGCCCGCTGGTCATCGGCCAGCCGATCGGCGCCTACAACCGGGTGCTCAACCGCCTGCGCGCGATGCTCGCCGGCAATGGCCGCGACACCCGCCACGAGGTGACCTCCGCAGCCGAGGCGGCGGTGCTCAAGCAGCCCCACGAGATCAACCTGCGCCTGGACAACGTGATAACCGCAGTCGAGGCCGCCCTGCTCGACCTGCTCGGCCAGCACCTCGACGTGCCGGTAGCCGAGCTGCTCGGCAGCGGCCAGCAGCGCGATGCCGTGCCGATGCTCGCCTACCTCTTCTATATAGGTGATCGCCAGCGCACCGACCTGCCCTATCTGGCCGGCACCGGCGAGGACTGGTACCACCTGCGCCACCAGCAGGCGCTGACCCCGGACGCCATCGTCCGCCTGGCCGAGGCCGCGCATGCGCGCTACGGCTTCGCCGACTTCAAGCTCAAGGGCGGGGTGATGCGCGGCGAGGAGGAGATGCAGGCCATCGCCGCGATCAAGGCGCGCTTCCCGGATGCCCGCGTCACCCTCGATCCTAACGGCGCCTGGTCGCTGGACGAGGCCATCACCCTGTGCAAGGGCCAGGGCCACCTGCTCGCCTACGCCGAAGACCCCTGCGGCCCGGAAAATGGCTACTCCGGCCGCGAGATCATGGCCGAGTTCAAGCGCGCCACCGGCATTCCCACTGCCACCAACATGGTTGCCACCGACTGGCGGCAGATGGGCCACTCGCTGCGCCTGGAGGCAGTCGACATCCCGCTGGCCGACCCGCATTTCTGGACCATGCAGGGCTCGGTGCGCCTGGCGCAGATGTGCGAGCAGTTCGGCCTGACCTGGGGTTCGCATTCGAACAACCACTTCGACGTCTCGCTGGCCATGTTCACCCACGCCGCGGCCGCCGCGCCGGGACGCATCACCGCCATCGACACCCACTGGATCTGGCAGGAAGGCCAGGAGCGCCTGACCCGAGAGCCGCTGCAGATCGTCGCCGGCCAGGTTCGCGTACCCGAGCGCCCGGGCCTGGGCATCGAGCCGGACATGGACCGGATCATGGCGGCTCACGAGCTTTACAAGAAGGTCGCCAGTGGTGCGCGTGACGACGCCATGGCGATGCGTTACCTGGTGCCTGGCTGGACCTATGACCCGAAGAAACCCAGCCTCGGCCGCAATACCTGATCCCGCAGCCCAAACCCGGAGAACTCCAATGAAAACAATATTCCGCGCCTCCCTGCTTTCTGCCCTCGTCGGCATTGCCGGCCTCGCCGCCTCCACCGCCATGGCGGCCGACGTGAAATGGCCGACCCGCCCCGTGCAGGTGGTGGTGATCGCCAACCCCGGCGGCGACACCGATTTCAACGCCCGCACCATGGCCAAGTACTTCAACCAGATCACCGGCAAGAGCATGGTGGTGACCAACATCGCCGGCGGCGGCGGCACCCTGGCCGCCGAACAGGTCAAGGGCGCGGCGGCGGATGGCAACACCATCCTCTTCACCCACCCCGGTCAGCTGATCGTCAACGAGGTCGCCGGCCTCACCGAGGACAGCTACGAGACCTTCGATGTGGCGTGCATCGCCGGGGTCGACAAGAGCACCGTGTTCGTCGCCTCCAAGCAGTCCGGCGTGACCAGCATGCAGGACCTGATCGCCAAGTCGAAGGCCGAGCCGGGCAGCATCACCTACGGCACCGAGATGGGCAGCTTCTCCCACGTGCAGGGGCTGATGCTGGAGAAGCTGACCGACACCAAGCTGAAGATGGTCGACGGCGGCACGGTTTCCGACCGCGTGGTGGGCATGCTCGGCGGACGCCTCGACCTCGGCGCGATCACCTACGGCTCGGTGCAGGACTACGTCAGCGGTGGGCAGATGGTCGCCCTCGGCCAGCCCAACGAGGAGCGCAACCCACTGCTCGGCGAGGTGCCGACACTCAAGGAGCAGGGCCTCGACATCACCATGGACAAGCCCTACGTGGTCGCTTTCCCGAAGGGCACCGATCCGGCGATCGTGAAGAAGATGGCCGACGTGATGAAGCAGATCACCGAAATCCCCGAGTACGCCGAGGAACTGAAGAAGTTCAAGCAGCCGGTGGCCTACTACGGCACCGAAGAGGCCAAGGCGATTCTGGCCAAGACCCGCGAGGACTTCATGCAGTTCAAGGACGAACTGCGTCAGGCCAAGAACTGATCCCTGACGTGTCGCCAGCCGGCCACGCCGGCTGGCTGTCTCTCCTCGCGCACGGAGGTTTGCCATGACCACTGCAAACAAGAAAGAACTGATCATCGGCGTGGCCATGCTCGGCGCCAGCATCGCCTATCTGGTGATGGCCTACCGCGTACCCGGCCACGACGGCATCGATGCCGCCACCGTCCCCACCCTGCTGGCCATCCTGCTCTGCCTGCTCGGGGCGCTGCAGACGCTCAGCGCCATCGGCAACCGCGCGCGGCCCGCGGCCGAGAGCGACGCCGACGCACCGGAGCAAACCAGCACCAGCGTCGTCGAGCCGCTGACCGTGCTGAAGACCCTCGGGCTCATCCTTATCTACGTGGTGCTGCTCGGCCCGGTGGGCTTTCCGATCATGACCGCGCTGTACCTCTACCTGCAGTTCATCGTCCTGACGCCCGTGAACCAAAAGGTCCGCCACCTGCCCTACGCGGCCATCGCGGTGGTCACGTCGGCCGTCATCTACCTGCTGTTCCGCGAGGCCTTCGATCTGTTGCTGCCCGCTGGCCTGCTGAATTTCTGAGGAATCGACCATGCTCGAATTACTGCAGCAAGGCTTCGGTGCCGTCTTCTCGCTCTACATCATGCTGCTGATGCTCGGCGGCGTCGCGGTCGGCATCGTCTTCGGCGCCGTGCCCGGCCTGTCGGCGACCATGGCAGTGGCGCTGTGCCTGCCACTGACCTTCACCATGGGGCCGCAAGCTGGCCTGTCGCTGCTCGTCGCACTGTTCATCGGCGCTACGTCCGGCGGGCTGATCTCGGCGATCCTGCTGAAGATTCCCGGTACGCCATCGTCCATCGCCACGGTGTTCGACGGCGGCCCGCTGATGGAGCAAGGCCTGGGCGTGAAGGCGCTCGGCGTCGGCATCGTGTTCTCCTTTCTCGGCACCATCTTCAGCATCATCGCGCTGATGTTCATCGCCCCGCAGCTGGCCAAGATCGCACTGAGCTTCGGCCCGCACGAATACTTCGCCATCGCGGTGTTCTCGCTGACGCTGATCGCCACCCTTTCCGCCGGCTCGATGGTCAAGGGGCTGTTCGCCGGCACGCTGGGCATCGCCGTATCCACCGTTGGCATCGCCCCGGTGGAAGCCGTACGCCGCTTTACCTTCGGCATCAGCGAACTGAACGGCGGCTTCTCCATGCTCACGGTGATGATCGGCATGTTCGCCGTGGCAGAGGTCATCAAGCTCGCCGAAACCGGCCGGCATGCCGTGCGCAGCAAGGCCGGTTCGGTGAGCATGAAAGACATCAAAGGCTTCGGCTTCTCGCTCAAGGAGTTCCGCCAGGAGCTGCCCAACGCCAGTCGCTCCGGTCTGATCGGCCTGGCGGTGGGCATTCTCCCGGGGATCGGTGCCGGCACCTCCAATCTGCTCTCCTACATCGTCGCGAAGAAGCGCGCCAAGCAGCCGGAAACCTACGGCAAGGGCAACATCGGTGGCGTGGTCGCCAGCGAGACCGCGAACAATGCCGGCATCGGCGGCGCGATGATGCCGCTGATGACCCTGGGCATTCCCGGCGACACCACCACGGCGATCCTGCTCGGCGGCTTCCTGATCCACGGCATCCAGCCCGGCCCGCTGCTGTTCATCAGCCAGGGGCCGCTGGTCTACACCATCTTCGCCGCGCTGCTGGTGGCCTCGGTGATGATGCTGTTCATGGAGTTCTACGGCCTACGCCTGTTCATCAAGCTGCTCGACGTGCCCAAGCACATCCTGCTGCCGATCATCCTGGTGCTCTGTGTGGTCGGTGCGTTCGGCCTCTCCAGCCGGCTGTTCGATGTCTGGTCGATCCTGCTGTTCGGTGTGCTTGGCTATGCCTTCGTCAAGGCGGGCATGCCGGTCGCGCCCTTCATCATCGGCTTCATCCTCGGGCCGATGGCGGAGACCAATCTGCGCCGCGGCCTGATGCTCTCCGACGGCAACTTCGCCTCGTTCTTCACCAACCCCATCGCCGCGACCTTTCTCGGGCTGGCCCTGGCCTTCGTGCTCTGGCAGCTGTACAGCGCGATGCGGCCACGGAGCGGCGTGCTCGGTCAGGTGCTACGCACCTGAAGCTGCGCCCCTCTGCGCCAGCAGAGGGGCTGCCGTCAGGGCTTGGTGCCGAACGTCTCGCTTGCCAGCGTCCAACCCGCCACCTGCTCACTGAGGCTCAGCCCCAGCCCGGGCCGGGTCGGCACCTGCATGCAGCCGTCGCGGATCTCGAGCCGCTCCTTAAACAGCGGCTCGAGCCATTCGAAATGCTCGACCCATGTGGCATGTTCGTAGGCCGCCGCGAGGTGGATATGCAATTCCATAACGAAATGCGGCGCCATCACGATTCCGCGCCGCCGCGCCGCCTCGGCCACCTGCAGGAACGGCGTGAAACCACCGATGCGCGGCGCATCATGCATGATCACATCCACCGCCCCGCGTTCGACGAAGGCACAGGCTTCGGCCGCACTGCCGAGCATCTCGCCAGTGCCGACCGGGGTGATCAGCTGCGCCGCCAGGGCGGCGTGACCTTCCAGATCGTGGGCGTCCAGCGGCTCCTCTATCCAGATCAGCTCGAACTCCTCCAGCGCCCTGCCCATGCGTGCCGCGGTGGTGCGATCCCATTGCTGGTTGACGTCGACCATCAGCGCCGCCTCGTCGCCGAAGTGCCTGCGCAGCGCCGCGACCCGGCGCAGGTCGGCGTGCCGATCGGGCTGGCCGACCTTCAGCTTGATCCCGCCAATGCCTCGCGCCCTAGACGCCTCGGCCTTTTCGATGACCTCCTCGATGGGCGCCTGCAGGTAGCCGCCGGAGGTGTTGTAGCAAGGCACCGCGTCGCGGTGGGCGCCGAGCAGCTTGGCCAGTGGCAGCCCGGCGCGACGCGCCTTGAGGTCCCAAAGCGCCGTATCGAAGGCGGCAATGCTCTGCACTGCCAGGCCGCTACGCCCGATCGAGGCGCTGGCCCAGCTCAGCCGGCTCCACAGGCGGGCGATGTCGTTGGGATCTTCGCCCAGCAGCAACGGCGCCAGTTCCCGCGCGTGGGCATATTGCGCGTGGCCGCCGGTGCGCAGGCTGTAGCTGAAACCGAGGCCGTGATGGCCCTGCTGCGACTGCAGTTCAACGAACAACAGGCTGACCGACGCCAGCGGCAGCTGCCGCCCGGTGAGTACCTTGGCGTCGCTGACCGGCCGCTGCAGCGGCAGCTCCACCGCACGCAGGCCGATCAAGCTGATGCGGTCAGCTTCATAGAGGTCGCTCATTCGTGCACCGCCTCGCCAGTCAGGGGATGCGCTGGATAATCCGCCGACTGATTGATACGGTCCAATTCATTAAAGCTCTCGATTGATACCAGGAACGGATCAATGTTCGAACTCGCCCAGCTGCGCTGCTTCACCACCCTGGCCAGCGAACTGAATTTCCGTCGCGCGGCCGAGCGCCTGAATATGACCCAGCCGCCGCTGAGCCGGCAGATCCAGTTGTTGGAACACCAGCTCGGCGTCGCGCTGTTCACCCGCAGCACGCGCTCGGTAGCACTCACCGCCGCCGGCCGCGCTTTCTTCGTCGAGGCCCAGGCCCTGCTCGACCAGGCCCACCGCGCCGCACAAGGTGCGCGCCTGGCCGCACTGGGCGAGAGCGGCTCGCTGACCATCAGCTTCGTTGCCAGCGCGGTCTACGACTTCCTGCCGCGCGCGATCACCCAAGTGCGCCGGGAACGGCCAGGTGTGGCCATCAACCTGCTGGAGACCACCACCTTCGAACAACTGCAGGCTCTGCGCGCGCGGCGGGTCGACCTGGCGGTGGTGCGCGAGCCGTTGCAGCAGCCGGGACTGGTCAGTGAATGCCTGCTGCGCGAGCCCTTCGTGCTGGCCACGCCGACCGACCACCCGCTGGCGCAGCATCCGGCGCCGACCCTGGAAATGCTCCACGGCGAGCCATTCATCCTCTATGCCCATGGCGCCTGGCAGCCGTTCAACGAGCTGCACACCGGGCTGTTCCGCGCCAGCGGTATCCAGCCCGAATTCGTCCAGTCACTGGGCTCGACGCTCACCATCCTCTCGCTGGTCAACGCTGGCCTCGGCCTGGCGCTGGTGCCGCGCGGGGCCAGCGCGATCCGCTTCCAGCAGGTACGCTTTCGCGAACTGCCGCTGCCGGAGGGCATCTGCGCCGAGCTGTATCTGGCCTGGCGCGACGACAACGACAACCCGACGCTGGAGGCGGCGCGCAATGCCGTGCGTCAGGCGGCCCGCGATATCGCCTGGGACCTGCCGCCAATCCAGCCCCAACACCATGGGACGGGCTGCTGACGGCCACGAGTTGACGTTCAAATGGTCGACCAGAGCCGGGGCTATCCAGGCTGTGACGAATGCGCTGCTCGACGCTAAAGCAAGGTCTAAGAGTGCAGGAGAAGCCTTCGCAGCCCGCCCTAAGCCAGCAGCCTCTCGCTGCTTGTTGCGTCCACTGCTGCATCCAGCTCAGCCCCAGCCAAATGCGTTGCATAGTGCTCCATCAGCTCCGACTCCCAAGAAGCGACCTCGCCCAATATGCCGGCCGCCTCATCTTTCGTCAGTGCAAAATGCTCATGCTGGCTAAGCAGGTTGGCTCGACTTAGGAGAGTACCGCTGATACCAACCTCCATCGCCAGCCCCTGCGCAGGCCCCTCTCCCAGTACGGGAAGAACGTCATACATGGGCGAGAGGCGCCAAGCGCCTTCCTGCCAGATCACGGCGTGGTTGCGAGGATGATCGTCACTGTTGCCGACCAGAGCGTTGTAGGCCATTCGCCTGTAGAGCGCCTGCCTATCAGAATCTGGCGCGCCTCTGCGGTACAGCTCATCGGCGAGCGCCGCGTAGATCCACCCGTTGTTGCGCTGCACCTGCCATTCGGCATCGAGAAGAGTTAAGCCACTCATCATCGGAATGCGGCGAAACCTTGCATCATTCGCTGACCATTCTCGGTCGAATCGCTCCACTAGCAACGTGTTGCCCCTTTCACTTTGATGGAGTGCTGTCCGAGCAACATTCATCCCCTTGGTAGCCGCAAAAGTCATGCAGGCATACTCGAATTTCGGCAGGTCGTAGTGATCAAATTTGTCGCGTGGCTTGGCAAGAATCAGCTTGTGATCAAAGCGGTACGTGCGCTTGGGCCTGGCACCACCAACAGCTGAGCGCTGATCCCGTATTCTTAATTCCTCCAGCTGCTCAGCGCTCAGCTGGCTGTCATAGATCGCAGCGCAAATATCTATGAAATGATCGAGCCCTTTGGCTTCAAGCATTTTCACAGGCCTTTCGCCTATACCCGGCCTCGGGGTGCGATCTTCGCCAGCCATGATGTTTCCGGCGCGATCTTCGTTAGGAGATAACAGCAGGAGCTGGATCGGAGTGAGCTCGCCCTTTCGGGTGCGGCGCAACAGGCGTTCCCCCCAAGCCATCTGGCATCGCATCATCAATGAAGCCGGGAACGCCGCCATTCTTATGTACCTGAATGGGTCGAGTGGAGAGCGGATACCGTATCGGATCAGGCACCCAACGCTTGGCTTCCACGATCTCCGGCGCATAGACGAAGGTTCCCGTACCACCCGCAAGGGTCAGCCTGCCCAGAGTCACAGTCTCACCCGTTTCCGGACACTCCATGTAGATGTAAGCGCGCGACATTAGAAGTCCTCCGCGTTGCTGCGCGGCAGCCTGACGCGCTTGGTCGCATTGGTTTCCAAAGCGTCGAGATCAAGCGCTGGGTCATCGATCAGCGCCTGGAAAACCCGGTCAGAAATCCCAACGGTGAACAACGCGAGCATGAAGTCGCGAAGCGAAACACCTTCAGCCTTGCCTCCCTCAATGTGACGAACAGCTCGGAGAGAAATCCCAGCCCGCTCTGCAAGGTCAGCCTGGCGCAGCCCCATGCGCAGACGCGCCTCCTTCACCAGAAGGCCTATACGGTAAAGCAGAGACGTACTTTGAACAGGGAAAAAGCCTTTCATAAGGTTAAACCAAGCGACATCCTATAAAGGATAAGATACTACTAATCGCACACTAAGCAACCTTGCAATGGTATTAAGAAGTCATTTCAAAGCACCTTAAGTGCGATAAGCTGTCATGAATAGATATCTTATTACGGCGAACAAACCCGGAACGGCAGATCACTCTCGGATCCCGGGCGGTAAATCTGTCCAGTTCGGCACCATTCCAGCCAGATAAGCCTTCCGCTGCGACCGGCAGCTTCTAGCCGTCGACAGCCCATCACACTGCAAAATCAGAATCGGACATAGCCACCCATAGCATCGGTGATGACTGGCGAGGCACAGCGTCGATAGGCCGAAGCCTTCATTGCCGCGCGATCGACTGCCCGCGCGAATCTGTACCGCCCGATCCGACGCCAACTGCGCTGTTCCGTCGCGGCAACACCCCCTAATCTGGCTGGCTGGACGTTGAATGACATCGATCCAGCGCTGCCACCTGGAGGATTCATGCATGACTGACGCAGAAAGCGAGCTGCATCATTTCGACCGGCGCATGGTCTGGGCCGGTTTTCGCCAGCTCGCGCCGATTTCCATCTTCGTCACCCTGTTCGGCGCCGCCTTCGGCCTCGCCGCAGTGCAGACCGGGCTGGACGATTCGGTGATCCTGGCGATGAGCGCGCTGGTGTTCGCCGGCGCCTCGCAGTTCGCCGCGCTGGAGCTGTGGGGCACGCAGGTGCCGCTGCTCACCCTGATGATCACGGTGTTTGCCATCAACGCCCGCCACCTGCTGATGGGCGCCACACTCTATCCCTGGTTGCGCCAGCTGCCGCCGGGCAGGCGCTACGGGGTGATGCTGATCGCCTCGGACGCCAACTGGGCGATGGCCATGCAGGCCTTCAACCGCAACCGCCCGGGTTTCGGCCTGCTGCTCGGTGGCGGCCTGGCGCTCTGGTCGTTCTGGGTGGTCGGCAGTTGGCTGGGCATCCATTTCGGCAGTGCAGTCAGCGACCCGAAGCGCCTGGGGCTGGACATGGTGATGGGCTGCTTTCTGCTGGCCATGGTGGTGGGCGGCGAAAAGAACCTGCGCATGCTAGTGATCTGGAGCGTTGCCGCCGGCGCCTCGCTGCTCGCCTTCCGTTACCTGCCGGAGAACAGCCACGTGGTGGTGGGTGCCCTCGCCGGTGGCGCGACCGGGCTGCTGTGGAAGGAGAAAGCGCGTGAATCTTGATGCGACGGGCGCAGGCGCGCTGACCGTGGTGCTGGTCATGGCACTGGTGACCCTGGCGACGCGCTGGGGCGGCGTGTTCGTCATGGCCTTCGTGCCCATCAGCGACCGCGTCCGCCAGTTCATCACCGCCATGTCCGGCTCGGTGCTGGTGGCGATCGTCGCGCCGATGGCCTTGCAGGGTGATGCTGGCGCGCGATTGGCGCTGCTAGCCACGGCAGTGACCATGCTGGTGCTGAAGAAGCCGCTGCCGGCGATTGCCGCCGGCATCCTCGCCGCAGCGTTGGTCAGGCAATTCTGAGCCGCAGCGGCCGATCGCGGCCGCTCAGGACACCGAGTTTGGCAGCCTCCATAGCAGTCATTACCGTGTGCACCAGCAGCGCGTCGGCATTGTGCTGGCCGCGCACCAACCTCGTTACGCACTCCACTTTCGAAAAGTCATCATACAACTATCGAAAATATTGCTGGCAGCGCCCCGCTTTTATCAATCTCGGGTGCCGCTCCTCTGGAGCCCTCTGTCGCAGCGCTTTAGCTTGGACAACACAACGGAAGTGACGCTGAAAAGCAACATATGTCATCAAATACGACTTTAAGCGTGTTGACATTCATGCGGCTAGATGCTGATATTTGACACATGTCATATGACAACAGATGACTTCAAGAACAATAATGACAGGCACCCCGATGACTACCACCCCCAATCCCACGCTTGGCCGTCTTCTGCTCACCGGAGCGGCAGGCGGCCTTGGCAAGGTCTTACGCGAAAAGCTGCAGCCCTACGCCCGCATCATCCGACTGTCCGATATCGCGCCGATGGCTCCAGCAGCCGGTGAACACGAGGAGGTCATGCCCTGCGACCTCGCCGACAAGGCCGCCGTGCATGCCCTGTGCGAAGGTGTCGACGCCATCGCCCACTTCGGCGGTGTCTCCGTCGAGCGGCCGTTCGAGGAAATCCTCGACGCCAATATCCGCGGCACCTTCCACATCTACGAAGCAGCCCGCCTGCACGGCATCAAGCGCGTGGTTTTCGCCAGCTCCAACCACGTGATCGGCTTCTACCCGCAGTCCGAGACTCTGGACACCCACGCCCCACGCCGCCCGGATGGCTACTACGGCCTTTCCAAGTCCTACGGCGAGGACATGGCGAATTTCTATTACGACCGCTACGGCATCGAGACCGTCAGCATCCGCATCGGCTCCTCGTTTCCCGAGCCGGCCAACCGCCGGATGATGAGCACCTGGCTCAGTTTCCGCGATCTCACCGAGCTGATGCGCTGCGCGCTGTTCACCCCAGCGGTCGGTCATACCGTGGTCTACGGCATGTCCGCCAACCGCGACGTCTGGTGGGACAACCATCTCGCGGCGCACCTGGGCTTCCAAGCGCAGGACAGCTCCGAGGTGTTCCGCGACAAGGTCGAGCAGCAACCGCCATACAGCGCTGACGACCCCGCCGGCATCTACCAGGGTGGCGCCTTCGTCGCGGCCGGCCCCTTCGACTGATCGCCCCCCCTTCGCCCGCGTACAACAACAAAGAGAAACGCAATGGCCCGTGAAGCTGAACTCATCGCCGACCTGCGCTGCGCCACCGGCGAAAGCCCGGTCTGGGTCGCCGCCGAACAGGCGCTGTACTGGGTCGACATCCCCAACCGCGAGCTGCTGCGCTGGAGCGCTGCCGACGGCCAGGTTTCACGCTGGCAGGGCGAGCAGATGCTGGCCTGCATCGCGCGCCACGGCGACGGCTGGGTGGCCGGCATGGAGAGCGGCTTCTTCGCCCTGCAGACGCGCCCGGACGGCCGGCTCGACAGCCGCGCGCTGGCGACCATCGAGCACCAGCTGGTGGACATGCGCATGAACGATGGCCGCTGCGATCGCCAGGGCCGTTTCTGGGCCGGCAGCATGGCGCTGGACATGGCCGCCGGGCACCCGGTCGGCGCGCTCTACCGGCTGGATCGCGATGCCAACGATGCGCCGCTGCGGCCGCAGCTCGACGGTTTCATCGTGCCCAACGGCCTGGCCTTCAGCCCGGACGGGCGAACCATGTACCTGTCCGATTCGCACCCCAGCGTGCAGAAGATCTGGGCCTTCGATTACGACACGAACAGCGGCACGCCGACCGGCCGACGCCTGTTCGTCGACATGCTCGACCACCCCGGCCGACCCGACGGTGCCGCAGTGGATGCCGACGGCTGCTACTGGATCTGCGGCAACGACGCCGGGCTGATCCACCGTTTCACGCCGGATGGCCGCCTGGACCGCTCGCTCGCCGTGCCGGTGAAGAAACCGACCATGTGCGCCTTCGGCGGCTCGCGGCTGGAGACCCTGTTCGTCACCTCGATCCGCCCCGGCGGCGATCTGAGCGACCAGCCGCTGGCCGGCGGCGTCTTCGCGCTCCATCCCGGCGTGGCCGGACTGGAGGAACCCGCTTTCAACTGACTCACCAGGGAAGGGCCGCTGCGTGCCCAACCTCGCTTCTCGCAACGCTGCACACCAACAAAAACAAGATGGAGAGTGTCATGAACCTCAAACGCAAGTTGCTCGTTACCGCCCTACCCTTCGCCTTCTGCGTCAGCGGGCTGGCACATGCCATGACGCTGAAGATTGCCGAGATCCACCCGGCCGGCTACCCCACGGTGGTCGCGCAGGAGAACATGGGCAAGAAGATCGCCGAAGCCACCAAGGGCGAACTGGATTACCGCATGTTCGCCGGCGGTGTTCTCGGCTCGGAAAAGGAAGTGGTCGAGCAGGTGCAGCTCGGCGCGGTACAGATGACCCGCGTCAGCCTCGGCACCCTCGGACCGGTGGTCCCGGACGTCAACGTGTTCAACATGCCGTTCGTGTTCCGCGACCATGAACACATGCGCAAGGTCATCGATGGCGACATCGGCCAGGAGATCCTCGACAAGATCACCAACTCCGAATTCAACATGGTCGGCCTGGCCTAGATGGACGGCGGCGTGCGCAACCTCTACACCAAGGAGCCGGTACGCAGTCTGGAAGACCTCAAGGGTATGAAGATCCGCGTGATCGGCAACCCGATGTTCATCGAAACCTTCAACGCCCTGGGCGCCAGCGGTATCGCCATGGACACCGGCGAGATCTTCAGCGCATTGCAGAGCGGCGTGATCGACGGTGCCGAGAACAACCCGCCGACCATGCTTGAGCACAACCACTTCCGCAACGCCAAGTACTACAGCCTGACCGGCCATCTGATCCTGCCCGAGCCGATCGTGATCTCCAAGACCACCTGGAACAAGCTCAGCGCCGAACAGCAGGACCTGGTGAAGAAGTTCGCCAAGGAAGCGCAGTTCGAAGAGCGCAAGTTGTGGGACGAGAAGTCCGCCGCCAGCGAAGCCAAACTCAAGGAAGCCGGGGTCGAGTTCATCGAAATCGACAAGAAACCCTTCTTCGACGCCACCGCGCCGATCCGCGAGAAGTACGGCGCGCCATACGCCGAACTGATCAAGCGCATCGAAGCCGTTCAGTAATCCTCGTGCAAGCGCATCGCGGCGGCCCGTGCCGTCGCGGTGCAACCGGTGGACTCTCATGAAAAACCTGGTTCTGGGCGTCAATGACGCCATCTATCGCACCTGCGTCATCGTCGCGGCCACGGCGATCGTGATCATGGCGACGATCATTCCGTGGGGCGTGTTCAGCCGTTACGCACTGGGCCAGGGCCTCGGCTGGCCCGAGCCCATCGCCATCCTGCTGATGGTGCTGTTCACCTTCGTCGGTGCCGCCGCCAGCTACCGCGCCGGCGCGCACATGGCCGTGCAGGTGCTCAGTGATCGCCTGCCGCCGATGGCCCAGCCCTTCATCATCCTGTTCGTACGCCTGGCCATGGCGGCTATCAGCCTGTTCATGCTGATCTGGGGCTACAAGCTATGCCTGGCCACATGGAACCAGTACCTCAGCACCCTGACCTGGATGCGCGTCGGTATCAGCTACGCGCCGATTCCGCTGGGCGGCTTCATCACCCTGCTGTTCGTCATCGAGCAACTGCTGTACGGCGACCAGAGCAAGCGGCGGGTCGTCGATTACGAAGCCCGCGAAGAGTCCAAGGAGTCCGTGTAATGGATGCCGTCGTCCTGTTGGGCAGCTTCATCGTCCTCATTCTGCTACGTGTTCCGGTGGCCTACTCGCTCGGCCTGGCCACCCTGGCCGGCGCCTGGTGGATCGATATTCCCCTGCACGCCGTGATGATCCAGATCGCCGGCGGCGTGAACAAATTCTCCCTGCTCGCCATTCCGTTCTTCGTCCTGGCCGGCGCGATTATGGCCGAAGGCGGCATGGCCCGCCGCCTGGTCGCCTTCGCCGGGGTGCTGGTCGGCTTCGTCCGCGGCGGCCTGTCGCTGGTCAACATCACCGCCTCGACCTTCTTCGGCGCCATCTCCGGTTCATCCCTGGCGGACACCGCCTCGGTCGGCTCGGTGTTGATTCCCGAGATGGAAAAGAAGGGCTACCCGCGGGAGTTCTCCACCGCGGTGACCATTTCCGGCTCGGTGCAGGCGCTTCTGACTCCACCCAGTCACAACTCGGTGATCTACTCGCTGGCCGCCGGCGGCACCGTGTCGATCTCCGCGCTGTTCGTCGCCGGCATCGGCCCGGGCCTGCTGCTCAGCACCGCCATGGCCGCGCTCTGCCTGCTGTTCGCCCGCAAGCGCAACTACCCCAAGGGCGAAGTGGTGCCGCTGCGCCAGGCGCTGAAGATCTGCGTCGAGGCGCTGTGGGGCCTGATGACCATGGTGATCATCCTCGGCGGCATTCTCTCCGGCGTGTTCACCGCCACCGAGTCCGCCGCGGTGGCGGTGGTCTGGGCCTTCTTCGTCACCATGTTCATCTATCGCGACTACAAGTGGCGCGAGCTGCCGAAGATGCTGCACCGCACGGTGCGCACGCTTTCCATCGTGATGATCCTGATCGCCTTCGCCGCCAGCTTCGGCTACATCATGACGTTGATGCAGATCCCGTCGAAGATCACCACCGCGTTCCTGACCCTGTCGGACAACCGCTACGTGATCCTCATGTGCGTCAACCTGATGCTGCTGGTGCTGGGCACGCTGATGGACATGGCGCCGCTGATCCTGATCCTCACGCCGATCCTGCTGCCGGTGGTGACGTCGTTTGGCGTCGACCCGGTGCACTTCGGCATGATCATGCTGGTCAATCTGGGGATCGGCCTGATTACCCCGCCGGTCGGTGCGGTACTCTTCGTCGGTGCCGCCATCGGCAAGGTCACCATCGAGAACACGGTGAAAGCGCTGCTGCCGTTCTACGCCGCGCTGTTCGCCGTGCTGATGGCGGTGACCTATATCCCGATGATTTCGCTGTGGCTGCCGAGCGTAGTGCTCTGATCCAGCTCACGATCTGCTGCGCGTCGGCCCTCCTGCGTTAAAAACAGGCTCGGAATGCTCATTTACAAAAGTAAACTCCGCTTCCTCGCCTGTTTTTGCCTTGTAGGGCTCTAGCTCGCAAGATCTCACACACTGCCTGCTTCGCTGCATCGTTTGCCGAGATACTCGCCCAAGCAAAGCCGCCTTGTGGGCAGCGCCTCGTTTAAGGACGTATCGCCCTGCCATGTTAGCCACGCCGTTTCCACGCCACATCGCTGTACTGGTCCTGGCCACCCTGGCCTGTTCATTCGCGGCCAACCACATCGCCGCGCGGATCGCCTTCGATCACGGCACCGGCCTGCTACTGGCCATGCTCTTTCGCGCCGGGGTGACCCTGCTGGCGCTGGCCGCACTGGTGTTCTGGCGCCGCGAATCGCTGCGCCTGAGCCCTGCCACCTGGCGCTGGCAAATCCTGCTCGGCCTGCTGATCGCGGTGCAGAGCTTCTGCATCTATTCGGCGGTCGCACGCATTCCGGTGGCGCTGGCGCTGCTGGTGGTGAACCTCTCGCCAATCCTGCTGGCGCTGCTCACCTGGGCGCTCGGCGGCCCGCGGCCGACTCGCCAGGCACTGGCGATCATGGGGCTGATCCTGTTCGGCCTGGTACTGGTGCTGGATGTACCGGCGCGCCTGCTCGGCAGCGCAGCGCCGGATGGCCAGTGGGTCGCGGGCATCCTCTTCAGCCTGACGGCAGCTGCGGTATTTGCGGTGGCGCTGTGGGTCACCGAGCACAAGCTGTCGAGCATGGCCGGCTCGGTGCGCAGCATGCTGACCCTGATCGTGGTATTCACCGCCTCCGCCCTGCTCGGCGCCAGCGACCTGATTCCGGGTGGGCTCGGCCTGCCCAATGCAACCGCCGGCTGGATCGCCCTCGCCTGCCTGGTGCTGCTTTACGGCGCGGCGTTCTCGACACTGTTCATCTGCATGCCGCGGCTTAACATCGCGCGCAATGCGCCGGTGATGAACATGGAGCCGGTGGCCGGCATGGTGCTGGGCTGGCTGATCCTCGGGCAGGTACTCGGGGCCATGCAAGTGCTCGGCGGCCTGATCGTGGTCGGCGGTATCGTGCTGCTGGCCTACCGCAAAAATTGATGGTGCAGCCGCCCCCCCAGTCATTCGGCAATGATGGAACGCTGCATTCGGAGCTGATCCGCTACCTTGGAAAGCGGCTACAGAATCGCGGAAGCGGCTAGCGCAAGCCCAATCAAGGTGAAAGCGAATGCCAGGAAGGCGAAAAGCCCATCCCTCGCTACGAGCGCTAAACCGAAAGTGATCAGGGCGAGGCCGGCGAGATTCGCGGAAAAAGGCACCAGTTCCATGGGCGGCATCATCGCCGCGACCAACAGACTGCACGCCGCGATGAAGTAGCTGGCATTACCTTCTACAAAGGCCGAGAGCCGCGGCTTGATCATCCGGTCGATCCAGCTCACCGGGCGCTCCATACGTTGCAGCGCTCGGTCCAGCCGAGCTTTCTCAATGCTGCGCTTGAGCATCGTCTGCGGCAGCCAGAACTGCTTGCGTCCCATAAGAAGCTGAATCGACACCAAGGCAACGATCACTCCCACCAGGGTCGGCACTCCCGGGATATCGCCTATCAGTGGCATCACCACGATCAGGCCAGCCAGCACCAGGAAACTTCCAAACGACCGCGTACCCAGGCTTTCCATGATGTCGCCCAATGCAACCCGTCCATCCTCCTCCGGGGTTGCTCGAATCTTGTCGATCAGCTGTTCCAGGTTCATTTCGTCTCCCTCCTGCCGGGACCAGTGGCTGCCATGGCTAACCGGCATTCGCCGCCGATGCTTCGCAAGCTGCGCCGTTCATCGTTGCTCGCTGCCACCCTGCGTAGCGGGACGGCGCTTGGCCTTTTCACGATCGAGCCGGGTAGGCGGCCGTCGGTTGGTCAGCCATCTTCTGACCAGCAGGTAGAACAGCGGGATATAGAACAGCCCGAGCAGGGTGGACAGCAGCATGCCGCCCATCACTCCGGTGCCCACGGCGTTACGTGCGGCCGAACCCGGCCCGGTCGAGAGCACCAGCGGCAGCATGCCGAGAACAAAGGTGAGCGAGGTCATGAGGATCGGCCGGAAACGCATCCGTACCGCGTTGAGCACCGCCGTCATCAGCGGTTCGCCCTTGGCTTCTTCCTCGATGGCGAATTCGACGATCAGGATCGCGGTCTTCGCCGAAAGGCCGATGATCGCCACCAGCCCGACGTTGAAATAGACGTCTGCCGCCAGGCCACGCAGCATGGAAAACAGCACAGCCCCGAGGGCCCCGAATGGTGCGACCAGCAGGACGGCGATGGGTACCGACCAGCTTTCGTACAACCCGGCGAGCACCATCAGCACGGTCAACAACGACAGGCCAAGGAGCCAGTAGAGCTGACCGGACGCTTGCTGCTCCTCATAGGAGGCGCCCGACCACTCGAAATCGAATCCTTCCGGCAGCTCCTCGGCCAGGCGCTCCATCTCCGCCATTGCCTCGCCGGTGGTGTAGCCCGAAGCGCTGCTACCGGAAATGCTCATGGTGGAATAGCCGTTGTAGCGCTGCAGCTGGGAAGGCCCGGCACTCCATTCGACCGTGGAAACGCGCCAAAGGGCACAGCCTCGCCCTGCTGGTCCAGTACCTTCAGCGCCAGCACATCCTGCGGTTGCATCCTGAACGGTGCGTCGGCCTGCAGCAGCACCTGCAGGACGCGCCCGCCACGGGTGAAGTCATTGGCATAGGCGCTGCCGAAGGCCATGGTCAGGGTAGCGTTGACCTCCTCGATCGACAGGCCAAGCGCTCGCGCCTTGATTCGATCGATGCGAACCCTGAGCCGCGGTGCCTCGTCATCGCCGGACGGCCGTACATCCTCCAGCGCATCGCTTTTACCGGCGGCCTTGATCAACGCCTCGCGCGCCTCATAGAGCGCCTCATAACCATGCCCGCTGCGGTCCTGCAGTTTGAAGCTGAAACCGCCCGTTTCGCCCAGCGATGGAATGGACGATCGGTTCACCGCGTAGACCTTTGCCTCCTTGATCTGCTTGAAGGCATCGGTTGCCTGGCGCACCAGTTCCGGTGCCGTTTCCTCATCGCCGGGACGCTCATCCCAGGGAACCATGCGTACATAAGCCGTGGCATGCCCCTGGCCCTGCCCCGCCGCACTGTGGCCATACACCAGCGTGGTATTCGCAACCAGCGGATGGTCATGAAAATAGGTTCATCGCGCTTTCCCGGGGAAGGCAGCCTTGATTTTCAGGAAGAAGTATTCCGAGTCCCGAAAACCATAGGCCATACGCTTGATCACCTTGATGCGGTTGTTGACGCCCTCAAGGACGCTGGTATGCATGTGGAAGTTGGCACTGGCGAGGATGCCTCGGGCGTATTTGCGCAGGTTGCGAGCGAAGCGCTGTAGCGGTGCGAGGCCGCTGTCCCGGGCGTGCCGCAACCAGGTTCGCCAGCGGCGCCAGCCCTCTCGTACGCTGGGGGCGAACCAGACATCCTTCAGCGCATCCTTGAGGACATAGACCGTAGCCAGCGGCTGGTTGGCCGCGAGTAGTTCTTGAAGCTGCACGGCTTGTCCGTCCTTCAGGTTGTTGCGATTGCGCAGCAGCAGCCAGCGGCTTTGCTTGACCGCCTTTCGTGCCGGCTTGTCTTCGCGCAGGAGGTTGGCCTGGTCAACCCGGATACGGTCGATCACATCCCGACCATAGCGCGCGACGACGTGAAACAGGTCGTACACCACTTCGGCTTGCGGGCAATGCTTCTTCACCTCCAGATCAAAAGCCGTGTTCATGTCCATGGCCACCGCCTCTATCTGCTGGCAGTGCTTGCCGAGCAATTCAAAGAACGGGCGGACCGCCTCGCGGCTGTTGCCGTGGCCGACCCACAACACCCGCGTTCGCTCGGCATCCATGATGACCGTGGCATAGCGATGCCCTTTGTGCAGGGCGAACTCGTCCATCACCAGGCGGCGGACACCGGTTGAATCGAAGGTGCCTACCTCGGCTTGAAGGCGTCGTTTATCGAGCGTTTTGAGGGTGTGCCAGTGCAGGCCGGTGAGCTGGCTGACGTGGCTGATCGGCAGCAGCCGCAGCAAGCTTTCGAGCCATATCCGTAACCGCTGGGTCAGCCGAGATGCTGGCTCCAACCAGTCGATCCGCTCGGTCACCCGCCCACAACTCAGGCAATCGACTCGGCGCACTGGTAGTTGAAGCAGGACGCGCTGATCGAACAGATCACGATCACGCACCAGACGAATCCGGCGATCGTGAATCAACGGGCTGAACTGGCCACAACGCCCGCACTTAGGAAGAGAGCCGGCTTGAGGTTCAAGCTCAATGAGGAGGGTGTTATCGGTAGATGGGCGACAGGCAACGGCGTCGTAGCCTGGCCAGAAAGCAGCAAGATCAATAGGATGCACGGCGACAGCAGGGACAGGTGAAGGGTGTGTTTGGCGACTGCCAATTTACCTGCTTCCCTGACTGTCAACTCGCTCTTCCCCCAGACTCCGCGAAGAACCTGAAAATAGGCCTGTACCCGCCTGACGGCCTCCTCCGTGCGCTTGGCCGTGGCCCCAGGTGGAGACTGGATGACCGTCATCAGCGAACCCTGGTCTTCCTCCGGCAGAAATGCACCAGGCAGCCTGACGAAGAGCGTTGCTGCCAGCGCGACCAGCCCTGCGAAAATCACCAGAAACCAGATCGGTCGCTGCAGCATTCCGCCGACGGCACGGTGATAACCCGTCGCGGTGCCATCCAGTCCCCGATTGAGCACCCGCAACGGCCTTGGCATCCTGCCGCGCTCGCCGGCACCGCTGCTCGGGCGAAGCAAGGTGGCGCAAAGCGCCGGTGTCAGCACCAACGCCATGACGGTGGAAATGGCGACCGCGATGGCCAGGGTCACCGCGAACTGCCGATAGATACCTCCGGTGGACCCGCTGAAGAATGCCATGGGCACGAACACCGCGATCAGCACCAATGTCGTCCCGATGATCGCCGCGCTGACCTGCCCCATCGCCTTCTTCGTGGCCTCGAACGGCGTCAGTTGCTCTTCGTCGATGATCCGCTTGGTGTTCTCGACCACGACAATAGCGTCGTCCACCAGCGTGCCAATCGCCAGCACCATGGCAAACAGACTGAGCAGGTTGATGGAAAAACCCACCAGCCAAAGCCCCAGACAGGTTCCGGCCAGCGTGATCGGAATGACGATCGAGGGAATGACGGTGGCGCGCCAGCTCTGGAGAAATAACAGCATCACGAGGACCACCAGCACCATGGCCTGCCCAAGGGTAAGCAGCACTTCCTTGATCGACGCGGCGATGAATGGGGTGGAGTCGTACGGAATGGTCCAGACGATATCTTCCGGGAACGCTCGCGCCAGTTCGCTCATGCGCTGCTTGATCCCCTCGGCGGTCTCCAGCGCATTCGCCCCAGGCGCCAGCTTCACCGCCATGCTCGCAGCGGCATCACCGTTGAGTTCGGTGCTGGCGTTGTAGTTCTTCGCCCCCAGTTCGACCCGCGCGACATCGCCAAGCCGCACGGACGCACCATCCGGCTCCACTCGCAGGACAATGGCTTCGAACTCCTCGGGCGAGCTGTAGCGCGCCTGGGTTTCCAGCGCCGCGGTAATCTCGGTGTCGCCGGCCAGCGGCCTTTCGGCCAACGCTCCACCCGGCGCCTGGCTGTTCTGCTCACGCACGGCGGTGAGTACGTCGCTCGCCGACAACCCCAGATGCGCCATGCGGTCATGGTCGATCCACACCCGCATCGCATATGGCGTGTAGTACTCGCCGATATCCCCGACGCCCTTGACCCGCCGAAGCTCGTCGACGATCCGAGTCGCCGCGAAATTGCCCAGCGCCAGGGTATCCATCGTGCCGCTGCGGGAGCTGAGCGTGACCAGCAGGACGGTATCCGGTGACGCCTGATAGACGCGAATACCCTGCTGCCGGACCTCATCCGGCAAACGCTGCTCCACCCGCCCGAGGCGGTTCTGCACATCCATTTGGGCGGTGTCGATATCCGCGCCAGAGTCGAACGTCATCTTCACCGAGGCGCTGCCATTGGAGCGACTGATGGATTCCATGTACAGGACGCCATCCACCCCATTCATTTCCTGCTCGATGACCTGGGTGACATTCGTTTCCAGTACCGAAGCATCGGCACCTGGGTAATCGACGCTGATGGTGAGCGTTGGTGGCGCGATCGATGGGTACTGCTCGACTGGCAGACTCCGCACCGCGAGCAGGCCCGCGATGAGAAACGCCAGCGCGATCACCCACGCCAGAACCGGCCTGTCGACGAAGAAGGTCGCCTTCATCTGCCGTGGCGCCCTGAATCACGCTCGTTATCCGAAGAGGAGTCGCGCTCACTCGCCACAGGCGTGACCGGCTCGTCGGCACGCGCCTGCTGCCAGCCATCGATGATGATTCGGTCACCGACCTCCAGGCCGTCGAGAATGATCCAGTCGCCTCCTTTCATCTGGCCCAGCTCCACCTCCTGAACCCGGGCCACGTCATCCTCGTCCAGGCGCATAACCGTGGCGCCGCGATCATGCATTCTCACCGCGCGCTGGGGGATGGTGATGCCTTTCGGCCAGGTGCCGAGGTGCAGCCGCGCACGAACGAACTGGCCGGGCAACAGCTGGTGGTCAGGGTTGGGAAACTGCGCGCGCAACGCCACGGTGCCGGTGGATTCATCGATGGTCATCGAGGTGAAGTTCAGGTAGCCCTCCTGCTTGTGCTCACGGCCGTTTTCCAGCACGAGCTGCACCGGCACCAGCTCATCATCGGGCAGCTCCAACTCTCCAGACGCCACCTGATGACGCATCTCCAGCAGATCAGCGCTGGACTGCGAGAAATTCACGAACACCGGGTCGAATTGCTCGACCGTGGTCAGCAGGGTGCCATCGGCGGCACTGACCAGCGCGCCCTCGGTAACCCTCGCCCGACCGGCACGTCCAGAGATCGGCGTCTTCACATTGGTGTATTCGAGCTGCAGGCGGGCTGTCGCGACTGCAGCTCGTGCTTCTGCAACATCGGCCAAAGCGGTTCTGGTGCGCACTTGTGCCGTGTCATAGTCCTGCCGGCTGATCGCGCGATCGGCGACGAGCTGCTCGTAACGGTCCAGGTCCTGCTGGGCATTTGCGGCGGTGGCTTCGGCCCGCTGCAGAATCGCCTCGGCCGAATCGAGTCGGGCCTGCATCTCCCGCGGATCGATGCGAAACAGCGGATCGCCCGCTTCAACGTCGGAGCCTTCCTGATAGAGCGTCCGCTCCACGACGCCATCGACCCGCGCGCGGATCTCGGCGACCCGTACGGACTGCACACGACCTGATAGCTCGGCGATGTTCTCGACCGGGCCTCGGGACACCTTGTGAACGCTCACCTCGGGGGGCGCGTCCTTCTGCGTGTCGTCGGTCTTGCTCGACGAATCGTCACCTTCGCTACAGGCGACCAGACCCATGGCCAGCAGGGCCAACACGACGGGGCGTCGCATGAAAACCATCATCACAACCTTGCACACACGAAGGCGCGGGCGGCGGAGGCACCTGCTCCACCACCCGCACCAGACTGGCAGGCGCGGCGCGAGCGCCGCCTTGGGAAAGGGCTGGCGGGCTAGAAAACCAGCATGAACAGGCCAATCACGACCAGCAATCCGATGAGGAAGATGATGCCGATGGTGCTGCCGAGAAATTTCAGCATGTGGTTTGCTCCTTACGTTGGGTTGTAAATCAGCTGACCCAAGCGTGGCGTCATCGTTCGTTTGAATCGGTTCCGCTTGACTGCCTATCCTTCGCTCACTGCAACGAAGATCTGCAGAGAATTGAGGGTATCGAGTGGCCGATGCACGCTTGACGTCTTCTATCGGCAGGGGTGATCTGGTCGCGAGCGCAGGCGAGTCTGGAAGTGCGAAGACACAGGTTGGCTGAGCCTCATAGCGCCATATGCCACGTGCGCTTCAGCGGGTCGGCCAGTGGACAGCGGGCGAGAGGGGCTGCTGCAAAGCCCTGACACAATCCTGCCCGATGCTGGCTACGGCCGAGGGACGGCCGCAGCGAGGGTTACTCAGTAGCAAAGCACAAAGCCAGGAGGCTTAACTGCCAACCTTGCTCGCCTCCGCCTCCTCATGGGCCTGGCGCAGCCGCTCGCGGCTGTTGGTCAGGTGCAGCCGCATGGCCGCCCGCGCGGATTCCGGGTCCTGGCGCTCGATGGCCTCGTAAATCTGCTCGTGCTCGCGGCCCAGGCGCGCCTGGTAATGCTGCTGGTCGTCATGGGCCAGTCGCGCGGAATTGACCCGGCTGCGCGGGATCAGCGTGGTACCCAGGTGGCTCATGATGTCGGTGAAGTAGCGGTTGCCGGTGGCTTCGGCGATCTGCAGATGGAACTGGAAATCCGATGACACCGCATCGCTGGAGTGCGCCGCGCTCTGGTTGAGCTGATCGAGAAAGGCGCGCATCGCGGCCAGTTGCTCAGGCGAGCGACGCTGCGCAGCCAGCCCGGCCGATTCCACTTCCAGGCTGATGCGCAATTCCAGAATCGCCAGCAGGTCGCGCAAGGTGCCGATGGTCGCCGGGTCGATGCGCAGCCCGGTGGTGCTCGGCGTATCCAGCACGAAGGTGCCGATGCCGTGCCGCGTTTCCACCAGGCCCGAGGCCTGCAGGCGCGAGATCGCCTCGCGCACCACCGTGCGACTCACACCCTGCGTCTGCATGATGGCGGACTCGGTCGGCAGCTTGTCGCCGCGCTTCAACATGCCGTCGCGGATCTGCTGCGACAGTTCGGCGACCAGCTCCTGAGCGAGGCTGCGGTGTTTGCGACGGGCGCGTGGCTGGGCGCTCTGGTTATCCATGGACGGCTATCTCTGAGAAGCGGAAGCAGCCGTCATCATAGCCCAGCAGTTGTACGATAACTATTGATCCATTGCATTTGTAGGGAGATTACGCGCAACCATCGCGCCAGATGTCCTAGGGCGGCGGGCGACAGTGCCCGGCCCGGCAGCGGTTGGCCTGATGGCTGGGGTCCTGCTGCATGAGCTTGCGCGTGACGCCGTTGGTCCAGCCGAAGCCGTCCTGCAGAGGATATTCGCCGCCACCGGCGTGCTCGGTGCACGGGCGCAGTACGTATTTTTCCACCAGCTTGTTCTCGCGCTCGAACAGGTGGCTGACGATGGTCAGCCAGCGCTCCTCGATATCCAGCGCCAGCGCGTCATGGCCGTAGTGCTGCAGGCCGCGAATGGCGATCCACTGCAGCGGCGCCCAGCCGTTGGGGCGATCCCATTGCTCGCCGCTGCCGCTGATCTCGGTGGTGGCCAGCCCGCCCGGGGCCAGCAGGCGGGCACGCACGGTTGTCGCGACCGCTGCCGCCTGCTCGGCACTGGCCATGCGCACGAACAGCGGTGCCAGGGTCGCGGCGGTGAGGTTGTCGCGTTGCCGGCCGCGCCGCCAGTCATAGTCGAAGTAGGCGCCGGCGCGCGGATTCCACAGGTAGTTGTCGATCGCTGCCAGGCGAATTTCGGCGCGCCGGGCAAAATTCTCGGCACAGGCCTGCTGGCCCTTCACCGCCGACAGCTCGGCGATCTGCCGCTCGAGCTTGTAGAGCAACGCATTGAGGTCGATGGGCAGGATGCTGGTGGTGCGGATGGTCGCCAGCCGGTGCGCATCGTCCAGCCAGCGCGAGCTGAAGTCCCAGCCCGATTCGGCACCGGCGCGCAGGTCACGATAAACCTCGTGCCGCGGCCGGCAACTGGCGCGGGCGGTCTCGACGTCTTCGCGATAGGACTCCTCGCGCGGCGTATCGCGCTCGTCCCAGTAACGGTTGAGCACCACGCCGTCGGCCAGGCAGACGCAGCGCCGGTGCCGCTCACCGGGGCGCAGCGCATCGGCACCCTCCATCCAGAAGGCATATTCCTTGTGCAGCTGCGGCAGGTAATCGCTGGCCCGGTGCACGCCGTTTTCCTCGAACAGCTCGGTCATCAGGGCGAACACCGGCGGCTGCGAACGGCCGAGGTAGTAGGTGCGGTTGCCATTGGGCACATGGCCGTAGGTGTCGATCAGGTAGGCGAAGTTGTCCGCCATCGAGCGCAGCAGATCGCAGTGCCCGCTCTCGTCCAGGCCGAGCATGGTGAAGTAGGAATCCCAGTAATACAGCTCGGTGAAGCGCCCGCCTGGCACCACGTACGGGTGCGGCAGCGGCAGCAGCGAGGAATGCTCGGGATGGTCCTGCGGCTGCCGGGTGAGCACCGGCCAGAGCCGGTCGATGTGTTCGGCCAGGCTGTCGTCGGGGTTGGCGACAAATTCCCTGACCGGCATCTCGTAAAGGCTGAAGTGCTCGTGGACGAAGGCGCCGAGATCGAAGCCGGGCTCATTGCAGCGACCGCGGTAAGCCTCGAGGATGACTTCGGGATGGCGCCGCGGCGCGCAGTCGACGAAGGTCTTGCTGTCGGGAAAGATGCGCTGCATCTGCACCGCGACGAACAGCTCCTGATAGCGATCGGCGGGGCTTAGGGTATCGGCCAGCGAGATGGCGCTGACGTCATGGCTGAACGGCTGGTACGACTGGCTACTGGTCATTGTTCGCTGTAATTCCATAACAGACCGCCATCGACCACCAGGGTAGTCCCGGTGATGTAGTCGGCATCCGGAGAAGCCAGAAAGGCGACGACCCCGGCCACATCGCGTGGCCTGCCGAGGCGTCCGGCGGGGATGTTCTGCAGCAGGCTGGCGAGCTTCTCCGGCTGGTTCATCAGCTCGCGATTGATCGGCGTTTCCACCGCGCCCGGCGCCACGTTGTTCACCGTGATGCCCAGCGGCGCGAGTTCGATGGCGATGTTGCGCATGAGCATCTTCAGCCCGCCCTTGCTCGCACAGTAGGCGGTGAAGTTGGGGTGCGGCAATTCCTCGTGCACCGAACTGTTGTTGATGATCCGCCCGCCACGGCCCTGCTCGCGCAGATAGCGGGCAAAGGCCTGGGCCAGGAAGAACGGCCCGCGCAGGTTGACGTCGAGTACCCGGTCGTAGTCGCCCTCCTCGGCGTCGAGAAATGCGGCGTGCGCCTGCACCCCGGCGTTGTTCACCAGGATATCCAGGCGGCCCATGCGCTCGACGCTCTCGCGCACCAGCCGCTGGCATTGCTCGACCTGGCTGACGTCCGCGGCGATGAAGCAGACCCGCCGCCCCACGGCGCGTACTTGCTCGAGGCTCGCACGGGCCTCGTCATCTTCCTCGCGGCCGTTGATGACCACATCGGCCCCCTCCTCGGCCAGGCGCAAGGCGATGCCGAGGCCGATGCCGTGAGTACTGCCGGTGACCAGAGCCACCTGATTCTGCAAGCGCATTGCGACCTCCGTACGCACGTCGCCTGAACGCGACGCCGTTTCGATTGGCGATGCAGATGAGACGGAGCGAGCCTTCGCGCGTTCCCTCATCCGCCGGATCGGCGCAGCTGGTCGCGCCGTGGCTTTACGTTAGCCGCCTAATCTTTCTCTCCTCCGGACAAAGGCGCAAAATGGCCGGCTATCCGCTGCTCGTCGAAGGACGTCATGGCTACCGCCAATCTGCGCAAGGGTTATCTGCTGGGGCTGGCCACGTTCAGCATCTGGGGCATGTTTCCGCTCTACTTCAAGGCACTCGAGCAGTACGGCGCGCTGGAGATCGTCACCCAGCGGGTGATCTGGTCGGCGGTGTTCGGCTCGCTGGTGTTGCTGGTCTGGCGCCACCCCGGCTGGTGGCGCGAACTGCTGGCACATCCGCGACGGCTTGGCGTGCTCGGCATCTCCAGTGTGCTGATCGCCGCCAACTGGCTGATCTACGTCTGGGCGGTGAACCACGACCGGATGGTCGAAGCCAGCCTGGGCTACTACATCAATCCGCTGGTCAACGTGCTGCTCGGCATGATTGTGCTGCGCGAGCGGCTGCGCCCGCTGCAGTGGCTGG
>NZ_AOFQ01000032.1 GCF_000495915.1 Stutzerimonas chloritidismutans AW-1
TGATGCCCCTGCCCCCCAGCCACTGGCTCAACGACAACGATCGCCTTTCCGGCACGATCTATCTGCGCCGCACACGTACCGCGACGCTCAATGGCGACGGCAACGATGAGTACGAGGACGAATACGAGGCGTGGGAAGACGGCGGCTTTATCGGCGTAGGGCCGGAAAGCGGCGTGCTGAACCGTACCCGCACCGCGCAACGTGCCTACGGTCTGGCGCTGCAGTGGGCGCGGCATGTAGGTGCGCATCAGTTCGCCTTCGGACTGTCCCACGACAACACCCGCGCCAGCTTCCACCAGAGCGAGCAGGGCGGCGAGCTGACCGACGAGCGCGGAATCGCCGCCAGCGAAGAGGAGGAACAGGCCAACAGCCTGCTGGGGCGCACCCGTACTTCCAGCCTCTATGCCACCGACACCTGGGCGCTGACCGACGCGCTGCAGCTGACCGGCTCGCTGCGCTACAACCGCACCCGCGTGGTGAACACCGATCGCATGGGCGATGCACTAAATGGCGACTTCACCTATCGCAAACTCAATCCCGCGCTGGGCTTTGCCTGGCAGCTGCGACCGGCGGTCACAGTCTACGGCGGCTTTTCCCAGGGTAACCGTGCCCCGACACCAATCGAGCTGGGCTGCGCGGACCCTGCAAACCCATGCAGCCTACCAAACGCCATGGCGGCCGACCCCTTCCTCGAGCAGGTTGTCACCCGCACGCTGGAGGTCGGTGTACGCGGCGAACTGGCTGGCGGCACCCGCTGGAACCTCGGGGCCTTTCGCAGCATGAACCATGATGACCTGCTGTTCGTCGGCACCGGCGGTAGCATGGGCTACTTCACCAACTTTGGCCGCACCCGTCGTCAGGGCATCGAACTGGGTCTGGCTGGCGAGCTGGGGCCATTCGACTGGCGGGTGGACTACACCTTCCTGCACGCCACCTTCCGCTCCGGGGCCTGCATTCTCGCCGAGAACAACAGCACCGAAGGCGAGGGCGGCTGCCCGGACGACGAGATTCGCGTGTCCAGCGGTGACTATCTGCCAGGCCTGCCGAAGCACAACCTCAAGCTGGGGCTGAACTGGAATCTCAATGAGCGCCTGCGAGTCGGCACCAGCGTCCTGGCGTACTCGTCGCAGTACGTGCGCGGCAACGAGAACAACCGTCATCAGCCCAACGACGAGGTAGAGGGCAGCGGCAAGCTGCCAGGTTACGCGGTGGTCAACCTCACTGCCGATTACCGCTTCGCCCGTGACTGGACGCTGTTCGGCCGGGTCGACAACCTCTTCGACAAGCGGTACGCCACCGGCGGTGCATTGGCCGAGAATTCCTTCGTCGGTGCTGGCAACGCTTTCGAGTCGGACCCGGATGAATGGCGCCACGAGCAGTTCATCGCCCCAGGCGCGCCCCGGGCGGGCTGGGTGGGCGTGCGTTATCGCTGGGATGCGCTATAACCGATCAGTCGCAGTAGCACCGAGCATGCCGGGCCTTTGCGCCCGGCATGTCGCGTCCGGCCTGGCTGCGGTGTTCGGTGTGCTCGCGGTTCAAGGTTCTGACGTGAAATCGTCACGGGCGATTGCGTATCCTGGCGAGCTTGGCCGATTGGTTGACGGCAGCACAGGAGCACGGATGAACCGCGTCCATCATTACCCCCTCGTCTCGCAACGTGCCGCTGGCGGGTGCCGCTGAGCATGCCGTCACGTCTGCGCATCGTTCTTGCACTCGGCAGTGCACAGACCCTGGCCTGGGGCTCGACCTACTACCTGCCGGCCATTCTCGCCGAACCGATGGCGAGCGAGCTGGGCATTTCCACAGGCAATGTATTCGCTGCATTTTCCCTGGCACTGATCGTCACAGCCGTCCTCGGACCGCTGTCGGGCAAGCGCATAGACCATTATGGCGGGCGCGATGTGCTGGCGCTTTCCAGCATCGTTTTTGCCGTTGGCCTGGCCATGCTCGGCCTGGCCAACGGACCGCTGATGCTCTGGGCCGGCTGGTTGGTGATCGGCATCGGCATGGCGCTGGGCCTTTACGAGTCGGCCTTCACCACGCTTGCCGGCATCTACGGTCGCGATGCGCGTGGCGCGATCACCGGCATCACCTTGCTCGCCGGCTTCGCCAGTACGGTGTGCTGGCCGATCAGCGGCTGGTTGAACGCCGAATTCGGCTGGCGCGCCACCTGCCTCACATGGGCCGGAGCGCATCTGCTGCTCGGGCTGCCGTTGAACCGGTTGCTGATCCCGGTTGGCGTGCAGCCGGCTCCGACCGCGGCAGAGCAAGCGCAGACAGACGACCGCTCGGGTGCAGGATTGACCATGGCGTTGCTGGCCTTCGTCTTCGCCGCCACCTGGTTCACCAGCACGGCGATGGCGGCGCACCTGCCACGTCTGTTGCAGGAGTCCGGGCTGTCAGCGGCCGCGGCCATCGGAATCGCGGCGCTGGTCGGGCCGGCCCAGGTCGGGGCGCGCTGCCTGGAGTTCGTCCTGCTGCAGCGCTTCCATCCACTGATCTCGGCCCGTCTCGCCGCTATCGCCCATCCCATCGGCGCGGCTGGCGTGATGCTGGTGGGTGCACCTGCGACCACCGCATTCGTGCTTCTGCATGGCGGCGGCAACGGCATTCTGACCATCGCCAAAGGGACCTTGCCGCTGGCGATATTCGGCCCCCATGGCTATGGCCTGCGCCAGGGGCTGCTGATGGTGCCGGCACGTTTCGCCCAAGCATTTTCGCCGCTGGTGTTCGCGCTGCTGATCGACGACTTCGGTACGCGGGCGCTGTGGCTGTCGGCGGCGCTGGGCGTCATGGCGTATGCAGCGCTGACCTTCCTGCAACGCCGGGCGCATGGGCTGGCCTGACTCCTGTTGACTGCCGCCGAAGCCCTGTCAGCGGGGTAGCGCCGCGAGCAGCATCGCCTGCTGCTCTGCGCTCAGGCCGAGGAACACGCACAGCGCGGCGTAGGCGTCGTTGGCCGCGTAGGCCTGCTGTGCCTCGGTCAGCGCGGGATTCGCCCAGTTCGAGGTGGCCACGCTGCGGGATTTTTCGATCCGTGCGTCGAGCACCGCGGCCACCGCACCGCGCAGGCCGACCTGACCCTTCTTGCCCTGATAGCGAAGCACCGAGCCCAGGTCCAGCAGACTGGTCGGCCGGATGCCGAGCTTGCCGTGCAGCCTGGAACGATCCGACTTCAGCCCGAAACCGATCTTCGCCAGCGCGGGCGATTGCAGGATTGCGCTGGCCGCTTCGATGCAGCCGGGCACGCCGATCCTGAACAGGTAGGCCTTTGCCGGGGTGGCGAACTGGATCAGGTGCGGACCGCTGGAGACTTCGCCCACCTTGAAGGTCGGTTTGGATTCGGTATCGAAACCGATGCAGCCAAAGCCCATGATTTCCTCCACCGCCGCGCGCAACTCGTCCGCCGTCGCGGGGGTGACGATGCTCGCCGACGTCAGCCCGTCGAAGCGCGGCAGCCCGTCGACGTTCGGATGCTGGCGGATATGAATGATCAGCTTCTGCGTCAAGCTGGCGTCCTCCGAACGCTGATGATCGAGTCAGCCTGAGGCAGCGGTGCCGACTCGGCTGTAGCGCGGCCATCCTTCATGTGTCGATCTGCTGTGGACAGGCTCGCCATCAGTTCTTCAACTGGCTGGCGAACTGCCCGACCGCGCTGACCACGCGCTGCGCGCCGTCCTGGATCTCGACGATCACCGCGCCGGCCTGGTTGGCGAATTCCAGTCCCTGCTCGGCCTGGTCACGGCTCGCGCTCATGCTGTGCACGGCGGCTTGCGCCAGGTCCTGGTTCTTCTGCACCACGCCGACGATCTCCTCGGCGGCCTTGCTGGTGCGGGCCGCCAGCTGGCGAACCTCGTCGGCCACCACCGCGAAGCCACGGCCCTGATCACCGGCCCGTGCGGCTTCGATGGCGGCGTTGAGGGCCAGCAGGTTGGTCTGGTCGGCAATGCCGCTGATGGTCTTGAGGATCGCGCCGATCAGCTGCGATTGCTTGTCCAGCGCCTCGATACCGTCGGAGGCTTCCTGCATCTGCTGGGCGATGCGATGCATCACTTCGACCGTCTGCTGGACCACTTGCGCGCCGCGCTGGGCACTGAGGTCGGTGTGCTGGGAGGTGTCGTAGGCAACCGTGGCGGCGTCGGCTACGGCCATCTCCCGGTTGACCTGATCGGTGATGACGGTGGCGAACTTGATCACCTTGTACAGCTTGCCGTAGGCATCGAGCACCGGGTTGTAAGATGCCTCGAGCCAGACGGTCTGGCCGTGGGCATCGATACGCTTGAAGCGTTCGGCGATGTACTCGCCACGGTTGAGGCTAGCCCAGAATTCGCGATAGGCCGGCGACTCGCTTTCCTCACGCTCACAGAACATGCGGTGGTGCTTGCCCCTGATTTGCTCGAGGCGGTAGCCCATGCCGTCGAGGAAGCGCTGGTTGGCGGTGATGACATGCCCGCCGAGGTCGAACTCGATCACCGCGGTGGAGCGCAGCAGCGCATTGATCACGCTCTCGTGCTCGCGCGAGGTTTCGATGGTTCGTGTCAGGTTGGTGGCGCACAGGGTGTAGTGGTGCAACGTGCCATCCGAGCCCTTGATCGGCTGCCAGATCGAGCGCAACCAGGCTTCCTTGCCGTCGACCCGCAGCAATCGGTAGGCGCCGCTGAGATGCTCGGCGCGCTGCATGGCGGTCTTGAGGCGTGCGTAGTTCGGTTCGGTACGAAACTGCTGGCTGAAAAAGTCGTCGACGGAGCGCCCGATGAGATCGTCGCGGCGATAACCCATTTCGCTGAGGAACAGCTCGTTGGCGTGCTGAATGCGTCCTTGCGGGTCCAGTTCCAGGACCATCATCTCCCTGTACAACGAGTTCTTGATCTGCTGATTGATTGCGGCTTCCTCGCGCAATTCAGCCAGTTCCCGTTTCAGGTTCTTGTTGAACATTATTGGCATCCAGTGGAGGGCAAGACCGCCCAGTCACTTGATCGGCGCAGGACTCATTTTCGTGAGGTCGACAGTGAATGGTTTGTTCTATACCGGCGATTGAACTGGCCTATCGCCGGCGCTTCATTTCTCCCAATCGACCGGGCAGTCCTTGCAGCCTTCCATGTTGGTGCCCTGGAAGGTCGCGTAATGCCGGCGCGCGCCGGTCAGAACGGCGTTGCCCAGATTGGCGTCGTTGAGCTTGGCTTCCTGCAAGTTGGCATCGGTGAGATCGGCGCCCAGAAGGTCGGCCTTGCTCAGCCAGGTCATTTCCAGGTCGGCGGCGTGCAGCGTGCTGTTGTGCATCCGGGCGCCGCTCATGCGGGCGAACTCGAGGTAGGCGCCGGTGAGGTCGGCCCTCTCGAACTGGGCGGCCTGGGCGAACAGGCCCCAGCCCTGGATGGCGATCAGCCGGGCATCGGTGAAATTGGCCAGACGCAGGTTGGCCTGTTGCAGGCTGGCGCGGTTAAGCGTGGCGCCGCTGAGGTCGGCTTTTTCCAGATTGGCCAGGTCGAGGTTGGCGTGGCGCAGGTTGGCGCCGGACAGGTTGGCACCAGCGAGGTTGATGCGGCGCAGGTCCTGATTGCTGAGGTCGGCGCCACGCAGATCGGCGTTGGCACACTGGCTCTCCGGCTGGAGCACGCAGCCGTTGATCGTCAGAGGACCGTCGTCTGCTGCGATGGTGGACGCGCTGGCCAACAGGACCAGTGGCAGAAGCAAGCGGTTAGCGGTGTTCATGGGAAGTCACCTGGGCAGTGTAGGGGAGAAAACGGTCGCGCGGCGTTCCTGGGCCTGTCGACGAGAGCGCCAACCCGGAGTCGGCCAGGTCAGGCGCACCGCGCGAACCGCTGTACCTTGAGAACATGAGGCGTGCCCGCGCGATGGCGGGCACGGCTCGACTCATCGCTTGGCGGTCTTCCTCTCCCAATCCGGCAGCTTGAATACCCAGAACGACCCGCCTTGGGCGACCGGCTTGGTCAGTACGGCCATGTCGCCGCCCCACAGCGGCACGGCACCGCCGTAACCGACCGTCACGCCGATGTACTGCTCGCCGTCCTGCTCCCAGGTCACAGGCGGGGAAATCACGCCGCTGCCAGTCTGGAATTTCCACAGCTCGTCGCCGGTTTTGGCGTTGAAGGCCTTGAAGTAGCCGTCGCTGGTGCCGGTGAATACCAGGTTGCCCTTGGTTGCCAGCACGCCGGCCCACAATGGCAGTTTTTCCTTGTGTTCCCAGGCCACCTTGCCGGTGGTCGGGTCCATGGCGCGCAGGATACCGACGTGGTCGTCGTACATGCGCTTGATGCGGAAGCCCTGGCCGAGATAGGCCGAGCCCTTCTTGTAGCTGACTTCCTCGGTCCAGTAGTCCTCTTTCCAGTGGTTGGCCGGTACGTAGAACAGGCCGGTGTCCTGGCTGTAGGCCATGGGGTTCCAGTTCTTGCCGCCGAGGAAGGGTGGGGATACTTCAACCGATTTGCCGTGCTTCTCGCCCGGCTCCGGTTTGGGTGGGCGCTGGCCCTCGTTCTCCACTGGTCGACCGGTTTTCAGATCGATATGGCTGGCCCAGGTGATGCCGTCGACGAAGGGGAAGGCGTTCTGCAGCTTGCCGTCCTTGCGGTCGACCACATAGAAGAAGCCGTTGCGGTCGGCGTGGGCCGTGGCCTTGACGGTCTTGCCGTTCTTGTCCTTGTAATCGAACAGCACCAGCTCGTTGTTGCCGGAGAAGTCCCAGGCATCGTTCGGGGTGTGCTGGTAGAACCACTTCACCTCGCCGGTGCTCGGATCCACGCCGACCTGCCCGGAGGTGTAGAGGCTGTCGTAATCCTTCGGGTCGCCGCCATCGCTGGTGCGCTCCCAGCCGTTCCACGGGGCGGGGTTGCCGGCACCGACGATGATGGTGTTGGTCTCCGGGTCGAAGCTCGCACTCTGCCACGGCGCGCCGCCGCCCTGGCTCCAGGCTTCCTTCTTGCCGGTCGGGTGGTTGGGATCGTCCGGCCAGGACGGCGCCTTGATGTCGCCGGTCGGCGTGCTGTCCTTGCCGTTGAGGCGCCCCATGTGGCCCTCGACGAAGGGGCGCATCCAGACTTCTTCGCCGGTATCAGGGTCGCGGGCGAACAGTTTGCCGACGATGCCGAACTCGTCACCCGAGCTGCCGTGAACCAGCAGCACCTTGCCGGTCTTGGCGTCTTTGACCAGCGTCGGAGCGCCGGTCATGGTGTAGCCGGCGCCGTGATCGCCGAACTTCTTGTTCCAGACGACCTTGCCGGTGTCCTTGTTCAGTGCCACGACACGGGCGTCGAGGGTGCCGAAGTAGATCTTGTCACCATAGATGGCGGCACCGCGGTTGACCACGTCGCAGCACGGGCGGATATCGTCGGGCAGGCGATGGGCGTAACTCCACAGGCGCTTGCCGGTCTTGGCATCGAGGGCGAAGACGCGCGAATAGGAGCCGGTCACGTAGATCACGCCGTCATGGACGATGGCCTGGGATTCCTGGCCGCGCTGTTTCTCGTCACCGAAGGAGAACGACCAGGCCGGGGTCAGCTTGAATACGTTGTCTTCATTGACCTGTGCCAGCGGGCTCCAGCGTTGCGCACTGGTGCCCATGCCGTATTGCAGGACGTTCTCGGTGGACAGGTGATCGTTGGCGATGTCTTCCCAGCTGACCGGCTTGGCCTGGGCGGCTGCGGCCAACGCGAGGCTGCCGGTCAGCGCCAGGCATTGCACGGCAATGGCGAGGGGGCGTTTGCTGCCGGGGTGCGATCTTGTTGTCATGGTTGCGATTCCCTTGGTCGATTCGGACGAGGCCGCCGTATGCCGGTGGCCTGGCGATTCGATTATTGGGAGCGCGCCATGGGCGCCGACACGGAAAAGCTCCCGCCGATGCCGGGAATCCTTCCCGAACCCTGCTGATTTAGCCTTGCTACCTCTGGGGGGCGGGAGGCGGTAGCAAAACCCAGTACCAAGGGAGGAGATGCAGGCATCCAAAGCAGGATTCTGCCGATGCACCGACACGGCCAACATGACCACCATGCGCTCCGATGGGGCTGCCTTGCACAGGTTCTCGAATAGAGGGTGGTAGTCATGAATAACAAGATCTTTTTGCGCTCACTGCTGGCAGCGGGTGTTCTCGGTATGTCCGGCCTGGTTCTGGCGCATGGCGACGTGACGCCGCAAGCGGTCAACACCAAGGGCCTGCCGCAACTCGGTGAAGAATGGCTGGACGAGAACCCCTATCGTGCGCCCAACGAGCACCACGACCTGGCGGTCGAGATCGGTTCCTCCGCCTACAACCAGAACTGCGCGCGTTGCCACGGTCTGGAAGCCATTTCCGGCGGTATCGCCCCCGACCTGCGTGAGCTGGAAGCCAGCTACGACGGCGACGAGTGGTACAAGGAGCGCGTGATCAATGGCGCGGTCCGTGACGGTGCCGTGTACATGCCGCGCATGGCCGACACCCTCAGTCAGGAAGCGCTGTGGGCGATCCGGACCTATATCGAAAGCGAAGCGGCCAAGCAGTGATGAACGCCGTCCGGCTGGTTCTGTCGCTGTGGCTGGCCCTGTGCTGCGCACTGGCGCAGGCGGACGTGGTCAAGGTGCGCGCCTTCGATGACATCATCGAATCCGGCGTGCTCAAGGTGGCGATGTACGAGAATTTCCCGCCGTACAGCTACCAGCAGGATGGCCAGCCGCGCGGTGTCGATGTGGAACTGGCGCGCAAGCTCGCCGAAGGGCTGGACCTGAAACTGGAAGTGCTGTGGGTAACGCCGGACGAAACCCTCGACGACGACCTGCGCAACTTCATCTGGAAGGGCCACTACCTGCGGCCTGGCGTGCTGGCAGACGTGATGCTGCGTGTGCCCTACGACCGCGAGTTCGCCTACAAGCGCAACGAGCTGGGTGAAGTGATCAACGAGCTGGTGGTGATGTTCGCGCCCTACCAGCGCGAGCGCTGGCAGACCGCGTATGACGACCGCCGCATCGACGAGGTGCCGAGCGTGGCGGTCTTTCAATATCACCCGATCGGCGTCGAAGTGGACAGCGTGCCATCGTTCTACCTGTCTTCGGTATTCGAGGGTCGACTGGCGAAGCACACCCACCACTACCCGAGCATCCGCGAGGCATTCGCTGCGCTGCAGCAGGGCGAGGTGGACGCCACCATGGCCATGCGCGCGGAGATCGAGTGGCTGCTCGAGCAGGCCGACGACAAGCACCTGAAACTCGCCGAGAACGCTTACCCGAACATGGGCAAGCAGGTATGGGATCTTGGCATGGCGGTGCATGAATCCAACCGGCAGCTGGCCTACGCGCTGGAAGAAGTGCTGGAGCCGCTGATTCTCGAAGGCGAGCTGGAAAAGCTCTACGCCAGCTACGGCTTGAGCTACGAGCTGCCCGGGTTGTACCAGGATGTGGAGAGCGACGTGGCCGGGCGCTGACCGGTCGCGCCATGCCGATCCCGCTGCGGATCGCTGTTCGAGGAGTCGACATGAGCGTCCAAGTCTTGCTGCTGCTGATGGTCTTTCACGCCTCGGGCGCCCTGGCGGCCGAGGCCGACCCACTGCAGTCGGTAATGTGGGAATACCACCACAAGGGCTTGCTCAACAGCGAGCCCTATGTGTTCGACGAGCGCGTAAAGGTCCAGGTACCGCCATTCGCCGAGGACTCGCGACAGGTGCCGGTGCACATCGATGCCAGAGCCCTCGGTGACGAGGTGGTGCGTATCGAGGCCTGGGCCGACCTCAATCCCATTCCACGTATTTTCACCTTCACGCCCGGCGAGCAGGTCGTGCCGCTGGTCGCCATCCGCATACGCGTGGAACAGGCAACACCGATCCGTGCGGCGGTGCTGACCCGTGATGGCGTCTGGCACATCGGTTCGGCCAAGGTCGATGCTGCCGGTGGCGGCTGTACGGCGCCGAGCGTGGTGCGTGCCCAGCCAGGCTGGGAAGACCGCCTCGGTGAGGTCATCGGTGGGCGCTTCGCCCGCGGCGATTTCAGTCGTTTGCGCCTGCAGGTCTCCCATCCGATGGATAACGGCCTGGTCGGCGGCATTCCCGAATTCTTTCTCAACCAGGCCGAGTTGCGCGATGCCGACGGTCAGGTCCTGGCGAAGCTGGAACTGTATCCGGCGGTCGCCGAAAACCCGAGTCTGAGCCTGGAAGTGAAGGGCGCGCAGGACCCCCGCCTGTGGCTGCGTGACAACAACGGCAACGAGTTCGAAGCCGCGCTCTGAGCTGACCAGCCCGCGTTTTCTCCGAGAGCCAGCAACCAAGCCAAGGAGGCGTCATGCGCCTGTTGCTCCTGATGTTCGCGTTCTGTCTGACCCTGCCCGCATACGCCGAGCTGCGTTACACGCTGCAGCCGCGGCAGATTGCCGATGACGTGTGGCTGCTGGAAGGCTCGACGGACAACTTCGACAAGGCCAACGGCGGCAATATCGTCAACACCGGCTTCATCGTCACCGCGGCCGGTGTGGTGGTGATCGACAGCGGCCCGTCGCGGCGTTATGGCGAGGCGATGCGCGCGGCCATCGCTAGCGTTACCGATCGCCCGGTCATCAAGCTGCTGCTGACCCATCATCACCCCGACCATGTACTGGGCAACCAGGCCTTTGCCGACGTGCCCATCGCTGCGCTCGCTGGCACGACCGATCTGTTGCGCGAGCAGGGCAACGCCATGGCCGAGAACATGTACCGCCTGGTTGGTGACTGGATGCGCGGTACGGAAGTGGTGCTGCCATCCGAGACCCTGGCGCCCGGCACGCTGGAAATCGGCGGGCGTTCCCTGCGTCTGCTGGCGTTGCGTGGTCATACCGGGGCCGATCTGGCCATTCTCGACGAACGCAGCGGCGTGCTCTTCGCCGGCGACATCCTGTTCTACCAGCGCGCGCTGACCACGCCCAACAGTCCAGGCCTGGATGTCTGGCTGGAGGATCTGGATACGCTCGAGGCATTGCCCTGGAAGCGCTTGGTCGCCGGCCACGGCCCGGTGGCCGATGATGCCGCGCCGTTCGTGCAGATGCGCGACTACCTCGGCTGGCTGGACGGCCTGCTGCGTGAAGCCGCCAGTGGCGGAGCGGACATGAACGAGGTGATCCAGAGCCCGATCCCCGAGCGCTTCGCCGGCATCAGTTTGACCCGCTACGAGCTGATCCGGAGCGTCAGCCATCTGTATCCGCGTTACGAAGCGATGGCGCTGCAGCGCGTCGACGAGTGAAGGCGCGCCCGCGGCGCGCCTATTGGTGTTCCACTCCAGTCGCTGCATCCGGTCACTGCAGCTGTAGCTGATCACCGCGCTCCTGCTGCCAGTCGTCCAGGCTAGGCGCGGCTTCCTCGCCATCCATGCGATGGATAATGGTGAAGTAGTCCTGCTTGAAGCGATCCTGCATGATCTCGCTGCGATCGCGCACCCGAACCGCGTAGATGCTCTGGACGTTCTGGTGGTCGAAGTCGCGCCAGTACTGCTCGTCCTTCAACAGGCTGTAGCGATGGTTCTCCAGCGCGGTGATAACGGCTTCGCTATCCAGTCGGCCCGCCCGCCGCACGGCATCGGCCCATTGCTGGACGATGCCGTAGGCCGACGCCGCGGTGCTGCCGGGGTAGGCCTGATGCAAGGCAATATAGCGCTCGACGAACGCCTGACCGGTTTCGCTTTTTTCTCGCTGCGGTACCCGCCAGGTCCAGGCTTCGGTGCCGATCACGTTTTCCATCACCAGCGGTCCGGCTTGCTCGACGATGCTCTGGTTGAGGTTGGGCGCGATGATCTGCATGCGCTTGCCCAGCTCCAGGGTGTGCGCCAGGCGCATGGTCTGCACCAGATCCTGGCCGAGCAGAACGATCACCAGCACATCCGCATCACTGGCGGCAGCCTTCTGCAGTGCGCTCAGGTAGTCATCTCGGCGGGCACCTCGCGCGGCGATCTTCGAGTAGCCGTGGCGTGCGCGGTCGCGGCTCTTGGTCGCTTCACGCAGGGCCTGCTCCATGCTGTGGCCCCAGGCATCGTCGAGGCTGATGTAGTGGTAGCGGCGGTTGGGCATGTGCCAGCTCAGGTATTCGCCGAGTACCCGGGCGCTCATCCAGGCACTGTTGGATTCGCGGAATAGATGCCGATGGCCGTCTCGTCCGGTGATCTCGTTGGCGTAGCCGAGGGTGGGGAAGTACAGCAGTCCGAGTTCGCGTGCGCGCTGGCCGGCGCTCATCGCCTCTTCGCTGTTGGCGCCGCCGAAGATCATCGCTGCGCCCTGTTTGGCGAAACGGTCGACGTTGGCACGCGCCTTTTCCGCGCGCGCGGCCGAATTCAGGCTGACCAGCTCCAGGCGTCGGCCCAACAAACCACCACCCTGGTTGATCTGGTCGACGGCAAGCAGGGCGCCACGGCGTAGCTCCAGACCTTCGGACTTGTAGTTGCCGGTGCTCGGGTAGTTGAGACCCAGACGGATCGGTTCGGCCGCGTGGGCGCTTTGTAGTGTGAAGACGAGGAAGGCGATGATCAGGGTAGGGCGAAGCATAGCTCTTATCCTTCTGAGCGAGGGGGCATCCGTTTTAGGGGGTAGGGTGGGCCCGGCGGAATTGTCTTTTCCGGCCGAATAGGTGCGACTTTCGGTGCCGCCCGGCATTGGAAGCGGGCGGAATCACGCGTCTTTCGTGGCCTGCGGCGGCGTATTGCTACCAAGGGAGGAGGAAAATCGGCACTGCGGGCAATTGTTGGCGAGGCGGTGCAAACCAAGAATCACCCACAGACCGGGAAAATTTCCCGGCATAACAATGAACCCGCAGAGGTAGCCGCAATGAAGCACACCGGTCTTCGCAAGCCCTTCGCCTTGACGGCGCTATGCGCCGCGGTGGCGATGTCCAGCCTGCACGCCTGGGCCGTAACCGACCAGGAAATCCTCAACGACGCCAAATCCACCGATCAGATCGTCACCAACGGTCTGGGTTTGCAGGGCCAGCGCTACAGCACGCTGGACACGTTGAACACCAATAACATCAATCAGTTGCGACCGGTTTGGGGCTTCTCTCTGGGCGGTGAAAAGCAGCGCGGTCAGGAAGCGCAGCCGCTGATCAAGGACGGCGTGATGTACATCACCGGCTCCTACTCGCGTGTATATGCACTGGACGCCCGTACCGGCAAGGAACTTTGGCAGTACGATGCCCGCCTGCCCGACGGCATCATGCCGTGCTGTGACGTGATCAACCGTGGTGTCGCGCTGTATGGCGATCTGGTGATCTTCGGCACCCTGGATGCCAAGCTGGTCGCCCTGAACAAGGACACCGGCAAGGTGGTCTGGAAGAAGACTGTCGCCGACTACAAGGCCGGTTACTCGCTGACCGCCGCACCGCTGGTAGTCAACGGCAAGCTGATCACCGGTGTTTCCGGTGGTGAATTCGGCGTGGTCGGCAAGATCGAAGCCTACGACGCGAAGAACGGTGAACTGCTGTGGACCCGTCCGACCGTGGAAGGCCACATGGGTTACGTCTGGAAGGACGGCAAGAAGGTCGAGAGCGGCATCTCCGGCGGCGAAGCCGGCAAGACCTGGCCGGGCGACCTGTGGAAGACCGGCGGTGCAGCTCCATGGCTGGGCGGCTACTACGATCCGGACACCGACTCGCTGCTGTTCGGTACCGGTAACCCGGCGCCGTGGAACTCGCACCTGCGCCCTGGCGACAACCTGTACTCGTCCTCGCGTCTGGCGCTGGACCCGAATGACGGCTCGATCAAGTGGCACTTCCAGTCCACCCCGCATGACGGCTGGGACTTCGACGGTGTCAACGAGCTGATCTCCTTCGACTACAAGGACGGCGGCAAGACCATCAAGGCTGCCGGCACCGCAGACCGTAACGGCTTCTTCTACGTGCTCGATCGCACCAACGGCAAGTTCATCCGTGGCTTCCCGTTCGTTGACAAGATCACCTGGGCCAAGGGCCTGGACAAGGCTGGCCGTCCGATCTATGACGAAGCCCACCGCCCGGGCAACCCTGCCGACGCGGACAAGGGCAAGTCGGTGTTCGTCGCACCGTCCTTCCTCGGTGGCAAGAACTGGATGCCAATGGCCTACAGCCAGGACACCGGCCTGTTCTACGTGCCGTCCAACGAGTGGGGCATGGACATCTGGAACGAAGGCGTATCCTACAAGAAGGGTGCCGCCTACCTGGGTGCCGGCTTCACCATCAAGCCGCTCAACGACGACTTCATCGGAGTGCTGCGCGCAATCGATCCGAAGACCGGCAAGGAAGTGTGGCGCTACAACAACTACGCTCCGCTGTGGGGCGGCGTGTTGGCCACCAAGGGCAATCTGGTGTTCACCGGCAACCCTGAGGGCTACCTGATGGCCTTCGACGCCAAGACCGGCAAGAAGGTCTACGAGTTCAACACCGGCTCGGGCGTCATCGGTTCTCCGGTCACCTGGGAAATGGATGGCGAGCAGTACGTTTCCGTTCTCTCCGGCTGGGGTGGTGCGGTACCGCTGTGGGGCGGCGAGGTCGCCAAGCGCGTGAAGGACTTCAACCAGGGCGGTATGGTCTGGACCTTCAAGCTGCCGAAGGATCTGGTCGCCAAGCGCTGATCAGCCTGCGTGACGCAAACCCGGCGACCGTCGGGTTTGTGCAAACAGAACCCCGGTCGTCATGGTCGGGGTTTTGTCGTTCTGGCGCCATGCAAAGGCAGCTCATGCCTGGCGATAGGCGCTGGGGGTAACGCCCACCTCGCGGCGGAATACCTGGGAGAAGTGGCTCGGGCTCGAATAACCCACTTCCAGCCCGATATCGATGACGCTGCGCTGCGTTTCGATCAGCAGCCGACGCGCCCGCGCCATGCGCAGGCCGATGAAATACTGCGACGGCGAAAGCCCGGTCGCGCGCTTGAACATCCGGCTGAAGTGGTACTCGCTCAGCTCGGCGGCTCGGGCCAGCTGCGCAAGGCTGAAATCGTCGGCCAACTGCGCATCCATCGCCTCGATGACCCGGCGCAGCTTGTAAGCCGGCAAGGCGTTGCTGCGGCGGACGACCTCTTGCCGATCCCGATAGTGACGCACGAGATGCACGGCAAGTGCCTGGGCCAGGCCGCGAACGTATAGCAGGCTGGGGTGGCGCTGGTCGATCAGCTCGTGGTGCAGCTTCTCCATCAACCAGCGAACCGTGTCGTCCTGAGCGCCGGAGACATCCCGCAAGGCAACCGCTGTGCTCTGCGGCCCAAGCAGTTCCCGGGCGGCCTGGTCGATGAGCGGCAGGCCGAGATACAGGTGCATCACCTCGAAGCGCTCACCTTCCAGCGTCTGCCAGCGCATCTCGTAGGGCTCGTGGGTATCGGTCAGGAAGAAATCGCCGGCCCTGACGGTGGCCGCGTTCCATTGCCCAGCCAGTGCACGTTCCTCGACTCGTGCCGCACCGCCCAGTACCAGCACCAGCAGCGGCTCCAACACTGCCGGTACCTGTATCGGCTCGACGATCGTGCGATGGCTGAACAGCTGCACCACCACGTCCTGCATCGGTGGCTGCTGTGCGGTCGCGCGCGCTTCACCAGGCAGGTAATGGCTCATCGACTGCGGGCTGGTTTGCCCCGCATGGGGCCGTGGCGGGGCTTGTGATGGCCGCGGCATGGCGTGCTCCTGGGAAGAATTTGAAAGCGTTCAGCGCCGAAGGTTAGCGCAGGACCCTGCGCGCCGGCAGATCACTGCTGCGCGCAAAACCGCAACAGCCAGCGCAAGCGTGCGAAAGCCCGGCCTCCGGCGATGGGAGACAGTTAACCCATCGCGCCTCGTGGCGCAGCCCGAAAGAAAGGAGAGCACCATGACTGATTCGAACCACACCGTCGTTCAGGAAGTTGCAGGCAAGGTCGCGCTGGTCACCGGCGCCGCAAGCGGCATCGGCAGGGCGATCGCCTTGTTGTTGCACGATCGGGGCGCCAAGGTCATCGCCGAAGACATCAATCCGGCTGTCGAGGAGCTCGCTCGTCCGGGACTTGTGCCGCTGCTGGCGGACATTACCAAGGATGGCGCAGCCGAACGTGCGGTCGGCCTGGCCATCGAGCATTTCGGCCGGCTGGATATCCTGGTCAACAACGCCGGCATCATCATCAACAAGCAGGTGGTGGACATGAGCCGCGAGGATTGGGAGCGCATCCAGGCGGTCAATGCCACGGCGGCGTTCCTGCATTGTCGCGAAGCGGTCAAGGCGATGATGCCCAACCGCTCAGGGGCGATCGTCAACATCGCTTCCTACGCGTCCTATTTCGCCTTCCCGACCATCGCCGCGTACACGGCCTCGAAAGGCGCGCTGGCCCAGCTGACCCGCACACTGGCGCTGGAGGCGATCGAGCATGGCATCCGGGTCAACGCCATCGGCGTAGGCGATGTGGTGACCAACATCCTCAACGACGTGGTCGAGGACGGCCCGGGCTTTCTTGCCCAGCATGGCGAAGCCGCACCCATCGGGCGCGCGGCGCAACCGGAGGAGATCGCCGAGATCGTCGCCTTTCTCGCCTCGGAGCGGGCCAGCTTCATGGTGGGCTCGGTGGTCATGGCTGATGGCGGCATGACGGTTACGGCCGGCTGAGCCGCTGCGCAGAAAAACGAACCCCGCCAGCAGGCGGGGTTCGGTGCTTACGTAGACGGGCGCGGGATCAGTCTTCCAGCGAGCCCATCGCGGTGGTGTTGAAGCCGCCGTCGACGTAGAGGATCTCACCGCTGATGCCGGAAGCCAGGTCCGAGCAGAGGAAGGCGCCGGCGTTGCCGACTTCGTCGATGGTGACGTTGCGACGCATAGGGGTCTGCTTCTCGTTGGCAGCCAGCATCTTGCGGAAGCTGGCGATGCCGGAGGCGGCCAGGGTACGGATCGGGCCGGCAGAGATGCAGTTCACGCGGGTGCCTTCCGGGCCGAGGCTGCCGGCCAGGTAGCGAACGCCGGCTTCCAGGCTGGCCTTGGCCATGCCCATGACGTTGTAGTTCGGCATGGTGCGCTCGGCACCCAGGTAGGAGAGGGTCAGCAGGCTGCCGTTGCGGCCCTTCATCATCTCGCGACCGGCCTTGGCCAGGGCGACGAAGCTGTAGGCGCTGATGTCGTGGGCGATCTTGAAGCCTTCACGGGTGGTGACTTCGGTGAAGTCGCCGTTGAGCTGGTCGCCCGGAGCAAAGCCGACCGAGTGCACGATGCAGTCCAGGCCGTCCCACTTCTTGCTCAGTTCTTCGAATACGCGCGCGATCTCTTCATCGTTGGCGACGTCGCAGGGGAAGCACAGCTCAGGGCTCGAGCCCCAACCGGAAGCGAATTCCTCGACGCGACCCTTGAGCTTGTCGCCCTGGTAGGTGAAAGCCAGTTCTGCACCTTCGCGATGCATGGCGGCGGCGATGCCGGAGGCAATCGAAAGTTTGCTGGCAACGCCGACGATCAGTACGCGCTTACCGGTGAGAAAACCCATGTGCTTGTCCCTCTTCTGGTTGTTCGGCAGTGCCGGGCGCCATGAAGGCGGATTCCAGCAGCTGCTGTGTATACGGATGTTGTGGTGCCGCAAAAATGTCAGCGGCCGCACCTTGTTCCACCACCTGGCCCTGCTTGACCACCATCATCTGGTGGCTCAGCGCCCTGACCACCGCCAGGTCATGGCTGATGAACAGGTAGGTCAGGTTGTACTTGGCCTGCAACGAGCGCAGAAGCTCTACCACCTGGCGCTGTACCGTGCGATCGAGCGCCGAGGTCGGCTCGTCGAGCAGTATCAGCGCCGGCTTCAACACCAGAGCTCGGGCAATGGCAATGCGCTGCCGTTGTCCGCCGGAAAACTCATGGGGATAGCGATGCCGGGTTTCCGGATCGAGGCCAACCTCCACAAGCGCGTCAATGATTGCCTGTTCCTGCTCCTTGGCATTGCCCATCCGGTGGATGTGCAACCCTTCGCCAATGATCTGCCCGACCGACATACGCGGGCTCAGGCTACCGAAGGGGTCCTGAAAGACCACCTGCATCTGCCGCCGCAACGGTCGTACCTGGCGCTGCGACATGCTTTGCAGCTGCTGACCCTGGAAACGGATTTCACCGCGACTACCCAGCAAGCGAAGAATAGCCAAACCAAGCGTGGACTTGCCGGAGCCGCTCTCGCCGACGATACCCAGTGTCTGCCCCTTGGGCAGGCTGAAGTTGACGCCGTCGACTGCCTTGATGTGGTCGACGGTGCGACGCAGCAAGCCCTTCTTGATCGGGAACCACACCCGCAGGTCGTCCACTTCCAGCAATGGCGCCGCTTCTTCGACCGCCACCGGACCGCCACTGGGCTCGGCCGCGAGCAGTTCCTGGGTATACGGATGCTGAGGTGCGCGGAACAGATCTTCACACAACGCCTGTTCGACGACGCGACCGCGCTGCATGACACATACGCGATGGGCAATGCGCCGAACCAGGTTGAGGTCGTGGCTGATCAGCAGCAGTGCCATGCCCAGGCGTGCCTGCAACTCCTTTAGCAGTTCGAGGATTTTCAGCTGCACGGTGACGTCGAGGGCCGTGGTCGGCTCGTCGGCGATCAGCAGTTCAGGCTCGTTGGCCAGCGCCATGGCGATGACCACCCGTTGCCGCTGGCCGCCCGACAGCTCGTGCGGGTAGGCGCGGATGCGCTTGCGCGGCTCAGGGATACCGACCAGTTCCAGCAACTCCAGGGTGCGAGCGGTTGCGGCCTTACCGCGCAGGCCCTTGTGAATCTCCAGCACCTCGTTGATCTGCTTGCCGACGGTGTGCAGCGGGTTGAGCGAGGTCATCGGCTCCTGGAAGACCATGGCGATGCGATTGCCACGGATTTTACGCATGGCCTTTTCGTCGGCCTTGAGCAAGTCCTGCCCGTGGAAGAGGATCTGCCCTTGCGGATGGCGAGCGAGCGGGTAGGGCAGCAGTCGCAGGATGGAATGAGCCGTCACGGACTTGCCCGAGCCGCTTTCGCCGACCAGGGCCAGGGTTTCGCCCTTGCGAATGTCGAATGTCACGCCTTCGACGACACGCTGGACCTGCTCGCCGGTGACGAACTCGACGGCCAGGTCGTGGACCTCGACCAGATTCTCAGCTATCGGTTGTTCGGCCATGTTATTTCCTTGGGTCGAAGGCATCGCGCGCCGCCTCCCCGATAAACACCAGCAAGGTCAGCATGATTGCAAGCACCATGAAGGCGCTGATGCCCAGCCAGGGCGCCTGCAGATTGGCCTTGCCCTGGGCGACCAGTTCACCGAGCGACGGCGAACCGGCCGGCAGACCGAAACCGAGAAAGTCCAGCGCGGTGAGCGTGCCGATGGCGCCGGTGAGGATGAACGGCATGAAGGTCATAGTGGAAACCATGGCGTTCGGCAGGATGTGGCGGAACATGATGGCGCCGTTCTGCATGCCCAGCGCACGAGCGGCGCGCACGTACTCAAGGTTGCGCCCACGGAGGAATTCGGCACGTACCACGTCCACCAGGCTCATCCAGGAGAACAGCAGCATGATGCCCAGCAGCCACCAGAAGTTCGGCTGCACGAAGCTGGCCAGAATGATCAGCAGATAGAGCACCGGCAGCCCGGACCAGATTTCCAGCAGGCGCTGACCAACCAGGTCGACCCAGCCGCCATAGAAGCCCTGCAGGGCGCCGGCGATGACGCCGATGACCGAGCTGATCAGGGTCAGGGTCAGGGCGAACAGGACCGAGATGCGAAAGCCGTAGATCACCCGGGCGAGTACATCGCGGCCCTGGTCATCGGTGCCCAGCCAGTTCTCCAGTGACGGCGGCGCGGGCGCGGGTACCTGCAGTTCGTAGTTGATGCTCGAGTAATTGAAGGGGATGACCGGCCAGACCATCCAGCCGTCCTTCTCGGCAATCAGTTCCTGAATGTACGGGCTCTTATAGTTCGCCTGCAGCGGAAACTCGCCGCCGAAGGCCGTTTCCGGATAACGCTTGAACACCGGGAAGAACCATTCGCCGTCGTAGCGCACCACGATCGGCTTGTCGTTGGCGATGATCTCCGCGCCAAGGCTGAGTACGAACAGCGCGAGGAAGATCCACAGCGACCACCAGCCACGCTTGTGTGCCTTGAACAGCGCCAGCCGGCGCTGGTTGAGGGGGGACAACTGCATCTCAGGCCTCCCTGCTTTCGAAATCGATGCGCGGGTCGACCAGGGTGTAGGTCAGGTCGCCGATCAGCTTCACCACCAGTCCGAGCAGGGTGAAGAGGAAGAGGGTGCCGAACACCACCGGATAGTCGCGGTTGATCGCCGCCTCGAAGCTGAGCAGGCCGAGCCCGTCAAGGGAGAAGATCACCTCGATCAGCAGCGAGCCGGTGAAGAACATGCCGATGAAGGCAGACGGAAAGCCGGCGATGATGATCAACATGGCATTGCGGAACACGTGGCCGTAGAGCACGCGATTCTTGCTCAGGCCCTTGGCTCGCGCCGTGATCACGTACTGCTTGTTGATCTCGTCGAGAAAGCTGTTCTTGGTCAGCAGCGTCAGCGTCGCGAAGTTGCCGATCACCAGCGCGGTGACGGGCAGGGCCAGGTGCCAGAAGTAGTCGATGATCTTGCCGGCCAGGGTCAGATCATCGAAGTTGGCCGACGTCAGTCCGCGCAACGGGAACCAGTTCCAGTAACTGCCGCCAGCGAACAGCACGATCAGCAGAATGGCGAACAGGAAAGCCGGTATGGCGTAGCCGACGATGATCGCCGAGCTGGTCCAGACGTCGAACTTGCTGCCGTGACGCGTCGCCTTGGCGATGCCCAGCGGGATCGAGGCCAGGTACATGATCAACGTGCTCCACAGACCCAGCGAGATGGAAACCGGCATCTTCTCGATGATCAGGTCGGTCACCTTGGCGTCACGGAAGAAGCTCTCGCCGAAATCCAGCCGCAGATAGTTGCTGAGCATGATCCAGAAGCGCTCTGCGGGCGGTTTGTCGAAGCCATACAGGCGCTCGATCTCGGCGATCAGCTCGGGGTCCAGACCCTGGCCACCCCGGTAGCTGGTGCCGGCGACCGCGACTTCCGAGCCACCGCCGGCGATCCGGCTGGTGGCGCCTTCGAAGCCTTCCAGCTTGGCGATTGCCTGCTCCACCGGGCCGCCGGGGGCGGCTTGGATGATGATGAAGTTGATCAGCAGGATGCCGAACAGCGTGGGGATGATCAGCAGCAGTCGGCGAACGATGTAAGCCAGCATGCTTAGCGCTCCGCCTCGCCATCACCAGCCGGAGCGGCAGCGCCAGCTTCCTCGGCCTTCTTTGCTTCGACGGGATCGGCAACCGGTAGCTTGGCGTCGGGTTTGCGCCACCAGGTCATCAGGCCGATGTCCTGCCGGGGCGTCACCTCTGGATGCGCGAGGTGATTCCAGTACGCCACTCGCCAGGTCTTTATGTGCCAGTTCGGCACTACATAATGCCCCCAGAGCAGCACACGATCGAGCGCGCGGGTGTAGGTGATCAATTCCTTGCGCGAATCGGCCCCTATCAAACCTTCCACAAGGCTGTCGACTGCCGGGTCCTTGAGACCGATGAAGTTACGGCTGCCCGGGTTGTCGGCGCTTGCCGAGTGCCAGAACTCGCGTTGCTCGTTGCCGGGCGAGTTGGATTGGCCGAAGCCGCTTACGATCATGTCGTAATCGCGCGAACGCAGCCGGTTGATGTACTGCGATACGTCGACCCGGCGAATTTCCAGATCGATGCCGAGGTCAGCGAGATTGCGCTTGTAGGGCAATAGCACGCGTTCGAACTCGGCCTGCACCAACAGGAACTCCAGCTTTACCGGTTTACCCTCGGCATCCACCATTTGGTCGTTCTCGACCTTCCATCCCGCCTCGGTCAGCAATCGGTACGCCTGGCGCTGTTGCTCGCGAATCACGCCGTTGCCTTCAGTACGAGGCAAAGCGAAAGACTTGTCGAATACCTCGTCCGGTATCTTGCCGCGCAATGGCTCAAGGATCTTGAGTTCGTCCTGATCTGGCAAATCGGAGGAGGCGAGCTCGGAATTGTCGAAATAGCTGCGAGTACGGGTATACGCGCCATTGAACAGCTGGCGATTGGTCCATTCGAAGTCGAACAGCAACCCGAGGGCTTCACGGACGCGGCGGTCTTCCAGCTGTGGTCGACGGATATTGAAGATGAAGCCCTGCATGCCGGTCGGATTATGGTTGCGGATCTCTTCCTTGATGATGCGGCCGTCCCTGACCGCATCGATGTCGTAGGCGGTCGCCCAGTTCTTCGCACTGGTTTCGAACCAGTAGTCGAAATGACCGGCCTTGAACGCTTGCAAGGCCACGGTGTTGTCGCGGTAGTAATCGAAATTGATGTGATCGAAGTTGTAGAAACCGCGATTCACCGGGAGGTCCTTGCCCCAGTAGTCCTCTACGCGCTCATAGCGGATCGAGCGGCCGGCCTGGACCTTCTCGACGCGGTATGGGCCACTGCCCAGAGGCGGTTCGAGGCTGCCCGAAGTGAATTCCTTTCCTTCCCACCAATGCTTCGGCAACACCGGCATCTGCCCGAGGATCATCGGCAGTTCGCGATTGCCAGCGTGCTTGAAATCGAAGCGCACCCGCCTCGGGCTTTCCGCTGTCACTTTCTCCACATCGGCGTAGTAGGCGCGGTATTGCGGGGCACCCTGGCTCATCAGGGTTTCGAAGGTGAACACCACATCCTCGGCCTCTACCGGCTCGCCGTCATGGAAGCGTGCCTGCGGGCGCAAGTGGAAGCGCACCCAGCTGTTGTTCGGTCCCTTTTCTATCTTTTCCGCCAGCAGGCCGTAGACGGTGAAGGGTTCGTCCAGGCTGTTGGTGGTGAGGGTGTCGTAGATCAGACCGATATCGTCGGCTGCAACGCCCTTGTTGATGAAGGGGTTGAGCGAGTCGAAGCCGCCGAAACCAGCCTGTCGCAACGTCCCACCCTTGGGAGCGTCTGGGTTGGCATATTCGAAATGCTGGAAATTGGCCGGGTACTTCGGCTTCTCGTCATACAGCGTCAGGGCATGGCGAGGAGCGGCTTCGGCGATAGCAGCGAGGCAGAGCAGCCCCAGCAGCCCGGCGCGGAGCAGCGGATGGCGCGCGCGATCATTCATTTGGTCTTCTCCAGGCTCTTCAGCCACCAGGCGCGCAAACCCAGCGTATAGGGTGGCGTGGTGACGTGGGCGAACCGATTGCGGTACGCCAGGCGGTGGTTACTGATGAACCAGTTCGGAATGGTGTAGTGGTTCCACAGCAGCACGCGGTCGATTGCGCGGGCGGCGGCGACTTGCTCGTCGCGGGTCTGCGCGGCGAGCAGCTTGTCAATCAGTTCGTCGACGATCGGATTGGCGATGCCGGCGTAGTTGCGACCGCCCTTGACGTCGACCTGACTGGAATGAAAGTACAGATACTGCTCGATCCCGGGGCTGAGGCTCTGCGCCAGCGTCATCAGAATCATGTCGTAGTCGTAGTGATCGAGGCGCTGCTTGTACTGCGCGCTATCGACGGTACGCAGGTTGGCCTGAATGCCGATGCGTGCCAGATTCTCGACGTAGGGCTGAAGGATGCGCTCGAGCCTCGGGTTGACCAGCAGGATTTCGAAGCGCAGCGGCTGTCCGGCGCTGTTCAACAGGCCGGCATCCGAGGCTTTCCAGCCCGCCTCGGCGAGCAGCTTCAGCGCATGGCGCAGGGTTTCCCGCGGAATTCCACGGCCTTCGGTCTTCGGTAGCTGGAATGGCTCGGTGAACAGTTCGGGCGGGAGCTGCTTGCGGTACGGCGAGAGCAACAGCCACTCGCCACCTTCGGGCTTGCCTGTCGCCGTGAAGTCGCTGTTGGGGTAGTAGCTTTCGCTGCGGCGGTAGGCGCCGTAGAACAGGGCACGATTGGTCCATTCGAAGTCGAACATCAGGCCGAGCGCTTCGCGCACACGATTGTCGGCGAAGGTTGCGCGGCGCCCGTTCATGAACAGCGCCTGGGTCTGGGTCGGAATCTGGTGGGGAATTTCAGCGCGAATGATGTCGCCGCGCATCACCGCCGGAAACTGGTAGCCATTGGCCCAGTTCTTCGCCTGGTGCTCGATGAAGAAGTCGAACTCGCCGACCTTGAAGGCTTCGAAGGCCACCACGCTATCGCGATAGAACTCGACCGAGACTCGGTTGAAATTGTATTTCCCCTGATTGGCCGGCAGCTTGGCGCCCCACCAGTCTCGCACTCGCTCGAAGACTACCTGCCGGCCTGGCTGCACATGCGTGATGCGGTAGGGGCCGCTGCCCAGTGGGGGTTCGAAGGTGGTCGCGCTGAAGTCTCGATTCTTCCAGTAGTGCTGTGGCAGCACAGGCAGTTCGCCGAGCCGCATGATCAGCAGCGGATTTTTCGGTTGCTCGAATACGAAACGAATGCGATGTCGGTTGAGGATGTCGACCCGCTTCACCCCCTGCAGGTTGGAGCGGTACTGGGGGTGCCCATCCTTTATCAGGGTGCGATAGGAGAAGGCGACGTCATAGGCGGTAATCGGCTTACCGTCATGAAAGCGGGCTTCCTTGCGCAGGTTGAAAACCACCCAGCTGTAGTTATCGCTGTGCTCCACTGACTCGGCAATCAGACCGTAGCTGGAGGCAGGCTCGTCGCCGGACGGGTCGTAGATGCCGGTGCCGACCATCAGCGGCTCGTTCAGCTCGCTGATGCCGTATTGCAGAAAGCCGGGCGCCGAACTCAGGCTGGTGCCCTTGAAAGTGTAGGGGTTCAGGGTGTCGAACGTCCCGGAGGCCATCAGTTTGATCTGGCCACCCTTCGGCGCGCGCGGATTCACCCAATCGAAGTGGGTGAAGTTGGCCGGATACTTAAGAGTGCCGAACTGCGCATAACCATGGCTTTCGCTGATGGTGGCGAAGGCGGGAAAGCTCAAGGCCAGGCAGGTCAGTAACGGTAGCAGGGCTCGCATCAGACGGGGAATCCGATCCTTGGCGCTTAGGGGCTTCTCGGGCCGGTACAGTAACAGCTTGTATGCGCTGGAAAAAGGCCGGGCAACTCGGGCAAACTGCCGGTCATTTCCCGTAATGGCATTGTGCAGAGGTGACCTCTTGGATGTACGTGCCCAGGGTCTTCAGGCATGGATAGACCGCCTGAATCAATCGGAGCTGCCTGCGTTGGCGTCCGTGGTCAAGGATCTGCAGCGCCTTGCCGTGCATGAACATGCTTCGGTGCAGCAACTGGCCGATGTACTGCTTCGTGATGCCTCGCTGACTTCCAAGGTGCTGAGGGTCGGCAACAGCAGCTATTACAACCCCTCCCAGGAGACCATCAAGACGATTTCTCGAGCCATCGTAATGATCGGCTTCGAGAACGTGCGCCTGATCAGTCTGTCGGTCACGCTGATCGACAGCCTGCTTGAGCGCGCCCCGAGGGAGCAGCTGCTGGAACTGCTGGCTCGTTCGTTTCACGCCGCGGTGCAAGCCCGCAACATCGCCGGCTATGTGCTTTCGCGTCACGAGGAAGAAGTATTCATTGCCGCGCTGCTCTACAACGTGGGCGAGCTGGCGTTCTGGGGCTGCGGTGGAGAGCAGGCAGATGAGCTGGCCCTGCAGCTGACGCAGCCGGGCATCAAGCCTGACGATGCAGTGCAGAGCGTGTTGGGCACCAGCTTCCGGCAGCTCAGCCTGGGTCTGGTCAGAAGCTGGAACCTGGGAGAGTTGACCAGTCTTGCGCACACTCAGGTGGCCAGCAGCGATCCGGCCGCTCGCGCGGTCGCGCTGGGCGTGCAGATCAGCGAAGCCGCACTCGGAGGCTGGGAGTGCGAGCGGATGACGTCACTGACCAGGGCCGTGGCCGAGTTCACCGGCGTGGACGAAGCTGATGCGTTGCAGCAGATACTCGCCAGCGCCGATGAAACCGTGCAGGTGGCGACCACATTCGGCGCCAGTCGCCTGGGCCGGCTCATTCCCAGTACCGATCCCGAGCAGATCCGCCTGCAGCAGGCCCAGCGTCAGGCAGCCTTGCTGCAACCGGATCTGTTGCTGATGCAACAGGCGCTGCAGGACCTGGGGCTCATGGCCTCGGGCGGCGGCGATGCCAAGTTGATTCTGGATACGCTGCTGAAGGGGCTGCACCGCGGGGTTGGCCTGGAACGTGTGATGGTGGCGGTGCTGGCCGATCAGCAGACGCGTTTCAAGGTGCGTTGCGCCGTCGGTGAAGGGACCGAGACCTGGATTCAGGGCTTCGTGCTTCCCGCTGACCAACCCGAGCAGCCGAACGTGTTCAGTTACGCACTGCGCCATCGGCAGTCGCTCTGGATGGGCGTGCCGGCAAGTTATAACTTGGCCGACCTGGTGACCCAGCCGCTGCGACAGTGGTTTGGCAATGGCATGTTCTTCATCGCACCGCTGATGGCGGGGACGCGTGAAATAGGTGTGATCTACGGCGATTGCCGGCTTTCGGGACGGGCGCTGAAACACGAACAGTTCGTCGCGTTTCAGCGCTTTACCCAGCTGACTGGACGCTGTCTGGAGTCCCTGAGCAAGCGTCCGGCTGGGTGAATGGCGGAGGGCTAGTTGGCGAGGTATAGCGTCAGCAGCTGGCCGGGGCGCAGCACGCTGGTGCCTTTCGGGTTCCAGGTCTTCAGGTTGTTCAGCTGTACGTTGAAGCGCTTGGCGATCTGGTACAGCGAGTCGCCTTTCTGCACTTTGTAATAGGTAGGCGAATTTCCCTTGCTCTGCGCTTTGGCTACTGCCGGGCCCTGCAGGAACAGCGCCTGGCCCACTTTGAGCTGGCTGCCGGAGAGCTTGTTCCAGCGCTGCAGGTCGCGTACCGAGACGCGCTGAGCCTTGGCGATGTCCCAGAGATTGTCGCCAGATTTGACCCGGTAGCTGCGCGGCGTGGCGGCCGGCTGACGCGCTACAGCGTGCAGCAACTCCCGCGAAGCGCCGGCATCACCGCTGGTTGGGAGGCTGAGGACCTGCCCGATCCGCAACGTGTCGCTCTTCAACCGGTTCACGTCGCGGATGATGTTGACGGTCAGATGATGACGGTTAGCGATGACGCCCAGGGTGTCTCCTGCGCGCACCTGATACTGCTGCCAGTCGACCAGGTCCTGCGGCTTCATCAGCGCCAGGTTGGCTGCCAGCATTTCAGCCTTTTCCATTGGCACCAGCAGCTGCTGCGGACCATCCAGGGTAATTCGGCGGGTGAAGGCAGGATTCAGCTGGTAGAGCTCGTCCTCGTCCAGGTCGGCTAGTTTGGCGACCCGCGCCAGATCCATGCGCTGCTTGAGCGCGATGACTTCGAAGTAGGGCTCGTTGGCGATCGGATTGAGATTAATGCCATAGGCCTCGGGGGCCTGGATCAATTGCGACAGGGCCAGCAGCTTCGGCACGTAGTCGCGGGTTTCCTGCGGCAATGGCAGGTTCCAGTAGTCGGTCGGCAGGCCTAGCTTCTGGTTGCGTTCGATGGCCCGGCTCACGGTGCCTTCACCCGAGTTGTAGGCAGCCAGTGCCAGCAGCCAGTCACCGTTGAACAGGCCGTGCAGGTAGCTCAGATAACGCAGGGCTGCATTGGTCGAGGCGGTGATGTCACGGCGGCCGTCGTACCAGCTTGTCTGCCGAAGATTGAAGTGCCGGCCGGTGGCGGGAATGAACTGCCAGAGCCCGACGGCATGGGCGGGCGAATAGGCGAAGGGATCGTAGGAGCTTTCGATGATCGGCAGCAAAGCCAGTTCCAGCGGCATGTCGCGCTCTTCTAGGCGCTCGACAATGTAGTGGATATAGGGGCTGCCGCGCTCGCTGGCGATTTCGATGGATCTTGGGCGACTGGAGAACAGCAGGCGCTGTTGCTCGATGCGGGGGTTGCTGTCCAGATGCTCTTGAAGCTTGTAACCCTCGCGGATTCGCTCCCAGATGTCCTGGTGTTCGGTGATGACGGGGGTGTCGTTCAGCCAGATGGGCTCTTGTGCCACAGGCGCCGTGGTGCGGCTTGCCTGATCGCGTGCATCATCACGCACGGCGTTGCTCTGACAGCCCGCTAGGGCGACGCAAACGGCTAGAGCCAACGCCCGACCAGAGGCTGCCAAGGCGTCCGGTTCGAGGCGTTTCTTGGGAGCTGGCGGCATTGGCTGGAATCTTCCCCGGAAACAAAATTCGGGGGATTCTAGGAACGCCCCCTGATGGGGTCAAGGCTGCATGCCGCGTTTCGGGAACCTGTCGACCTTGTCAGAAGGCGTCCTTCCAGGCGCGCAAAGCCGCGAAAACCGCCACATCGCCGTCTAACTGGCCGCCGCTGCGCTCGCTTGCCGCATGCTGAACGGCGGCGACACCACAACGCAGAAAAGGGTTGGTCGCGCGCTCGATATCCATTCTGCTTGGCAGGCTGAAGCGGTTCGATTCGCGCAGTTCGGTCACCTCGCGTATGCGTTTTCCAATGACCGGGTTGTCCGGTTCCACTGCCCGGGCAAAGCGCAGATTGCTCAGCGTGTATTCGTGGGTGCAGTAGACGAGGGTGCTATCCGGTGTATCGGCCAGGCGCTGCAGCGAGCGGAACATCTGCTCGGGCGTGCCTTCGAACAGACGCCCGCAGCCGGCGGCGAACAGCGTATCGCCACAGAGCAGCCAGGGCTGCACGGGGTCGGCATGGAAATAAGCGATATGGCCAAGCGTGTGGCCAGGGACGGCGATGACCTGCAAGTCCGTCCCGAGTACCTCGAGGTGCTGGCCGTCGCTCAGCGCCTCGTCGCGCGCGGGAATGTTCTCGGCCGCCGGTCCATAAACGCGCGCGCCGGTCTGTGTCTTGAGCTGTTCGACGCCGCCGACGTGGTCGTGATGGTGGTGGGTAATCAGGATGTCACTGAGCTGCCAGTCCGAGTGGTCGCGCAGCCAGTTCAGGACTGGCGTGGCATCACCGGGATCGACGGCAGCGCAGCGTTGAGTGGCCTCGTCCAGAAGCAACCAGATGTAGTTGTCGGTGAAGGCGGGCAGGGCTTCGATCTTCAACATGGGCGGGTCGCCAATTGAGTGACAAAGGCGCATCCTAGCAGTCCCATGGGAAAGTTGAACCCGAGCGAACTCAGCGCCGCGCAGATCGCGCGGCGAACGGAGCCGAGCGATGAACGATCGACCGTCCACCCAAGGCAGCGACCATTGGCTGTCCATGATCAATGAGGCGTCCGCCTGGTTCGAGGGGCCGCTGGGCCAGCAGCTGCTGGTTCAGGAGAAGCAAGTCCTGACCGAAGAGCTGGCGCGTTGTTTCGGCAGCTATCTGGTGCACAACGGTCCGTTCAGCGGCGAGCCGGTGCAACCACAGAACATCAAACGCAGCGTTCGCCTCGGTGCGCCACTGCCTGGTGTAGAGATTCATTGCGAGGAGCAGGCCTGGCCGCTCGGCGAGCATGCTGCTGATGTCGTGGTGCTGCAGCATGCATTGGATTTCAGCCTGTCGCCCCATGGGTTGTTGCGTGAAGCGGCGCGTGGCGTTCGTCCGGGCGGGCATCTGCTGATCGTCGGTATCAACCCTTGGAGTGCCTGGGGCCTGCGTCATCTGGTCTCTCGCGAGGCGTTTCGGCAGGCGCGTTGCATTCGTCCGTCAAGGGTAGGGGACTGGCTGAACCTGCTGGGATTCGCGCTGGAGAAACGTCGCTTCGGATGCTATTGTCCGCCGCTTTCTTCGAGCGACTGGCAGGCGCGGTTGTCTCGTCTGGAGTCCGTCGGGCAGCAGTTGCAGGCGCCAACTGGCGGTTTCTATCTGCTGGTCGCGCGCAAGTTGATGATCGGCCTGCGGCCCTTGCGCCAGGAGCGCCGCGAACGCATGGGCAAGCTATTGCCGATGCCCGTCGCCAAAGTCAGCCGCCGCGAAGCCGAACAACACCGACTCCCTTGACGCCCCGAGCCTGTCGGCAAACAGAGTAAGCAATCCACATGAGCGACGATTGGGTCGAGATCTACACCGACGGTGCCTGCAAGGGCAATCCCGGCCCGGGCGGCTGGGGGGCGCTACTTATTTATAAGGGCGTCAAGCGTGAGCTCTGGGGCGGCGAGCCCGACACCACCAACAACCGCATGGAGCTCATGGCGGCAATCTGCGGGTTGGCGGAGCTGAAGCGCTCGTGCAAGGTTCGTTTGGTGACCGACTCGCAGTACGTCATGCAGGGCATCAACGACTGGATGCCCAACTGGAAGAAGCGCGGCTGGAAAACGGCGAGCAAGCAGCCGGTGAAGAATGCAGACCTTTGGCAGCAGCTCGACGAGCAGGTCAACCGCCATCAGGTGAGCTGGGAGTGGGTTCGCGGTCATACCGGCCATCCCGGTAACGAGCATGCCGACCTGCTTGCGAATCGCGGCGTAGTACAGGCCAAACGACAACCGATTGTGTAAGTGAGCTAAACGATATGCGCAGCGTAGTGCTGGATACCGAAACGACCGGCATGCCGGTGACCGATGGCCACCGGATCATCGAGATTGGCTGTGTCGAAGTCATCGGCCGCCGCCTGACCGGGCGGCACTACCACGTCTATCTGCAACCTGATCGTGAAGTGGACGAGGGCGCGATTGCCGTTCACGGCATCACCAACGAGTTTCTTGTCGACAAGCCGCGTTTCCGCGACATCGCCGACGAGTTCTTCGAGTTCATCAAGGACGCGCAGCTGGTCATCCACAACGCCGCGTTCGACCTTGGCTTCATCAATAACGAGTTCGCGCTGCTCGGTCAGCAGGAGCGTGCCGAGATCACCGACCACTGCTCGGTGCTCGATACCCTGCTGATGGCTCGGGAGCGTCACCCGGGCCAGCGCAACAGCCTCGACGCCTTGTGCAAACGCTACGGCGTGGACAACTCGGGCCGCGATCTGCACGGCGCTCTGCTCGATGCCGAGATTCTCGCCGACGTCTGGCTGACCATGACCGGCGGGCAGACCAATCTGTCCCTCGCGGGTGATGGTGAAAGTTCCGACGGCGGTCGCCCCCAGCCCACGCCGATCCGCCGGCTACCCGCCGATCGGCCGCGCACTGCGGTGCTGCGCGCTACCGAAGAAGAGGTTGCCGCGCACATGGCGCGAATGGCCGCGATCGAGAAAGCCGCCGGCGCAGCTCCGCTCTGGGCTCAGCTCGAAGTCTGAATGGCTCGGCATTGCCGCCAACTTGCGACGCTGCCTCACAACCGCTCGTTTCAATGCGCTGTTCCTTTGCTGCGGACGCTTCTACCCTGTAGGTGGATCGTTCGCAGAGAGTGCGCATGTACAAAGACCTGAAATTCCCCATCCTCATCGTTCACCGTGACATAAAGGCCGATACCGTTGCCGGTGAGCGAGTGCGTGGCATCGCTTCCGAACTGGAGCGCGACGGCTTCAATATCCTGCCTACAGCAAGCTCCAACGAGGGACGAATCGTCGCCTCCACGCACCATGGGCTGGCCTGCATCCTGGTTGCGGCAGAAGGCGCCGGTGACAATCAGCGCCTGCTGCACGACGTGGTGGAACTGATCCGCGTCGCTCGTCGCCGCGCGCCGCGTCTGCCGATCTTTGCACTGGGCGAGCAGATCACCATCGAGAATGCGCCTGCCGAGGCAATGGCCGATCTCAACGAGTTGCGTGGCCTGCTTTACCTGTACGAAGACACCGTGCCGTTTCTGGCGCGCCAGGTCGCCCGGGCCGCACGCGGTTATCTAGAGGATCTGCTGCCACCGTTTTTCAGCGCGCTGGTACGCCATACCGGCGAGTCGAACTATTCCTGGCATACGCCGGGACACGGTGGGGGCGTGGCCTACCGCAAGAGTCCGGTCGGCCAGGCGTTCCACCAGTTCTTCGGTGAAAACACCTTGCGCTCGGACCTGTCGGTTTCGGTACCCGAGCTTGGCTCGTTGCTCGATCACACCGGGCCGGTAGCGGCGGCGGAAGCCCGCGCCGCACGCAACTTCGGCGCTGATCACACGTTCTTCGTGATCAATGGCACTTCGACGGCGAACAAGATCGTCTGGCATTCGATGGTCGCGCGGGACGATCTGGTGCTGGTGGATCGCAACTGCCACAAATCGATTCTGCACGCCATCATCATGACGGGCGCGATACCGCTGTACATGAGCCCGACGCGCAACGAGCTGGGCATCATCGGCCCGATTCCGCTGGAAGAATTCACCCGCGAGTCCATCCAGGCGAAGATCGCCGCCAACCCGCTGGCGCGTGGCCGGCCGCCGAAGGTCAAGCTGGCGGTGGTGACGAACTCGACCTACGACGGGCTCTGCTACAACGCCAACCTGATCAAGCGCACCCTGGCTGACAACGTAGAAGTGCTGCACTTCGACGAGGCGTGGTACGCCTACGCGGCATTCCACGAATTCTATGACGGCCGCTACGGCATGGATACGCGGGAGCAGGGCCCGCTGGTGTTCACCACCCATTCAACCCACAAGCTGCTGGCAGCGTTCAGCCAGGCCTCGATGATCCATGTGCTCGACAGCCAGACACGGCAGCTCGACCGCGATCGCTTCAACGAAGCCTTCATGATGCACATCTCCACCTCGCCGCAGTACGGCATCCTCGCATCGCTGGACGTGGCGTCGGCCATGATGGAAGGCCCGGCGGGACGCTCGTTGATTCAGGAAACCTTCGATGAGGCGCTGAGCTTTCGCCGGGCGCTGGCCAACCTGCGCCAGCACATCGATGCCGACGACTGGTGGTTCAGCATCTGGCAGCCGCCACTGGTCGACGGCGCCGAGGCGCTGGTGACCCCGGACTGGCTTCTCGAGCCAACGGCTGACTGGCATGGCTTCGGCGATATCGCCGACGATTACGTATTGCTCGACCCAATCAAGGTCACGCTCGTCACTCCGGGCCTTACCGCATCCGGCGCACTGGGTGAAAGTGGCATACCGGCGGCGCTGGTCAGCAAGTTTCTCTGGGAACGTGGTCTGGTGGTGGAAAAAACCGGGCTGTATTCGATGCTGGTGCTTTTCTCCATGGGCATCACCAAGGGCAAGTGGAGCACCCTGCTGACCGAGTTGCTGGAGTTCAAGCGTCACTACGACGCCAATATCCCGCTGGTCGAGGCCCTGCCATCGATTGCGCGCGCCGGTGCAGCGGCCTATGCGGGTATGGGGCTGCGTGATCTCTGCGATGCGCTGCATGCCTGTTATTGCGAAAACGCCACGGCGCGGGCCATGCGCAGGATGTACACGGCGTTGCCGGAGCCTGCGATGACTCCGGCCCAAGCCTATGACAAGCTGGTTCGCGGCGAGGTCGAAGCGGTGCCGATCGAGGCACTGCAGGGCCGAATCGCGGCGGTCATGCTGGTGCCGTATCCGCCGGGTATCCCGTTGATCATGCCGGGCGAGCGCTTTACCGAAGAGACTCGCTCGATTCTCGATTACCTTCGTTTCGCCCGTGATTTCGCCGAGCGTTTCCCCGGGTTCGATGCCGACGTTCATGGCCTGCAACATGAGGCAGGCGCGGATGGATGTGTGTACACCGTCGACTGTATCCGCGAAGAATGATGCGTCGATGCTCGCCACCGTCTACAACGGCATGAACAGGTCGTCTGGCGGCGTGGTCTGTATCACATCGTCTGCATCGACATTCACTCGTCGTGGTGGCAGTTGTTATAGTTGCCCGCCGTCGTACGGGTTTGCCCGCCACGGCGCTCCCCATGCGCCCTTGCTGTCGAGGATGATAGCGTGACCGAATACAATGCCTTCCGTGTAGAGTTGGCAGACAAGATTGCCCGCGTCGTGATCAATCGGCCTGAAAAGATCAATGCGATGGACGCTGCGTTCTGGTCGGAAATCATCGATATCTTCAACTGGATCGATGCAACCGACGAAGTGCGCGTAGTCGTCCTCAGTGGCGCCGGTGACCACTTCTCTTCCGGTATAGACCTGCAGATGCTGGCTTCGGTCGGCAGCCAGCTTGGCAACGACGTCGGCCGCAATGCCGAGCAGCTGCGGCGCAAGATCCTCTTTTTGCAGGCATCGTTCAATGCCGTTGACAACTGCCGCAAGCCGGTCATAGCCGCAATTCAGGGTTACTGTCTGGGCGGCGCCATCGATCTGATCTCCGCTTGCGACATGCGTTACAGCACGGCCGACGCGAAATTCTCGATCAAGGAAATCGACATGGGCATGGCGGCCGATGTCGGCACCTTGCAGCGCCTGCCTCGCATCATCGGCGATGGCATGATGCGCGAACTGGCCTTTACCGGCCGCACCATCAGCGGCGAGGAAGCGCGCAGCATCGGGCTGGTCAATCGCACCTATGCCGATCAGCAGATGCTGATGGACGCCGTGCTGGAGCTGGCCCGTGACATCGCCAGCAAATCACCGCTCGCCATTCGCGGCACCAAGGAGATGATCCGTTACATGCGCGATCACCGGGTCGACGATGGTCTCGAGTACATCGCCACCTGGAATGCGGCCATGCTGCAGTCGGCCGACATCAAGGTCGCCATCGCCGCTCATATGAGCAAACAGAAGCCGGACTTTGCCGACTGATGCGTCACCACACGTTTGCGCGGGAGGCGCACTAGGCATGGTTACTGGAGCTACTTCACTCGGTCTGGTACGTGACGAGCTGTTCGCCACCATGGAAGAAGCCGAGCAGAGCCTCGAGCATTTCATCATCGACCGCAACAACGGCGGCCTGTTGCAGCAGGCCGTGGAGAACCTCAAGCAGGTGCGCGGCACGCTCAACCTCATCGAGCTGACCGGCGCCGAGTTGCTCGCGCAAGAAATACTGCAGCTGGCTACCGACATCCCGGTCGGCGCCGGCGAGGACCGCGACGTGCAACTCGCCGCGCTGAGCAACGCGCTCTACGTGCTGCGGCGTTATCTGGAAAGCGTCGATGCCAGCCGCCAGGAAATCCCCGAGCTGCTGCTTCCAGCCATCAACGCGCTGCGCCAGGCGTGCGCGCAGCCGCCGTTGCCGGAAAGTTTCTTTTTCAGCGTCCGGCTCGACCATGCCCGTCCTGCGTTGGACGTGCCGGTTCGTTCGGGAGCCGCGCCAGTTGCCGAGGCCCGACGGCTGCGTCAGATGTATCAGGTCGGGTTGCTCGGCTTCATTCGTGAAGAGAATCTGCCAGCCAGCCTGAAACTCATGGGCCGCGCTTTGACGCGGCTGGATCATCTCTTCGTCGAGTCGCCAGCCGGTCGGCTGTGCTGGATCGGTAGCGCCGCTGTCGAATCGCAACTGGACGGCCAGCTATTGCCGCGCAAGTCGCGCAAGCAGCTGTTTTCTCGTCTGGACCGGGAACTCAAGCAGGTCATTGGCAACCCTGCATACGAGGCGCCACGCAGCCTGCTCAAAGAGCTGCTATACGTGGTCGCGCTGGCGGACACCCATGGGCCTATCGCCAGCCAGGTCCGTCAGGTGTTCTCGCTGGGTTCGCTGCCGTTCACCGACCACCTGCTGGAAGATGAATCCCAGCGCCTGGCCGGCCCGGGCCAAGCCGTCATGCGTTCGCTGTCCTCGGCGATCCGTGAGGAACTGGCGAGCTTGAAGGATCTGCTGGATCTGATCGAGCGAGGTACCGCCCAGGCGGAAGCCTACTCGAACCTGCATAACCTGCTCGGGAAGATGGCCAAGACCCTCGGCATGGTTGGCCTTTCATCTGCGGCCAGCACGCTGCAGGCGCAGCTGGGCGACGTGTCTGGCTGGAGCCTGGAGCATGCGCCGGAACCGCATGTCATCCAGCGTCTCGCCGATGCCGTGCTGTATGTCGAGAGCATGGTCGCCAGCCTCGAGCGTGGCGATCGACGCGATACCAAGCCTCAGGTCGCCCGACCCGGAATGGAAGCGGAAGCCTTTGCCAATCACCAGCTCACCGAAGCGTGCATCGTGGTAATCGATGAGGCGACCGCAGGCCTGGCGCTGGCCAAGCGTGCGATCACCGCTTATCTCGAGTCCAACGGGGAGAAATTGCACCTGGCCAACGTGCCGTTCAGCCTGCAGGCCGTGCGCGGCGGTCTGCGTTTCCTCGAGCAGGAGCGCGCGGCGGATCTGATCGGCGCCTGCGCTGATTTCATTCAAAAGCACATGCTCGAATCGAACCAGATGCCTCCTGAGCAACTGCTGGAAACTCTGGCCGATGCGCTGACCAGCCTGGAGTACTACCTTGAAGGTGGTGCGGTATTGCGACGTGACGACTCTCGCGTGAGCGTGCTTGATCTGGCCAGCGAGAGCGTGCGCGCGCTGGGCATGCCGGTAGCCGCCTGATGAGCTTGCGCTGGCAGGCGGCGCTGCTCGATCCCTCGATGGCAGGAGGCTGGGCGGTGGTGCATTGTCGACAGCAGTTTCTGCTCGATGGCAACGGTGCGCTCTTTCCGCGGGACTGGCTCAAGCGCCTGGATTTGCCGCTGCTCAGCGAACAGGGTCTGGGGCACTTCGACGGAGAGCCGGTGTTTCTTTTCGAACTGGACTTTCCGGCCGATGTGCCAGGCGCGCGCTGGCAGGGCCTGCGCCAGTTCATGCAGGAGGACGATCGCGATCTGTTCCGGCTCCTCGGCTATGCCACGCAGATCGGTACCTGGGTCAGCCAGCATCGTTTCTGTGGCAGCTGTGGCTCGCCCATGCAGGCGCGAGCCGGTGAGCGTGCCATGTACTGTCCAGCCTGTGGAGTTCAGCACTACCCGCGGCTTTCACCGAGCATGATCGTCCTGGTCACCCGTGGAGATGAACTGTTGCTGGCGCGCTCACCGCGTTTCGCGGCTGGTGTCTACAGCACGCTGGCCGGTTATGTTGAGCCGGGTGAGTCGGTGGAGCAGTGCGTCGCACGCGAGGTAAGAGAAGAAGTCGGTGTGGCCATTCATGCGCCGCAGTACATCGCCAGCCAGGGCTGGCCGTTTCCCCATTCCCTCATGCTCGGGTTCCACGCGGAATATGCCGGTGGCGATATCGTGCTGCAGCCCGAGGAAATCGAGGATGCCCGTTGGTTCGCCATCGACAACCTGCCGGCGTTGCCCGCGCGCCAATCCATCGCGCGCTATCTGATCGAGCTTTATCTGGCCCGTCGGCTAGGCCACCCCGAACCAGTGTTGCCAGGCTAGCCGCAGACTCATCGCCAGTACTACCAGAATGAATACCGGACGGATGAACCGCGAGCCACCGCGGATCGCCGTGCGCGCGCCGAAGTAGGCCCCTGCCATCAAGGCCAGCCCCATCCCAATGCCCAGCACCCAGGCGACGTGACCGCCGATTATGAATACTGCAAGCGCCATGGCATTGCTGACGAAATTCATCGTCCGCGCCACGCCGCTCGCTCTCAGCAGGTCGAGTGGGTAGAGCAGCATGCTGCTGACCGTCCAGAAGGCGCCGGTTCCCGGGCCGGCTACGCCGTCGTAAAAGCCCAGTGAAAGGCTCTGTGGCCATTGGCGTCTGCGGCCGATGGCCACTGCATCGCTGGCTGATTTGGCCGGCATATGGCTGAAGAGCAGATAGATCCCGCAGGCAGAAACCACCAGCGGCAACAGCTGGTTAAGCCAGCTTGCCGGCATGAATTGCGCGACTACTGCGCCAACTGCGGCGCCGATCGCCGTGCCCGTGAGCGCTCGTCGCCACAGGACCGGCTCGAATAGTCGGCGGCGATAGAAGGTGTAGCTGGCCGTCGCCGAGCCGAAGGTAGCGCACAGCTTGTTGGTACCCAGCACAAGATGTGGCGGCAGCCCCGCAGTCAGCAACGCGGGGATAGTCAGCAGTCCGCCGCCGCCAGCGATGGCGTCGATGAACCCGGCAGTGAAAGCTACGGCGAACAGAATCACCAAGGTGGCAGGATCGAGCGCGAGCTCAAGTGCGAAGGGCATGCAGGCCTCAATAGGCAGAACGGCAGCGGAGGATAATGCGACTGGCCACGTCGGCGAAAGAGCTTGCTCGTATGACCGAGATCCACGTCCTGATAGACAAGTGTGTCAGCGCGTGATGGCCGTCCCATGCAGATGCTGGCTGCTCTGACTGCTCCTGCGGATAATGTCGCACCCAATTGAAAGGACGCATGGTTATGCAATATCTCGGGCTTGCGATCGTGATCGCACTGCTGGCTGTGATCGTATTGCTGGTCGCGCTGCGCTTGCTACTGGGGGGGCACTGGCTGATGGGATGGTTGCGCGGGACTTGCGGCTTTTTGGTCCTGCTGTTCGCCGGATTGATTGGCCTGATTGGCTACGACGTCAGCACCTACGCTGCGCTGCCTGACAAGAAGCCGCTGGTCACTGTGAGTTTCCATGCCCAGGGTCCGCAGCGTTACGAAGTCAGCCTGGAACAGGGCAACGAGACGCGAACGGTGATGCTGGAAGGCGATCTATGGCAGCTCGATCTCCATCTGCTTCGCTGGAAGAGCCTGGCTGAGCTGATAGGTCTGGAGTCAGGGTATCGACTGGAGCGGCTTTCCGGGCGATATCTCGCCGTGGAGCAACAGAACCTCGCCCGCCATGGTCGCGTTGTACTGAGCGAGAACCTTCTGGGCGTGGATATATGGGATGCGCTTCAGCTCGAGCGCCGCGATCTGCACTTCCTTGAACCGCAAGTGCTTCGTGTCGAGTACATGCCAATCGCCGATGGGGCCGTCTATGCCGTGGAACTGGCGCCTACGGGGCTACTAGCGAAACCGGTGAATGCCGCTGCGACCGAGGCACTGAAGAACTGGTAAGCGTGGGCAAACAAAAAAGGGAGCCGCTTGGCTCCCTTTTTTGTGCGGCGAACGATCAGGCCAGATAGCCACCGTCGACGTTCAGTGACACACCGGTGGTGTAGCTGGACGCGTCGCTGGCCAAGTAGAGCACCGCACCGGCCATTTCGCTCGGCTGGGCGACCCTGCTCAACGGGATGTGCTGCAGTGCCATCTCCAGGATGGACTCGTTCTTGACCAGCGCTGAGGCGAATTTGGTATCGGTCAGGCCTGGGAGCAGCGCATTGCAGCGAATACCGAACTGCGCGCATTCCTTGGCGAAGGCCTTGGTCATGTTTATCACGGCGCCCTTGGTGATCGAGTAGATGCCCTGGAAGTTGCCGGGTGTCACACCGTTGATGGAAGCGACGTTGATGATGCTGCCGCCGCCGTGTTCGCGCATCAGCTTGCCGGCTTCGATGGACATGTAGAAGTAGCCGCGGATATTCACGTCGACGGTTTTCTGGAAGGCCGAAACATCGGTATCCAGCACGTGGCAGAACTGGGGATTGGTCGCCGCATTGTTGACCAGAATATCGAGGCGGCCGAACTGTTCGCGGATCTGGGCAAACACTGACTGGATCTGTTCCATCTCGCCGATGTGACAGGCGACCGGGGTGGCCTTGCCGCCTTCAGCGATGATCGCGTCGGCTACCGCCTGGCAGCCTTCGATCTTGCGGCTGGATACGATCACATGGGCGCCTTGCTGCGCGAGCAGTTTGGCGATGGCTTCGCCGATACCGCGGCTGGCGCCGGAAACGAAGGCGATCTTGCCGTCTAGGTCGAACAGGGTTGTCTTGGACATGGTCGTTCCTCTTTTCTTGTTCGGTCCTGTGGCGTGCCACAGGGTTTGGATAGCTTCAGAGCGTCGATTGCCCGATCACTTGCAGCGCCTTGTGTTCGAGCAACTTGTTCATGTGGATGAATGAGGCGAAACGCTGGTCCTGGGTCTGACCGTGATAGAAGCGGTAGTAGATCTGCTGAACGATTCCAGCCAGGCGAAATAGGCCATAGGTGTAGTAGAAATCGATGCAGGGAATCTCGATCCCGGCTCGTTGCGCGTAGTAATCGACGAAGCCCTGCCGGGTATGCATGCCGGGCAGATGACTCGGTTGGCGACGCATTGCCTGCATTGGCTGGGGATCAGCGGCTTCGATCCAGTAGGCCAGCGTATTGCCCAGATCCATCAGCGGATCGCCGATGGTGGTCATTTCCCAGTCCAGTACGCCGATGATCTCCATCGGGTTATCCGGGTTGAGGATGACGTTGTCGAAACGGTAGTCGTTGTGAATGATTCCCGGCTTAGGGTGATCCGCCGGCATCTTGTCCTTCAGCCAGGCCTTCACCGCCTCCCAGGCGGGCGCATCGGGAGTGATGGCGCGTTCGTAGCGCTCGCTCCAACCCTCGATCTGGCGCTTCACGTAGCCTTCCGGCTTGCCCAGGTCGCCGAGGCCGCAGGCCTGATAGTCGACATTGTGCAAGTCGACGAACTTGTCGATGAAGCTCTCGCAAAGGGCACGGGTCTGGCCTTCATCGAGGCTCAGTTCCGGCGGCAGCTCCGAGCGCAGGATGATGCCGTTGACGCGCTCCATCACGTAGAACTCCGCGCCTATCACTGAATCATCGGTGCAGTACATGTACGCCTTCGGGCAGTAGGGAAAGCCTTCGTTGAGCTGATTGAGAATGCGAAATTCGCGGCCCATGTCGTGGGCTGATTTGGCTTTGTGTCCGAAGGGAGGGCGGCGCAAGACCAGATCGCGATCGGGGTACTGCAGCAGGTAGGTCAGATTCGATGCGCCGCCGGGAAACTGGGAAATCTGCGGTGTACCGTTCAGGCCAGGGATATGCGCCTTCAAGTATTGGTCGATGATATCGACCGGCAATTCCTCGCCTGCACGGACGCGGGTGGTTTGATCTGTAAGCGCCATTGTTATCCCTTCTACTTATGTTCGGTGCCCAAGATGATTCAGTAATCTAATGCTCGAGGTCGCGTAGACCAAGCGATGCGCGCTGTTATTGGCCGGAGTGTTGCTGGTTAATCAAGCTCCCTGATTCGTCCGCGTATGAATCGCTGGATCGGGTAGGAGGCGGCCTCACGGCCGCCGTCCTCCCACACCACCGTGCGTACGGTTCCGTACACGGCGGTTCAGGCCATGCGGTTAAGCCGATTGATCGTATCCAGTATCGAGACCAGTCCAAGTCTGTCCCATAGCTTCTTCGGCAGCGCCTGATTCATATGCGGCGCTCCTGAGTTCCACCACGGGCCTCGGCCATTGAAGGCCGACTTGCAGGCACGCTCCTCGCTCAATCCCAGGCGCATCAGGTTGCGCGCCCTCGTAGAGGGCTGCTTCCATTGCCGCCAGATGACACAGCGAAGTTTGTGCCTGACCCAGCCATCCAGCTCTTCCAGTGGACGCTTGCTCTGGCTGAGCTTGAAGTAGCCTGCCCAGCCTCGCAGCACCGGGTTTACCCGCTCGATGACATTCGCCATCTTGTGGCCCCGCACCCCTCGCAGCAGTTCCCTGAGACGGTCGCGCACACGGCGCAGGCTCATGGTTGCCACTCGCAGTCTAGGCAGCGAGTGCCAACTCATCCCATACCCCAGGTAGTCGCATTTCCACGACCCAGCCACGCGACTCTTGTCCCGATTCAGTCTCAGTTTCAGACGGTGATTCAGGAACCGCTCGACACTGGCCAGCACTCGTTCGCCAGCACGCGGACTACGGACATAAATGTTCGCGTCATCGGCATAGCGCACGAAGCGATGGCCTCGCCGCTCCAACTCACGGTCGAGTTCATCGAGCAGGATGTTCGACAGCAGCGGCGAAAGCGGGCCGCCTTGCGGCGCCCCCTCCTGCCGATGGCTGACAACCCCGTCCGACATGACGCCCGCTTCGAGGTAACGGCGGATGAGTCTGAGCACCTGTTTGTCTTCGACATGGCGCTCAACACAGAACATCAGGATGTCGTGGTTGACCCGATCAAAGAACTTCTCCAGATCGAGTTCCACGCAACACCTATGACCCGCCGCCACATGGGTGCGGGCCATCTCGACAGCCTGGTGAGCGCTTCTGCCCGGACGGAAGCCGTAGCTATAGTCCGAGAACAGCGGATCGAAGATCGGCGTGAGCTGTTGCAGCAGGGCTTGCTGGATCAGGCGATCCACGACACTGGGAATGCCCAGTTGCCGCATACCGCCCTGCGGTTTGGGAATTTCGACCGCCCGCACTGCCTGGGGATGGTATTCACCTGCCAGCAGCCTGACCTTCAGGATGGGCCAATACTGTTTCACGTAGCCTGCCAAGTCGGCGACCGTCATGCCATCGGCACCCGGCGCCCCCTTGTTGCTGACCACGCGCTGATACGCACGCTTGAGATTCGCCGGTGCAAGCACCCGCTCCATCAGCGTGTCCGGCTCCGCGTTCATCCACGTCACCGACGCCGCCGATACCTCTGCGCTGTCAGGCGTCATCCTCGGCCTCTGGCCGGGACTCGGGGTGACAGTCTTCTCTTGGAGAAATTTCTGCATTTCGGTTATCGACGAGACGCTGACGCCTACTGGCGGCATGACCTGTTCGGCCCTTGATGGCGTGGTTGACCGCCACTTACTACGGCCTCGGCTGACTTCTGCACGCCCATCCCGTCGCCTCTCGACAATCGGTAGCACAATGGCAAGCGTACAGATCTCCCAGGGTAATTCGCGCGACCTTCCTGCTTATGCCTGTCGGATCTACGTCGCAGCGTTCCGTGCAAGTATCGGGCTTTGGCGATTATGGCCACCTCACCCCGCTGCGCCGCCTCATCCGCTTCCTGTTCGTCAGGCCAGCATTTTGCCTCGGGCTTCCTTCAGATTCGCAGTCGCCCGCGACACCCTTGCCTTCAGCTAACACTTCCCCTTGCCGGGTGTGTAGAGGACTTTCACCTCCAAGTCGCCAGGCTCACCACCACAGTGAACCCGACAGCGCCAGTCACGGCGCTACGCGCCATGCCTGGCGCACCATAAAAAAACCGAAGTCTGAGACTTCGGTTCCTTTGCATCTCAGCAATCAGCTTTCGCCTCAGGCTGGAAACAGTTCGCTGAGCTTCATGGCCAGCATCATGTCGCCTTCGGCGCGCAGCTTGCCGGCCATGAAGGCCTGCATGCCGTCGGTTTCGCCGCTGACGATGCCCTGCATGGTTTCGCTGTCCATGATCAGAGTGACGTTGGCGTCGCTGGAATCGCCCTGCTGCAGATCGCAGGTGCCATCCTTGACCACCAGGTAGTAGTTTTCGGCATCAGTGATGTTGAACTGGAAGACCAGATCCAGGCCGGCAGCGGCGCTGGGGTTGAACTTCGACTGCATGCCTTTGAAAGTCTCGGCGACGTTGCTCATGAGGGTTTCCTTTTTGGTCGTTATGGGTACACGCAGCTTTTGGCCGCTTGGGGCTGGGCTCATCTATGGGTGACGAGCTCCGGATTCTTCAGGAGTTGCAGGTGCGCATGGCTGTTGAACGAAGCCAGTGCGACATCCCGATCACGAAATTTCAACAGGCTGAGCGAGGTGTTGACGATCTGCCAGTTCATCTCGAACGCCTTGATCGGCGGCACGCCTATGATCAGTTGCAGCAGCGCGGTGATAGTTCCACCGGAGGTGAAGATGGCGATACGGTCGCGTTTGCCGGCTTGATCGAGAACGCGCTCCAGGCCACCACGTACACGGTCGAGAAAGTGCTGCCAGCTCTCCAGTTCGTCCTTCTCATGCTCACCGGATATCCAGCGATGCACTACATGGGTGAACAGGCGCTGAAAGTCGGCACGATGATCGGCGGCGTTGCGCAGGATGTGCATCGCATTGGGCTCCACCTGGAGCAGGTCGGGAAGATGCGCGCGGATAACCGCATCGGCGTGAAACTCATTGAAGGCAGCATCGACTTCAAGCTCAGGCTGAGCGCCTAGCCTCGCCAGCGTGGCGCGGGCGGTATTCTGCTGGCGATCCAGCTCGCCGCTCAGGCATCTATCGAAAGACACATCGAGCTGCGCCAGGTAGTCACCCAAGGCTTCGGACTGGCGATATCCCAGCGGGGACAGCACGTCGTAGTTTTCTGCGCCGAAAGACGCCTGACCATGCCTGATCAGGTAGATACTGCCCATGCTGCTGCTCCGGCCGGCACTGTTTTTCGCGAGGGTAGGGACATCGTTCAGGAGTGTCAACGATAATTCGAACGTTTGTTTGAATCGCTCGCGCTGGCTCCGCCACAGGCCCGCCGGTATGCTGGCGGCATGCCGCCGAAGGTAGTTTTTCGGCGACCGGAACTCATCGAGGGGGATACGTGGAATTTCTTGTCGACTATGCCAGCTTCCTGGCAAAGACCGTCACGTTGGTCGTGGCGATCGTGATCGTGCTCATCGCGCTGGCTTCGATGCGGCGGGGACGCAGCAAACAGAGTGGTGGGCACCTCGAGGTGCACAAGCTCAACGAATTCTACAAATCCATGCGTGAGCGCCTGGAGCAGGCCGTAATGGAGAAGGACGCGTTCAAGGCATTGCGCAAGCGCGAAGCGAAGGCGGCCAAGCAGAACAGGAAGACCGAGTCTCCAGCTCGAGTCTTCGTTCTCGATTTCGATGGCGATATTCGCGCATCTGCAGTAGACAACCTGCGCCACGAGATCACAGCATTGCTGACCATGGCGACGCCGCAGGATGAGGTGGTGTTGCGCCTGGAAAGTGGTGGCGGCATGGTCCATGGCTATGGCCTGGCTGCCTCGCAGCTGGTGCGCATTCGTGATGCCGGCGTGCCTCTGACCGTCTGTGTCGACAAGGTCGCAGCCAGCGGCGGCTACATGATGGCCTGTATCGGCAATCGCATTCTCACCGCACCGTTCGCCATCCTCGGTTCCATTGGCGTGGTGGCACAGCTGCCGAATGTGCATCGACTGCTGAAGAAGCACGATGTCGATTTCGAAGTGCTGACCGCTGGCGAGTACAAGCGCACGTTGACCGTGTTCGGCGAGAACACCGAGAAGGGCCGCGAGAAGTTCCAGGAAGACCTGGAGACGACCCACGAGCTGTTCAAGAACTTCGTCGCGCGTTACCGGCAGAACCTGTCGATAGATGACGTGGCGACAGGAGAGGTGTGGCTGGGCATTGCCGCGTTGGGCAAGCATCTGGCGGACGAACTCAAGACCAGCGATCAGTATCTCGCCGAGCGCGCTCAGGAAGCGGAACTGTTCCAGTTGCATTACATACAGAAGAAAAGCCTGCCCGAGCGCTTCGGCATGGCGGCCAGTACGGTTATGGAGCACGGCTTGCTGAAAGGCTGGAGCCGGCTGAACGAACAACGTTTTTGGCAATGACAAGGGGAACCGCATGAGCAGCTTCAAGGCACTACAAGTCAGCGAGACGACCGAGGGTCGTTTCGAAACCCGTATCGTCGAACGTACTACCGACGAGCTGCCAGCCGGTGAGGTACTCATTCGGGTGCATTACTCCTCGCTGAACTTCAAGGATGCGCTATCGGCGAGCGGCAATCGCGGCGTGACCCGCTCATTTCCCCATACGCCAGGCATCGACGCCGCGGGTGTCGTGGCTTCGTCCAGCGTCGGTGAGTTCGCCGAAGGCGATGAGGTGATTGTCACGGGCTACGACCTGGGCATGAACACCGCCGGTGGCTTCGGCCAGTACATCCGCGTTCCGGCGGCCTGGGTGATCAAACGCCCGCAGGGGCTTTCGCTGCGCGAGGCAATGATCCTCGGCACGGCCGGGCTGACCGCGGCCCTCTGCGTCGACAAGCTGGAACAGGCGGGTCTTGAGCCAGGCGAAGTGCCCGTACTGGTCACCGGCGCGACGGGTGGCGTTGGCTGCATAGCTGTGGCGCTATTGGCCAGTCTTGGCTACAAGGTTGCGGCGGTCACGGGCAAGGCTGATCAGGCGGACTTCCTTACTCGCCTGGGGGCTAGTCAGATCGTCGAGCGCGCCGCACTGCAGGCTGGTGTGGAGAAGGCGTTGCTCAAGGAACAATGGGGCGGGGCGGTGGACACCGTTGGCGGAGACATCCTGTTCAACGTGGTGAAGTCGCTACAGCGAGGTGCCAGCGTGGCCTGTTGCGGGCTTACCGCCGGGACGCATTTCCAGGCCAGTGTGCTGCCGTTCATTCTTCGCGGCGTGAATCTGCTGGGTGTTGATTCGGTGGAGATCCCGCTGGTAGTCAAGGCTTCCATGTGGGACAAGCTATCGCTGCAGTGGAAGCTGGCCAATCTGGACGACCTCTCGCAGGAGGTCGGGCTGGAGGAGTTACCGACGGCGATCGAGCGCATTCTGGCCGGCGGCCAGGTGGGTCGAGTGCTGGTCCGCGTGGACTGAATTCCACGTGCCGGCTTATCGCCGCGATAGTGGCAATGAATTTCCTCGGTAGGGTTAATTGGCGGAATATAGCGCCACTCCTGATCGCAACCGAGGAAATGGTTCATGAAGAAGCTTGCCGAAAAGATCAAACAGATCGCAGCCGGAAAAAAGGCCGATGTAGTTACCACGCCGGTCGAACACCCCAACTTCTGGATGTATCAATGAAGCAATGAAAAGCCCGCCAATAGGCGGGCTTTTCATTTGTCGCAATCGACCGGGCTGGTATCAACCCTGGCGACGGCGGAACAGCGGGCGCTCATCGTCGGCAGCGGCCTGATAGGTCACCGAAAAGTCCTTCAAGCCTTCCAGCGCGTCGACCGGGTCCCGATCGGCGCGAATGGCGAACGCATCGAAGCCGCAGCGACGCATGTAGAACAGCTGGTCCCGCAGCACATCGCCGATGGCGCGGATCTCGCCTTTGTAGCCGTAGCGCTCGCGCAAAAGGCGGGCACTGGAGTAGTGGCGGCCGTCGGTGAAGCTGGGGAAATTCAGCGCGATGACCTGGAAGTGCGCCAGGTCGTCTGCGATGTCCTCGACCTGCTCGTTGGCATCGAGCCAGACCCCGAGGCCGCCGTCGCGGGCTTTCAGCGCATGGGCATGGTCCAGCCAGAGATGCAGCGGCACGATCAGATCGTCGCTGTTGCACAGGTCGTCGAGCGTCTGTTCCTTGGGCAGCAGGTGCCAGGTCTCGTCGACCAGTTGATCGTTCTTAATGATTCGCTGCATAGACGCGCTCCTTGAAGGGATCAATGCCGATGCGGCGGTAAGTGTCGATGAACTGTTCATCTTCGGTACGCTGCTCCACGTAAACGTTGATGATCTTTTCGATCACATCTGGCATCGAGTCCTGGGCGAAGGATGGGCCGAGGATCTGGCCGAGGCTCGCGTCACGGCCGGAACTGCCGCCCAGCGAAACCTGGTAGAACTCCGCGCCCTTCTTGTCCACGCCCAGAATGCCAATATGGCCGACATGGTGGTGACCGCAGGCGTTCATGCAGCCTGAGATGTTCAGGTCGATGTTGCCCAGGTCGAACAGGTAATCGAGGTTATCGAAGCGACGCTGGATGGATTCGGCGATTGGGATCGACTTGGCGTTGGCCAGCGAGCAGAAGTCGCCGCCAGGGCAGCAGATGATGTCGGTCAGCAGGCCGATGTTCGGCGTGGCCAGACCCAATTCGCGCAGTTCATGCCACAGCTCGAACAGCTTGGCCTGCTCGACATCGGCCAGAATCATGTTCTGCTCGTGGGAGTTGCGCACCTCGCCGAAGCTGTAGCGATCGGCCAGATCGGCGATGGCATCGAGCTGCTTGTCGGTGACGTCGCCGGGCGCCACGCCAGTACTCTTCAGCGAGAGGGTGACTGCCGCGTAGCCGGGCTTCTTGTGTGCGACCACGTTGCGCTGGCGCCAGCGGGCAAAGCCTGGATGCTCTGCGTCCAGCTGGGCGAGCGCAGCGCTCTGGTCTTCCAGGGCTTTGTACTCCGGATCGACGAAAAACTTGCTGACACGCTGAACTTCAGCTTCGGTCAGCGTCGTCGGGCCGTCCTTGAGATGCGCCCATTCGGCATCGACGCGCTCGGCAAACACTTCTGGCGTGAGCGCCTTGACCAGAATCTTGATGCGTGCCTTGAACTTGTTGTCACGACGGCCATAGCGGTTATAGACCCGCAGGATGGCGTCGAGATAGCTCAACAGGTGCTGCCAAGGCAGAAATTCGTTGATGAAGCTGCCGACGATTGGGGTCCGCCCGAGGCCGCCGCCGACCGAAACACGGAAGCCCAGGTCGCCGGCCTCGTTCTTCACCGCTTCCAGGCCGATATCGTGCACCTCGATGGCGGCCCGGTCGCTGACCGCGCCGTTGACGGCGATCTTGAACTTGCGCGGCAGGAAGGCGAATTCGGGGTGGAAGGTCGACCACTGGCGAATGATCTCGCACCACGGGCGGGGATCGATCAGCTCGTCCTTGGCGACACCGGCGAACTGGTCGGTGGTGGTGTTGCGGATGCAATTGCCGCTGGTCTGGATGGCGTGCATCTGCACGGTGGCCAGCTCGGCAAGAATTTCCGGCACGTCTTCCAGCTCGGGCCAATTGAACTGCACGTTGGTCCGGGTACTGATGTGCGCGTATCCCTTGTCGTAATGACGTGCGATCTCGGCCAGCTTGCGTACCTGGGTGGAGGACAGCAGCCCGTAAGGCACGGCTACGCGCAGCATCGGCGCGTAGCGCTGGATGTACAGGCCATTCTGCAGACGCAGCGGGCGGAATTCTTCATCAGCGAGTTCGCCAGCCAGGAAGCGGCGAGTCTGGTCGCGGAACTGCCGGACCCGATCCTCGATGATGTGTTGGTCGTACTGATCGTAAACGTACATAAATGTCCTGTTTTCAGGCTGTCTACAGCATTCGCGCGCACGGCCGCGCACCCATTAAGGGAGGGCGGCACGATACCAGCTCGTGGTTATACGCAAAAGTGATGTTTGGGAATATGTTTAGAACCAAACCAAGCGAAATGGGCTTATAACCCGCTGCCCTTGAGCAACGCACAACAGTGGTCTTAACTGCCTCAAAGAAGCTGTCGATATCATCGAACCGCTAGAGGAGAACTTCCGTGAGAAACGAACAGCGCGACAGTGTGGTGGACGCCGCGGCTATCTTCAGTCTGATCATGCTAGCGGTGGGCACCGCGATCTTCTGGGTCAGCCATCAGTAGTAAAAGCTCAGCTCCCAACCAGATAGAGCACCAGTTTCACCAACCCCAAGATCACCAGCACGAACAGAACGGTGAAACCCACGCCGAGAATGATGAAGTGGCTGGGTTTTCCATGGCTGAAATCCCGGGCCCTGTTCTTGCCGCTCTGTACGCCCAATGCCGCAGCCAGAACGCTGCTCAGCATTTCGCGAAGCGTCAGAGTCTTTTCCTGATCGTCTTTCATTGGTGTCTCGGACATGACTGCCTCCAATCGCGGCTTCTCCGGAGTCTAGTCGTACAAAGGCATTGCCAGCGCAAAGACTTGATGCGGTAAAGAGAGCCGAGCGAGGCGAGCGCACAGGCTATTTTTGAAATACAGGACCGGCTGTACTACAAACCGGTCCGTCGCATTACTCTGCCTTGATGGAGATTTTCTTCGTGTTGTCGGCGGTGCCCGGCTGCTTGGGCAATGACAGACGCAATACACCCTTGCCGAACGTGGCGTCGATCTTGTCACGGTCTACGCCTTCGGGCAGCGCGAAACTGCGTTGGAAGCTGCCGTAGGATCTTTCGGATAGGTGGTAGCCGTCGCGTTCCTCCTTATGATCCTGGCGTTTTTCACCCTTTATGATCAGGCTGTTGCCAGCCAGCTTTACCTCCACATCCTTCTCATCCAGTCCGGGCAGTTCGGCTGTGATCTCGAACGAGTTTTCCTTCTCTACAACGTCCATCGCCGGCATCCGATTGGGGCCACCCTGCCACAGGGGCGAGGTTTCCAGACCATGGCGGCTGAAGGGTAGATGCCAGGGACGTTCAAAGTCGTCGAAGAGCCGATCCACCTGTCGGCGCAGGGTGTCGAAGGGTCGCCAGGGCTCCTGAGACGCCGAAGGCACGTTTTTCTCGTTCGTACTGACTGAAGGCTTTTTCGAAGTATCGTTCATTTCGCAAGCTCCTCATTAGCTAGGGAAGTTCAAAGAAGGACTTTGCTCTGCCAGCTGCAGGACTGCGGATTGAAGCGGATCAACCAATACCCCGTTATCTGTGCGTCATTTAGAGTAGTGCAGGGCTCTGGTCTGCGCACGGTCAGATGGAGCGTTTGGAGACACTCAGATGCTCTCCTTCAGCCAATCCCAAAGCCCTAGCGAGAAGCCCGGGAAAAGATTGATCCCCAGCGCTGACTTGAGCACGTACAGGATCACCAGCCCTACCAATGCAGAAAACAGCAGGAACAAGGTCGCCAATGCAGCCTTGGCCATCAGCGAGAGATTTTGCTGGGGACGCGTCAGGTTTCGCTTGTTGCGACCGGCGACGATCGCGAAGTAATAGCGGTCGCGCCACACCTTCACCGTACCGCGCAGATCGACGCGGTGCTTGACCCATGACCGTGCGCCGAACACCCCACGCAGGGCATCGAGCTGCTCTTCGCTGAAGGATTCACGCAAGTGCTCGGGCAGGCGCTGTTTCAAACCACGGATGAACGGGTCCTGATCGACCGCCGCATCCGAGTAGGGTTTAGGGTAGGGCGTATGTTCTTCGTCTGCTTTGGGTGAGTTCATTGCGGGGTCGCTCCGGAAAGCGCGTCAGAGCGCGGCGAGAGTGGTGTGCAACTGACTGAAGTTTGGACGGCCTTCTGGCTGCGCTGACATGCACTGCTTCTGTAGCTCGAACAGAGTGTGCCGATGCGAATCGTTTTCGAGGTCTGGGCAGCGTTGCAGCAACTCTTCCAGCAGACAACCGAAAGCGCGCGATTCGATGCGTTGCAGCGCTTGGCCAGTGGCACTGTCTGGCTCGAAGAACGAGGCAGCTCCGAAATCGCTGAGCAGGCATTCGCCCGTTGGGTCGACCAGCAGATTATGGGCGTACAGATCGCCATGCAGGATGCCGCGCTGATGCAGGTGAGCGACCGCCGAGGCGGTGCCGCGGGCGATGCGCAGCGCCTGCTCCACGGTGAAGGTTCGATCCTCGGCGTAGCAATCGCGTGTGCAACTGACCAGCGACGGCGGACCAGCCAGTGGCTGGAAGGCCGGCTCGACCAGATCCATCAGCAGGCCCGGCGTTTGGCCCGGCTGATCGGCCAGCGGCCCGGCAACGTCTATAAGGTTCCGATGGGCGCCAGCGGATACGCAGGCTGCCATCTCGCTGTGGGGCAGGCCGTCGCTGGTGACATGGCCCTTGAACAGCTTGGCGGCCATTTGCTTGGGCGACTGTCCGCTCGGCTGCCATGCGGCACGGTAGATGATGCCCGACGCACCCTGGCCCAGTTGCTCGTGCAGGACGACCTGTTCGCGCGGGATCGCCGGTAGCGAATGACGAGCGAGGCTCATCGCTTCGCTGGTGTCGCTGAAGGGGTTGCCGGCAGCGGCCAGCCAGCTGAGTCGCGGCAGTGTCAGCAGCCAGTCGGGCAGCGCTGGCAGGCGGTTGGCGGCGATGCGCAGCAATTCCAGGTTGACGCAATTGGCCAGCGTATCCGGCAACGAAGACAGCTGGTTGCCAGCGAGCATCAGTTTCTGCAAGTGGCGGCAATTGCCAATCTCGTCAGGCAATGCCTGCAGCTGGTTGTCGGTGAGGATCAGCCAGCGCAACGCCGGCGGCAACGCGGCGCCAGGCAGATGGCGGATCTGGTTGGCCTTGAAGCCGATCATCTCCAGCTGCTCGCAGTCGCCGAGGCAGCCCGGCACCTCGGTGAAGAGGTTGTCCGAGCAGAATAGAATGCGCAGCTTGCGCAGGCGGGACAGGTCGGACGGCAGGCTGTTGAGTCGGTTGCCGGAGAGATTCAGTACTTCCAGCGTATCGGCGAGAGCGAAGATCGCCTCCGGAAAATGCTGCAGGTCGACCGAGAGATCGAGACGGCGGATTCCTGTCAGTTCACCACGTTCCAGTTGTTCCAATGTATGCATGCGGCTTGCGCTTTCCTTGCTGTATGAGGCCGGGCGGGCCATCAATCGTATTGCGCTGGGACAGTGACTGCTGCTTGCGGGTTCAGGCCCCGCGATCAACGCGTCGCTTGCGATCGAGCACCTGCTCGGCCCGGGCGCGGAGCTGGCCGCAACCGCCATCGATGTCCTGGCCGGCCGAGTTGCGTACCTTGGTCAACACGCCGCGGCTGTGCAGATAACGCACGATCTGCACGATGCGCTCGCCATCGGGACGCTGATATTCGTCATCTTCCAGACTGTTGTAGGGGATCAGATTCATCACCGCGTACTTGCCCTTGAGCAAGCGCAGGATGCCATCCATCTCATCCTGGTTGTCGTTGATGCCCTTGAGCAGTGTCCACTGGTACTGGATCGGGAATCCGGTCGCGCGGGCGTAGGTTTCGCCGAGGTCGACCAGTTCGTCTGGTGCGATCTGTGGCGCCCGCGGCAGCAGGGCCTGACGCAGCGCCGCATCGGTGCTGTGCAGGGACAGGGCCAGCGCCGGCTTGACCCGCTGCTGCGGCAGGCGCTCGAACACGCGCATGTCGCCGACGGTGGAGAACACCAGATTCTTGTGGCCGATGCCGCCGTCCGTGCCAAGCAGGTCGATGGCCTCGAGGACGTTGTCGAGATTGTGCGCGGGCTCGCCCATGCCCATGAACACCACCTTCTTCACCGGGCGGAAGCGTCGGGCGAGGGCAACCTGGGCGACGATTTCGGCACTGCCCAGCTGACGCAGCAGTCCGCTCTTGCCGGTCATGCAGAACACGCAGCCCACCGCGCAGCCGACCTGGCTGGACACGCACAGCCCGTCGCGCGGCAGCAGGACGCTTTCCACCATCTGCCCATCGGCCAGCTCCACCAGCAGGCGCGCCGAACCGTCGGCCGCCGGGTGTTCGGAACGCAGCCGCGCCAGTCCGTCGATCTCGGCGCTCAGCGCCGGCAGCCCTGCGCGCACGCTCAGCGGCAGGAAGTCCTCGGCCTGTTGCTGGCGCCGGCCGACATCGAGCGGCAGGCCCTTGAGCCAGGCACGGGTCATTCGCCCGATATGATGGGGCTTGGCGCCGATGTCGGCGAGGCGTTGCTGCAGGTCTGGGATTCGCATAGGGCGCGCATTCTATCCGGGGTCACGCGGTGAAGCGACGGCAGAACGGCACGATGCCGACCAGCAGGACGGCGAGCAGCGCGAAGGCCATGCCCAGCGAGCTGAAATGCGCGACCACGCCCATCATGGCCGGGCCGGCGAGGACTCCGGCGAAACCGATGGTGGTCGCCACGGTAACGGCCAGCTGCACCGGCATGCCGTCCTGCCGGCTCAGGGATGAAATCAGCACCGGCGAGACGTTGGCGCAGCCCAGCCCGCACAATCCGTAGCCGATCAGCGCCACGGCCCAGTGCTCGGCGGCCAGGCTCAGGCCGATGCCGAACGCAGCGAGCAACCCGCCAAAGGCGATGACGCGGGCCGTGCCGAGTGCATTTACCAGCGGGCCGCCAGCGAAGCGCGCGATGGTCACCATGAGGGCGAAGGCTGCGTAACCCAGGCCGCCTTTGGCCACTTCGAGGCCTTTCTCACCGGTCAGGTAAAGCGCGCTCCAGTCCAGCACGGCGCCTTCGGCCAGATAGACGACAAAGCACATCAGGCCTACGAGCAGCACCACGCCTGTGGGCCGCACGAATGCGAAGCCGCCGCCCGGCGCACGATTGGGCAGAAAGCCGCGAGCCAGGCCGAGATTCGCCGCAACGATCAGCCCGATCATCAGAAAGCTGCCGATCTCCGGTGCCAGACCGAGGGTCAGCAAGCCCGTGAGCATCAGTGCGCCGCTGATGGCGCCGAGGCTGTACATGCCGTGGAAGTTCGACATCAGCCGGCGGCCGACCGCGGTCTCCACCAGCACCGCCTGAATGTTCATGATCACGTCGATGACGCCCAGGCTGCCGCCGAAGCAGAACAGTGACAGGGCCAGCAACAGCATCGAGTCGGTCAGGGCCATGCCGGACAGCGCCAACGCCAATAGCACGACGCTGCACAGCTGCACCGGGCGGATGCCCCAGCGGCTTACCAGCACGCCGGACAGTGGCATCCAGGTCAGCGAGCCGACGCCGATGCAGAGCAGCAAAAGGCCGAACACTGCATCGGTCATCTCGATGCGTTCGCGTACATAGGGCACCAGCGGCGCCCAGACGGACAGGCCGAAGCCGGCCATGAAAAAACCGCAGCGGGTTGCGTTGCGCACGATAGGGGCGTCGATCTGAACGGTGTTACGGACCGCAAGCATGGGCGGCATTCCTCGATGAACTGGGTTGGCGATGGGTTGAGTGCGCGGCGAGCCGCGTTTCACCACAGGGCCAGCAATCCGGTATCGAAGAGAAACAGCAGTCGGCTTCCCGCGGGCAGGCTTGAATGAAGAGCAGGGGAGTGACGTGCTGGACATGGAAGGAGGGTAGCTGTTGGATAGGTACACAGAGGATACACAACCCGCGCTACTGAACAACCCGCGCGCAGGCCTGGCACGATGGTGCGCCTCCCGCGTGGTTCACAACCGGTCCGATTCGACGGGTGCGCATGCTATCGTTGGCCGCTTTGCCGCCACGTGCGCTGTCGGAGCAGTCGATGAAGTTCATACACCAGCGCGAGCATCTCAACGAGGACGACATCGTCGTCATCGAATGCTCGCAGACCTGCAACATCCGCCTGATGAACGATGCCAATTTCCGCAGTTTCAAGAACGGCGGTCGGCACACCTACCATGGTGGGGCGTTCGATAAATTCCCGGCGAAAATCGTCGTGCCGAGTACCGGCTTCTGGAACATCACCATCGATACGGTCACCCGGCGCCCCATCAGCGTGACGCGCAAACCGAACCTCAGTCACTCGATCAGGGTCATTCGACGGTCCCCCTCGCGTCTGTAATCGTCCCATGGGCTGCGAGACAATTCACAGGGAGCGAGCTTTTGAACCGCAGCCACCATCCGCATGCCATCAACACCAGCCTTGACAACCACACGCCGGAGACGCGCATGAGCGATAGCCGTGGCGGAACCACCCGCGCGCATCTGGGCATGCTGCTCTGGGCGCTATTTGTCGGGTTGTCGTTCCCCGCGGTGGGTTTGCTCACTGACGGCTTGCCGCCTCTGCTGCTGACAGCCATGCGTTTCAGCATTGCGGCATTGGTCCTGGCGCCGCTGGCCTGGAGCCAGAGCGAAGGGCGACCGAGTTGGCGCACGCTGTTGCTATACGCCGCCATGGGGCTATGCCTGGCGGGCTTTTTCGGCACCATGTTCTGGGCGGCCCATCGGGTCAGCGCGCTGTCGATGGCGACGTTGTTCGTCAGCGTGCCGCTACTGGCGTATTGCCTGGGCCGCGGGCTTGGTGTCGAGCAGCCAGCCGGCCGTCTGTTGGCTATCCTGGCGCTTGGTGCGAGCGGGGCGCTTGGGTTGGCATGGGCCGAGAACGGCGGCGATTTCTCCGGCATGCAGCTCGGCCTGGGCGAGCTGGGCTTCTTCTTTGGCTGCGTCGCTTCGGCGTTGTACCCGGTGCTCAGCAAATGGGGGCTGGCGAACGGCACGTTGCCGCGGCAGGCGGGTTTACGCACCTTCTGGAGCCTGATCGCCGGCGCGCTGCTGATCGGCCTGATGGGCTTTATCTGGGAGCAACCGGCGTCGCTGCTGCGCATGAACCTGCTGGATCTGCTGCTGGTGACCTACCTCGGCGTTTTTTCCAGCGCCATGACCTTCTTCCTGCAGCAGCGAGCGACATCCGTTCTCACGCCCGGTGCGGTCACGGCCTACAGCTACCTGGTGCCCTTCGTTTCGATGCTGCTGCTGTTCTTCGATCAGCCGGCGCGCATGGGTGTGCACTGGTTGCCGGGTAGCCTGTTGGTCGTGCTTGCCATCGGCCTGTTGTTACGTCGTGACCGCCAGCCATAGGGCTTGCGGCCAGTCATTCGCCTAGCAGAGCACGGGTGTGGGCGATCGCCTGCCGCTCGCGCTCGGTCCAGCAGCCGCTGACCTCGACGAAGGGCTGGTCCCGCTGCACCAACCAGCTGCGACATGCCTGGAAGAAGTCCATCCGTTCGCTGAGATCAGGCTGACAGCGCTGACCGTCGCCATGCCACTCGATTCCCTCGGGCGAGAGCAACAGATGTTGGTGGTAATCCCGCCCCAGCAGTTCATCCTCGAGCCAGGTCGGGCAGTCGCCAAAGAGCGTGCGGCTCCAGAGCATGTTGCTTAGCAGATGGGTGTCGAGAATCAGCAGATGCGGTGCCTGAATTCTCGCGGCGTCTTCCCAGTCCAGCTGGCCACGGGCAATCGCAGGAATGTCGACAAGCGTCGTGTCGCGTTGCGTCTGCTCGATGTAATGGCGTACGTACTCGCCCACCATCACTCCGCCGAATGTGCGCAGCAGCCGCTGTGCAAGCCAGCTTTTGCCGCTGGACTCCGGACCGGTGAGCACCAGCACCTTCATCGCGTCGCCACCAGTGCAGTGCGCCACTCTCGCAGCCCCATGACCGCAAGTCCGGTGAACAGCGCGTAGAGGCCGGCCGTCAGCCAGTAGCCCTGATAGCTGAAGAAGGCAACGAACAGCACATCCACGACGATCCACAGAACCCAGCACTGCAGGCGCTTGAGGGCCATCCACAGCTGTGCGAGCAGGCTGAATGCAGTGAGTGCGGCGTCGATCCAGGGAAACGCAGCCTCGGTGAAACTCGCCATGGCGCTGCCGAGCAGCAGGCTGCCGAGCGCTGTACAGGCAATGCCTATAGCCACCTCACGCGGGCTGGCGCCGGTCACGGGCCTACCGTGTTCGCCTGCGGCACCTCGCGTCCAGGCCCACCAGCCGTAGAGCTGCATTGCGGCGAAAACACTATGCAGCAACACCTGTGAATACAGCCTGGCGTCGAGGAAAAACCAGGCGTACAGCGACACCATGCCCAGCCCGATCGGCCAGCACCATGGGTTCTGGCGCACCGTCAGCCATACGGCGATTACGCCAAGCAGCGAGGCGATCAGTTCGAGAGACGACATGGTGTGCAACCGGGCTTGCAGACGAGGGGCGCGATCATAGCGGACGTCTCCGCCGATGGCTGCATGTTGTGAGGCGCGCCAGGATTGAACGACGCCGGTATCGGCTGGTCATGGTTGAGGCGAGGGCGCAGCGGGAGGCTGGCCAGGTGTTGAACAAAGCCCCGAGGTAATGGAATCGATCCTGAATGACCCAGGCAATGGCTGGTAGTCGCGGTGGCTTGCGAATATCGGACTGCTTATGAGTGATGCCGGAGCGATGCACGGCAAGAATCGCAATATTCAATTTCTTCGTGGCCTGGCAATCGTGATGGTGCTGCTGGCCCATGCCTCGGTGATGCTGGTCGGCGCGGAGGCCGACTGGTGGGACGGCTTGCTGCAGCGCTTCCTGCCAGGCGTCGGGGTCGATCTGTTCTTTCTTATTTCCGGCTACCTGATGGGTGCGACCTTTCTGCGCAAGCAGCAGCGTTTCGATGCGCTTGCGGTGTACGCCTTCTACAAGAAGCGCATCCGCCGTGTGCTGCTGCCGACCTGGTTCTGGGCGGCAGTGGTATTGCTGTTCAGCGTCATCGAGCCGCCGCGTGGGGCGCCGGCTTACTCGCTGGATACGCTGCTCGGCGTGACAGCGAGCGCCGCGTTCTTTCTCGCCAATGTCTTCAACGGGCTGCACGAGACGGATTTCGGCTATTTCTGGTCGATCGCCCTGGAAGTGCAGTTCTACGTGCTGTTTCCGCTGCTGCTCCTACTGGGCAGGGCGTTCTGGCCGGCGGTGATCGGCATCGTGCTCTGGTTCAGCTTCGCCAATCCGTTCACGCCCGAGTGGCTGTTCCGCGCGAACGGCCTGTTCATGGGGCTGCTGTTGTGGAAGCTGTCGTCGCTGGATCAGTTTCGCGTCGTTGAGCGCGACATCGAAGCGATGACCGCCACCAGCAAAGTGCTGGTGATTGGCCTGGCGGTGGTCTCGGCGAGCATTCTGGCCATCGCTCTGGAGCCGTACGCGTCGTTTCGTTGGGCGGCAACGACGCTGGTGTTGGCCGTGCCCTTCATACTCGCGGCCTGCTCTAGCGACGCGGTATTCGGCGCGTTGTCGCGACCGTTCGAGGCGATCGGCCAGACATCGTTCTCGCTGTACCTGTGCCACATCCCTGTCTGGCTGCTGTGCATGAGCTGGCTCGACGGCCAGCCGCTGCTACCGCGCGTGGCGGTTTGCGTAACGATGTCGCTGATCGTCGCCGGTCTGAGCTATCGCTATATCGAACGGCCGCTGATGGAGGGTGCGAAGTCGGCGGCAGCCGCCGAAGAGGGGACGACTGCGAGTTCAATAGCCGTCGCCCGCGCAGGGCGAGGCGGCTAGAGACGCGTTACTCGTCCTCGTCCTCGCCGCCGATGGCGCTGAGGCACTGCAGGCGGTGCGGGCCTTCCAGCAGCCAGTTTTCGCCATCGGGCTGGCGCTGGGCTTCCATGATCTGGTTGTAGCTGAACTGCCACTGGCGGCGTGTGCGGCCGTCGACCAGATCGATCGTCAGCAGGATGTCTTCGCTGGCGAATGGCTGATTGGCTTCAGCCGCGGCGTCGGCATCGTCGAGCAGCGCCTCGTTTAACGCGAACTGCCAGGCATGCAGGTCGTCGATGATCAGCATGTCGGCGGTTTCGAGTTCGTCGATCAGCAGCGGTGTTTCGGATGACATGGTGCAAGCTCCATTGAGCGGAACGACGGCGGGCGTTCACAAGCGCCCGCCGCGGGATCAGTTGTCGTAGCCCAGATTCGGCATCAGCCAGCGTTCACTGACGGCGATGTCTTCGCCCTTGCGCTGGCTGTAGCTTTCCACCTGATCCTTGTCGATCTTGCCGACGGCGAAATACTGCGCCTCGGGATGGGCGAAATACCAGCCACTGACCGCTGCGGTCGGCAGCATGGCGTAGTGCTCGGTGAGGGTGACCTGGCTGATGCCGTCGGCATCCAGCAGCTGGAACAGCGTGCCTTTCTCGGTATGGTCCGGGCAGGCCGGGTAGCCAGGGGCAGGGCGGATGCCCTTGTACTGCTCGCGGATCAGTTCCTCGTTGCTCAGTTGCTCATCCTTGGCGTAGCCCCAGTACTGCTTGCGCACCTGTTCGTGCAGCCATTCGGCGCAGGCCTCGGCGAGGCGGTCGGCGAGCGCCTTGACCATGATCGAGTTGTAGTCGTCGCCCTTGTCCTGATAGGCCTTGGCCAGCTCCTCGGCGCCGATGCCGGCGGTACAGATGAAGCCGCCTACATAGTCGGTGATGCCGCTGTCTTTCGGCGCGACGAAGTCGGCCAGGGACAGATTCGGCTTGGCATCCGGCTTGATGATCTGCTGGCGCAGGTGGTGCAGGGTGGCCAGCTTTTCGCCGCCGTCGCCGTACACTTCCAGGTCATCGTCCTGCACTTGGTTGGCTGGCCAGAAGCCGAACACCGCACGGGCGCGGATCAGCTTTTCATCAATCAGCTTGTTCAGCATCGCCTGGGCATCGCTGAACAGCGCGGTGGCCGCTTCGCCGACCACTTCGTCCTCGAGAATGCGTGGGTACTTGCCGGCCAGGTCCCAGGCAATGAAGAACGGCGTCCAGTCGATGTACTCGGCCAGCGTGCGCAGGTCGATATCTTCCAGCAACTGGCGGCCGGTGAAGCTCGGCCTGACCGGCGTGTAGCCGGCCCAGTCGAACTGTGGCTTGTTGGCGACGGCCTGGGCATAGCTCAAGCGCTCGGTGCGCGCACTGCGGTTGGCGGTGCGCTCGCGGATCATGGCGTACTCTTCGCGGGTCTTGTCGACGAAGGCCGGCTTGAGTTCCTTGGACAGCAAAGTAGTGGCGACACCCACCGCGCGCGAGGCGTCGGTGACGTAGACCACTGCATCGTTGTGGTACTGCGGGTCGATCTTCACCGCGGTGTGCGCCTTGGAGGTGGTGGCGCCGCCGATCATCAGCGGCAGGCTGAAGCCCTGGCGCTGCATTTCCTTGGCGACGTGGACCATTTCGTCCAGCGAAGGCGTGATCAGGCCGGAGAGGCCGATGATGTCGCACTTCTCGGCGATGGCGGTCTGCAGAATCTTGTCCGCCGGCACCATCACGCCCATGTCGACCACGTCGTAACCGTTACAGCCGAGCACCACGCCGACGATGTTCTTGCCGATGTCGTGCACGTCGCCCTTCACCGTGGCCATGAGGATCTTGCCCTTGGCTTCCGGCTTGTCGCCTTTTTCCGCTTCGATGAAGGGAATCAGATGGGCGACGGCCTGCTTCATCACACGGGCGGATTTGACCACCTGTGGCAGGAACATCTTGCCGGCGCCGAACAGGTCGCCAACCACGTTCATACCGCTCATCAGCGGGCCTTCGATCACCTCGATGGGTCGCTTGCACTGCTGGCGGCATTCCTCGGTGTCTTCGACGATAAAGGCGGTGATGCCCTTGACCAGTGCGTGCTCGAGGCGCTTGTCCACCGGCAGGCTGCGCCACTCTTCGGTTTCGGCCTCCTTCACGGAGCCGTCGCCCTTGTATTTGTCAGCGAGCTCCAGCAAGCCTTCGGTGCCGTTGGCGCTGCGGTTGAGTACCACGTCCTCGACCGCGTCGCGCAGCTCCTTGGGAATCTCGTCGTAGATCTCCAGCTGACCGGCGTTGACGATGCCCATGGTCAGGCCCGCCTTGATCGCATGGAACAGGAATACCGAGTGGATCGCTTCGCGCACCGGGTTGTTGCCGCGGAAGGAGAACGACACGTTGGATACGCCGCCCGAAGTCAGCGCGTAGGGCAGGTTGTCGCGAATGAAAGCGCAGGCCTCGATGAAGTCGACTGCGTAGTTGTTGTGTTCCTCGATGCCGGTGGCGATGGCAAAGATGTTCGGGTCGAAGATGATGTCTTCCGGCGGAAAGCCGACTTCATTGACCAGAATGTCGTAGCTGCGCTGGCAGATCTCGCGCTTGCGTGCGGCGGTATCGGCCTGGCCGGCTTCGTCGAAGGCCATGACCACCACGGCGGCGCCATAGCGCTTGCACAGGTGGGCGTGGTGCTTGAACTGCTCGACGCCTTCCTTCATCGAGATCGAGTTGACGATGCCCTTGCCCTGGATGCACTTGAGGCCTGCCTCGATCACTTCCCACTTCGAGGAGTCGATCATGATCGGCACGCGGGAGATGTCCGGTTCGCCGGCGATCAGGTTGAGGAAGGTGACCATGGCCGCCTTCGAATCCAGCATGCCCTCGTCCATGTTGATGTCGATCACCTGGGCGCCGGCTTCGACCTGCTGCAGGGCGACTTCCAGAGCCTCGGTGTAGTTCTCCTCGCGGATCAGGCGGGCGAACTTGGCGGAGCCGGTGATGTTGGTGCGCTCGCCGACGTTGACGAACAGCGAGCTGCGGTCGATGGTGAACGGCTCCAGACCCGAGAGTCGGCAGGCCTTGGGGATGTCCGGAATGACGCGCGGCGGGTATTTGCTGACAGCCTCGGCAATCGCCTGGATGTGAGCAGGCGTGGTACCGCAGCAGCCGCCGATGATGTTGAGAAAGCCGGAGGAGGCGAATTCCTCGACCACCGCGGCCATCTCTGCCGGGCTTTCGTCGTATTCGCCGAAGGCGTTCGGCAGGCCAGCGTTGGGATGCGCGGAAACGAAGGTTTCGGCCTTGCTGGAGAGCTCTTCCAGGTATGGGCGCAGGTCCTTGGCGCCCAGAGCGCAGTTCAGGCCCACGGAGATCGGCTTGGAGTGGCGCACCGAGTTCCAGAATGCCTCGGTGGTCTGCCCGGACAGCGTGCGGCCGGAAGCGTCGGTGATGGTGCCGGAGATCATGATCGGCAATTCGACGCCTTCGTCTTCGAACACCTGCTGCACGGCGAAGATCGCCGCCTTGGCATTCAGCGTGTCGAAGATCGTTTCGATCAGGATCAGATCGGCGCCGCCCTCGATCAGGCCGCGCGTGGCCTCGACGTAGTTCTCTACCAGCAGGTCGAAGGTGACGTTGCGATAGCCGGGGTTGTTGACGTCCGGGGAGATCGAGCAGGTGCGGCTGGTCGGGCCGAGTACGCCTGCGACGAAGCGCGGACGGTCCGGCGTTTCGGCGGTCTTGGCGTCGGCCACTTCACGCGCCAGGCGTGCGCCTTCGACGTTCAGCTCATACACCAGCGATTCCATGCCGTAGTCGGCCTGAGAAACCTGGGTAGCGTTGAAGGTGTTGGTTTCGAGGATGTCGGCGCCGGCGTCTAGGTAGGCCTTTTCAATGGCCTGGATGATATCCGGGCGGCTCAGCAGCAAGAGGTCATTGTTGCCTTTGACGTCCTGCGGCCAGTCGGCGAAGCGCGCGCCGCGGTAGTCTTCCTCTTCCAGCTTGTAGCTCTGGATCATGGTTCCCATGCCGCCGTCGAGAATCAGGATGCGCTCTTTGAGCGCTTGCTGAAGGGCCTGAAGACGGGAGCTGCGAGTGGACATGGGGACTACCTGAAAAGCTGGGACAAAAGAGTGCGAATGATAGCAAAGCTGCATGCTTTTTTAGCCTTCGCGCTTTTGCATGAAGATTATTCAGGTTGGGAGGCGTTGGCCGTGACCCGGCAGAGGCGAATAGAATGCGCGCTCATCTCAAGGCGTTCGATGCATGTCATTTCGTTTCTGGCTCGCTTGCCTTCTATTCCTCTCGTTCACCGCTGCGCGCGCCGAAGCCCTCTCTTATCAGCGTGATATCCAGCCGATATTCACCGCCAACTGCGTCGCTTGCCACGCCTGTTATGACTCGCCCTGCCAGCTCAATCTCGGCAGTGGTGAGGGCGCATCCCGCGGCGCGAACAAGCTGCCGGTATACAACGGCGTACGGGTAAAGGCCCAGGAGCCCACGCGCCTGTTTCTCGACGCCGATCACGACGCCGCGTGGCGGCGCAAGGGCTTCAATTCGGTACTCGATGGCGAGGGCAACCAGGCTGCGCTGATGGCACGAATGCTCGAGCTCGGTCGCAGCCAGCCGCTGACGCCCAATGCCAAGCTGCCGTCGGCGCTGGAGATCGGCATCGGCCGGGAAAACACCTGCCCGCTGCCGGATGAATTCGACCGCTACGCCCGACGCAACATGCATGGCGGCATGCCTTTCGCCGTAACCGGGCTGAGCGATACCGAGTACGCACTCCTGCAGCGTTGGCTCGAGCAGGGCGCGTCAGTCGAGGCGAGTTCGCCGCCCGAGCCTTCGGCAACCGAGTCCGTGCAGATCGACGAGTGGGAACGCTTGCTCAACACTCCCGGTGCACGCGGCAATCTGGTTGGCCGCTGGTTGTATGAGCACCTTTTCATCGCGCATCTGTACTTCGAAGGGGAGGGAGGCGGTCGTTTCTATCAGCTGGTGCGTTCGCGCACGCCCAGTGGCGAGCCGGTCGACGCCATTGCGACGCGACGGCCGAACGATGATCCGGGTACCCGGTTCAGCTATCGCCTGCGACCGATTACCGACGTGATCGTGCACAAGACGCACATCACCTATCCACTCAGCGCTGCGAAGCTGGCGCGGGTCCGTTCGCTGTTCTTCAGCGGTGACTCGACGGTGGATGCCATCCCCGGTTACGGCGCAGATCACAGAGCCAATCCGTTCAAGACTTTCCAGGCTATTCCCGCCGAGGCGCGGTACCAGTTCATGCTGGATAACGCCGAGTATTTCGTCCGCACCTTTATCCGCGGGCCGGTGTGCCGCGGGCAGATCGCCACGGACGTGATTCGCGACAACTTCTGGGTGTTCTTCCAGGACCCGCAGCACGATCTGTACATTACCGACCGGCGCTATCGCGAACAGACCACGCCGCTGCTGGCGATGCCCGGGCAGTTCGATGAAATGGGCGACCTGCTTGCGTTCTGGAAGAGCTACCGGGTCAAGCGCAACCACTACGAACAGCTGCGCATGAATGCGTATGCGGGCAAGCCCGCGCAGTGGAAGCAGATCTGGTCCGGCAATGACAATGCCTTGCTGAGCATCTTCCGCCAGCATGACAGCGCCTCGGTGCGCAAAGGGCTGATCGGCGAGATTCCGCAGACGCTCTGGTGGATGGACTATCCGCTGCTCGAGCGCACCTATTACCAGCTCGTGGTCAATTTCGACGTATTCGGCAACGTCTCCCATCAGGGCCAGACACGGCTTTACTTCGACCTGATTCGTAACGGCGCGGAGCTGAACTTCCTTCGGCTGCTGCCGGCCGCCTCACGCCAGGCCATCCTCGATGGCTGGTACGAGCAGGGTGGGCAGCTGAAGCTGCTCTTGGCCTACACCTCCATCGACGATTCGACACCCTCGCTGCTGACGCTGAACAGGGCTGATCCGAAGCGCGCGTTCGCTCGAGAGATGCTGGCAAGGTACGCCGGCATCAACGCAGCCACCGATCCGATCAACCGTTGCCAGGGTACCCAGTGCTACCGCGCAGGGCAGCCCGCGAGCCTGCAAGGGGCCGAGCAGGCGCTCAGTCGTCTGACCAACCGACTCGCCGGAGCCTTGCCGGCGATCCAGCATCTGCCGGAAGCCACGCTGCTGCGCATCGAGCACGACGGCGATCGGCGTGAGATATACAGCCTGCTGCGCAACCGCGCCCACAGCAACGTCGCCTTCATGTACGGCGAGTCGCTGCGCTGGCAGCCGAGGTTGGACACCCTGACGGTGTATCCAGGGGTTCTCAGCAGCTATCCGAATTTCCTCTTCAATGTGCCTGCCGCCGAGGTGCCGGCATTTGTCGCAGCACTGGAGGAGGTCAGGGCGAGTGATCAGCTGGAGCGCCTGGTCGACCGCTGGGGCGTGCGGCGCAGCCATCCGCGTTTCTGGGATTACTTCAACGATCTGACCCGCTATCTCGAAGAAACCGAGCCACTGGAAGCGGGCGTACTGGATATGAATCGCTACGAAAATCTCTGATTCGCCGTGAGCGGCGACTGCGGCCGGAACTCGACCACGTTTAACCCGACTAAAATACTAGGACTTAACCGCGGCAGTGGTTTGGCGTACACTGCGGCGCATGTCTGCGAGGAGTTCCCATGAGCGCGATCACCATTACCGAAGCTGCACACGATTATCTGGCCGACCTGCTCGAGAAGCAGAACACCACCGGCATCGGCATTCGCATCTTCATTACCCAGCCGGGCACCCCTTATGCTGAAACCTGCATCGCCTACTGCAAGCCGGGCGAGGAGAAGCCTGACGACATTGCACTGGCGCTGAAGAGCTTCACGGCCTGGATCGATGGCACCAGCGAACCCTTCCTCGAGGATGCACTGGTCGACTACGCGACCGACCGGATGGGTGGCCAGCTGACCATCAAGGCGCCGAATGCCAAGGTGCCGATGGTCAATGAAGACAGCCCGATGAACGAGCGCATCAACTATTACCTGCAGACCGAGATCAATCCGGGCCTGGCCAGCCATGGCGGGCAGGTCACGCTGATCGATGTGGTCGAGGAAGGCATCGCAGTGCTGCAGTTCGGCGGTGGTTGTCAGGGCTGTGGGCAGGCTGACGTCACCCTCAAGGAAGGTATCGAGAAGACCCTGCTGGCTCGGATTCCAGAGCTCAAGGGCGTGCGCGATGTGACCGATCACACCAATCGCGAGAACGCCTATTACTGATCCGAAACAGCCCGTCGGAGCAGCACCGCCGGGCCGCTCGGCAGTTTTTAAGGTGAAATGCCACTATTTTGCCTTCATGGTGCGCACAGCGCGCCTTTCCTGCGATAAGCTCTCGTGCCAAGGTTAATCGGGCAACGAGAGCTCGTACCACATGTCTGCCATTTCCCTGTTGATCTGCGATGACTCCGCGCTGGCGCGCAAGCAGCTTCTGCAAGCGCTGCCTGCCGGTTGGCCGGTCGACGTCAGTCAGGCGGCCACCGGCCTCGAAGCGCTGGAGCAGGTCCGCGAGGGTGGCGTCGACGTCCTCTTGCTCGACCTCACCATGCCCGAGCTGGATGGTTATCAGGTCCTCGCGCAGCTGCGCGAAGAACGGCTGCAGTGCAAGACCATCGTGATATCCGCCGACATTCAGGATGAGGCCGTGCGCCGTGTCCTGGCCCTCGGCGCGCTGGCTTTCATCAAGAAGCCCGCCGATCCGGTGCACCTGCACCAGACGCTGGCGAGCCTTGGCCTGCTGGATGATGTGTCGCCTCTGATCGCCAGGGTCGCAGGGGAAAAGATCGGTTTTCGCGATACCTTTCGTGAGGTGGTCAACATAGCCATGGGCCGGGCTGCGGCGCTCCTGGCGCGCGTGCTGGGTGTGTTCATCCAGTTGCCGATTCCCAATGTAAATATTCTCGAAGTCGGCGAGCTGCATATGGCGCTGGCCGATGCGGCGCGTGGCGAGAAGTTGACTGCCGTCTGCCAGGGCTACATTGGCGGTGGTATCGCAGGCGAGGCGCTGCTGCTGTTCCATGACTCCGAAGTGGCCGACATGGCACGCCTGATGCGGCGGCAGGACTATCTGGAGATGGAGATGCTCCTGGATCTGTCGAGCCTGCTGATCAGCGCATGCCTCAGCGGAATCGCCGAGCAGATCGAAGTGGTGTTTTCCCAGGGGCACCCGCAGGTGCTGGGGCAGCACGCATCGATCGACGAGCTGATCCGGCTCAATAGTGCCAGATGGAAGAAGACCCTGGCGGTGGAAATCAGCTACAGCCTGGAAGGGCACGATATCCACTTTGACCTGCTGCTGCTGTTCACGGAAGATTCGGTCGAGCTGCTGACACGCAAGCTTGCCCACCTGATGGATTGAGCATGAGCAATTCTGCCGAGTTGAACGAGCTTCACTGGTTGCTGGCGATCGTCCAGAGCATCGACGTGGGCGTCGTCGTGCTGGACCGCGACTACCGTGTCGAGGTCTGGAACACCTTCATGGAAAACCGTTCCGGCTTGCAGCCGGAGAATGCGCGCAATCGGTCGTTCTTCACGCTGTTTCCCGAAGTCGATGAAGACTGGTTCCGCCGGAAGGTGGAAAGCGTGATGACCCTCGGTACGCCATCTTTCACCATCTGGGAGCAGCGCCCTTATCTGCTGCGCTTCAAGAACTACCAGCCGATCACCGGGCTGGAAGACTTCATGTACCAGAACACCACGCTGCTGCCTCTCAAGGGCGTCAACGGCAGCATCGACCAGGTGTGCCTGATCATCTATGACGTCACCGATGTCGCCGTGAACCGCCGCCAGTTGCAGGCGGCGAATGCCGAGTTGCAGCGCCTGTCCAGCACTGACCGGTTGACCGGGCTCTACAACCGCGGGCACTGGGAAGAGATGCTCCGCCTGGATTACGCTCGTCATCGCCGCTATGACAGCCAGGCGGCTTTGGTCATGTTCGATATCGACCACTTCAAGGCGATCAACGATACCTATGGGCATCAGGTCGGCGATACCGTGATTCAGCAGGTCGCGGAGCTGATTCGCGAAAATCTGCGCGATTCGGACGTGGCTGGCCGCTACGGCGGTGAAGAGTTCGTGGTACTGCTACCGGATACCGACAAACAGGGTGCAATGACCTTTGCGGAGCGTTTGCGGCATGCGGTGGAGAGCCGCGAGGTTCAGCACGAGCAGCACCGCATTCGCTTCACCATCAGTCTGGGTGTTGCGGACCTCAGCGTCCCCACCCACAGTCATGCGCAACTGATCGAATGGGCCGATTCGGCGCTCTATGCCTCAAAGGCGGCCGGTCGCAATCGCGTCACCCTGCATCAGCACTAGCGCTTCAGCCCGCCGCTTTGCGGAGAAAAGCCAGCAACGCAACCTCTTCGGCGCTGAGCCACTTGCGTTTGCGCGCGGCGCGCACATCAGCCAGCTCGCCTGCGCTGAAGGCTTGCAGAATCGCCGGGTGGATGTAGCACTGGCGGCAGACCGCAGGGGTGTTGCCCAGCTGGCTGGCGACCTGCTTCACCGTCTCGACCAGATTCTGCTTGGCGACGGCTTCCGTGGATGCGTCCAGCTTGCGTAGCCGTTCCAGTGCCAGCGCGCTTCCGGCCCAGGTGCGATAGTCCTTGGCAGTGAAGTCGCGACCGGTCATCTCGCGAAGATAAAGGTTCACGTCGTTGGAGCTGACCGCGCGGCGCTGACCATCTTCATCCAGGTACTGAAACAGCTGCTGGCCCGGCAGCTCCATGCAGCTGCGCATCAGCCTGGCCAGCCGACGGTCGCGCAGGGTGACTTCGTGCTCCACGCCGCTCTTGCCTCGAAAGTGGAAGCGGATCGAGGTTCCTTTGACATTCACGTGACGCGTACGCAGGGTCGTCAGCCCGTAGGATCGGTTGTCCCTCGCATAGCGCGAGTTGCCGATCCGGATCAAGGTCGACTCCAGCAACATGACCACCAGGGCCATGACCTTCTCACGCGCCATGCCGGGTCTAGCCAGGTGTTTTTCCAGATCGCGGCGCAGTTTCGGCAAGGCTTCACCGAACTCGAGCATTCGTTCGTACTTGTCGCTGTCGCGAATCTCTCGCCAACGCGTGTGATAGCGGTATTGCTTCCGTCCACGGGCGTCGCGCCCGGTCGCCTGAAGATGCCCTTGAGCATCCGGGCATATCCAAACGTCACGATAAGCGGGTGGAATCGCCAGCTTGTTGATGCGACGAATTTCCGCCTCATCGCGAATGCGCTCGCCGTTCGGCTCGAAGTAGACGAACTTGCCGCGCAGTCGCCTGCGGCGGATGCCTGGCTGGGAATCATCGACGTAATGCAGGTCCGGCGGCAGTGTTGGGCACAGCAGCGTACCGGTGTCGCCGGTCTCATCGGCAGGAACAGGGCGAGTGCCCTCGGCCAGAGGCACCGGGTCGTCCATCAGGATGTCGTTGCGCATGTATGACCGTTCCCGCTATGGCCTCGCCGGGGTAGCGACCGGCGAGGCTTTTGGATGGGCTCAACTGTCCTTTTCGTTGCTGTTGCGCATCAGCAATCGAATGGCTGCGACCAGCTCGTCGATGGCTTCGCGATAGAGCTCGGGTTTGGCTTCGGTTTCAGCCTGATCGGCATGTTTGCGCGCGGTATCGAGGTGATCGTTGATCGATGAATAGTCGCCAAGCATGGTGTGCTCCTGCTGCAGTGAGTAGAGAAGGCGTAACCAGGAAGCGGGTTCCGGCGCCTCTAACAACTGACCGGCCAGCAGGATGGCGGTTCTGACCGTGTATCAGCGCGATCTCTGTGTGGAAAGCGCCTTCGACCAGGTTGGATTGGAACACCGCGGGCATTGTTGGCTTTGCTGGCTTTCCAGCGCCTGGGGGAAGCCGCAGCGGCTGCAGGCGTACATACCGGCCGCCGGCACCTGGTGGAAGACCGGTCGGTACTCCGGCGGGAGGACGGACAATCCAGGGCGTACCGCGTGGTCCTCATGGAAGAACAGGCTGACGTTGCCATCGTTCTCGAGAATACCGAGCCTGACCTGGCCAAGATGCTCGACCCCTTGCTGGCGCAGCTCCATGAAGAATTCATCGGCAGAAATGTTCAGGCTGTCGAGGCTGCGCAGCTCATAGATGCCGTCGCGAATGATGGTGACGGGACGGCCTTCGAGCCAGGCTCCGAATCGCGGGCTGCGATTCATGAAGAACACCGTGAGGCGGTACAGCGCCAGCAGGGTGGCGAACACCGCTGCGACCGGCAGCAACGGCACGTCTTCGTAGAATGAAACGTCGCCTGCGGCCGAGCCGAGGGTCAGGATGATCACCAGCTCGAACACCGAAAGCTGGCGAATGCCGCGACGGCCGCTGACCTTGAGAAAGACGAACACGGCAACGAAGGCCAGCAGTGCCCGCAGCGCGACTTCGGCGACGAACATCAATGGAAATTCGTGCAGAAGCATGCGCTGCATGTCAAAGGGGGTCATCTTGAATCGTCCTTCCAGGCATTCGGTGCGATTTCTTCAAGCTCGGCTTTAGCTGACGCCGACGTCCACCACGGTCAGCGCGCGGCTGCTATCTCGAATTCCAGGTTGATTCCGTCACCGCTGCCGTCGCCCACCACCGAGCCGGTTGCGGGCTTGTGGCTGACGGCTCGACCGTCATAGAAGTCGCTCAGGTGCCGCTGTGCGATTTCGCCTATATGCGTGATCAGGCCCGGCATCTGGACATCTCGCGGCACGATGAAGTGCAGTGTGACGGTATGGGCGCCCGGCTCTTGCGCAAGGTCGGCGAGGCCGCAGCTTTGCCATTGATCGTTGACGTACGCTTCTGCACCTTTCATGAGCTTCTCCTGTTTCACGTGTTGTTGTTTAGGACCGTTAAACACGCGAATGGATCAGTAGAGCAGTTGGCGTAGCCGAATTCGGGGCATGAAAAAAGGCCTGGGGCACCGCCGCAGGCCTTTGTTCGTTGCAAGCCATGGTTACTCTGGCATGTGCCAGGGCGACAGATGCGCGCCGTCGCGGCTCAGCTGCGCGCGAGTCTGTTCCAGGGTTTCGCCGAGCTTCACGGGATCGGTGAACACGCTGCTGGACATCTTGCAGCGGCCTAGCAGACGGGCCTCGTCGCGGTCGACGACGGTGATGCTGACTTCACCGTTTCCTTCGGGCAGCGTCCAGGCAACGCACTGGAAGGGCTTGAACGCGCGGTCGGTGATCAAAAGGGCTTCATTGATACGCAGCGGGGTGTGCATGGGGCATGTCTCTCTGTGTGATACCCAAAATACCTGCAGCCAAGCTCGTTGGCGTTGGCCTTACATTGCAGTTGATGTACCCAGAGGACTGACGAGTCACATGTGAGTTCGAAAAAATTTGAAGGGCTTTGCAATTAGCCAAAAGTATAACGTTGACGCCTGGCCGAGTCGGCTTAGTACTTTTGAGCTAACTCCCTGTAAATATTGAAAAACTTCGCAACGCCATGCGCAGCGTGAGGGAATCGGCGCGGGACGCAAAAAAAATCCCGTGCGACAACCTGTCGCGACGGGAAATGTATCGAATCTCTAAGGGCGTGCTCCGCGATGGAGCGTGGGGCGGGGCGCCTGCTTCGTCGAAGTGCCTGCGGCTGCTCATCTGGCGGGCCGCAGGCAAAGGGTTTATCAGACCTTGAACTGGCTCAGCAGACGATTCAGCTGATCGGCGAGTTCGCCAAGGCGCTTACCAGCTTCACTGGACTGCTCGGCAGCCAGGGTGCTTTCCTGCGCCAGCCCGGCCGCCTGGGTCACGTTCTGGTTGATGTCCTCGACCACGTGGGACTGTTGTAGCGTGGCACTGGCGATTGATGCGTTCAGGCCTGAGAGGTTGCGCAGCGCCTGGGCAATTTCGCCAAGGCTCTCGCCGGCCTGGCTGGCTTGCTCTACGGTGAGCTGGGAGGCGCGATTGCTTTCCATGATCACGTTTACCGCAGCGCCGGAGTTCTTCTGCAGGCGTTCGATCATGCTATGTATCTCGGCAGTCGATTGCTGCGTACGCTGCGCCAGCAGACGAACCTCGTCGGCCACCACGGCGAAACCGCGGCCCTGTTCACCGGCTCGGGCAGCTTCGATCGCGGCATTGAGCGCGAGCAGGTTGGTCTGCTCGGCGATCGAGCCGATCACTTCCAGTACCGAACCGATCTTGGTGGTTTCATCAGCCAGTGACTGAATCACGTCGACGGCCTGGCCGATGGTCGCGGAAAGCTCGTCGATCTGCTGCAGGCTCGTTTCGATATTGCGCTGACCCTGGCCCGCCTGATTTTCGGCGTTGCCGACTTCGCTGGAGGCATGCTCGGCGTTCTTCGCGACTTCCTGTACGGCGTAGGTGACTTCGTTGACGGCGGTGGCGACCTGCTCCATTTGCAGCATCTGCTGCTGGCTCTGCTCATGGGCCTGACCGGAAAGCTGGCTCAGCGAACGGGAGGATTGGTCCAGCGCGCCGGCTGTCTCGAACAGCTGACCGACCACGGTGCGCAGTTTCTGGGTGAAGCGGTTGAAGTCACGGCCAAGGGTGCTCAGCTCGTCGTTGCCGGATACATCCAGCGTACGCGTCAGATCGGCTTCGCCACTGGCGATATTCGCCATCGCCGACATGGTGTGGCGCAGGGGGCGCACGATGCTGCGGATCAGGATCGCCACCAGCACGGCCATGATTGCCGAGATAAAGAGGCCGATCAGGGAGAAACGAGTCAGATAGTTCCAGAATTCCTGCTCGACATCGTCTACGTAGATGCCCGAGCCGATGATCCAGCCCCAAGGCTTGAACAACTGCACGTAGGAGATCTTCGGCACCGGATCTGCTTCACCGGGCTTGGCCCACATGTAGTCGACCAGACCAGCCCCGTCCCGCTGGGCGATCTTGACCATCTCGTTGAACAGTTCCTTGCCTTCCGGATCCTTGATCTTCGACAGGTCCTGGCCGTCCAGCTTCGGCTGCATCGGATGCATGATCATGGTCGGGCCGAGGTCGTTGATCCAGTAATAGTCCTGACCGTCGTAGCGCAGCAGGCGGATCTGCTCCATGGCCGCCTTCTGTGCTTCGCTCGTGGTCATGGCGCCACTGGTCTCCTGTGCCCGGTAGTACTCGAGCACGCCGGATGCAGCCTCGACTATGTTCCGAGTTGCCTCCTGCTTGCCACGATACAAGTCGGAGCGGACCTGCTGAATCATCAGCATGCCGAGGATGAACAGCATGACGACGGCGACCACGGGGATCAGCCAGAGGCGCTTGCTAATGGGAACGTTGCGCAGCAGATTCATGAATAGGGCTCCTGATGGGACTTTCTTATCGTTTTGTTCTGGCTGATCGGTGGGTCTGTCGCGCCACTGTCGACCTTCTGGTTGCGGTCGTTTCGCGGCACCCTGTATAGCTTTTCGGCCGCCCGTGGCTAAAAATGAGCCCCGTTTCGTTTGCAGAGGAATTTAGTTCTCTCGAACGAGTCAGAACAGCCGGCCAGATGGCTTTCTGACATATACCTTGGTTGCATTGAGTCGCGATGGGCTGCATCGCTTTAGGGGAATAGATGGATCTTTGGGTTGCGATTCAGGCGTTGATTCTGGGCGTGGTCGAGGGTGTAACCGAGTTTCTGCCGGTATCCAGTACCGGTCACCAGATCATTGTTGCGGACCTGATCGGTTTTGGTGGCGAGCGGGCGCTGGCCTTCAACATCATCATTCAGCTCGGGGCAATTCTCGCGGTGATCTGGGAGTATCGGCGCAAGATCCTGGACGTAGTGATTGGTCTGCCCAAGGAGTCTCAGGCACAGAAGTTCACCTTGAACCTGCTGATCGCCTTCATGCCTGCAGTTGTCCTCGGTGTCGCTTTTGCCGACCTGATCCACGAATACCTGTTCAACCCCATCACCGTAGCCACCGCGCTAGTGATCGGCGGTGTCGTGATGCTCTGGGCCGAACGGCGTGATCACACCATTCGTGCCGAAACCGTTGATGACATGAACTGGGCATTGGCACTAAAAGTCGGCTTCGCCCAGTGCCTGGCACTGGTGCCCGGCACCTCGCGGTCGGGGTCAACCATCATTGGCGGCCTGCTGTTCGGCCTGTCGCGCAAGGCGGCTACCGAGTTCTCGTTCTTTCTGGCCATGCCGACCATGGTCGGCGCGGCGGTGTACTCCGGCTACAAGTACCGCGAGCTCTTTCAGCCGGGCGATTTCGCCGTGTTCGCGGTCGGATTCGTCACCTCGTTCATCTTCGCGATGCTTGCAGTGCGGGCGCTGCTCAAGTTCATCGGCAATCACAGCTACGCGGCGTTCGCCTGGTACCGGATCGGCTTCGGCCTGCTGATTCTGGCTACCTGGCAGTTCGGGCTGATCGACTGGGCCAGCGCCCAGGGCTGATCCATCGGCGGGATGTCGCGGCCTTCGCCCTACTGATACAGCGCACACGCGCGCCTGGCTTTGCCATAGTGAGGCCTCCAGTCAGGAGGCCTCATGAACAGTACTGCGGACCATTTCCAGCTCGACCTGAACGGTATATCCCTCAGCCTTTATAGCGCCGGACCCGAAGAGGGCAGGCCTGTTTGGCTGCTGCATGGCTTCCCCGAGTGTTGGTATTCCTGGCGCAATCAGATCGATTCACTGGTGGCGGCTGGTTATCGCGTGTTCGTTCCCGAGATGCGTGGCTACGGGCTCAGCGGCGCGCCAGTGGACGTCTCGGCCTACGATGTGCTGACGCTGTGTGAGGACGTTCGTGCGGCCATGGATCATTTCGGTCACCGGCAGGTGGCGCTAATCGGGCACGACTGGGGCGCAATGGTCGCCTGGTATCTCGCGTTGCTGGAGCCGGAGCGGGTCACCGCGCTGGTGACCATGTCGGTGCCCTTCGCCGGAAGACCGCGGCGGCCCGCGACCGAAATCATGCGCGAAGCCAGCGGTGATCGATTCAACTACATCCTCTATTTCCAGCAGCCCGGTCGCGCCGAGCGTGAACTGGATGCCGACATTGATCGTACCCTGCGCCTGTTGATGTATTACCAGGAAAGGAACCTGTTGCTGCAGAACAAGCCTGCCGACGGCACCTTGTTCGAGGACGACATGCAACCGGGACCGTTGCCCGACTGGTGCTCAGAAGACGATCTGGCGGTGTATCGGCAGACGTTCGCCGAGCACGGTTTTCGCGGTGCGCTGAACTGGTATCGCAACTTCGAACGCAACTGGCAGGTTACCGAGCCGCTGCAGGGGCGCAAGATCACGCAGCCGACCATGTTTTTGATCGGCGATCATGACCCGGTTGGTGAGCTCGAGGCCTACACGCTGAAGAAGATGCCGGAATGGGTGCCGGATCTGGAACGGCACGAACTGGCGCCGTGCGGCCACTGGATTCAGAACGAGCAGGCGGGGAGGGTGAACGCGCTGCTGCTGGACTTTCTCGGCAGGCGCTTTACCTAGCTGAAGCACCGCGCCGCGCGTTACCGGGAGTTGCCTATGAATCTGCAGCGCCCTCGATGAAGGCGCTGCGATACGCGGGCAGGGTGAGGATCAGACGATTACGCCCTGGCTGCGCAGGTAGTCGTCGTAGCTGCCGCTGAAGTCGGTCACGCCGTTCTCCGACAGCTCGATGATGCGGGTCGCCAGCGAGCTGACGAATTCACGGTCGTGGCTGACGAAGATCAGCGTGCCCGGGTAGTTCTCCAGCGCCAGGTTCAGTGCCTCGATGGATTCCATGTCGAGGTGGTTGGTCGGTTCGTCCATCACCAGCACGTTGGGCTTCTGCAGGATCAGCTTGCCGAACAGCATACGGCCCTGTTCGCCACCCGAGATGACCTTGACCGACTTGAGGATCTCGTCGTTGGAGAACAGCATGCGGCCGAGGGTGCCGCGCACCAGCTGCTCGCCGCCCTGAGTCCACTGGCTCATCCAGTCGAACAGACTGACGTCATCCTCGAAGTCATGGGCATGGTCCTGGGCGTAATAGCCGTAGTCGGCGCTTTCGGTCCATTTGACGCTGCCGCTGTCCGGGGTCAGTTCGCCAACCAGGGTGCGCAGCAGGGTGGTCTTGCCGATACCGTTCGGACCGATGATCGCCACGCGCTCGCCGGCCTCGACGGTGAAGCTGAAGTTCTTGAACAGTTCCTTGTCGTCGAAGCCCTTGGACAGGCGCTCGACGGTCACTGCCTGGCGGTGCAGCTTCTTGGTCTGCTCGAAGCGAATGAACGGGCTGATACGGCTGGACGGCTTGACCTCGGCCAGCTGGATCTTGTCGATCTGCTTGGCGCGGCTGGTAGCCTGCTTGGCCTTGGAGGCGTTGGCCGAGAAGCGGCTGACGAAGGTCTGCAGTTCGGCGATCTGCGCCTTCTTCTTGGCGTTGTCCGACAGCAGCTGCTCGCGCGACTGGGTCGCCGCGGTCATGTACTCGTCGTAGTTGCCCGGGAACAGGCGCAGCTCGCCGTAATCCAGGTCCGCCATGTGGGTGCAGACCGAGTTCAGGAAGTGGCGGTCGTGGGAAATGATGATCATGGTGCTGTTACGCGCCGTGAGGATCGTTTCCAGCCAGCGGATGGTGTTGATGTCCAGGTGGTTGGTCGGTTCGTCCAGCAGCAGCACATCCGGATCGGAAAACAGCGCCTGGGCCAGCAGCACACGCAGCTTCCAGCCGGGAGCGACTTCGCTCATCGGGCCGAAGTGCTGTTCCAGCGGAATACCCAGGCCAAGCAGCAGTTCGCCGGCACGGGATTCTGCGGTGTAGCCGTCCATTTCGGCGAACTCACCTTCGAGTTCGCCGACTTTCATACCATCCTCTTCGCTCATTTCCGGTAGCGAATAGATGCGGTCGCGCTCAGCCTTGACCTTCCAGAGTTCCTCGTGGCCCATGATCACCGTGTCGATCACGTTGAATTCTTCGTAGGCGAACTGATCCTGGCGCAGCTTGCCCAGGCGCACGTTCGGCTCGAGCATCACCTGGCCAGCGGACGGTTCCAGATCGCCACCGAGAATCTTCATGAAGGTCGACTTGCCGCAGCCATTGGCGCCGATCAGGCCGTAGCGGTTGCCACCGCCGAATTTGACGGAAACGTTTTCGAACAGCGGCTTGGCACCGAACTGCATGGTGATGTTGGCGGTGGAGATCAAGGGCGTACCTATCAATGACGTGTGGCTGCGTGAATCAGGCTGATACCGATCCGATACCAATACTCAGCGGTCCAGCTCGCTCCGACAGGGAGCTGGTCGATCCAGCGATTCTTGAGGTGAATGACAACGGTGGGCGTTTGCGCCTGCTGCCGGATGAATGCGGGGTGGCTACCGAACTTCAGCCGCGCATTGTCGCATAGCTGCACTGGCCGGTGTAAGGACAGGCTGACGAGGCAACCCGGAATCGCCCGGTAGCGCTCTTCGAGCTCGAGCGGATGCGAATCGTTTCATTGACACCCGGATGCCAAACAGAGAGCATTGTTACGATATAACATCGGTATCTGAGTTTAAGCATGAATAACGCAAGTGCGGTAGTGAAATGGGCGGGTTGCGGAGCGGCATTGATGCTGGCGGGGGCGCCGCTGGCTGTGGCAGAGGACGCGGCGGTACTGGATTCAGTCATCATCACGGCCGATCAGGAACGCGCCGACGGACCGGTTCAGGGCTACCGTGCCAACCGCTCGCGCAGCGCGACGAAAACCGACACGCCCATCGAGGAAATACCCCAGTCGATCAGCGTCGTTCCCGCATCCGTGCTGCAGGATCTGGACAGCCCGCGCGTTGAGAAGGCGCTGGACTTCGCCGGCGGTGTCGCCAGGCAGAACGACTTCGGTGGCCTGACCATGTACGAGTACAGCGTGCGCGGGCTGACCACCGGAGAGTTCTACAAGGACGGTTTCAGCGTCAACCGCGGCTTCATGAACCCACCGGACGCTTCCAATATCGAGCGGGTCGAAGTGCTCAAGGGGCCTTCGGCGAGCCTTTACGGCCGCGGCGACCCCGGCGGCACGATCAATATCGTCAGCAAGCGCCCGCAGCTGGACAGCTTTGCCCGTCTCGATCTTAGCGCCGGTCGCTGGGACCGTTATCGCACTGCGCTGGACGTGAACACGCCGCTCGATGAAGACGGCAACATGCTCTATCGCATGAACATTGCAGTCGAAGACGGCAATAGCTTCCGCGATCATCGCGAGGCTGAGCGGCAGTTCGTCGCGCCGTCCTTCAGCTGGGAATTGAGCCCGGATACCCGATTACTGGTACAGACGGAGGTGGTGCGCAACCGCCAGACCTTCGATCGCGGCGTGGTTGCACCCGGCGGCGACCTGGGCAAGGTGTCCCGCTCAGCGTTCTATGGCGAACCCTCGGATGGGCCGATCAGCAACGACAACGAAACGCTGCAGGCCGAACTCGAACACGACCTCAACGAGGTCTGGACGCTGCGCCTGGCCAGCCACTACAAGCAGGGCCGGATGGATGGCTACGCCACCGAAGCGGCAGAGGTCGCAGGAGACGACCGCACGCTGACCCGCAACCTGCGTTATCGCGACTACGACTGGCAGGACGCAATCACCCAGCTGGAGCTGCGCGGGCGTTTCGATACCGGCTCGATCGAGCATCAGCTGTTGATCGGCACCGAGTACGAGCGCTACGCCCTGAGCGAGTTCATGCTGCGCTCCAACAACCTGCGCACCATCGATCTCTACAACCCGGTCTACGGTACACCGCGTCCGGCGTTCAACCCGGCGCGTACGGTTAACCGCAATGAGCTGGTGCATAGCCGGGCGCTGAACCTTCAGGACCAGATTCGCTTTACCGACAAGCTCTTCGGGGTCATCGGCGCCCGCTATGACCACTACGAACAACGCCTGGACAATGAGGTTGCTGGCCGGCGCACCGAGCAGACTCATGAAAAGGTCACGCCTCGTGTCGGTGTGCTCTATCAGCTGATACCGGAGGTCGGGCTGTTCGCCAACGCCTCGCAGTCGTTCAAGCCGAACAATGGCGCGGACTTCAGCGGCGCCACGTTCGATCCGGAAGAAGGCGTGGGTTATGAGGCAGGGGTCAAACTCGACCTGTTCGACGGCCGTTTGGGGCTCACCGCCGCAGCGTTCCATCTGACCAAGGAAAACGTCCTGACCAGCGATCCGGCGAACGACGGTTTTCAGATTGCCGCCGGCGAGGTGCGCAGCCGCGGGATTGACCTGCAGCTGGCCGGGCAGCTGACCGATGCGATTCGCGTGATCGTTGGTTACGCCTACGTGGATGCCGAGGTGACTCGCGACAACACCCTGGCCAGCGGCAGCCGGCTGCTCAACGTACCGCGCCACAGCGGCAGCCTGCTGACCACCTACGAATTCCTCGATGGTGATCTCAGCGGACTCTCCCTTGGCGGCGCCGTGAACTACGTGGGTGATCGGGCAGGGCAGGCCGATAGCGACTTCGAGTTGCCGTCGTACACGACCGTGGACCTGCTGGCGCGCTACAAGGCGACGCAAAAGCTGACCCTCGGCGTGAACCTGAACAACGCCTTCGACCGGACCTACTACGAGCGCTCCTACAGCAATGTCTGGATCATGCCGGGTGAGCCGCGCAACCTGAGCGTTAGCCTGTCCGTGGAGCTCTGAGCCTGTACTCAGCGGGCAGTGACGCCCGCTGATTTCGTCGGCTTACAGCCAACCCTTCTCCTTGTAATAACGCTCGGCGCCCTCGTGCAGTGGCGCAGTCAGTCCGACGCGAATCATGTCTTCGGCCTTTAGATCGGCAAAGGCTGGATGCAGGCGCTTGAACCTATCGAGGTTGTCGAATACCGACTTGACCAGCTGATAGACCACCTCCGGGTCGGTCTTGCTGGTGGTCGCCAGCACGGCCTTGCCGCCAATCGACGGAATGGCGCCTTCCACACCCGGGTAGAGCCCGGCGGGGATTTCCACGGCACTGTAGTAATCGGCCTTGGCCAGCAGGCTGTCGATCTCTGCGCCCTGCACCGGAATGATGCTGGCCTTTACATTGGTCAAGGCTTCCTGGATCGCACCGCTCGGATGGCCGACCACATAGGTGATGGCGTCAAGGTTGTTGTCACCCAAGGCGGAAGCCATTTCCGCCGGTTTGAGTTCCGCGGCCAGGGAGAAGCTGGCGTTGGTCCAGCCTTTGGCCTGCATGACCTCCTCGAAGGTGTCGCGACTACCCGAGCCGGGCACGCCGATGTTCACCCGCTTGCCTTCGAGCCCGGCCAGATCGGTGATGCCGCTGTCGTTGCGAACGACCACGGTGAGAATCTCCGACTGCAGCGAGAACACCGCGCGCAGTTCGACGGCGCCCTCCTTGTCGAAGGGCGCCAGACCCTGCAGCGCCTTGTGCTGATGGTCGGACTGGATGAAGCCGAAGTCGTACTCGCCTTTGTGCAACGACACGATGTTGGTCACGCTGCCCGCGGTCGAGGGTGCGTTGCATTTGATGGCGGGCTTCACCTCGGCACGATTGAGGAAGCGGCACACCGACTGGCCGGCGGTGTAATACACGCCGGTCTGCCCTCCGGTGCCGATGGTGACGAAGCGCTCCTGCGCCAGCACGCTGGTGCTCGCCAAGGCGCTGGCGAGCACGCCGGCCAGGGTGATACCGAACAGGCCGTTACGGATCTGGTGGTTCATTGCGGTTCCCTCTTGTTTGTATTGTGGGTGGTTGCAACTGTGGTTGGCCGGCGCAGGAACGATAGACCGCTGTGGTCAGGCGCGCGCAGCGATCACCATGATCTCGACCAGCACCTCGGGCGAGGCCAGACGCGCCTGTACCGTCGCCCGTGCCGGTGCGCAGCCTGCTGGCAGCCAGTCGCTCCAGACCTCGTTCATGGCGGCGAAGTCGGCGTCGATGTCCTTCAGCCAGATCTGAGCGCTGAGCAGGTTTTCGCGACTGGAGCCGGCGGCGGCCAGCAGCCGGTCGATCTTCGCCAGCACCTCGCGGGTCTGACCGGCGGCACCCAGGCCGCGGTCGTCCGGCACCTGGCCGGCGAGGAACACAAGGTCTGCATGAATGACTGCGGCGGACATGCGCGGATTGCTCTCGATGCGTTGAACGGGCATATCGGTTTCCTCTTTGAGTGGTCAGGCGGGCAGGCTCAAGCCGTCCAGGGAGACAGCGGGTGGTGATCCGCCGATTACGCTGGCGAGCAGGTCGGCGCTGCCACAGGCCAGGGTGAAGCCGAGGCTGCCGTGGCCAACGTTGAGCCAGAGATTGTCGAATCCGCTGCGGCCGATCAGCGGCGTACCTTGGGGCGTCGCCGGGCGCAGGCCAGCCCACTGCCGCGCGCGTTGGTAGTCGCCGGCACCGGGGAAGGTCGCACCAGCCAGACGTTGCAGGGTGGCGATGCGTTGCTGGTCGAGCCCGGCATCCCAGCCGGCGATATCCACCATCGCCGCGACGCGCAGCTGGTCATCGAGGCGGGCGGAGATAGACGACCTTGTTGTCGTAGTCGGTGACGTTGGTTTGCGGCACGCGGTCCTGGTCGGCCAGCGCAACGGTCAGGCTGTAGCCCTTGAGCGGGTAGATCGGCAGGTCGATACCCAATGGCCGAAGAAGCCCGACGCTGCCGGTGCCGGCCGCCACTACCAGATGGTCGATGGCGACGTCATCGTGCCCGAGCACGACCGCGCGGACGCGCTTGCCTTCGGTGCGCAATGCGCTCACCGATTGGCCGGTATGCAGATGAAACGCAGGCGATGCCCGCAGTCGCCGCAGCAGTTCGGTGCAGAACAGATGGCAGTCGGCAACCTCGTCGCCGGGCGAATAGATGCCGCCGCGCAGTGATGCCGCCAACGGCGTCAGCGCCGGCTCGACGTCGACGCATTGCGCGGCGTCCAGCAGCCGCTGCCCTGATTCGTCGTCGATGGCCGCTGCGCCCTTGTGCAGGCTGTGTTGATCGCGATAGATCACCAGTTTGCCGTTGGCGCGCCAGGCGAAGCCGTCCAGCTGGTCCTGCTCGCGCCAGCTGCGCAGGATCTGCTGGCTGTGCAGGGCGAGCCGCAGCAAGTGAGCCGCGTTGCGCCGGTTGACCGAACGCCGGCACGCCAGCAGGAACTGCAGGCACCAGCGCCACTGATGCAGGCTCGCCTGCGGTCGGAAACGCAACGGGGCATCGGCTCCGCGCAGCATCCAGCCAATCGCCTGCAACGGCACGCCGGCATCGGCCAGGGGGGAAACGTAGCGATAGCTGAGCTGCCCGCCATTGGCGAAGCTGGTTTCCAAGGCGACATCGTCGCGCCCTTCGATCAGCTCGACACTGTGCCCCTGGCGCACCAGTGAATAGGCGGTGGCAAGCCCGATAACGCCTGCGCCGATGACTGCTACCCGCATGCAACTGCTCCTCCGACTCGATCAGCGCAGCCTAGGCCGCGTGCCAGCGAGGCGGCCAATGAAAGGATGGAGCGTTCCCATAACCTGCGGTTATGCTCGATTGACTGAAGGGGGACATGCATGCGGCTGCGTCATATCGAACTGTTCCAGGCGATCCTGCAAACCGGCAGCCTGACGGCCGCGGCCGAGCTGCTGCATATCTCCCAGCCGGCGGCGAGCAAGATTCTCAAGCATGCAGAGCAGCAACTTGGCTTTGCGCTGTTCGACCGGGTGCGCGGCAAGCTGCAGCCCACCGCCGAGGCGCGGGTGTTGCAGCAGCAGACCGAACGCCTGGCCATCGACCTGCAGAATCTGCGGCGGCTTGCAGACAGCCTCGGCCGGGGCGAGGAGTGCGCACTGCGCCTGATCTGCACGCCGGCGCTGGCTCAGGCGCTGCTGCCACAGGCGTTGCGCGCCTGGCGCGAGCGATTTCCACGGACGGTCTGTCAGCTCGCCACGCAGCACACGGCGGAAATCGTCGAAGCCCTGTTGCTGCGTGAAGCCGATCTCGGGCTGACGTCGCAGGCGGTAGAGCATCCGGGACTGAGCAGCCAGCTATTGGCCGAGGGACGCATGCGCGTGATCGCGCCGCCTGGCTGGTGGCCGCCGGATGAACTGCACAGCCCGCTGCGGCTGCAGGCCTTGGCGGGTAAAGCGCTGATCGGCATCGACGCCCGCGATGCACTGGGCAGCCTGTTGCGCGGCCACATCGAGGAGCTGGATCCGCCGCCGCGCGTCGTTACCTGGGTGCAGACCTATCAGCTGGCGCGGCAGCTGGTGTCGTCGGGGCAGGGCGTGACGCTGGTCGATCCGTTCACCGCGCTGGCGGCTACTGGCGGCGAGGTGCAGGCCCGTCTGCTCGAGCCGGCCATCAGCGTGCCGGTCTATGCGTTGACCCGTGTTCACGAGCAGCTGCTGCCGGCGCAGGCGATGCTGCTCGAGCAGCTCGGCGCCCAGGCCGAGCGACTGCTGCAGGATGGGCACAACTGAGCGGTCGCGCGCTACCATGGCGGCTTTTGCGCCGGACGATCATGCACGCCGACTCGCCCCTTGAACGTTATCAGCAGGCCATTACGCAAGACGGTTTCGTGCCCGATGCGGCTCAACAGCGCGCCGTTGCACGGCTTCAGGCCTGTCATGAGGCACTGGTTTCAGGTGCGGACCTGCCTCTCGGCGTCTACCTATGGGGGCCGGTCGGGCGTGGCAAGACCTGGCTGATGAACCTGTTTCACGCAAGCCTGACGGTTCCGTCGCGGCGGCAGCATTTTCATCACTTCATGCGCTGGGTGCACATCCGGCTGTTCCAGCTCAACGGCACGGCTGATCCGTTAAAGGCGCTGGCCAAAGAGCTTTCGGAAGAAATTCGCGTGCTTTGCTTCGACGAACTGTTCGTCGGTGACATCGGCGACGCGATCATTCTGGGACGCCTGTTCCAGGTGCTCTTCGAGCACGGCGTGGTGATCGTTGCTACCTCCAACCAGCCGCCGGAGCAGCTGTACGCAGACGGCTTCAATCGCGAGCGTTTTCTGCCGGCCATCGATGCCATCGTGGAGCACATGCATGTGCTGGATGTGGATGGTGGCGCCGATCACCGCCTGCGTCCTGGCGCTGCGCTGCAGCGCTACTGGATCGCCCCGTCCGACAGTGGCAGCGCACTGGTCGCGACGTTCGAGGCGCTGGTCGATGGAGCGTTCAGCATCGAGCCATTGGCCCTCAGCCGTCGCCAGCTCGACGTCGTGCGGCGTAGCGAATCGGTGCTCTGGTGCCGCTTCGCCGACCTCTGCGAGCAGCCGTTTTCGGCACTGGACTTCATCGAGCTGTGCGACCGTTTCACGGCGATCCTGATTGGTGACGTGCCTAGGCTCGGCGGCACACAGCGCGATGGGCGCATTGCCCGCGGCACCGAGGATGGAGCCGCGCGGGTGGCGGCGGGTGATCGCCAGTTGCCCAGGCTCGCCGCGCGGGATGATGCCGTGCGCCGCTTCATCGCGCTGGTGGACGAGTGCTACGACCGGCGGATTCCTCTCTGTATCGAAGCCGAGGTGGCACTGGACGAGCTGTATACCGAGGGCTATCTGGCATTCCCGTTCCGTCGCACGCTCAGCCGTCTGCGGGAGATGCAGCTGCAGCGCTTTGGCTGAGCGCTGGCTCAGTCGCGGTAGAACACCTGCACCAGGTGGTAGCCGAACTGGCTCTTTACCGGGCCGTGCACTTCGCGCAGCGGCTTCTTGAAAATCACCTGATCAATGCTGCGCACCATCTGTCCCGGGCGCACTTCGCCGAGGTCGCCACCTTTCTTGCCGGACGGGCAGGTCGAGTATTTGCGCGCCAGCACGTCGAATGCTTCGCCATTGGCGATGCGCTTTTTCAGCTGCGCGGCTTCGGCCTCAGTCTTGACCAGAATGTGGCGGCACATGGCTTTGGGCATGCTCGGTGTCCTCGATTGCACAGGGGCGCGATTGTAGTCGTGCCGCCGCGAATGTCGACCGGGATACCGCTTCGATGCAGCCGATTTGTGACCGATCGGTCGACGAGTGGTAGTTTTATCGCGGCGCGTGATAGCGCTAACATTCGGCCAAACAAGCAAAACAATGGATTCCTCGCATGCCTTCAGTGCATACCTCAAAGGCTTCCGCGCTTCCGGTTCTGGTCGTCATGGGCGTCAGCGGTTCCGGCAAGACGGACCCCAGCCACGCCGTAGCCGACGCGCTCGGCCTGCCGCACATCGAAGCGGACAACTTTCACCCGGCAGAGAACGTGGCGCGCATGCGTGCCGGCACGCCGCTGTCCGACGCCGATCGCGTGGAGTGGCTGCACGCGCTGATCGCTGAAATGCAGTGCACTTTGGCGGCAGGCAGCGGCTTCGTGCTGGCTTGCTCTGCGCTCAAGCGCAGCTACCGGGAATTGCTGCGCAGTGCGGTTCCGGAGCTGCGTTTCGCCCATCTGGCCATCGATTACGAAACCGCCGTGCAGCGCGTCGGCGGAAGGCCGGGACATTTCATGCCGATTTCCCTGGTCGACAGCCAGTTCGCCACCCTCGAATCACCCGAGGGCGAACCCGGCGTATTGACCGTGGATGCCAGCCAGCCCCGCGAAGTCGTTCTGCGCCACATCGTCGATTGGATGCAGGGCGCCGGTCTGGATGAGCTTATTGAAACCCGGGTCGATCTTTCTTCGCGCCCGTTTGATAGCGCTACCACGGCGCCACCTTTGACCAACGAGCCGATCTACAGCGGCACGGTCGCCCAGCACTTCGACCGCCTGACCGACTGGCTGATGGCCGCGTTGATGGCCTTCATGGTCATCGTTGTGTTCTCCAGCGTGGTGCTGCGTTATGCCTTCGGCACTGGCTGGACCGGCGCTGAGGAGCTGTCGCGGCTGGCGTTCGTCTGGCTGGTATTCGTTGGCGTCGCTTCCAGCATGCGCCGCGGCGAGCTGATGAGCTTTTCCATGCTGCGCGACCGTTTTCCTCGGCTGTTCCGCCGCGTCGTCGACTCTCTCAGCTGGCTGCTGGTGGCAGCTGCGAGCTGCCTGGCGGCCTGGGGTGGTTGGAACCAGATGCAGTTCGGCTGGACCATCAACAGCCCGGTAGTCGGTTATCCGCTGGGCCTGGCGATGTTGCCCGTGGCCGCCAGCATGGTCGCGCTGGCGGTATTGGCGCTGGTGCAGCTGGTCAATGTCTGGCGGCGCGATCAGCCATCGGCCACCGCCGCTGCGAATGTCACCGCGGACTGAAGCGACGCCGCATTCAGAACAATACGGGCACTGCCCAACCGAGGACCTTGTATGACCGTCGTCGTCTTCCTTTCATCGCTGCTGGGCTTTATGACGCTTGGCATGCCCATCGCCTTCGCGCTGCTGCTCACCGGCTCGGTGCTGATGTGGTACCTGGATTTCTGGGACGTGCAGCTGCTGGCTCAGAATCTTCAGGCCGGCGCTGACAGCTTCCCGCTGCTGGCGGTGCCGTTCTTCATCCTTGCTGGCGAGCTGATGAATGCCGGCGGCATCTCGCGGCGCATCATCGCCATGGCGCAGGCCTATTTCGGCCACAAGCGTGGCGGCCTGGGTTACGTGGCGATTGCCGCTTCAGTGCTGCTGGCCAGCATGTCCGGCTCGGCGTTGGCCGATACCGCTGCGCTGGCGACACTGCTGTTGCCGATGATGCGCGAGCGCGGTTACCCGCTGAGTTCGTCGTCTGGCCTGGTGGCGGCGGGGGGGATCATCGCGCCGATCATTCCACCCTCCATGCCGTTCGTGATCTACGGCGTGGTGACCGGCACGTCGATCAGCCAGTTGTTTCTCGCCGGCATGGTGCCGGGGCTGATCATGGGCATGGGCCTGATCGTTGCCTGGACGCTGATCGCCCGGCGGATCGACGAACCGAAACAGGAAAAGGCCAGCGCCGCCGAGCGCCGTCGTGTGCTGGTCGACGGTGCTGCCGCGCTGATGCTGCCAGTGATCATCGTCGGCGGGCTGCGTGGCGGCCTGTTCACCCCGACCGAAGCGGCGGTGGTCGCCGCCGTCTATGCCCTGGCCGTTTCGACCCTGCTGTACCGCGAGCTGAACTGGGCCGGGCTGGTCGAGGTGCTGACCCGTGCCAGCCGCACCACGGCCTCGGTGATGTTCCTCTGCGCCGCCGCGACGGTGTCGGCGTACATGATCACCCTGGCGCAGTTGCCCGACGAGATCGCTGCAATGCTCGGCCCGCTGGCGCAGGACCCGAAACTGCTAATGATCGCCATCATGCTGCTGATGATCGCCGTCGGCATGGTGCTGGACCTGACCCCGACCATCCTGATCCTCGGTCCGGTGCTGGCGCCGATCGCGATCAAGGCCGGCATCGATCCGGTGTACTTCGGTGTGATGTTCGTGCTGATCGGGTCCATCGGGCTGATCACGCCGCCGGTGGGCACGGTGCTCAACGTGGTCGGCGGCATCGGCCGACTGCGCATGGAAACCCTGGTGCGCGGCGTCATGCCGTTCTTCCTTATCTATCTGGTGATCGTCGGGCTTCTTATCGCCGTGCCCTCGATCATCACCGTACCCCTGGCCTGGCTGCGGTAACGCCGGTCGTGCAACCAAGCGCTCAACAAACCAACGTCCAACAACAAGAAGGTAACGCGACATGAAACGACTTCTCATCAGCACCCTGGCCGCTGCCTTGCTCGGCAGCACACTCAGCCTCGGTTACGCGCAGGCCGCGGACGACATCCGCCCACGCATGATCCGCTTCGGTTACGGCCTCAACGAAGACAGCAACCAGGGCAGGGCAGCCAAGCTGCTGGCCGAGGAGGTGGCCAAGGCCTCGGGCGGCAAGCTGAAGGTGCGCACCTTCGCCTCCGCCAGCCTCGGTTCGGACGACCAGATGCAGAACGCACTGATCGGCGGCGCGCAGGAAATGATGGTCGGCTCGACCGCGACGCTGGTCGGCATCAGCAAGGAGATGGCGTTGTGGGATACGCCGTTCCTGTTCACCGACCCGCGCCAGGCCGATCAGGTACTGGACGGTCCGGTGGGCCGGCAGGTGATGGACAAGCTCGAGGAGAAGGGCCTGGTTGGGCTGGTGTACTGGGAGAACGGTTTTCGTAACGTGACCAATAGTGCGCGGCCGATCGAGAAGCTCGAGGACTTCGAGGGCATCAAGCTGCGCGTGATGCCCAATCCGGTGTTCATCGACACCTTCAAGCGCATGGGCGCCAATGCGGTGCCGCTGCCGTTCTCCGAGCTGTTCACCGCGCTGGAAACCAAGGCGGTCGACGGCCAGGAAAACCCCTACAACACCATCCTCTCGTCCAAGTTCTATGAGGTGCAGAAGTACCTGAGCGTGACCAATCACGTCTACAGCCCCTGGATCGTCACGGTGTCCAAGCGCTGGTGGGACGGGCTGTCCGCGACTGAGCAGGGCATCCTCATGGACGCTGCGGAAAAGGCCCGCGATGCCGAGCGCGAGGATACCCGTCGCGAGGCCAGCCAGGCGCTGGCGGCGCTGAAGGAGCGTGGCATGCAGATCAACGAGGTCAGTCCCGAGGAAATCCAGCGCATGCGTGAGCAGGCGCAGCCGGCGATCCAGACGGTGATCGATGCGGTCGGCCAGGACCTGTTCGATCAGGTGCAGGCCGAAGTGGAAAAGGCCGCACCTTAGGAGGCGCCCCCAGAATGCCCGCTGCTAGAATCCGCCGCTTTCGACCAATGGAACGCGCATGACCACACGCCGACGCCGCTCTGCCGAGCGGGTAACCCTCTCGGATGTCGCGCGCAGCGCTGGCTGCTCGCTGATGTCGGCATCCCGCGCGCTGTCGCAACCTGATCTGGTTTCCGATGCGTTGCGTGAGCGCGTCGAGCAGGCGGTCAAGGCGCTTGGCTACGTGCCGCATCCGGCGGCGCGCAGCCTGGCCAGTTCGCGTTCCAATCTGGTGGCGGTGATCATCCCCTCGCTGTCCAACGCGGTGTTCGTCGACACCGTCGAGGCCATCCAGCGGGTGCTGATGCCGGCGGGCTACGAGATGATGATTGGCGTCAGCCACTATCGCCCCGAAGAGGACGAACGACTGCTGCGTGCCTATCTGGCGCATCAGCCGGCCGGCTTGCTGATCACCGGGTTCGAGCGCAGCGATGCCGCCCGTGCAGTGCTGGCCAACTACACCGCACCGATGGTTACGCTGATGGAGCTGAGCGAGCGGCCGGACGACTACTGCGTAGGCTTCTCGCAACTGGAAGCCGGCGCGGCCATGACCCGCACCTTGCTCGAGCGTGGCTACCGTCACGTCGCCTTCGCCGCCGCGCAGCTCGACCCTCGGACCCTGCAACGCGCCGAAGGCTACCGTCAGGCCATGCGCCAGGCGGGTCGCTATGAGCCAACTCTGGAATTGCTGACGCCGCAGCTGTCGTCCATAGGCCTCGGCGCGGAGCTGCTGGATCGGCTGCTGGCGCAGCACTCGCAGATCGACGCGGTGTTCTTCAACAACGACGACCTGGCCCTCGGGGCGCTGTTTCGCGCCCATCAGCTGGGGCTCGACGTGCCGGGGCGTTTGGCGATTGCCGGTTTCAACGACCTGCCGGCGGCGGCCTGGATGCATCCGGCGCTGAGCACCGTGCGCACCCGGCGCGGCGAAATCGGCGAGCTGGCGGCGCAGATGCTGCTGAGTCTGATGCGAGGTCAGCAGCCTGCGGAGCGTTGTATCGATGTGGGCTTCGAAGTGGTGATGCGCGACAGCGCCTGAGGCGGGCTTTCACCCGCCAGCGCGTCAGAGATCCTGCTGCGCGGTGACCTGCTGCGCGATCTCGATCATCTGCTCGCGCATCCAGCGGTTGGCCGGGTCCTGATCGGTGCTTTCATGCCAATAGATGTGGGTTTCCAGCGGCATGATGTCTACCGGCAGATCGACCTGGTGCAGGTTGTGGCGCCGGGCGAAACGCTCGGGAACGGTCACCGCCATGTCGGTCTGGTCGATCACCTGGGTCGCCATCAGGTAGTGCTGTGAGCGCAGGGCGATCTTGCGCTGCAGACCCATCTTGCCCAACGCCAGATCCACCAGACCGAGCCCGCTGCGGCGGCTGGAAATATGGATGTGCGACAGCGACAGGTACTGCTCCAGCGTCAGCTTGTCCTTGGCCAGCGGGTGGCCGCGGCGCATGGCGCAGATGTAGCGATCTTCCAGCAGCTTGACGTGGCGCACCTGCGGGTCGGTATTGAGCGGTGCATCCATGGCGAAATCCAGGCGGCCGGCAGCCAGTTCCTTGGTCGTCTCGCGACGCTTGGCCAGCATGCTCTCGATCTTCACGTTCGGTGCCAGTCGGCGCAGGCGCTGGAACAGCGGCGGCAGCATCACCGCCTCGGTGAGGTCGGTCATGCTGATGCGGAAGGTCTTGTTCGCCTGCGCCGGGCTGAAGGTCCGGCTTTCCTGCACCGACACCCGCAGCAGCTGCAGCGCATTGCGCACCGGGCCGATGATGTTCTGCGCCATTGGCGTCGGCACCATGCCCTGGGCGGTGCGCACGAACAGCGGGTCGTTGAAGGTTTCGCGCAGGCGGGCGAGGGCGTTGGAAACGGCGGGCTGGGTGATGCCGACGATCTGCCCGGCGCGTGTCAGGTTCGCTTCGGTGTAGATGGCATCGAAGACGATGAATAGATTCAGATCGACCTTGTTCAGGTTCATTGTTGTGCTCTCCGGCGTGTATCGGAATTCGCCGATCATATATCGGTGATGAATGTTTATACACGAGGAAAATAGCTTAGATAAATCACCAGGCCTCCTCTAGCATTCAAAACTACAAAACATTACCTGCCAGAAGGTTGTCGCCCATGAATTTCGCCTACTCCCCGAAGGTTCAAGAGCTGAGAGAGCGCGTGCAAGCGTTCATGGATGCTCACGTCTATCCCGCCGAAAAGGTGTTCTACCAGCAGGTCGCCGAAGGTGACCGCTGGCAGCCGACCGCTATCGTCGAGGAGCTCAAGGCCAAGGCCAAGGCAGAAGGGCTGTGGAACCTGTTTCTGCCGGAATCGGAACTGGGCGCCGGCCTGAACAACACCGAATACGCACCGCTGGCGGAAATCATGGGTAGCTCGGGGCTTGGCCCGGAGGCGTTCAACTGCTCGGCACCGGACACCGGGAATATGGAAGTGCTGGTGCGCTACGGCAGCGAGGCGCAGAAGCGCGAGTGGCTGGAACCGTTGCTGCGCGGCGAAATCCGTTCGGCCTTCGGCATGACCGAGCCGGGCGTGGCCTCGTCCGACGCGACCAACATGGAAGCCCGCGCGGTGCGCGAGGGCGACGAGTGGGTCATCAACGGTCGCAAATGGTGGACCTCCGGTGCCTGCGACCCGCGCTGCAAGATCATGATCTTCATGGGCCTGACCAACCCTGACGCGCCGCGCCATGCCCAGCACTCGATGATCCTGGTGCCGATGGATGCTCCCGGCGTGAAGGTGCTGCGCCCTCTGCCGGTGTTCGGCTACGACGACGCCCCGCACGGCCACGCGGAAGTGTTGCTGGAAAACGTGCGAGTGCCCTACGAGAACGTCATTCTCGGTGAAGGCCGAGGCTTCGAGATCGCCCAGGGCCGTCTTGGCCCTGGGCGCATCCACCACTGCATGCGCTCTATCGGCGTTGCTGAACGTGCACTGAAGCTGATGTGCGAACGCGCCGTCAGCCGCACCGCCTTCGGCAAGCCGCTGGCCCGGCTGGGTGCCAACTTCGATTACATCGCCGAGTGCCGCATCGAGATCAACATGGCGCGCCTGCTGACGCTGAACGCGGCGTACATGATGGATACCGTAGGCAACAAGATCGCCGCCAGCGAGATCGCACAGATCAAGGTGGTCGCACCCAACGTGGCGCTGAAGGTCATCGATCGCGCCATCCAGATTCACGGCGGCGCTGGTGTTTCCGAGGACTTCCCGCTGGCGCACTGGTGGGCGATGCAGCGCACGCTGCGCCTGGCCGATGGCCCAGACGAGGTGCATCGGGTGGCCATCGCCCGTCACGAGCTGGGCAAGTACGTGCCGCGCGAGGCGCTGCGCAGCCGCTGAGGCGTCGTCCCAGGCGCAGGATCAAAGGCAAAGCCACACGCCGTGGCTTTGCCTTTTTTATGAACTATTTCCCTGCCGACCGAGCGCTGCGCATCAGGAGGCGACCGGCGTCAGGTCCGGTGGCGTGTGCTGACCGTAGATGCTGGCTACCAGTTGCCGATAGCGCCGATAGGCCTGCTCGTAGGCCAGAACCGCGGCGGTGTCAGGCGCGACCGCCGTGGTCTCGTCGAGGCTGACACAGCGCTGGCACAGCTCGGCGAGGCTCGCCGCGGGATCGCGCTGTCTGGCATGGCACCACGCCGCCTGGATCGCGCCACCCAGCGCCGCGGCTTCGCTGTGGCGGGCGCAGACCACCGGCGTCGCCATCATGTCGGCTACGATCTGCCGCCACAGCGGGTTCTTCGCGCCGCCGCCGATGAGCTGAATCCGCTCGCCGCGAATGCCGCTTTCGCGCAGCAGGTCCAGCCCGTAGCGCAGGCCGAAGGTCACGCCTTCGAGCACCGCGCGGCAGAGATTGGCGCGGGTCAGGTTGTCGGCGGTCAGGCCGTGCAGGCTGGCGCTGGCCTGGGGCAGGGCGGGGACGCGCTCGCCGTTGAGAAACGGCAGCATGGTGACGCCCTCGCAGCCGATCGGTGCCTGCGCCACCAGCGCGTTGAACGCATCGAGGTCCAGCTCCAGCAGGTCGCGTATCGCCGCGTTGGCGTTGGTCAGGTTCATGGTGCAGATCAGCGGCAGCCAGCCCCCGCTGGACGAGCAGAACGTCGCGACTGATGGCTGCGGACTGATCCGAGGTTCCCCGGAGAACGCGTAGAGCGTGCCGGAGGTTCCCAGGCTCATGGTGATCGCGCCGGGGCGGATGTTGTCGGTGCCGATGGCGCCCATCATGTTGTCACCACCGCCGCTCGCCACGATGGCCTGGGAGTTCAGGCCCAGCCGGACGGCAAGTTCGGGGCGTAGCCGGCCGACCGGCTGATGGGGTTCGATCAGCTCCGGCAGCGCCGCCTCCAGACGGCCGCTGGGATCGACATACCGCAGGATGTCGAACGCCCACTGCCGGGTGCGCACATCGAGATAGCCGGTGCCGGAGGCGTCGCCGTATTCGCTTACGCAACGCCCGGTCAGCCAGTAATTGAGGTAGTCGTGGGGTAGCAGGATATGGGCGATGCGAGCGAACAGCGCGGGGTGCTGCTCCTTCATCCACAGCAGCTTGGATACCGTGTAGCCCGGTGCGATGACGATACCGAGGCGTTGCAGCGAACCCTGTTCACCGCCCAGCCAGTCGAGCAGGCGCTGATTCTCCGTAGCCGACTCCGTGTCGCACCAGAGCTTGGCCGGGCGCAACACGCGGCCCGCGGCATCGAGCGTAACCAAGCCATGCTGCTGCCCGGATACACCAATGCCCAGCACGGCATCGCCGTCGACTCCGGCCTCGGCGAGTGCCGCGGCGGTGGCGCTAGCGAAGGCGGCGGTCCACTGCTCGGTGTCCTGCTCGCGCCGGCCATTGGGTCCGCTGATCAAATCGTGGCCGGCCGAGCCCTGGCCGAGCACGCGCCCGTTGCTGGCGTCGAGCAACAGCGCCTTGGTGCCCTGGGTGCCGCAATCGATCCCGAGAAACATGCCGCACCCCGTCACTGCGTCAGCAACAGATCAAGGGTGCCGCTGACCCCCAACGTGCGCAGCCGCAGCAGGTTGCGCTCGAAGGCTTCGCGGAAGGCGAGCGAACGGGGAATCTGCGTGCCGAAGATCTCCTCGCGCCCGAGCAGACGTTCGGCGAGGCCGTCGTCCTCCGCAACAAGGGACTGGCAGAAATCCGCGCGCGGATCGGGGATGTGGTACGGCACGCCGTTTTCATCTGCGCCCCGCAGATACAGCGCCCAGGCGGCGACCACCAGGGCGGCGCGGTCCAGGGCGGCGTTATCGGCGATCAGGCGGTCGATGGTCGGCACGCTGAACTTGGGAAACTTCGACGAGCCATCGGAGCACACCCGTTCCAGCTGATCGGCGATGGCACGGTTGGAGAAGCGCTCGATCAGCGTCTGCTTGTAGCGAGCGAGATCGATGCCGGGCACGGGTGCCAGTTGTGGGGTGACGTCCTCGTCCATGTAGCGGCGGATGTACTCGACGAACAGCGGATCGGCCATGGTTTCGTGGACGAAGCGATAACCGCGCAGGAAGCCGAGGTAGGTCAGCGCGAGGTGGCTGCCGTTGAGCAGCTTGATCTTCATCTCCTCGTAGGGCGAAACGTCATCGGTGAACTGCACACCAACCTTTTCCCAGGCCGGGCGGCCGGCGACGAAGCGGTCTTCCAGCACCCATTGCACGAAGGGTTCGCAGACCACTGGCCAGGCGTCATCGAGGCCGTGCTGACGCTCCAGGTCCTGGCGATGGGCCGCGCTGGTCATGGGCGTGATGCGGTCGACCATGGCGTTGGGGAAGCTGACGTTGCGCTCGATCCAGCCGGCCAGGTCGGCATCGACCAGGCCGGCGAAGGCCAGTGTGGCCTTGCGGGTCACGTCGCCGTTGTGGGGGAGGTTGTCGCAGGACATCACCGTGAATGCCGGTAGGCCCTGTCCGCGGCGTTTGGCCAACGCTGCGCACAGCAGGCCGAAGACGCTAATCGGGGTTCGAGGATTCTCTAGGTCGTGCTGGATATGCGGCAGCTTGGCGTTGAATTCGCCGGTGCTGTCATCCATGCAATAGCCACCCTCGGTGATGGTCAGCGAGACGATGCGAATCGCCGGATCGGCCAGGCGGGCAACCACCGCCTCGGAACCATCCTCGCCCACCAGCAGCATGTCGCGAATGCTGCCGATCACGCGGACCTCGGTATCGGGCCGGTCATCGAGCTCGACCAGGGTGTAGAGGTAGTCCTGCGCGGTCAGTGCATCGCGCATCGCGCGCTCCTCGGCGCGTGTGCCGATGCCGCAGATGCCCCACTCCAGCCCCTCGCCGGTGTTCATCAGCGCATCGGTGTAGGCTGCCTGATGGGCACGGTGAAAACCGCCCACGCCAATATGGGCGATGCCGGTGGTGACCTCGGCCAGGCGGTAGTCGGGGCGCGCGATAGGGCCCGGCAGCTGTGGCAGATTCGCTTCGTTCAACTTCATCTCGGGCCTCGCTGGGCTTGAATGTGGAAAAGCCGGGGGCGGGATCGCTGCCATTGCGGGCGCAGCGATCTGCCGGTAAGTCAGGGCTCGGGTGGCTATGGGGCGGTCAGGCCGCCTGTTGCAGCGACTGGCCGACTGCGACGCCATTGCTGTCGAAGAGGTGGCAATGGTCGGCTTCCAATGTCAGCGACAGCGACTCGCCGTAGCGCGGGGTGAAGTCGCCGCGGATGCGCATGGTCAGCTGCTCGCCGTTGCCGGTGACCACGTGGCAGTAGGTGTCGCTGCCCAGCCGCTCGCTGACGTCGGCCTTCACGGTCAACTGGCAATTGCCTTCGCTGCCACGGTTGAGGTGTTCCGGGCGGATGCCGAGGGTGACCGGATCGCCCGCCTTCAGCGTGGCGCCGCTCACCGGCAGGAACAGGCGGCAACCGGCGTCGAGCTCGACTTCGCAGCCGCTGGCTTCGACACGGCTTGCGCGGCCCTTGAGAAAGCCCATCTTCGGTGTGCCGAGAAAGCCCGCGACGAAGAGGTTGGCGGGATTGTGGTAGAGCTCCATGGGTGAGCCGACCTGTTCGATGCGTCCGCCATTGAGTACGACTACCTTGTCCGCAAGGGTCATGGCTTCGACCTGATCGTGAGTCACGTAGATCATGGTCGCCTGCAGCTCCTGGTGCAGGCGCGACAGCTCCAGGCGCATCTGCACGCGCAAGGCGGCATCGAGGTTCGACAGAGGCTCATCGAACAGAAATACCTTGGGGTTACGCACGATGGCGCGGCCAATGGCGACGCGCTGGCGCTGGCCGCCGGACAGTTGTCGCGGCTTGCGTTCGAGCAGCGGTTCCAGCTCCAGGGTGCGGGCGGCTGCCTCGATCTTGCGCGCTACTTCCTGTTTGTCCGCACCGGCGAGATCCAGGGCGAAGGACATGTTCTTGCGCACCGTCATGTGCGGATACAGCGCGTAGGTCTGGAACACCATGGCCAGGTCGCGCTTGGCCGGGCTGACATCGGTGATGTCGCGTCCATCCAGTTCGATCCGGCCGCTGCTGACCTCCTCGAGGCCGGCGATCAGGCGCAGCAGGGTGGACTTGCCGCAGCCGGATGGGCCGACGAAGACCACGAATTCGCGATCGCGAATGTCGAGGTCTATGCCTTTGATGATGTCGTTGCCGTCGAAGCTTTTCTTCAGGTTGTGGACTTTCAGGTCTGCCATGTTAGGAATCCTCTATTGTTCTTCTCAGCTCGGCGGCGTTATTTCACGGCGCCGAACGACAGGCCGCGGACCAGCTGCTTCTGGCTGATCCAGCCGAATATCAGAATGGGGGCGCAGGCGAGGGTGGAAACGGCCGAAAGCTTGGCCCAGAACAGCCCTTCAGGGCTGGAGTAGGACGCGATCAAGGCGGTCAGCGGGGCAGCATTGGAGGACGTCAGGTTCAGCGACCAGAAGGCCTCGTTCCAGCACAGAATCAGCGACAGCAGCATGGTCGAGGCCAGCCCGCCCTTGCTGATCGGCAGAAGCACGCGAACCATTTCCTGCATCAGCGTGGCGCCGTCCATGCGCGCCGCTTCGAGGATGTCGCGCGGGATGTCCTTGAAGTAGGTGTAGATCATCCACACCAGAATCGGCATGTTGATCAGCGTGTAGATGATGATCAGCACTGCGCGGCTGTCCAGCATGCCGAACTGCTTGGCCAGCAGGTAGATCGGCACCAGTACGCCCACCGGCGGCAGCATCTTGGTCGAGAGCATCCACAACAGCGTGCCCTTGGTGCGCTTGGTCTCGTAGAAAGCCATCGAGTAAGCCGCCGGGATCGCGATCAGCATGCCCAGGGCGGTGGCGCCGAAGGAGATGGTTACCGAGTTCCAGGCGTACTTGAAGTAGCCGCTGCGGTCCTGGATCTGCAGGTAGTTTTCCAGCGTCGGCGTGAAGATGAACTGCGGCGGTGTGGCGAAAGCGTCGATTTCGGTCTTCAGGCTGGTCATCAGCATCCAGAAGATCGGGAAGAACAGCAGCAGCGCCACAGCCCAGGCGAACAGCCCGACTACCAGGGTATTGAGGCGGCGACTTTGTTTGAGCGTCAGCATCGGTCTGTCCTCAGTATTTTTCGGTGAGATTCTTGCCGAGCATCCGCACCAGGATGATCGCCGCGATATTGGCGATGACTACCGCGATCAACCCGCCGGCCGATGCCATCCCGACGTCGAATTGCAGCAGTGCCTGGGTGTAGATCAGGTAAGCAAGGTTGGTCGAGGCGTAGCCGGGACCACCGCTGGTAGTGGTGAAGATCTCGGCGAAGACCGATAGCAGGAAGATGGTTTCGATCATCACCACCACGGCGATCGGGCGTGCCAGATGCGGCAGGGTCAGGTGCCAGAAGATCGCGACGGGCCCAGCGCCATCGAGGCGGGCGGCTTCCTTCTGTTCCTGGTCGAGGGACTGCATGGCGGTCATCAGGATCAGGATCGCAAAGGGCAACCATTGCCAGGACACGATGATCACGATCGAGGCGAGCGGGTGCTGGGCAAGCCAGTCGATCGGCTGGGCACCGAAGAACTTCCAGACCGCGGCGAGAATGCCGGAGACGGGGTGATAGATTAGGTTCTTCCAGACCAGCGCACTGACCGTCGGCATGATGAAGAACGGCGAGATCAGCATGACGCGGACGATCCCGCGCCCGGTGAAGTCAGCCGCCTCAAGCAGCGCGGAAATCAGTACGCCAAGTACGACGCTGATCAGCAACACGCTGCCCACCAGGATCAGCGTGTTGGTCATGCCAGGCATGAAGCCGGCGTCGGTCAGGAAGTAGTGAAAGTTCTCCAGCCCGACGAACTCATTGTCGCCGGGATAGAGCAGGTTGTAGCGGATCACCGAAAAGTAGACGGTCATCGACAGCGGAACCAGCATCCACAGCAGCAACAGTGCAACGGACGGGCTGACGAGGAACCAGCTGGGGCCGAATCGGCGTGGCTTACGCTCGCTCGGCTCGCTTGCCGTTTCGGTGACAGGTGCCTTGGGCAAGGCTGCGGATGAGGTGGCCATGGGGGTGCTCCGGCTGTAAGAAGGCCTTAAGGGCTCGGGCGAGCCCTGTCCGGTGTTCACCTTCGGTTGAAGGGGTTACCTACTTGGGATGCTCACTTGGGATAGCCGGCGCGCTTCATTTCCCGCGTGGTGGATTGCTGCACTGCAGTCAGCATCTGCTCGACCGGCATCTGCCCGGTAAGCGCCGCGGAGAACATCTTGCCGACCTGGGTACCGATTGCCTGGAACTCCGGAATGGTCACCAGCTGGATGCCGACATAAGGAACCGGCTTGGCCGATGGCGAGGCGGGATCAGCCTGCTTCAACGACTCCAGGGTGATCTTGGCGAACGGCGCTGCGGCCATGTACTCATCGTTGTAGGTCGATTCGCGCGTACCCGGTGGCACGTTGGTGACGCCATCGGTTTCGGCAACGAGCTTGGCGTAGTCCTTGGAGGTTGCCCAGGCGGTGAACTGCTTGGCGGCGTCCTTTTGTTGCGAGCTGGTCGGGATAGCCAGCGCCCAGGAGTACAGCCAGGCGGAACCCTTGTCGGTGTCTTCCTGCGGAGCAAAGGTGAAGCCCACCTTGTCGGCGACCTTGCTTTGCGATTCGTCAGTCACGAAGGAACCGGCGACCGTTGCATCGACCCACATGGCGCACTTGCCGCTGTTGAACAGGGCCAGGTTTTCGTTGAAGCCGTTGCTTGAGGCGCCCGGTGGGCCGTACTTGCTCAACAGATCCACATAGAAGTTGGCGGCCTTGGTCCATTCAGGGCCGTCGAACTCTGGCTGCCACTTCTCATCGAACCAGCGCGCACCGAATGAGTTGGCGACCGTCGTGACCAGCGCCATGTTCTCGCCCCAACCGGCCTTGCCGCGCAGGCAGATGCCGTATTGGTCTTCGCCAGGCTTGTGCAGCTTTTCGGCGAACCCGGCCATTTGCGTCCAGGTGGGATGTTCAGGCATGTCCAGGCCCGCCTGCTCGAACAGGTCGGTGCGGTAGTAGGTCATGGAGCTTTCGGCATAGAACGGCAGGGCGAACAGCGTCCCATCTACCGACAGGCCTTCGCGTACTGAAGGAAATACGTCGTCCAGATCGTAGCCTTCTGGCAGATCCTTCATCGGCGCCAGCCAGCCCTTGTCGCCCCAGAGCGAGGCTTCATACATGCCAATGGTCAGCACGTCGAACTGGCCGCCCTGGGTGGCGATATCGGTGGTCAGGCGTTGGCGCAGCACGTTCTCTTCGAGCACCACCCAGTTGAGCTTGATATCGGGATTCTGCTGCTCGAAGGTCTTGGAGAGGCGCTGCATGCGGATCATGTCCGCGTTATTGACGGTGGCAACGGTGAGGGTTTCGGCGGCCTGGGCCAGCGCAATCGAGGCCATGCAGGCGGTACCGAGCAGCAAGTTGAATGCTTTCATTCGTGGACTCCTCTTCCAGATCAGGGCCTGGAAGCACTTATTGTTTTTGTTGTTACCCGCGTACTGCGCTACGAGCGTCTGGCAGGCATTACAACGCCGGCAGTGGCCGCGCGACAAAGCCGTGACTGCACTCGCTTCGATACTTTTTTGCACTCGCTTGACCGCGGTGGGCTGCCCGCAGCGGCACCGTCCAGACCTGTCGCAGGGCTCAAGAGCGGGGCTTTGCCACGATCATAAAGACGCAAGCGGGGTAGCGGGCGAGGAACAGGGCGCTGGAGCCGGCCGGCCGGAAGCGTATCAGCTGGCCAGGTTCTGCTCGGTCAGACGTTGTTCGACGAGGCGTCGATAGCACGATGGGGTCATGCCCTTGAGCTGCTGGAAGCGGCGATTGAAATTGGACAGGTTGTTGAAACCCGATTCGAAACAGACATCCGTGACCGGCTTGTCCTGATCGAGCAGCAGTTCGCAGGATTTGCTGATGCGCAGGCTGTTGACGAACTCGACGTAGCAGCGCCCGGTGGCGCGCTTGAAGAAGCGCGAGAAGTAGGTGGGCTTCATGCCGAGATGGCTGGCGACTTCCTCCAGCGGCAGCTCGCGCATGTAGTGTTCGAAGATGTAGTTGACCGCCATGTTGGTCCGGTCGGCCTGCTGCTCGTCGCTCAACTGTGCCGAAGTGGCGCCGGAGAGCAGCTGGTAGTCGTCGCACCTGGCAAGCAGCTCGAGCATGATCAGGAAATAGCCGAGGCGGGTGGCGCCGCGGCTGTCGGCGATCTGCTGCATCAGCTGGCGTGCCTGGGCGATGGTCTGCGGACAGCGAAACTCGATGCCGTAGCGCGAGCGCTCGAGCATCGGCGTGAAGGTCCGCAGCTCGGAGAAGACAGCGTGGCCCGCTTCGAGCATCTCGTCCGTGAAGTTGACCAGCATGTCGCGTTTGGCCACGACCTCGCCGTCCTCGACCTGGCTGATCCAGTTGTGCGGCAGGTGCGGGCCGGTGAGGAACAGGCTGTCCGGGCCGAAATTACCTACGTAGTCGCCGACGAACACCTTGCCGGAGCTGGCGACGATCAGATGCAGCTCGTACTCCTTGTGGTTGTGCCAGCGCACCAGCGGGCAGGGGAACCCGTGCTCGCGATAGATCAGCGAGTTGCCGTGGTGGTCGTCCATCAGCTCGTAGGACGGGTCGGTAATCTTCAACGCTCTCATGCAGGGTCCGTTGTCGTGAAAGGCCACGAAGGGTTATAGCTGCTGAGGGCGCAACGGCCAAACCGGTCAGACAATTTCGTATCGGTAGGGCAGGTCCGGACCACGCCGGGAACAGGTGATGGCGGCAGCGCTGCTGGCGAAGGCGAGCATGGCCTGCAGTTGCGCAGGTCCCATCTGTGCGAGCCCGTGCGGCGAGTCAAGCTGCTGTTCGGCCAGGTAGGCGAGCAACGCGGCCTGGAAGGTGTCGCCGGCTCCCACGGTGTCACGCACCGTCACCGCATGCGCGGCCACATGCAGCTGGCCGTGCTTGCGGCTGAAGAGCTGTGCGCCGTCGGCACCGCGGGTTAGCACCACCAGTTCGGCGTGATGGTCCAGCCAGCGCTGGGCGATGCTCGCTGGCGCAACGCCCGGATAGAGCAGGGCCAGGTCCTCGTCGCTGACCTTGATCAGATGTGCGCGTTCGGCGAATGCCTCGACCCGCTCGCGCCAACGTTCGAGGCTGGGTTCGACGTTGAGGCGAATGTTCGGATCGAGTGAAATCAGGCGCTGGGCATGCTCGCGATGCAGCAAGGCCAGCAGCGTATCGGCAATCGGCGGCGTCACCAGCGAATAGGAACCGAAATGGATGCCACGAATGCCAGCAGGCAGCGGCTGCAGCTGTTCGGTATGCAACAGGCGATCGGCACAGCCTTCGCCGCGAAAGCTGTAGACCGGACTGCCATCGGCGCCGATGGCGACCATCGCCAGGGTGGTCGGCGCATCGAAGATGGCGAGATGCTCGGTGGCAACACCTTCTTCCTGCAGCAGCTCTAGCAGGCACTGACCGAAATGATCGCGGGAGAGCCCACCGAGCAGCGCGGCCTGCGCGCCCAACCGGGCCAGCCCGACAGCAACGTTGAACGGCGAGCCACCTGCAACGGCTTCCAGATGCAGACGACTGCGGCTGTCGGTCGAGGCCGCGAACACATCGAAAAGCGCTTCACCACAGACGAGGTACATGGACGATTCCTGCTGGCGGAAATCGCCCGAGCTTAAACCCGGCGCCGGCACCGGGACAGTACGCCCGCGGCTGGCGGCCGATACGATCTTGCACTCGTTTCAGTACACCCAGACTTCGACGCGGCGATTCTTGATGCGGCCCGCTTCGCTGTTAGATGCCACTGGAAGTTGATCGCCCAAACCATTGATTTCCTTTACAAGGATGCCACCACGCGCCAGTTCGCGACGCACCGCCATGGCGCGCAGTTTGGACAGCAATGCAGTCCGCGCGGGATCGTTGCGGGCGTCGCCGAAGCCGACCAGCACCGCAGCGTTCATCTGCTTGTCGTGGCTGTTGAGATAGTCGATCAAACGCTGCACATCGCGTTGGGCCTTGTTGTCCAGTTGCGCGCTGCCTTCGGCGAAGCGGAAGTTGACGGTCAGTCGCTGTGCCTCCTTGGCCAGCTGCTGATAGGCCTCGGGCATCGTCGTCTGTAGCGGCAGCCTGATCGGCGCGATGGCCTGGGCCACGTAACCGGATTTCTCGACGATGGCCTGTCCTTCCGGGCTGTGCACGAAGCTCAGGAACTCGCGGGTCCATGCGGACTGCTTCTGGGGATCGGCGTAGAGGAACAGCCGGCGCGACAGCGGGTAGTCCTCGGTGGCGACCAGCGCCTGGCTCGGCGGCATGGGCTGGGAATCGCCGTCGGTGATTGCCAGCGCTTTCGACTTGCCGACGGAGGCGAGGCCGACGAAGCCGATGGCGCCGCTACGGCGGCTGACCGCCTGGGACAGGGCGTCGTTGGATTCGTAGCGCACGGCGCTGGTGGCCAATGCCTGCCCCTGACTGTTCAGCACCAGCTCCTTGAAGGTGTCGTAGGTACCGGACTGGTCATCACGCGCGTGCAGCTCGACGGCAACGTCCGCACCGCCCAGCTCACGCCAGCTGGTGATCTTGCCGGCGAACAGGCGGGCTACCTGCTCCACGCTGAGAGACTGCACCGGGTTGTCGGGATGGACGATCACCGCCAGGCCATCGATGGCGATGACCTGTTCGCTCCCGGCGCTGCGCATGTCGCCCAGGGCGGCGAGGCTCTGCGCTTCGCTCTGTTTGATCGGTCGCGAAGCAGCGGCGAGATCGGCAGTACCGTCTTTCAGCCCAGCGAATCCGGTACCGGTGCCATGCGCGGCGACCAGTGCCTGCACGGTCCGGCCGCGCTCGTCGAGGGCAGTGATGTGCTGCTCGTTTTCCTTGCCGGCCGGGGCGATGCGGACCGACTGCAGGCCCTTGGCCTCGAACAGGCCGCCCACCAGCATCGGTGCCAGCTTGGCACCCACGGTATTGGAGCCGTGGATGCGCAGTACGGCCGATCCGTCTGGCGGGGTGGGTGGGGCGGCGAGGCTGGCGCTGGAGGCGCCGCCCAGCGTGACCAGCAGCAGGGGCAGTGCCCGATTCCAGAACCGTCCAAACACACGTGACGTCATCTCGCGACCTCCTTGTAGAAGGCCGCGAGATTAAGACGGTTCGGTTACCAATAAATGACAGCGCGGGCGGCGCTGCCGGAATTGCGCAGCGGTCGTCAGCGCAGCTCGATCCACACCGGGCAGTGGTCGGAAGGCTTCTCCATCGCGCGGATGTCGTAGTCGACGCCGCAATCGATCACGCGTTGGTGCAGCGCTGCGGTGGTCAGGATGTAGTCAATGCGCAGGCCGCGGCGCGGGTCGTCCTCGAAACCGCGGCTGCGATAGTCGAACCAGCTGAAGCGATCGACGACTTCCGGGTTGAGGGTGCGGAAGCTGTCCTGCAGTCCCCAGCCCTTCAGGCGCTCGAGCCACTCGCGCTCCTCGGGGAGAAAGCTGCATTTGCCGGTGCGCAGCCAGCGCTTGGCGTTCACATCGCCGATGCCGATGTCGCAGTCCTGCGGGGAGATATTGAAGTCGCCCATCAGCGCGAGCGATTCCTCAGGGCGGAACTGCTGTTCGAGCAACGCCTGCAGGTCGGCGTAGAACTTGGTCTTGGCGGGAAACTTCACCGGATGGGCGCGGCTTTCGCCCTGTGGGAAGTATCCGTTCATCACGGTTACCTGCTGGCCACCGGCATCGGCGAAGCGGCCCCAGATGAAGCGCTTCTGCGACTCCTCGCCATCGCTGGGAAAGCCCTTGTGGATCTCCAGCGGTGCCTGGCGCGAGAGCAGGGCGACGCCGTAGTGGCCTTTCTGCCCGTGATAGTGGACGTGGTAGCCGAGCGCCTCGATCTCCGCCTGGGGGAACTGTTCGTCAGAAACCTTGGTTTCCTGAAGGCCGATGACGTCCGGCTGGTGCTTTTCAATGATCGCAGAAAGCTGGTGAGGTCTTGCGCGTAATCCATTGATATTGAAGGAAACGATTTTCATGGGATTCCGTGAAGGCTGGCTGAGGCTCAAGTGGGAAGGACACCCGGCGCGGCGCTGCCGATGCCGATCTGTCGTGGGCAAAGAACGCCGATTCTAGAGCCGCGGCGCCGTGCTTACCAAGTTTCGCGCTGAAACGGACAGCAACGGCATTGTCTTTGGAGCAGCGTGAACGGCAGGTGCTCCGGCGGCGTGGCGGGGCGGGCGAAGCGCTGCTAAGTTGCAAGCATCCCTCTGGAAAAAGCCGAGAGTTGCCATGCCGATGTCTGCCGAGGTTCGCACGCTCGATGGTGGTTATGACCGCGAAACCCGTTCGCTGCTGTATCACGCATACCGTCACGAACCGACCTTTGCCTACCTGTTCGAGGCGGACCGGCCCGGCTATCAGCAGCGCGTGCGCGCGACCGTACGGGAGCTGGTAAACCAGCATTTTCTGCAGCAGCAACCAGCACTCGGGCTGTTGCTGGACGACCGGCTGATAGCCGTCGCGCTGATTGCGCCGCCGCAACGGCGGCTGGATGTCACCGAAAGCTGGGCCTGGCGCGCGCGCATGCTGCTGACCGCCGGGTTCCGCTGCACCAGGCGCTATCTGGACTACCACGCGGCGGTACTGGCGTGTCTGCCGACCGGCGCAGTGCATCTGCTGCCGTTGCTCGGTGTGCATCCGCAGTTTCAGGGGCAGCAATATGGTGAGCAGCTGCTGCAGGCGGTGCACGAGTGGTGCGCCGAGGATGAAACCTCCCAGGGGCTGGTTATCGATACCGGCAACCCACGCTACCTGAATTTCTACCAGCGGCAGGGCTACGAGGAGATCGGCCAGATCGCCGTCGGCCCGGTGGTCGAACACATCTTCTTTCATCCGGCGCCCAGACGGATGGAAGCGGCGCGTTAGGTGTGGCCGAATTTTATCCGGGCGGGCCAGTCTGACTGGTCTGAAGCCACGCGATGTCAGCCGATGCCCACCCCACCGCAAGATCGCCTTACACACTGTCTAGCCCGCACGTTCGGGCTTGCTCGGAAACACGTGCTAGCATCGCTGGCCATGTGCAAATCGAACCGAATCGGCCCGCTGGTAGCCGCACTCGTGATGTTGAGCGGCATCCATGCCAGCGCCGCTGAACTCGACGTTCGCATCGAGCCCGAGAACCGGGCGCTCCGGGAAAATATCGAGAACTACATTGGCGACCTGGGCGACCGTGACGCGCGCGAGCTGCTGCGCTACAGCCGGGTCGCGCAGAGTCAGGCGGAAAAGGCGTTGCAAGCGCTGGGTTACTACCGCAGCCGCATCCGCACCGATGTGCGTGAGGGCGAGGAACCGGCGCTGGTGTTGCGTGTGCGAACCGGTGAGCCGGTGAAGCTGCGCAACGTCACCGTCCGCCTGGACGGGCCTGCCGCTGAGTTCTCCGGCTTTCGCGTCGCCGAACGCACCCTTCGTCAGGGCGATGTGCTGAACCACGGACGGTACGAGGAGGTGAAGCAGCAGTTTCTCAACCAGGCGTCGCGCTTCGGCTATTTCGATGGCCGCTTCACCCAGCAGCGGCTGGCCGTCGATCCGCGGGAGAACGTCGCCGACGTCGAGCTGGTGTTCGACAGCGGGCCGCGCTACCGCCTGGGCGACGTGCGCTTCGAGGGGGATTCGCCATTCGATGACGACCTGCTCGCGCGCATGGTGCCGTTCGAGACGGATACCCCGTACGACTCCGAGCTGATCGCCGAACTCAGCCAGGCGCTGCAGTCGAGCGGCTATTTCGAGGGCGTGCGCGTCGATGCCAACCCGAGCGGCGCCAACCAGCAGCGCATCCCGGTTTCGGTCGCGCTCACCACGCGCAAGCCGCGCACCTTTGGCTTCGGTCTAGGTTATTCCACCGATGTCGGCCCGCGGGTCCGGCTGGACTGGACGCGCCACTGGGTCAAACCGCAAGGCCATAGCTACGGGGCCGAGGCGGAACTGTCGGCGCCGCGGCAGAACGTCGGGTTCTGGTACGACATCCCGCTGGACCCGCCACTGACCGACAAGCTGCGCTTCGTCGGCGGCTACCAGTATGAAGAGATCGCCGGCACCGACAGCCTCAGCCGCCTGCTCAAGGTCGGGCCGGAATGGCACAGCCAGCTGCCCAGCGGCTGGTTGCGCGTGCTGTCGCTGAAGTGGCAGCACGAGGAATATCGCCTCGGGGACGATTCCGGAACCAGCACCTTGCTCATGCCCGGCGTCGCCTACAGCTACCTGCGTAGCGACAACCGTATCGATCCGAGCCGCGGCTATCGCCTGCAGTTCGAAGTGGCCGCAGCGAAGGCCGGGGTGCTTTCCGACGCCGACCTGGTCCACGCCAACGTGCAGCTGCGGGGGCTGACCACCCTGGCCCAGCGGCATCGTTTTCTCGGTCGCGTGCAGCTTGGCGGCAACTGGACCGATGAATATGTCAACGTGCCGCCGTCGCTGCGCTATTTCGCCGGTGGTGATCAGAGCGTGCGTGGCTACGATTACCAGAGCCTGTCACCGACCAACTCCGATGGCGACAAGATCGGCGGCCGCTATCAGTTCGCGGTCAGCGCCGAGTATCAGTATTCGATCGCCGAGAAATGGCGTGTCGCGACCTTCGTCGATCAGGGCAACGCCTTCAACTCGCTGGAAATTCCCACGCTGAAAAGTGCCGTTGGCGTCGGTGTGCGCTGGGTATCGCCGGTTGGCCCGATTCGCGTCGATGTCGCTCATCCGCTGGACGGCGACGGTGGCGTCCGCCTGCATTTCTCCATGGGGCCGGAACTGTGATGCGGGTACTGCGTGGGCTCGGCTGGACGCTGCTTGGGCTGATACTGCTCGTGCTCATCGTCACCGCCGTGCTGCTCGGCACCGCCAGCGGCAGCCGCTGGCTGCTGGGGCAGGTGCCGGGGCTGACGGTCGAAGCGTTCGAGGGCCGACTCGGCCAGCGCTGGCAGGCCGAGCGGCTGATCTGGGAGCAGGACGGCAGTCGTGTCGAAGTGCAACAGCCCCGTCTTGCCTGGTCACCGGCGTGCCTGCTAAAGCGCACGCTCTGCATCGACGAGCTGGTCACCGGCGACATCGACCTCAGCTTCCCGCCCAGCGAGCCTGACCCGGCGGCGGAGCCCTTCAGCTTGCCTGAGCTCGATCTACCGCTGGCGCTGCAAGTCGAACGCATCGAAATCGGCCGGGTGACGCTCAATGAAAGCGAGCAGGTGCGAAACCTGTCTCTGCAGGCAAATTGGCGTGCGGATGGCCTGGATATCCAGCGCCTCGACCTGCGCAGGGCGGATGTGGACCTGTCAGTGACTGGCCGACTGCAGCCCAGCGGTGATTGGCCGTTGACGCTGGACGGGCAGGCAGCGTTGCAGTCGCCGGACGAGCAGCCGTGGGCGCTGATGATCGCTGTGGATGGCGATCTGCGCGAGCAGCTGCAGGTGCAGGTGCAAAGCCAGGGCTATCTCGACGGCACCCTCAGCGGGCAGCTGCGGGCCCTCGATGAGCAATTGCCGGCGACGCTCCGGCTGAACGCCGACGGGTTCAAGCCGCTGCCCGATCTGCCGGACACCCTGCGCCTGAACGATCTGGAGCTGACAGCGAGTGGCAACCTGCAGGACGGCTACCGGCTGCTCGGTACCACCGAACTGCCGGGCGAGGGCGGCGCAGTGGGGCTGGCGCTGGAGGGCGTCGTCAGTCCGAGCGGAGCGCAGATCGAGATGCTCGAGCTGGATGCGGGGCAGCAGCGCGATGTGCGGCTGAGTGGCGATGTCGACTGGCAGGATGGCCTGACCGCGAATGCCGATCTGCTCTGGCGCGATTTTCCCTGGCGACGGCTCTATCCGGTGATCGAAGAGCCGCCGGTGACGCTGCGCGAGCTCCAGGCGCAGATTCAGTACGACGACGGCAGCTATCTCGGCAATTTCGAATCGGCCATGACCGGCCCGGCCGGGGATTTCACACTGAACAGCCCGGTCAGCGGCAATCTCCAAGCGGTGCATCTGCCGCAACTGCAGCTGCAAGCCGGGCAGGGCAGTGCGACGGGTTCGTTGAGCGTCGGCTTCGCCGCGGGCATCGACTGGAAAACCGACCTGACGCTGAGCGAGCTCGATCCGGCGTACTGGCTGGCCGAACTGCCGGGCAATCTCGGCGGTTCGCTGAAGAGCCAGGGCGCCTTGCGTGACGAGCAGCTGCAGGCCGAGGCGAGCCTCGACCTCGCCGGGCGCCTGCGCGGTCAGAACACTCGTCTGCAGCTGCAAGCCAACGGCGAGGGCGAGCGCTGGGATCTTCCGGTCATCGACCTGCGCATGGGCGATAACCGCGTACAGGGCAACGGCACCTGGGCACAGACGCTGGATGGTCGACTGCAACTGGAGCTGGGCCGCCTGGCGCAGCTGTGGCCCGGTCTCAGGGGGCGATTGAACGGTGAGGTCACGCTGGCGGGAACCGCAGCGGCGCCGAGCGCGCAGCTCGAGCTGAACGGTCGCAACCTCGCTTATGAGGACAATCGGCTGCGTCGCCTCAACCTGCAGGGTCAGCTATCCGATGGGGAACGTGGTCGGCTGGCGCTGAACGCCGAGCGAATCCGCGCAGGCGAGACGGACCTCGGCGCACTGCGGATCGATGCCGAAGGCACTGCGGAACGGCATCAGGCCGAGCTGCAGCTGCAAGGTCCCTTGCTCGACCTGGCGCTGGCTTTCGATGGTGGATTGCGCGGTGAGGATTGGCTTGGCCGGCTGACGCGCGGCGAGCTCAGCGCACAGCAGCAAGACTGGGCCCTGCAACGGCCGGCCACACTGCAGCGTTTCGCCGATGGCCGACTGGAGTTCGGTGCGCATTGCTGGCGTTCCGGGCCCGCCAGCCTCTGCGCGGAGAATCAGCGTCTGCTGCCGGAACCGCAGATTCGCTATCGCCTTCGCGATTTCTCACTGCAGACCCTGGCCGACTATCTGCCCGAAGATTTCCGCTGGCAGGGCGAACTGAATGCCGATATCGAACTGGATCTTCCCGCTGGCGGGCCCAATGGCCGGGTTCGGGTCGACGCCGGCCCCGGCGTGCTGCGCATTCGCGATGTGGACGAGTGGCACGACTTCCCCTATCAGACCCTGGTGCTGAACAGCCGACTGCTGCCGGAGCGGATCGACAGCCAGCTGCGCTTTCTGGGCGGCGAGCTGGGCGAGCTTGACGTGCAGCTGCAGATCGATCCGCGGCCCGCGGCCAAGCCGATCGATGGCGAGTTTCGCCTGAGTGGTCTCGATCTGTCGGTGGCGCGCCCATTCGTGCCGATGGTCGAGCGTTTGCGCGGCGAACTGAACGGCAGTGGCCAGTTGGCCGGCACCCTGCAGCAGCCGTCACTCAACGGCCAACTGCTGTTGAGTGACGGTGAGATCGCCGGCAGCGAATTGCCGACGACGTTCGAAGACCTGCGGGTGCGCATGCTGATCGAGGGTGAGCGGCTGGACATCGACGGCAACTGGCGTGCCGGCGAGCAGGGACGCGGCAGTCTGGCCGGCTCGCTGGACTGGCGGAACGAACTGGATCTGGATCTGGCGATCAAGGGCAGTCGCCTGCCGGTGGTGGTCGAGCCTTACGCCGACCTGGAAGTCGAGCCCGACCTGCGCATCGTGCTTAGCGGGCAGGACCTGGCGGTCAGCGGTCGGGTCGAAGTGCCGCGAGGAGCGATCACGGTTCGCGAGCTACCGCCGGCGACGGTCAAGGTCTCCGAGGACACGGTGATCATCGGCCGCGAAGCCGAGGAGCCGGCGACCCCGCTGGCAGTGAAGATGGACATTGATGTCGAGGTGGGCCAGGACCGCCTTCGCTTCTCCGGCTTCGGCCTGACCGCCGATCTCGCCGGCTATCTGCACATTGGCGACAACCTGGATGCACGTGGCGAGCTGCAGCTGAAGAACGGCCGATACCGAGCCTACGGCCAGCGACTGACCATCCGCCGCGCCGAGTTGCTGTTCACTGGCGTGATCAGCCAGCCGTTCCTCAACATCGAGGCGATTCGTCGTATCGATGCGGAGAATGTAATCGCCGGCCTGCGCATCACCGGCAGCGCCGAGCAGCCACGCATCGACGTGTTTTCCGAGCCTGCCATGAGTCAGGAGCAGGCACTGGCGTATCTGGTACTGGGGCGGCCGCTGGGTGCCGATACCGGGGACAGCAACCTGCTGGCACAGGCGGCGCTGGGCCTTGGCCTGGCGGGTAGCTCGTCCATCACCGGTGGTCTGGCGCAGCGCCTGGGCATACAGGACTTCCAGCTGGACACCGAAGGCACCGGCGTTGGCACCAGCGTGGTCGCTACCGGGCGGCTGACGGAACGGCTGGCATTGCGCTATGGCGTCGGCGTGTTCGAGCCGTCGAATACCATTGCGCTGCGCTATCAGCTGACGCGGCGAATCTTCCTCGAAGCCGCCAGCGGATTGGCCAGCTCGTTGGACCTGTTCTATCGCCGCGACTTCTGATCGATTGCGCGGCGCCGGAACACCGCTGGTGCGCCATGATCGAGGAGGCGCAGAGGCATGATGAAGCATTCGCGCTCTCATCGGTCGGGCGCACCAAACTGCATCAATCCGCACTGGCGGGGGCACCAGACTGGGCTACGCTGATTTCGCTTTCCATGCCATTCCTGGCTCGACTCAGTCGAGCTGTCGGGGTCTGACCGTTCGGTCTGGTTTTCGCGTCGATTCGATCATCGAATCTGGCGCGATTGCCCCGAGCCCAATGGGCGAATGCAGTGGTAGCATCCACGCTTCCGAACGTCGCGGTCATAACCGCGCAACGCTCTAGCACGAGTCTTGCAAAGCGCTCGCGGACCTCAGCGCAGCGCAAGCTCCAGAGGCGTATCGGAATCGCCGTTACCTGGTCGCTGAAAAACCACCGCCACAAGCGTCATGTTTTTCAACGGCTCCACGGTAGCGCGACCCTAACGCGAGGGAACTCGCCTATAAGAAATAAGGTGCTCGAATGGAATTTCTGAATAACCTCGTCAATAGCGTCAACGGCCTCGTCTGGGGCCCACCCATGCTGGTGCTGATCCTTGGTACCGGTCTGTTCCTGATGATCTTCCTCAAGTTCATGCCGCTGACCCGCATCCCGACCGGCTTTGCGCTGATGTGGCGCGGACGCACCAAGGGTGACGAAGCCACTGGCGAAATCAGCCCTTTCCAGGCGCTGATGACCTCGCTGGCGGCGACCGTGGGTACCGGCAACATCGCAGGCGTGGCCACGGCCATCTTCCTCGGCGGGCCGGGTGCGCTGTTCTGGATGTGGTGCACCGCGCTGGTGGGTATGGCCACCAAGTACTGCGAAGTCGTACTGGCGGTCCACTACCGTGAGAAGGACGACCGCGGCGAGCACGTTGGCGGCCCGATGTACGCGATCAAGAACGGCCTGGGCAAGAAGTGGATCTGGCTGGGTACCGCCTTCGCCATTTTCGGTGGCCTGGCCGGTTTCGGTATCGGCAACATGGTGCAGGTCAACAGCATGGCCCACGCGCTGGAAACCACCTTCTCGGTGCCGCTGTGGGCGACCGGCCTGATCACAATGGTGATCGTCGGCCTGGTGATCCTCGGCGGTATTCGCCGCATCGGTGTGGTCGCCGCCTCGCTCGTACCGTTCATGTGCCTGGCGTACCTGATCGCCGCTGCCGTGGTGCTGGTAGTCAATGCCTCGGCCATTCCGGCGGCATTCGACCTGATCTTCACCCACGCCTTCACGCCAATCGCCGCTACTGGCGGCTTCGCCGGCGCCGCGGTCATGGCGGCGATTCGCTTCGGTGTTGCCCGCGGCATCTTCTCCAACGAGGCGGGCCTTGGTACCGCTGGTATCGCTCAGGCGGCCGGAACCACCACCAGCTCGGTGCGCTCGGGCATGATCGGCATGCTGGGTACATTCATCGACACCATCATCGTCTGCTCGATGACCGGCCTGGCGATCATCTGCACCGGGGTCTGGACCAGCGGCGAAAGTGGTGCGGCGCTGTCCGCGGCAGCCTTCGAGTCGGCCATGCCGGGTATCGGTGGCATCATCCTGACTATCGCGCTGGTGGTCTTCGCCTTTACCACAATCCTTGGCTGGAGCTATTTCGGCGAGAAGTGCTGGGAGTTCCTGGTCGGCACGCGAGCCATCTGGCCGTTCCGCGTGATCTGGGTTCTGGCAGTGCCGTTCGGCGCCATTGCCCAGCTCGACTTCGCCTGGTTGTTGGCCGATACCCTCAACGGCCTGATGGCGATCCCCAACCTGGTTTCGCTGTTGCTGCTGAGTCCGGTAGTGGTCAAGCTGACCAAGGAATATTTCGCACGTAGCTGATGTCCGATAGCGACCGGTGCAGGCCAACCAGCGCTGCATCGGTCGTGCAACAGGAACAAGCCCGTGTCGACCACCCAGGTCGTGGAGCTGCGCGTTCCACGACCTTTTTTATTGCCTGTTCATATCGAGGAGCGAAGCAAATGACTGAAATCACCCTGAAAGGCACACCGATCCAAGTGGCCGGTGACTTCCCCCAGGCCGGCCAGCAGGCCAAGGCGTTCCGCTTGGTGGGCGCTGACCTTTCCGATGTTGAGCTGTCGAGCCTTGCCGGCAAGCGCAAGATTCTCAACATCTTCCCGAGCATCGATACACCGACCTGCGCCACCTCGGTGCGCAAGTTCAATGCTCAGGCTAATGCCCTGGAAAACACCGTGGTGCTGTGCATCTCCGCCGACCTGCCGTTCGCGCAGAAGCGCTTCTGCGGCGCCGAGGGGCTGGAGAATGTCATCAACCTGTCCACCATGCGCGGTGCCGAGTTCCTTAAGGATTACGGCGTAGCGATTGCCAGCGGCCCGCTGGCCGGGGTCGCGGCTCGCGCGGTAGTCGTGCTCGACGAACAGAATCGCGTCCTGCACAGCGAGCTGGTCAACGAGATCGGCAGTGAACCGAACTATGAGGCAGCCATCGCCTCGCTTGGCTGATCTGCCTTGCTACGACGAAACGGCGAGTGGCTTTCAATAGCACTCGCCGTTTCGTTTTCTGGCGACAGAAATCCATCGGTTGGTGCGAAACCGCCCGTCGTCGTCAATTAGCGTGAACCCTCCGAGACAACTACTTTCAGGCATGCCGCCCGGCTTCAGCGTCGCGGGTGTGGAGAAGTCTGCAAAAGTGGCAAATAGGCAGCTTTTCAAAAATCTTTTCGCTCAGCTGCTGTCATAGCGCTGATGCCCATTGAATGGATTCAGTTTATGCCTACCTCAGAGATCAAGAAAATCGGTGTTTCCGGAACCGGAATGATCGCCCGCGGCTTCGTGCGGCTAATCAAGAAACACTATCCGGACATGGAAATCTCGCGCGTCCTGACACGCCGGCCGCTCTCAACGATGGCTGACTTCCCGTTGGCAGACGTCCTCACCAACTCGCTGGACGAGCTGATCGATCATTCCGATCTGATTGTCGAGTGCAGCGGTGACGTGTTCCATGGGACTTCAGTCATCGAGCGCGCTTTCGAAGCGGGCTTGCAGGTGGTGACGGTCAACGCCGAACTGCAGGTGACCACGGGCTCCTTCCTGGCTGGCAGGGGTTTCCTCACCGAAGCCGAAGGCGACCAGCCAGGTTCGCTTGCGGCCCTGCATGAAGACGCGCTGCAGATGGGCTTTCAGCCGCTGGTGTACGGCAACATGAAGGGCTATCTGAACCATGATCCGTCGCCGGAAGACATGGCCTACTGGGCCAATCGACAGGGGATCAGCGTCGACCAGACCACGTCCTTCACCGACGGCACCAAGGTGCAGATCGAGCAGGTGATCATCGGTAACGGCCTGGGCGCCACCATTACCCGCCAGGGCATGGAGGGGCTGGCCTCGACCAACCTGGACGACAGCGCCAGCCTGCTCGGCATGATGGCCGAGCGAGCAGGGCAGCCAATCGTCGACTACGTCATTCCTTCCGGCTACCCGGCCGGCGGCGTGTTCCTGGTGGGCAGGCACGACGAGGATCAGGCGCAGGCAATCGAGTACTTCAAGCTGGGCCGCGGGCCGTTCTACACGCTGGTGCGTCCGTTCCACCTCTGCTCGCTGGAAGTGGGCAAGACCGTGCGCCGCGTGCTGAATGGCGGTGGTGTGCTGCTCAACAACTCGACCGAACCGACCCTCGGCGTTGCGGCCATCGCCAAGCGCGCCATGAAGCCGGGTGAGCTGATCGAGCGCGGCATCGGCGGTTTCCAGTTCCGTGGCGAGGCGATCAAGCTGGCCGAGCACCCGGATCACGTGCCGATCGGTCTGCTGCGCAAGACTGCGCTCAAACGCGCCGTCGAGCCTGGCCAGATCATCACCTTCGACGACATCGACATTTTGCCGAGTCGCGCGCTGGATATCGTGCTGGAGCAGCGCAAGCCGCGCATGACCCAGGTCGAGAGCAAAGCGTCAGACTGGACCGCACCTGGCATCAGCACCATGGGAATGCTCGCCTTCGGTGGTTGAACGACGCTCAAACAAAGAGGCCGCTGTCTGACGTCAGCGGCCTCTTTGTTTCTGTTGTCGGTGATGATCGAAAGAGCGGCGATGCAGGACCGCCGCGTTGCCGTCAGGCCTTGCGCATGGACCAGTAGCGTGGCTTGAACAGGTCGCGCTCGCCGAGCAAGGTCACGCCGGCGGCGAAACCGATCAGCACCAGGCCGATATAGACGCAGAGTTCGATAAAGCCTTGTGGCTGGGGCACGAAGTGCAGCGCGGCGGCCAGCACCGCTGCTGTCGCGGCCCAGCGCGCGAGCACAGCCACACCGGCGCCCTTGGGCGAGGCGCGATAGACGAACAAACCCATGAACAGCGCCTGCAGCGTGACACCGCTGGAGAAGGCCAGTGCCAGGCCTGCGGCGCCATAGTGCTTGTAAAGCGCGGCATCCAGGGCGATGGTCATGGCCGAGCTGATCAGCGTGATCACCAGAAACAGGCGAACCTGGTGCTGGGCGAGCAGGGCGCGGCCCCAGAGCAGGGCGAGCCCCATCGACGGCAGACCAAGCGCGTAGATGACCATCAGCGAGGCGGTTGCCTGGGTTTGCGTGGCGCCGAACTCGCCGCGCTCAAGCAATACCGCGACCACAGCTTCCGGGAAGGAGCAAAGCACGACGGTGGCCGGCACCAGGAACAGCAAGGTCGCCAGCAGCCCCTTGCGAATCACCGCGGCATGAGCGCTGTGATCCTGCTCGTTCCAGCTGGAGGAGAACTGCGGAAAGAGCACGGAAAGCACGGACATCGCGTACAGCGTCAGCGGGATGGTGACGATGCGGAAGGCGAACGACAGCATGGTGATGCTGCCTTCCTCAAGGAATGAGGCGAACATCCGCTCGGCCAAAATGCACGCCTGCTGAGCGCCAGCGGCCATCAGTACCGGGGCGAATGCCAGGCCGAACTGACTGCCGTGACCTTTTTCCAGCGGTTGCGCCTCTCCCCGCAGGTAATGAATACGGCGGTGCTGCACGACGATCAGGGCCAACTGCGGCAACAGCATGCCGAGAAAGATCACCATGCCGCTGGGTTCGAACAGCAGAATCCCGATGATGGCCCCGGCATTGAGCAGCAGGGTTCGCGTCATCGGCATGACGAACACGTTGTCCATGTTGAGCAACGCGCCCTGGCAGTACAGCGCGGCCTGTACGCCGATCAGCAGCGCGCCGACGCAGAAAACCAGTTGTCCGTTGGCGACCTGTTCCGGTGTCCAGCCCGGTGCCAGGGCGTTCAGCACCCAGTAGCTGGTCAGCAGTATCAGCAGGCAGGCCGCGCCACCGAGCAGCATGATGCGCCAGTAAAGCCAGCGTGCGACCGCCTCGAACAGCGATTGCGACTGGCTGCGCAGCTTCTGCAGGTAAGGGATCATGGCGTCGCGCAAGGCGAGGCCGAGGAAGTTCTCGAAGAACAGCGGCAGGATCAGGGCGACGAAGATGAGGTCCGCTTCCCAGCTGAGGCCGAAGGAGCGGGCGATGAACAGATCGCGAAGAAACCCGAGAAGAAAACTGGCGACGGTCAACGCCAGAATGACCAGCGATACATTCATTCCTTGATCCTTGCTGGCCATCGATGATGGCCCGTTAGCGACACGACAATGTCCGATTCGACGTGCTGGCAGGCCATACGGCCTGCTTACAGCTCTTCCCCTCGCAGCCCGGTGCCCGAGAAGAACGCTAAATAGACTTAAGACCCGGCACATGGTTCCGACGCGCACCGGCCTGTCTGGAGCTCTTCATACATGCCGATACGTAAAAATGCCGTAAAGGCACTTTGCGAGCGGTTCGCGACTGCTTATGGTTCACGCTCCTTTTCAAGCGAACCCCGTTCATGACCGTGGCTCATCCTTCTTCCGCGCGTTCCAGCCTTCGTTGGCTGCTCATCATCCTCGCCGTAGCTGCCATCGGGCTGCTGGTCTGGTGGCTGTGGCCTGCACCTCAGGAAACCCCTCAGCGGCCGGGCGGGCGTCCGGGCTTCGGCGCGTTTGGCGGGCCTGTGCCCGTGCGCGTGGCCAAGGTGGAGCAGGGTGAATTCGAGGTCTTCAACAAGGCGCTCGGCAGCGTGACGCCGTTGAATACCGTCAATCTGCGCAGCCGGGTCGGTGGCGAGCTGGTCGAGCTGCGTTTCGAGGAGGGGCAGCGTGTCAAGAAGGGCGATCTGCTGGCGGTGATCGACCCTCGCCCATACAAGGTCGCGCTGCAGCAGGCGGAGGGCACCTTGCAGCAGAACCGCGCGCAGCTGAAGAACGCGCAGGTGGACTTCGAGCGTTACCGCGGTCTCTACGCCGATGACAGCATCGCCAAGCAGACCCTGGATACCCAGGAAGCGCTAGTCAGCCAGTACCAGGGCACGCTGGCCGCCAACCAGGCGTCGGTCAACGAGGCGCGCCTGAATCTCGAGTTCACCCAAATTCGCTCGCCCATCGATGGTCGGGTCGGCCTGCGCCAGCTCGATGTGGGCAATCTGGTCGCTGCCAACGACACCACGCCGCTGGTGGTGATCACCCAGACCCAGCCGATGTCCATCAGCTTCACCCTGCCCGAAGGCGAGTTGCTGCCGGTGCTGACGCGCTATCGCCAGGGCGATGAGCTTGCAGTGCAGATCTGGGATCGCGGTGAAAAGATCCAGTTTGGCGAGGGCGTGCTGGAGAGCATCGATAACCAGATTGATGCGACTACCGGCACGCTGCGCCTGAAGGCGCGTTTCGACAATGAAGCAGAGCTGCTGATCCCCAACCAGTTCGTCAACGTGCGCCTGCGGGTGGAGACCCTGCGTGACGCCGTGTTGATTCCGTCTGCGGCGCTGCAGTTCGGCTCGCGCGGCACCTTCGCCTACGTCGTCGGCGACGACAACAAGGTTGAGCTACGGACGTTGCAGGCCGGGCCTACCAACGGCGCGACCACGGTGGTGCTCGAGGGCTTGAAGGTGGGCGAGCGGGTGGTGATGGAAGGCACCGACCGCCTGCGCGATGGCGCTGAAGTGGAGGTCGTCGGCAGCCAGCGCATGGCCGAGCAGGCTGCGGAAAATCCGGTGCTCGGGGGCGGTGAGGCTGCGGAGCGCGAAGAGCGATGAACATCTCGCGGTTGTTCATCCTGCGACCGGTTGCGACCACGCTGAGCATGATCGCAATCCTGCTGGCAGGACTGATCGCCTACAAGCTGTTGCCAGTGGCGGCATTGCCACAGGTGGACTACCCGACGATCCGTGTGATGACGCTGTATCCCGGGGCCAGCCCCGAAGTCATGACCAGCGCCGTTACCGCACCGCTGGAGCGCCAGTTCGGGCAGATGCCGGGGCTCGAGCAGCTGTCATCCACCAGCTCCGGCGGCGCTTCGGTGATTACCCTGCGTTTCTCGCTGGACGTGGCGCTGGATGTGGCCGAGCAGGAAGTGCAGGCCGCGATCAACGCGGCGAACAACCTGCTGCCCAACGATCTTCCAGCGCCGCCGGTGTACAACAAGGTCAACCCGGCCGACACGCCGGTGCTGACCCTGGCCGTGACGTCCGAATCGCTGCCGCTGCCCAAACTGCATGATCTGGTCGACACGCGTATGGCGCAGAAACTGGCGCAGATCAACGGCGTCGGCATGGTCAGTATCGCCGGTGGCCAGCGCCCGGCGGTGCGTATCCGCACCAACCCGGAAGCACTTGCCGCGTACGGCCTTTCGCTGGCCGACGTGCGCTCGCTGATCACCAGCTCCAACGTCAACCAGCCCAAAGGCAACTTCGACGGCCCGACCCGGGTGTCGATGCTAGACGCCAACGACCAGCTGAAGACGCCTGAGGAATATGCCGAGCTGATCCTCACCTACGAGGATGGCGCCGCGCTGCGGCTTAAGGATGTCGCCGACATCATCGACGGCGCCGAGAACGAGCGCCTCGCGGCCTGGGCCAACGACAGCCAGGCGGTGCTGCTCAACGTCCAGCGCCAGCCCGGTGCCAATGTCATAGACGTGGTCGAACGCATCCAGGCGCTGCTGCCGGAAGTGACGGCCAGCATGCCGGCCGGCCTGGATGTGGTGGTGCTCACCGACCGTACCCAGACCATCCGCGCCGCAGTAACCGATGTGCAGCATGAGCTGATGCTCGCCACCTTCCTGGTGGTGATGGTCACCTTCGTCTTTCTCAAGAAGCTCTCGGCCACGGTGATCCCGTCAATTGCCGTGCCGCTGTCACTGGTCGGCACCTTCGCGGTGATGTACGTCTGCGGTTTCTCCCTGAACAACCTGACCTTGATGGCGCTGACGATTGCCACCGGCTTCGTGGTGGACGATGCCATCGTCATGCTGGAGAACATCGCGCGGCATCTGGAGGAGGGCGAGACACCGCTCAACGCCGCGCTCAAGGGCGCGAAACAGATCGGTTTCACCCTGATCTCGCTGACCTTCTCGCTGATCGCCGTGCTGATCCCGCTGCTGTTCATGCAGGACGTGGTCGGCCGGCTGTTCCGCGAGTTCGCCATCACCCTGGCGGTGGCGATTCTGATCTCGCTGGTGGTTTCGCTGACGCTGACGCCGATGATGTGCGCCAAGCTGCTCAAGCCGCAGACGGCCACCGAGGCCAAGCCTGACTGGGTCGAGCGGCTGATCGGCGGTTACTCGCGCTGGCTGACCTGGGTATTGCGCCACCAGACGCTGACCCTTCTGGTCGCGGTTGCGACGCTTGGCCTTACCGTCGTGCTCTATCTCGCCGTGCCCAAGGGATTCTTCCCGGTGCAGGACACCGGCGTGATCCAGGGCATCAGCGAGGCGCCGCAGTCGATCTCCTTCCGCGCCATGAGCGAGCGCCAGCAGGCACTGGCGCGGGTGATTCTTGCCGATCCGGCGGTGGACAGCCTGTCGTCCTACATCGGCGTGGATGGCGACAACGTCACGCTCAACAGCGGCCGCCTGCTGATCAATCTCAAGCCCCACGGCGAGCGAGACCTGACTGCCAGCCAGATCATCGACCGGCTGCGACCGGAGCTGGCCAAGGTGCCAGGTATCGAGCTGTACCTGCAGCCGGTGCAGGATCTGTCCATCGAGGACCGGATCAGCCGCACGCAATTCCAGTTCAGCCTCGAGACGCCGGACGGCGAGCTGCTGCAGGAGTGGACGCCGCGGCTGGTCGAGGCGCTGCGCGAGCGGCCGGAGCTGACCGATGTGGCCAGCGATCTGCAAAGCAGCGGCCTGCAGATCTATCTGGACATCGACCGCGACGCCGCGGCGCGCCTGGGCATCCAGGTCGCGGATATCACCGATGCGCTGTACGACGCCTTCGGCCAACGGCAGATTTCCACCATCTTCACCCAGGCCAGTCAGTACCGCGTGGTGCTGGAGGCAGAGGCGGGCAACCGCCTCGGCCCGCAGGCGCTGGAGCAACTATTCGTGCAGAGCGAAGGTGGCACGCCGGTGCGGCTGTCGAGCCTGGCGACGCTGGAGCAACGCAACGCGCCCTTGCTGATCAACCATATCGGCCAGTTCCCGGCGGTGACCCTGTCGTTCAACCTGGCCAGCGGCGTGTCGCTCGGCAAGGCGGTGGAAGTGATCGAAGCGGTGGAGCAGGAGATCGGCCTGCCGGCCGGTATCCAGACGCGTTTCCAGGGTGCGGCCGAGGCGTTCCGCGCCTCGCTGTCGAGCACGCTGCTGCTGATCCTCGCCGCGGTGGTGACCATGTACATCGTGCTCGGCGTGCTCTACGAGAGCTATATCCACCCGATCACCATCCTCTCCACGCTGCCCTCGGCGGCGGTCGGCGCCTTGCTAGCCTTGTTGCTGACCGGTAACGACCTCGGGCTGATCGCGATCATCGGCATCATCCTCCTGATCGGCATCGTCAAGAAGAACGCGATCATGATGATCGACTTCGCCCTAGAGGCCGAACGGCAGCAGGGCATGAGTCCGCAGGACGCGATCTTCCGCGCGGCGCTGCTGCGTTTCCGGCCGATCCTGATGACCACGCTGGCGGCGCTGTTCGGTGCGATTCCACTGATGCTGGCATCCGGCTCCGGTGCCGAGTTACGCCAGCCGCTCGGCCTGGTGCTGGTCGGCGGTCTGCTACTCAGCCAGCTGCTGACGCTGTTCACCACACCGGTGATCTACCTGTTCTTCGACCGCCTCGGCCAGCGCTTCGGGCGTCGCCGCGAGCCGCTGGTGGAGGCTGAAGCGTGAGCCGGCCTGCGATCGTGCGGGGGAGGGTATGAACCTTTCCGCACCCTTTATCGCCCGTCCCGTGGCGACCATGTTGCTCAGTCTGGCGATCCTGTTGCTGGGTGGCGTCAGCTTCGGCCTGCTGCCGGTATCGCCGCTGCCGAACATGGACTTCCCCGTAATCACCGTGCAAGCCAGCCTGCCCGGCGCCAGCCCGGAAATCATGGCCTCCAGCGTGGCCACGCCACTGGAGCGCTCGCTGGGCAGCATCGCCGGCGTCAGCCAGATGACCAGTCGCAGCAGCCAGGGCTCGACGCGGATCATCATCCAGTTCGACCTGGACCGCGAGATCAATGGCGCCGCCCGCGACGTGCAGGCGGCCATCAACGCCGCGCGCAACCTGCTGCCCAGCGGCATGCGCAGCATGCCCACCTACCGCAAGATCAATCCGTCCCAGGCACCGATCATGGTGCTCTCGCTGACCTCGGACGTGCTGGACAAGGCCGAGCTGTACGACATCGGCTCGACCATCCTGGCGCAGAAGCTGTCGCAGGTGTCCGGCGTCGGCGAAATCCAGGTCGGCGGCAGCTCGCTGCCCGCCGTGCGCATCGAGCTGCAGCCGCAGCAGCTGGAGCAGTACGGCGTGTCGCTGGACGAAGTGCGCCAGACCATCGCCAACGGCAACGTGCGCCGACCCAAGGGCATGGTCGAGGACGCGGACCGCCACTGGCAGGTTCGCGCCAACGATCAGCTGCACGAGGCGGCCGACTACACACCGCTGATCATCCGCTACCAGGACGGTGCGGCGCTGCGCCTGGGCGATGTCGCAAAGGTGCGCGATTCGGTGGAGGACCGCTACAACAGCGGCTTCTTCAACAACGAGCAGGCCGTGCTGCTGATCGTCAATCGCCAGGCCGGCGCCAACATCATCGAAACCATCGAGGGCATCCGCCGCGAACTGCCGGCGCTGCAGGCGATCATGCCCGGCAGCGTCGATCTGAACATCGCCATGGACCGCTCGCCGGTGATCCGCGCCACGCTGCACGAGGCCGAACGCACGCTGCTGATCGCGGTGGCGCTGGTCATCGTGCTGGTGTTCCTGTTCCTCGGCAGCCTGCGTACTGCATTGATCCCGGCGCTGGCGGTGCCGGTGTCGCTGGTCGGTACCTTTGCCGTGATGTACCTGTTCGGCTTCTCGCTGAACATCCTCTCGCTGATGGCGCTGATCCTGGCCGCCGGCCTGGTGGTGGACGACGCCATTGTGGTGCTGGAGAACATCGCCCGGCATATCGACGACGGCATGCCGCCGTTGAAGGCCGCCTACGTCGGCACCCGCGAAGTCGGTTTCACGTTGCTGTCGATGAACCTCTCACTGGTGGTGGTATTCGTCTCCATCCTCTACATGGGCGGCATCGTCGAGCGGCTGTTCCGCGAGTTTTCCATCACCCTGGCGGCGGCGATCCTGGTCTCCCTGCTGGTTTCGCTGACGCTGACACCGATGCTCTGCGCGCGCTGGCTCAAACCGCATCAGCCCGCGCAGGAAGGGCGCCTGCAGCGCTGGAGCCACCAGGCCCATCAGTGGCTGCTGCGTCACTACGACCGGTCGCTGAGCTGGGCACTGCGGCACCGCCGCATCACGCTGCTGAGCCTGCTGGCGACCATCGCGCTGAACGTGGTGCTCTACGTGCAGGTGCCGAAGACCTTCCTGCCGCAGCAGGACACCGGCCAGCTGACCGGCTTTATCCGCGGTGATGACGGCCTGTCCTTCCAGGTCATGCAGCCGAAGATGGAGGTCTTCCGCAAGGCGGTGCTGGCGGATCCGGCGGTGGAGAGCGTGGCGGGCTTCATCGGCGGGGGGGGGGGGGGCAGGGCGGCATCAACAACGCCTTCATGATCGTGCGCCTAAAACCGCTGAGCGAACGGAAGATCTCGGCGCAGAAGGTCATCGAGCGCATTCGCAAGAACCAGCCCAAGGTGCCTGGCGGGCGTATGTTCCTCATGGCCGATCAGGACCTGCAGTTCGGCGGTGGCCGGCAGAGCAGCTCGGCCTATTCCTACACGCTGCTGGCGAGCGACCTGAACGACCTGCGCACCTGGGTGCCGCGGGTCACCCAGGCACTGTCGGCGCTGCCGGAACTGACCAGCATCGACGCCAATGACGGCGAGGGCGCGCAGCAGATCAGCCTGAAGATCGATCGCGATGCGGCCAAGCGTCTGGGCATCGACATGAGTACGGTGACCACGCTGCTCAACAACGCCTTCAGCCAGCGGCAGATTTCCACCATCTATGAATCGCTCAACCAGTACCAGGTGGTGATGGAGATCGACCCCAGCTACGCGCAGTACCCCGAGGTACTGGAGCAGATCCACATCATCACCGGGGATGGTCGACGCGTGCCGCTCGCCGCGTTCGCTCGCTACGAACGCAGCCTGGAGGAGGATCGAGTCAGCCACGACGGGCAGTTCGCTGCGGAGAACATCGATTTCGACCTCGCGCCTGACGTCAGCCTCGATCAGGCGACCTTGGCCATCGAGCGCGCGGTAGCCGCCATCGGCATGCCGAGTGAGGTGCAAGGACGCCTTGGCGGCACCGGCAGCGCCTTCGAGAGCACTCAGCAAGGCCAGCCACTGATGATTCTCGGCGCCTTGCTGCTGGTCTACATCGTGCTGGGCATCCTCTACGAAAGCTACATCCATCCGCTGACCATTCTCTCGACACTGCCATCGGCCGGGGTCGGCGCGCTGCTGGCGATCATCCTTACCGGCGACCAGTTCAGCCTGATCTCGCTGCTCGGGCTGTTCCTGCTGATCGGCGTGGTGAAGAAGAACGCGATCCTGATGATCGACCTGGCCCTGCAGTTCGAGCGCAACGACAGGCTGTCGCCCGCCGATTCGATCCATCGCGCCTGCCTGCTGCGTTTCCGGCCGATCCTGATGACCACCATGGCTGCCATTCTCGGCGCGCTGCCGCTGCTGCTCGGCGGCGCGGAGGGCGCCGAGATGCGCCAGCCGTTGGGTCTGACCATCATCGGCGGTCTGCTGCTGAGCCAGATCCTGACCCTCTACACCACGCCGGTGGTCTATCTGTACCTCGACCGCCTGCGTCATCGTTTCAACAGCTGGCGCGGTGTTCGCACCGATGCCGCCCTGGAAAACCCGCTATGAATCCGTCGTCGCTGAACCCCTCATCGCTGAAGCATGCCCTGCGGCCCCTCGCAGCTGCCGTGCTGGCCCTGTCGTTGGGCGCCTGTACCCTGGGGCCGGACTATCAACGTCCGGAGCTGCCCGTGGCTACCGAATTCAAACAGGCCGAAGGCTGGAAAGCCGCGGCGCCGGCCGATGTGCTGGAGCGTGGCGAGTGGTGGCGACTTTATGGCGATGCCGAGTTGGATGCCCTGGTCGCCCGGCTGAATGTCGACAATCAGAACCTGGCCGCGGCCGAGGCGCAGTTCCGTCAGGCCCGGGCACTGGTACGTGGTGCACGCTCGCAGCTGTTCCCGATCCTTTCCGGCAGCGCCGGCGTGACCCGTTCGGCGCAGGGCAGTGGTAGCTCGGACACCAGCGGCGGCTCGTTCGGCAGTGGCGTCAGCGAAAGCTACGAAGCGGGCCTGAGTGCGTCCTGGGAGGCGGATATCTGGGGCCGACTGCGGCGCAATCTGGAAGCGAACCGCGCCAGCATGCAGGCCAGCGCCGCAGACCTGGCCGCAGTGCGACTGAGCCTGCAAGCCGAGCTGGTGCAGACTTACCTGCAACTGCGGGTGATCGACGAACATCAACGCCTGCTCGATCAGACCGTCGCGGCCTACGTGCGCTCGCTGCGTCTGACCGAGAACCAGTATCGGGCCGGTATCGTGCCGAAATCCGACGTCGCCCAGGCGCAGACGCAACTCAAGAGCACCCAGGCCCAAGCCATCGATCTGCGCTGGCAGCGGGCACAGATGGAGCACGCGATCGCCGTGCTCATCGGCGTTGCACCCTCGGAACTGGACATCGCGGTGCGCGAGGATATCCCGGCGCTGCCAGGCGTGCCGCTGGCTGTGCCGTCGCAGCTGCTGGAGCGCCGCCCCGATATCGCCGCCGCCGAGCGCCAGGTCATGGCGGCCAATGCCAACATCGGCGTTGCCGAAGCGGCCTGGTACCCGGACCTGACGCTCTCCGCCAGCGGTGGCTACCGCAACAGCAGCTTCAGCGACCTGTTCAGCGTGCCCAACCGCTTCTGGTCGCTCGGCCCGCAACTGGCGCTGACGCTGCTCGACTTCGGCAGCCGCCGCGCCGAACTGGAGCGTGCCGAAGCCAGTTACGACCAGACCGTGGCCACTTACCGGCAGACCGTGCTCGACAGCTTCCGCGAGGTGGAGGATTACCTGGTGCAGTTACGGGTGCTGGAAGAGGAGGCGGTGGTGCAGCGCGAGGCGCTGGAGGCGGCCCAGGAGTCCCTGCGTCTGATCGAGAACCAGTACCGGGCAGGCACTGTCGATTTCCTCAGCGTTGCCACGGTGCAGACCACCGCGCTGAACAACGAGCGCACCAACCTGACCCTGCTGGGCGATCGGCTGACCGCCAGTGTGCTGCTGATCGCCGCGCTCGGCGGTGGCTGGGATAGCCAGCAGCTGGATCAGCCACCGGCGGTTGCGACTTCGCCGGACGCGCCCTGATTCCGGCCGCGAAGCCAGCACCCCAAAAAAAGCCCCGCCGGATCGGCGGGGCTTTTGCGTCTTATGCGGCGTCGCTTTCGGCGGTCAATTGCGCTGCTTGCGATTGACGGTCTGGGCTGCCTTGATGATGTCCGCGCCGATCACCGGCTCGAACTGCTGCCAAACCGGACGCATCGCTTCGCGCCAGCGCTCGCGCTCTTCTGGGGTCAGGCTGACGATCTCGGTCGTTCCCGCCTGACGAATGCGTTCACGATCGGCCTGATTCAGCTCTTCGGCCTCGCGGTTCACCATGTAGCTCACCTCGTCGAGGATGGCTTCCAGCTCGAAACGGATCTTGTGCGGCATGCCCATCCAGAAACGGGTGTTGCTGACCACCATGTAATCGAGAACACCGTGGTCGCTCTCGATGATGTAGGGCTGCACGGTATGTATCTTCTTGCTGTAGATGTTCGACCAGGGATTCTCTGCGCCCTGTACGGTGCCGGTACGCAGGGCGTCGTAGACATCGGCGAAGGCGATCTTCTGGGTCGATGCGCCGACAGCACCGAACTGCGCCTCGAGCACGGCCGACGGTTGAATACGGAAGCTCAGCCCCGAGGCATCGCTCGGCAGGCGTAGCATGCGGGTCGCCGAGAGCTGCTTCATGCCGTTGTGCCAGTAGGCCAGGCCGGTGATGTTCTGGTCTTCCATCGAGCGCAGCAGCTGCTTGCCCTTGGTGCGCTTCTGGAAGCGATTTACCGCGTCGATATCGTCGAACAGGAAGGGCAGGTCGAATACCTGCAGCTGTTTGGTGTATTGCTCGAACTTCGCCAGTGACGGTGCCAGCAGCTGCACTTCGTTGTTGCGCAATGCCTCCAGCTCCGTGGCATCACCGAACAGCGTCGAATTCGGGTAGACCTCGACGCTTACCTGGCCGGGCAGCCGCTCTTCGGCCAGGCGTTTGAACATCAGCGCACCCTTGCCCTTGGGCGTGTCTTCGGCCACTACGTGAGAAAACTTGATGACGATGGGCTCCGCCTGGGCGAATGCGCTGGTGACCGCCAGCACAAGCCCGGCAAGGGTAATGATCGGCTTCATGAAAGACTCTTTATTCTGGTTGGTTGGCAGTGCATCCAGGCGGACCGACCGCGAGGACGCTTCTAGGCTTTCAGCCGCTCCTTATGCCAAAGATAGGTGACGACTGAAAGCGCTTTCCCCAACCAACCCGGCGGGAGCGGCACCGTGTCACATTTCTGCGCGACCTCCCTCGGACTGCAACTGCTCTGCCGCGGCCGTTCGCGGCGTCTGCTCGGGGACTTCCCAGCCACCGCCAAGGGCCTTGTACAGCGCCACCACCCCGCGATAGAGCTCCACTTCGGCTTGCGCCTGAGCGTCTTCGGCCGTCAGGCGCTCGCGCTCGGCATCGAGCAGCACGAGGAAATCGGCAGTGCCTTCGCGATAGCGGATCTCCGCCTGCTGCGCGGCGGCGCGGCTGGCTGTCGACTGGCGGACCAAAGAAAGCAGGCGCTGCTGGGCGTTGGCGTAGTCGCTGAAGGCGTTCTCTGACTCTTCCAGTGCCAGCAATACCTGTTGCTCATAGCTGGCCAGCGCCGCATCGGCGTCGGCTTCGGCACCACGCAGGCGGGCCCGCACGCTGCCCAGGTCGAATGCTGCCCAGCTGATGCTCGGCGCCACGCCCCAGGCCCGCGCCGCGCTGGAACCGATCTGCGAGCCGCGCCCGGCAACGAAGCCGAGAAAGCCCGACAGGCTTACGCGCGGAAACAGATCGGCTGTGGCCACGCCGACATCGGCAGTGGTCGCGGCGAGCTGGCGTTCGGCAGCTCGAATGTCCGGGCGCCGGCGCAGCAGCTCGCCGGGATCGCCAATCGGTAGCGACTTGGCGATTGCTGGCAGCTCGCGGGGCGAGAGGTCGACGCTGAGCTGATCAGCGCGCTGGCCGAGCAGGGTGGCGATGCGGTTGCGCGCACGCGCCTGCTGCGCCCTGAGCTGCGGCAGACTGGCTTCGGTGGCCGCCAGACGGGCATCGGCGCGCAGAACGTCGAGCTCGCTGCCGACACCCGCTTCGCGCAGCTGCTCGGTCAGTTCATGGGAATTGCGCTGGTTGGCCAGGTTGTCGCGAGCGATGCGCTCGCGCAGCTGGGCACCGCGCAGCTGACCATAGGCATCCACCAGCTCGGCGATCAGGCTGACCTGCAGCTGGTAGAGCTCGGCCTCGACGGCATCCGCCTGCGCCTCGCTGGATTCCAGGCGGCGCTGGATGCGGCCGAACAGGTCCAGTTCCCAGGCCATGTCCAGCCCGAGGTCGTAGCGTTCGGCATTCACGCGCTGTTCGGTCACGCCGGGTTGCTGGGCCTTGCCGATATCGGCGCTGGCGCCCGCGGTGACAGTGGGCAGACGATCATTGCTGACGTCATAGCGAATAGCGCGTGCCGCCCGTAGGCGGGCATAGGCGATGCGCAGTTCGCGGTTCTCGGCCAGGGCTTCGCCTACCAGGGCGTCCAGCGTCGGGTCGTCGAACTGCTGCCACCAGGCCGCTTCGAAGCGTGAGTGGTCGTATTCGCCAGCCGAAGCGCTGTCGATACGCGCCGGTTCCGGCTGCGGTGCCCGGTAATCGGGGCCTACCGCACAGGCGCTCAGTGCCAGAGTGAGCAGGGAAAGGGCGAAGAACTTCATGCGCGGGCCTCCTTGTAAACCGCTTTGCGGGCTTCGCGTTTCTCGACGAAGGCACGAATCACCAGATAGAACACCGGGGTCAGCAGCAGGCCGAAGAAGGTGACGCCGAGCATGCCGCTGAACACCGCGACGCCCATGGCATGACGCATCTCGGCACCGGCCCCGCTGGAAAGCACCAGCGGCACCACGCCCATGATGAAGGCGAAGCTGGTCATCAGGATCGGTCGCAGGCGCAGGCGGCAGGCTTCGAGGATCGCGGCCAGCCGGTCCATGCCTTCTTCCTGTTTGTCTTTGGCGAACTCGACGATGAGGATGGCGTTCTTGCATGCCAGGCCCACCAGCACGATCAGGCCGATCTGGGTGAACACGTTGTTGTCGCCACCGGCCAGGATCACCCCGGTGATCGCCGAGAGCAGAGTCATCGGCACGATCAGGATCACCGCCAGCGGCAGGCTCCAGCTCTCGTATTGCGCGGCCAGCACCAGGAAGGCCAGCAGCACGCAGAGCGGGAAGACGAATATCGCGGTGTTGCCGGCGAGGATCTGCTGGTAGGTCAGCTCGGTCCATTCGTAGCTCATGCCATTCGGCAGTTCAGCCTTGAGCAGGCGCTCCATGGCCGCCTCGGCCTGCCCGGAGCTATAGCCCGGTGCGGCCGCGCCGTTGATCTCTGCGGTGAGGAAGCCGTTGTAGTGCATCACCCGATCCGGGCCGGCGCTGTCCGTGACGTTGACGAAGGTCGACAGCGGGACCATCTCGCCGCGGTTGTTGCGCACCTTCAGCTGACCGATCTGCTCCGGTGCCAGGCGGAACTTCTGGTCGGCCTGGACGTTGACCTGATAGGTGCGGCCGAAGCGGTTGAAGTCGTTGGCGTACAGCGAGCCGAGGTAAACCTGCATGGTGTCGAAGATCTCGTCGATCGGCACGCCGTGGGTCTTGGCTTTTTCCCGGTCGATGTCGGCGTCCACCTGCGGCACGTTCACCTGATAGCTGGTGAACAGGCCGGCCAGCTCCGGATAGTCCGCGCTCTTGGCGATGACGTTCTGCACCTGGCTGTACAGCTCCTCGTAGCCGAGGTTGCCGCGGTCCTGCACCTGCACGCGGAAGCCACCGATGGTGCCCAGGCCCTGTACGGGTGGCGGCGGGAAGATGGCGATAAAGGCGTCCTGGATCTGCGCGAACTGACCGTTGAGATCCGCCGCGATGGCGTTCGCCGAGAGCGACGGGTCCTTGCGCTCATCGAAGGGCTTGAGTGGGGTGAATACGATGCCGCTGTTCGGGCTATTGGTGAAGCCGTTGATCGACAAGCCTGGGAAGGCCACCGTGTTCTCCACGCCCGGGTGCTTGCCGGCAATTTCCGACATGCGCTTGATCACGTCCTCGGTGCGGTCCAGCGTGGCGGCGTCCGGCAGCTGGGCGAAGGCGACCAGGTACTGCTTGTCCTGCGGTGGCACGAAACCGGTCGGCGTGCTGGCGAAGCCCATGTAGCCGAGGCCGACCAGTCCGACGTAGAGCACCAGCGCAATGCCGCTGCCGCGCAGGATGCGCCGCACCAGGCCGACGTAGCCGTGGCTGGCGCGGTCGAACATGCGGTTGAACGGCGCGAACAGCCAGCCACCAAAAATTCGATCGAGCAGACGCGAGAAGCCGTCCTTTGGTGCGTCGTGCGACCTGAGGAGTGCGGCGGCCAGTGCCGGCGACAGGGTCAGCGAGTTGAAGGCCGAGATCACCGTGGAAATGGCGATGGTCAGCGCGAACTGCTGGTAGAACTGCCCGGTGAGGCCGGAAATGAACGCCGTCGGGATGAACACCGCGCACAGGACCAGCGCCGTGGCGATGATCGGCCCGGTCACTTCCTTCATGGCCTGACGGGTCGCTTCCTCCGGCGACTTGCCGAGACCGATGTTGCGCTCGACGTTTTCCACCACGACGATGGCGTCGTCCACCACGATGCCGATGGCCAACACCAGGCCGAACAGCGACAGCGCGTTGAGCGAGAAGCCGAGCAGGTGCATGACCGCTAAGGTGCCGATCAGCGACACCGGCACGGCGGCCAACGGAATGATCGAGGCGCGCCAGGTCTGCAGGAACAGGATCACCACCAGCACCACCAGCACGATGGCCTCGAGCAGGGTGTGTACCACCGCCTCGATGGAGCCGCGCACGAAGATGGTCGGGTCGTAGACGATCTCGTAGTCCACGCCTTCCGGGAAGTCGCGTTTCAGCTCTGCCATGCGTGCCCGTACCGAATCGGAGATTTCGATGGCGTTCGAACCCGGGCGCTGGAATACCGGAATGGCGACGGCGGGCTGGTTGTTCAGCAGCGAACGCAGCGCGTACTGGCTGGAGCCCAGTTCGACACGGGCGATGTCCCGCAGGCGGGTGATCGAGCCGTCTTCGCCGGCGCGGATGATGATGTTCTCGAATTCCTCCTCGGTAACCAGGCGGCCCTGGGTGTTGATCGACAGTTGGAAGTCCGTCGCGCCCGGTGCCGGCGGTGCGCCCAGAGAACCTGCAGCGACCTGGCGGTTCTGCTCGCGAATCGCGTTGACTACGTCCGATGCGGTGAGGTTGCGCGAGGCGACCTTCTCCGGGTCGAGCCAGACGCGCAGGGAGTAATCGCCCATGCCGAACAGCTGCACATCGCCGATGCCGTCCAGCCGCGCCAGCTCGTCCTTGACGTTGAGTGCGGCGTAGTTGGACAGGTAGAGCATGTCGTAGCGCTGATCCGGCGAGGTCAGGTGCACCACCATGGTCAGGTCGGGGGAGGCCTTGTCGACGGTCACGCCGAGGCGTTGCACTTCGGTCGGCAAGGTCGGCATGGTGCGCGTGACGCGGTTCTGCACCTGCACCTGGGCGTTGTCCAGGTCAGTGCCCAGGCCGAAGGTGATAGTCAGCGTCAGCTTGCCGTCGGCGGTCGCCTGGGACGACATGTAGAGCATGCCCTCGACGCCGGTGATGGCCTGTTCCAGCGGCGAGGCAACGGTTTCGCCGATCACCTTGGGGTTGGCGCCAGGGAAGTTGGCGCGCACCACCACGGTGGGCGGCACCACTTCCGGATATTCGCTGATCGGCAGCTGGAACAGCGAGATGGCGCCGCCGATGAGGATCACCAACGACAGCACGGCGGCGAAAATCGGCCGCTTGATAAAGAATTGCGAGAAATTCATGGCGCACTCCGGGGGAGGGCGCGGCGGGCGCGCCCTGGCGGATCGATCGGATGGGCGCGACTGGCGCGCCGGAGTTCAGGACTGCTGTCGGACGGTCAACTGCTCGGGCGCTGGGCCAGGGTGCGCTCGTCGACCTGCGGCTTCATCGCCTCGCTGATCGCACGGTTCTGCTGGCGCAATGTGGCCAGGGTCTCCGCGTCGGCCATCGGTACCGACTCCGGCTGCACCTGGCTGCCCGGCCGTACCCGCTGAAGGCCGTTGACCACGATGCTTTCGCCCTTGGCCAGGCCACTGCGGACGATGCGCAGCCCTTCGAGCTTGGGACCGAGCTCGACCGGGCGGTAGGCGACAGTGCCATCTTCGGCCAGTACCAGGACGAACTTCTTGCCCAGATCCGTACCGACGGCGACGTCCTTGATCAGCACGGCGTCGTAGGTAGCGCTGCCGACCAGCTTCAGGCGTGCATACAGGCCGGGGGTGAAGCTGCCGTCACGGTTGTCGAACACGGCGCGACCGCGGATGGTGCCGGTGCGCGGGTCGACCTGGTTGTCGACGAAGTCCATGTGGCCCAGGTGCGGGTGACCGTCCTCGCTGGACAGGCCGAGGTAGACCGGGGTCGCCTCGCCACGGTCGCCGTTGCGCGCCAGCTCGCGGTACTTGAGGTAGGTACGCTCATCAGCCTCGAAATAGGCATAGACCTTGTCGGTGGAGACCAGCGTGGTCAGCAGCGCCTCACCGGCGTTGACCAGGTTGCCGGCGGTGATCAGCGCCCGGCCGACGCGGCCGTCGATGGGCGCGGTCACGCGGGTGAAGGAGAGATCCAGCTGCGCGCGGTCCAGTTGCGCCTGAATCGCCGCGGTTGCCGAGCGGGCTTCGCTGGCGGCACTGACGCGGGCGTCGGCGAGCTCGTCGGAAATCGCGTTCTTCTTGCGCAGGCGCTCGCCGCGTTCGGCTTCGGCGACGGTGCGTTGCTGGTTGGCGCGAGCCTGTTGCAGTTGCGCCTGCAGGCGCTTGACCTCGGCCTGGAACGGGCGCGGGTCGATCTGGAACAAGAGGTCGCCTTTCTTCACCAGCGCGCCTTCTTCGAAGGCCACCTTGTCGATGAAACCGGACACGCGCGGGCGAATCTCCACCGACTCCGGCGCTTCCAGGCGGCCAGTGAGTTCGTCCCACTCGGTCACCTGCTGCTCGATGACTTCCGCGACGCTGACGGCGGGCGGCGGCATGCCCGACTGGGTGGCCTCCGGTGCCTTGCCACAAGCGGCGGTGATCAGCACCGTCAGGGCGATAAGGGGAAAACGCAAGGCGTTGAACGAACGTTCCATGCTTGACTCCGCAAGTCGGATTTGTTGATGGCAGGAGTCTGCGTGGTCAAGCCGTTCAGCAAAAATCGAACGAGGCGAAGGTGAATATCATTGGCGGTGATGGTTGCGCATTCGTTATCAGCGCAGCGCGAGGATATTGCTCACCTATGCGTGGGAACAGTATTGGCCGCGAATGAACCCTGCCGCCGCCGAAGCCTCGGCGCGGCATTCCCCAGCGATCACGCTCGAAGCCAAGAAAAACCGGTCAGCGCATCACTGGCGGGAGCAGGCCTGTCTACCTGGCACGCGCCGCGAAGCCCCAGGCGTCGGGCCTGTCAGAGACTATCCGGATCGCCGACGAACATCTGGATGCGCGAACGCAGCCAGCGCTCGGCGGGGTCGTTGTCCTGGGCGCCGCGCCAGGCCATGGACAGCTCGAAATCCTGGCTGGTCTGAAACGGCAGCGGTTCGGCGCGCACGCCGCCGTTGGCCGCCAGCGCCGCGGCGGCGTAGTCCGGGACGGTGGCGATGATGTCGGTGCCGGCAAGCAGGCTGGCCAGGCCGTTGAACTGCGGCACCGCCAGGACCACCTTGCGCTTGCAGCCGTGCAGCGCCAGTTCCTCGTCGATATAGCCGTTGAGATCGCCGGCAAAGGAGACCATCGCATGCGGACGGCTGCAGTAGTCCTCCATGCTCAGCCGGCCGGGAATGCTGTCGGCGCGCAGCAGCATCGGTTTGGGCCGGCGCAGTACCTTGCGTTTGGCATTGGCCGGCAGCTCCTCGGTGTAGCAGACGCCCACCGATATCTCACCGGATGCCAGCAGGCCGGGCATCAACAGATAGTTGGCGCGGCGCACCACCAGCACCACGTCCGGCGCTTCGGCGCGCAGGCGGCGCAGCAGCGGCGGTAGCAGGGCGAACTCGACTTCATCGGTCAGGCCGATGCGAAACACCTGGGTGCTGGTCGCCGGGTCGAAGGTCGAGGCGCGGCTAACGGCGGTGGAGATCGAGTCCAGCGCCGGTGAAAGCAGTTGGGCGATCTCCAGCGCGCGGGCGGTCGGCTCCATGCTGCGGCCGGTACGGACGAAGAGCGGATCGTCGAACAGCGTGCGCAGTCGTGCCAGGGCGGCACTGATCGCCGGCTGGCCGAGAAACAGCTTTTCCGCTGCGCGGGTCACGCTGCGTTCGTGCATCAGCGTTTCGAAGACGATCAGCAGATTGAGGTCAACACGGCGAAGGTCGTTGCGATTCATACCTGGTTCACGTCGAGCCTGCAGCCGGACCAGGAGGCGTCCGGCTCTGGAGGGTGGTCTGCATTCTAGACAGCTTCGGCTGCCAACGGCATGCCCGATCCCGCTTTCGAAATGCACAAAGCTGCAATGCGCCGGCAAGCATACATACGTAGTTCCATCATTACTGCGCATGGGAACTATCGATGGGAATCCACGCCGTTCACTGGAGTTGTGACGATACTGACGATAGAGTCCGTTCGCACAGTAGTAAGTGAGGGGTCGAAATGTCCCGCATCATCCGTTTTCATCAGTTCGGCCCGGCCGACGTGTTGCGCCACGAGGAACGCGCGATGCCGGTTGCCGGCCCAGGCGAGGTGCTGATTGGCGTGCGCGCCATCGGCGTCAGCTGGAATGACGTGCTCTGGCGCCAGGACCTCGCGCCACGACACGCGCGTCTGCCTGCCGGGCTCGGCAGCGAGGTCGCGGGCGAGGTGCTGGCGGTGGGTGAGGGCGTTCAGGGCTTCAGTGTCGGCGATCATGTTGCCGGCTTCCCGGCCCACGATCTCAATCAGTATCCGCTCTACGCCGAGCATGCGCTGTTGCCGCAGCAGGCGCTGGTGCGTTACCCGGACATGCTCAGTGCCAGTGAGGCGGCGATCCACTACACGCCGATGCTGGTCAGCTATTTCGCGCTGGTCGAACTGGCCCAGCTGGAACCCGGCCAGTACGTGCTGATCAACCAGGCGGCTCACTGCACCGGGCCGGCAGCCGTACAGCTGGCCAAGGCGCTGGGCGGCCGGGTGATCGCCACCTGCGACACCAGCGAGGACCGCGACTACCTGCGCGAGCTGGGCGCGGAGACGGTGATCGTCACCGAAGAGGAAGACTTGGTAGGCCGCCTGCAGAAGGTGACCGAAGGCCGCGGCGTCGACGTGGTGCTGGATGCCTGTGGCGGTTCGCAGATGAAACTGCTCGGCGACGTCATGGCGCCGCTGGGCAAGCTGATCCTCTATGGCATGAACGGCGGCAACGAAACGGCCCTGCCGGTGTGTGCGGCCTTCAAGAAGAACTTCAAGTTCTTCCTGCACTGCCTGTGCGACTTCACCGGGCAGCCGGAGCTGGGCATCGAGCAGAACCGTGAAGCCGTGGAGCGTGCGCTGCAGCATATCAACCAGCTCACCGTGGATCGGCTGATCTGGCCGCAGCTCGACCGCCAGTTCCCGTTCGAGCAGGCAGTCGAAGCCCACCAGTATGTCGAAAGCGGCGTACCCCGCGGCCGCGTCGTGCTGACGCTGACCTGACCCTTCGAGGGCCTGTACAGGGCCCTCTCATCGCCCCGTAGAAACTTTTCTCGCGCCGTTCAAGTCCTCCGAAGACAGGCTCATAACCTTGACGGAGGATTTTCCATGGCTGAAGACAATCAGACCCTACCGCCGCAGGAGCAGCCCGAGCCCGGCAAGGAAGGGCTGATGAACCCGCGCCCGGAATACCGCGGCGAAGACTACAAGGCGGCGGGCAAGCTCGAAGGCAAGGTAGCGATCATCACCGGTGGTGACAGCGGCATCGGCCGCTCGGTGGCCGTGCTATACGCCCGTGAGGGCGCCGACGTGGCGATTCTCTACCTCGACCAGCATCAGGACGCTGAGGAAACCCGCACCGTGGTCGAACAGTACGGCCGTCGCTGCCTGACCTTCGCCGGTGACGTGGCCGATCGCGACGTCTGCCGCAAGGTCATCGACGAAACCCTCGCTGCGTTCGGCAAGCTCGACATCCTGGTCAACAACGCCGCCGAGCAGCACCCGCAGGAAAAGCTCGAAGACATCAGCGAAGAGCAGTGGGAGAAGACCTTCCGCACCAACATCTTCGGCATGTTTCAGATGACCAAGGCGGCGCTACCGCATCTCGGCAAGGGCGCTTCGATCATCAACACCACATCGGTGACCGCCTACAAGGGCAGCCCGCAACTGCTGGACTATTCGGCCACCAAGGGCGCGATCACGGCCTTCACCCGTTCGCTGTCGATGAACCTCGCCGAGCGTGGCATCCGCGTCAACGGCGTCGCGCCGGGACCGATCTGGACACCGTTGATTCCGTCGACCTTCGATGCCGACGAGGTCGCCGAATTCGGCTCCAATACGCCGATGAAGCGCCCCGGCCAGCCCGATGAAGTGGCGCCGGCGTATGTCTACCTGGCCAGCAGCGATGCAGCCTACGTGAGCGGCCAGGTTATCCACGTCAACGGCGGCACCGTGGTCAACGGCTGACCCATTGCCGGGCCAACGAATGGCCCGGCCACATCAACGCTTGGAGAACGACCATGCCACGCACGATCTGGAAAGGCGCAGTCAGTTTCGGACTGGTACACATCCCGGTGGCGCTGGTACCGGCCACCACCCGCCAGGGCATCGATTTCGACTGGCTGGACAAACGCAGCATGGACCGGGTCGGCTACAAGCGCATAAACAAGACCACCGGCGAAGACATCGACAGCGAGAACATCGTCAAGGGCGTGGAGTACGAGAAGGGTCACTACGTCGTGATCAGCGATGACGAGATCAAAGGCGCGCACCCCAAGGCGACCCAGACCGTGGATATCGTCGCTTTCGTCGATGCCAAGGACATTTCCTTTCTCTACATCGACACGCCGTACTACCTGACGCCGGACCGCCGCGGGGAAAAGGTCTACGCCTTGCTGCGCGAGACGCTGATCCAGACCGGCAAGGTCGGCATCGCCAACGTGGTGCTGCGCAACAAGCAGCACCTGGCGGTGGTAATGCCGCTGGGCAAGGCGCTGGTGATGAACACCCTGCGCTGGGCCGACGAGGTGCGCGGGGTCGAATACCTGGAGCTGAAGGACGAGGCGCTCGATCCGGACCTGGCCGAGCGTGAGCTGGACATGGCCAAGCGGCTGGTCGAGGACATGACCGAGAAATGGAAGCCGGAACAGTACAAGGACACCTTCCAGGACCAGATCATGGAGCTGGTGGAGAAGAAGGCCCGCGAAGGCAAGCTGGAAGCGGTCGGCGGGCCGGAGGAAGCGGTGGATCGTCGTTCGGCGGATGTCATCGATCTTACCGAACTGCTCAAGCGCAGCCTCGCTGCCAAGCCGGGCAAGGCCAGCAAAGAGAACGACCTCGAGGAGGAGGAAAAGGCGCCGGCCAAGCCCAAGACTGCGAGCAAGGCCAAAACGAGCAAATCTTCCTCGGCGGCTTCGCGCACGCGCAAGGCGCCAGCGGCGGGCAGCAAATCCAGCAAAAGGGCGGGCTGATCGGGGTAGCCCATGCCAGAGCAGCGCATGAGCGCCGGCCGCCCGCTGGTGGGTGGCGTCGGCATCAGTAATCCACAGCGAGTGATCGACAAGGTCAGCGGCGCGACCAAGCTTGCGCTGGCCGAGTACTACCAGGCGGTCGCCGACCGATTGGTGCCGCAACTGGCTGGCAGGCCACTGTCCATCGTTCGTGCACCTGAAGGCCTCGACGGCGAAAGCTTTTTCCAACGCCATTGCGGTCGGTTGAAGATGCCGCACATGCGCGCACTGCCGAAAAACCTCGATCCCGAGCATGCGCGGCTGATCCAGGCGGACAACATCACCGCGGTCATCGAGGCCGTGCAGATGGGTACCGTCGAGTTCCACACCTGGAACGCGCGCAGTGATCGCGTCGAGCGGCCCGATCGAGTCATTTTCGATCTCGACCCCGATCCCGCGTTGCCCTGGTCGAGCATGGTGGAGGCGACCGAGCTGACGCTGCGGCTGCTGGACGACCTGGGATTGCAGGCCTTCCTCAAGACCAGCGGAGGCCGCGGCATGCATGTCGTGATGCCGCTCGATCGTCGGCACGACTGGGACCTGGCCCGGCAGTTCGCTCGCTCGGTCACCGAGCGGCTGGCGCGCGAGGCGCCGGAGCTGATCGTCGACAAGATGGGCCCGCAGAATCGGGTCGGGCGAATTTTCGTGGACTACCTGCGCAACCAGCGCGGGGCGAGCACCGTTGCCGCCTATTCGGTCAGGGCGCGTCCGGGGCTGGCGGTATCCGTGCCTGTCGAGCGTGAGGAGCTGGCGCAGCTGGAGAGAGCCGATCGCTGGAACATCGGCAACCTGGATGAGCGTTTGCGGGCATTACGCAGCGACCCGTGGGCCCGCTACGGCGCCGTTCGACAGGGGCTGACGCAGGCACTGCTCAAGCGCCTGGAGAAAGGTTGAGACATCAGTGTGGCGGCGAGCGATCAGGTCGTCTGGGGATCGTCGGTATCCGCCACGGTCTGGTTTCCATATGGCGCGCCGGGCTTGTGTTCGTCCAGCTCCTCGGCACAAGGCACCTGCGGCACATCGCCCGGCTTGTCATGCACGATCGGGTCGGGTTGCGGCACATCGGGTCGCACGTGAGTCATCGTCGTTCTCCTGGTGTTAGCCAGCTCAGCCTTGGCGGCCGTTCTGCATTGATCGGCTTACATGGGCGAGGTTCCGGCCAATCGTCGCTGCTCGCGGCGCTGGCGACATTCGGCGTGGTCGGGTTCGGCACCCGCTCACGGGGGGCTTGAAACCGGCAACTGCCGTATTGCGCTCCACCAGGCTCGACCGGTCGCCGGACGGGCTGGCTAACGGCCGCCCGGGGCTGAACTTTCCAGGGTCCCTTGGCTCGGAAGAAAGAGCCGACGAAAACCGTACCGGTCGCCTCCCGAACCGCACGATGACGCGTCCAGAGGCGGCTCGGGCAACCCGAACCCATGCGCCCCAGGAGCCCGTTCGATGAGCGATGCACAGCCTAACGCGACGATTCACCCTCGACTCGAAGAAGCCTTGCAGATGCCGCGCATCGCCATCGAATCCACCTTGCCGGTGCTGGATGAGGGGCGCTTTGCCGCCAAGGCGGTCATCGGCCAGCCAGTGGTCGTGACCAGCAAGATTTTCGCCGACGGCCACGACCAGCTGGCCGCCGCCGTGTGCTGGCGTGAAAAAGGCGAAACCAGCTGGCGGCGGGCACGACTGAAGTTGCTCGGCAACGACGCCTGGCAAGGCCAGTTCACGCCCACTCAGGTCGCCGAGCATGAGTTCGTCATCGAAGCCTGGTGGGATGTGTTCGAGAGCTATCGCTACGAGCTGTCGAAGAAGCACACGGCCGGCGTGCCGGTGCATCTGGAGCTGGAAGAAGGGCGTCTGCTGCTGGAGAAGGCCACCGCCCGCGCCCAGGGCGAGAACCGCGCGATGCTTGACGATCTGCTGCACCGCCTCGGCATGGCGCATACCGATGACGAGCGCGTGTCACTGCTGCTCGCACCGGAGACGGCCGTGGCGATGGCTGCCGCCGACCCACGCGAGCACTGCAGCCGCAGCCGTGTCTATCCCCTGGACGTCGAGCGCACGTTGGCGCAGTTCGCCAGCTGGTACGAGCTGTTCCCGCGCTCGGAGACCGAAGATCCGAATCGCCACGGCACCTTCCGCGATGTGCACAAGCGTCTGCCGGCGATTCGCGACATGGGCTTCGACGTGCTGTATTTCCCGCCGATCCACCCGATCGGTCGCCAGCACCGCAAGGGCCCGAACAACAGTCTGCAGGCCGGCCCGAACGATCCCGGCAGCCCCTATGCCATCGGCAGCGAAGAGGGCGGCCACGACGCCATCCATCCCGAGCTGGGCACACTTGATGATTTCCGCGACCTGGTCGCAGCGGCTCGCGAGCATGGTCTGGAGATCGCCCTGGATTTCGCCATCCAGTGCTCGCAGGACCACCCCTGGCTGAAAGAGCATCCGGGCTGGTTCTCCTGGCGCCCGGACGGCACGATCAAATACGCCGAGAACCCGCCGAAGAAGTATCAGGACATCGTCAACGTCGACTTCTATGCCGAAGATGCCATGCCCGACCTCTGGCTGGCGCTGCGTGACGTGGTCTGGCACTGGGTGGAGCAGGGCGTGAAGATATTCCGGGTCGACAACCCGCACACCAAGCCGCTGCCGTTCTGGGAGTGGCTGATTGCCGATATCCGCGAGCGCGACCGCGACGTGATGTTCCTCTCCGAAGCGTTCACACGCCCCGGCATGATGGCGCGTCTGGGCAAGATCGGTTACAGCCAGAGCTACACCTACTTCACCTGGCGCAACACCAAGGCGGAACTGAGCGAGTACCTCACCGAACTGAACGAGCCCCCGCTGCGCGACTGCTACCGGCCCAACTTCTTCGTCAACACGCCGGACATCAATCCGTTCTTCCTGCAGGACTCCGGCCGCGCCGGGTTCCTGATCCGCGCCGCGCTGGCGACCATGGGCTCGGGGCTGTGGGGCATGTACTCGGGCTTCGAGCTATGCGAGTCGGCGGCGATTCCGGGCAAGGAAGAGTATCTGGACTCGGAGAAGTACCAGATTCGCGTCCGCGACTACCACGCACCGGGCAACATCATCGCCGAGATCGCCCAGCTCAACCGCATCCGACGGCAGAACCCGGCACTGCAGACGCACCTGGGCTTCAAGGCCTACATGGCCTGGAACGACAACATCCTCTACTTCGGCAAGCGCACACCAGACCTGTCGAACTTCATTCTGGTGGCCATCAGTCTCGATCCGCACAACGCTCAGGAGGCGAATTTCGAGTTGCCGCTGTGGGAGCTCGGCCTGCCGGATGATGCCCATACCCAGGGCGAGGACCTGATGAATGGCCATCGCTGGACCTGGTACGGCAAGACCCAGTGGATGCGCATCGAACCCTGGCATCTGCCGTTCGGCATCTGGCGCCTGACCGCACAGGAGCCGGACCCGGACCTCAAGTAATTTCTCGGGCGCAGCTGTTAATTCATTTGAATCATACGTTTATGACGCTTTGTTGATGTGAATTCAGCTGTTGCTCTGCCGTTGCCTAATGCGCCGATCCGGCCTGGGCCTTCACACCGCGACAGGAATGAAGAACATGGCAAAACCGCGCAAACCCGCCGCTTTCATCAAGGACCCGCTCTGGTACAAGGACGCGGTGGTGTATCAGGTGCACCTGAAGTCCTTCTACGACTCGAACAACGACGGCGTCGGTGACTTCCCCGGCCTGATCGAGAAGCTGGATTACATCGCCGATCTTGGGGTGAACACCATCTGGCTGCTGCCGTTCTATCCGTCGCCGCGGCGTGACGATGGTTACGACATCGCTGATTACCGCGGCGTGCATCCGGAATACGGCAGCATGGCCGACGCCCGGCGCTTCATCGCCGAGGCGCACAAGCGCGGGTTGCGGGTGATCACCGAACTGGTCATCAACCACACGTCCGACCAGCACCCCTGGTTCCAGCGCGCGCGCAAGGCGAAGAAGGGCTCGGCAGCGCGGGATTTCTACGTCTGGTCGGATACCGACAAGAAGTACGACGGCACACGGATCATCTTTCTCGACACCGAGAAATCCAACTGGACGTGGGACCCAGTGGCCAAGCAGTACTTCTGGCACCGCTTCTATTCGCACCAGCCGGACCTCAACTTCGACAACCCGCAGGTGATGAAGGCCGTGCTGGCGGTGATGCGCTACTGGCTGGACATGGGCATCGACGGTCTGCGCCTGGACGCGATTCCCTACCTGGTCGAGCGCGACGGCACCAACAACGAGAACCTGCCGGAAACTCACGCGGTGCTCAAGGCGATCCGCGCCGAGATCGACGCCAACTATCCCGACCGCATGCTGCTGGCCGAAGCCAACCAGTGGCCGGAAGACACCCAGCTGTATTTCGGCGGCGAAGACGGCGGCCCGGGTGACGAATGCCACATGGCCTTCCACTTCCCGCTGATGCCACGCATGTACATGGCCATCGCCCAGGAGGACCGCTTCCCGATCACCGACATCCTGCGCCAGACCCCGGACATCCCGGAGAACTGCCAGTGGGCGATCTTCCTGCGCAACCACGATGAGCTGACACTGGAGATGGTGACCGACAAGGAGCGCGACTACCTCTGGAACTACTACGCCTCGGACAAGCGCGCACGGATCAACCTGGGCATACGCCGGCGCCTGGCGCCGCTGCTGGAGCGTGACCGCCGGCGGATCGAGTTGCTCAACAGCCTGCTGCTCTCCATGCCCGGCACGCCGGTGATCTACTACGGCGACGAGATCGGCATGGGCGACAACATCTTCCTCGGCGACCGCGACGGCGTACGCACGCCGATGCAGTGGTCGGTGGACCGCAACGGCGGCTTCTCCCGCGCCGACCCACCGAACCTGGTGCTGCCACCGGTGATGGACCCGCTCTACGGCTACTACACGATCAACGTCGAGGCCCAGCAGCGCGATCCGCATTCGCTGCTCAACTGGACGCGGCGGATGCTGACCATCCGCAAGCAGTTCAAGGCCTTCGGCCGCGGCACCCTGAAGATGCTCGCGCCGAGCAACCGCCGCATCCTCGCCTACATGCGCGAATTCACCGGAGCGAACGGCGAAACCGAGATCATTTTCTGCGTCGCCAACGTCTCGCGCTCGGCCCAGGCCGCGGAGCTGGAAATGTCGCAGTACGCCGGCATGGTGCCGGTGGAGATGGTCGGCGGCAGTGCCTTCCCGCCCATCGGTCAGCTGCCGTATCTGCTGACCTTGCCGCCATACGGCTTCTACTGGTTCCAGCTCGCGCTGACCAACCAGATGCCGAGCTGGCACCAAGAGCCGGTGGACACCATGCCGGACTTCCAGACGCTGGTACTCAAGCGCCTGGATACCCTGACCGCCGCCAACCGGCGCATTCTGGAAACCGAAGCGCTACCAGCCTATCTGCCGAAACGGCGCTGGTTTGCCGCCAAGGACGTGGCGATCGAGTCGGTCCGCATCAGCTACTGCGTGCCATTCGGCGACCCAAATCGCCCGGTGCTGCTCAGCGAGCTTTGCGTGGAATCCGCCGGGCGCAGCGATCTGTACCAGCTGCCGCTGGGTTTTCTGGCCGAGACCGAATTCGAGGTCGCATTGCCGCAGCAACTGGCCCTGGCGCGGGTACGCCGCGGGCCGCAGGTCGGCCTGATGACCGATGCCTTCGCCCTCGAGCAGTTCAGCGCCGCAGTCATTCAGGGCCTGCGCGACGAGCTGGTACTGCCTTGCAACGACGGTGAGATCCGCTTCGTGCCGATGCCGCAACTGGCCGACCTGCAATTGCCGGGGCACCCCGAGGTGCGCTTTATCTCTGCGGAGCAGTCGAACAGCTCGGCGATCATCGACAACAAGGTGATGATCAAATTGCTCCGTCGCGTGGCACCGGGCGTCCACCCTGAACTGGAAATGGGCGGTTTCCTCACTGAACGCGGTTTCGCTCATATCTCCGGCATGCTCGGTCAGGTCAGCCGCATCAACAAGCAGGGCGAGCCGGTTGCCCTGATGGTGATCCAGCACTTCCTCGACAGCCAGGGCGATGCCTGGGTGTGGACGCTGAACAACCTCGACCGCGCGGTGCGTGACGAAATCGCGGGCGGCGTGTCGATGCACGAGAACCAGTTCAGCGCCCTCGACGAACTGCAGGCCTTCAACCGCCTGCTCGGCCAGCGGCTCGGCGAGATGCACATGGCGCTCGCCACGCAGACCGAAGATCCGGCCTTCGCCTACGAAAGCACCAGCAAAGCCGACGCCAAGCAGTGGGAGCAGAGCGTCAGCGCGCAGCTGGAGCAGGCGCTGCAGCGCCTCGAGGAACATCGCTCGAGCTTCGATCGCAAGGAGGCCACCGCGCTCGGCCAACTGCTGGCGCGGCGCGACGAACTGCTCGAACAAGTGCAACGTCTGGCTGCTAGAACCGTTGGTGGCGTGCGGACCCGTGTCCACGGCGATCTGCACCTCGGCCAGGTGCTGGTGGTGCAGGGCGATGCCTACTTCATCGACTTCGAAGGGGAGCCGGCCCGCTCGCTGGATGAGCGGCGCGCCAAACATAGTCCGTTCAAGGATGTCTCAGGCCTGCTGCGTTCGTTCGAGTACGCCGCGGCCATGACCATCCGCGGTGCGCAGATCAGCGACAGCACGCCCGAGGCCGATCAGGCACGGCAACGTATCGCGGCGAGTTACCAGGGCAGTGCGCAGGCGGCCTTCCTCGAAGCCTACCGCGAGGCCACCGCCGAGTTGCCGCACGACTGGCGCGACGCGGATGGCGCGAATGCTGCACTGCTGCTGTTCAGCCTGGAAAAATGCGCTTACGAGATCGTTTACGAAGCGGAGAACCGACCAACCTGGTTGCCCGTCCCGCTACAGGGATTGCTGGCCCTGGCACAACAGCTTTTCGATGGAGGCTCCAATGACTGATCGTCCGGTTCTGACCATGCCAGGGGAAACCCTGATGCCCAGCGACGCCGATGTAGACGCCCTGGTGCGAGCCGAGCATGGCAACCCGTTTTCCATTCTCGGGCCGCATCCTGACGGCGGGGGAATCGTGATTCGCGCCTACCTGCCCAATGCCCTGGGTGCCGAAGTGCTCGACCGCGATGAGCAACTGCTTGCCGTGATGGAGCAGGGGCAGGTGCCCGGATTCTTCTTTATCCGCCTGCCACATCAGCAACCCTACCTGCTGAAGATTCGCTGGGCCGGCGGCGAGCAGATTACCGAAGACCCCTACAGCTTCGGTCCGCAACTGGGCGAGCTGGACATGCACTTGTTTTCCGAAGGCAATCACCGGCAGATCGGCCGGGTATTCGGCTCGCAGGTGCTGGAAGTCGACGGTGTGCAGGGCGTGCGTTTCGCCGTCTGGGCGCCCAATGCTCGGCGCGTGTCGGTGGTCGGCAGCTTCAACGGCTGGGACGGCCGCCGTCATCCGATGCGGCTGCGCTTTCCGTCCGGCGTCTGGGAGCTGTTCATTCCGCGCTTGCAGCCTGGTGACACCTACAAGTACGAGATTCTCGGGCCGAACGGCATCCTGCCGCTCAAAGCCGACCCGATCGCCCTGGCAACCGAGCATCCGCCGGGAACCGCTTCGGTCATCGCCCGTCCGCTGGATTACCAATGGAAGGACCATGGCTGGCTGCAGCAGCGCGCGGCGCGTCAGTCGATCAAGGCACCGATGAGCATCTATGAGCTGCATGCGGGCTCCTGGCGACGTGACGGCGGTGACGATGGCCGCCTGTATGACTGGCACGAGCTGGCCGAGCGGCTGATCCCCTACGTGGTGGACATGGGCTTCACCCACATCGAGCTGATGCCGATCATGGAGCATCCGTTCGGCGGTTCCTGGGGTTACCAGCTGCTTTCGCAGTTCGCACCGAGCGCGCGCTACGGCAACGCCCATGATTTCGCCGAGTTCGTCGACGCCTGCCATAACGCCGGCATCTCGGTGTGATCCTCGACTGGGTGCCGGCGCACTTTCCCACCGACGCCCATGGCCTGGGCGAATTCGACGGCACCGCGCTGTACGAATACGCGCACCCGTTCGAGGGCTTCCATCAGGACTGGGATACCTACATCTACAACCTCGGCCGCACCGAGGTGCACGGTTTCATGCTCGCTTCGGCGCTGCACTGGCTGCGCGAATTCCACGTCGATGCCCTGCGTGTCGATGCGGTGGCATCGATGCTCTATCGCGACTACTCGCGCAAGGACGGCGAGTGGATTCCGAACCGCCATGGCGGGCGTGAGAACCTCGAGGCGATCGACTTCCTCCGCCATCTGAACGACGTGGTGGCTACGGAAACCCCTGGCGCGCTGGTGATCGCCGAGGAATCGACAGCCTTTCCGGGGGTCAGCAAGCCCACCAGCGAAGGTGGCCTCGGCTTTTCCTACAAGTGGAACATGGGCTGGATGCATGACTCGCTGAAGTACATCCAGGAAGACCCGATCAATCGGCAGTACCACCACGACAAGATGACCTTCAGCATGGTCTACGCCTATTCCGAGCACTTCGTCCTGCCGATTTCCCACGACGAAGTGGTCCACGGCAAAGGCTCGCTGGTCGACAAGATGCCCGGGGATCGCTGGCAGAAGTTCGCCAACCTGCGCGCCTACTTGTCGTTCATGTGGACGCACCCGGGCAAGAAGCTGCTGTTCATGGGCAGCGAGTTCGGCCAGTGGCGCGAGTGGAACCATGACCGCGAGCTGGACTGGCATCTGCTCGAAGAGGCCGATCACCGTGGCGTGCAGAACCTGGTGCGCGATCTGAACCGGCTGTACAGCCAGGAGCCGGCGTTGCACGAACTGGACAGCGACCCGCAGGGTTTCCAGTGGCTGATCGGTGATGACCGCGCCAACAGCGTGTTCGCCTGGCTGCGCAAGAGTTCGACCGGGCATCCGCTGTTGGTGGTCGCCAACTTCACGCCGGTGGTACGTGAGGCGTACCGCATCGGCGTTCCGGTGGAGGCCAAGTGGCTGGAGGTCTTCAACAGCGACGCGGCCTGCTACGGCGGCTCGAACACCGGCAACGGCGGCGGCATGCTCGCCGAGCCGATCGAGAGCCACGGCGAGAAGGTCTCGCTGTCACTGACCTTGCCGCCACTTGGCGTGCTGGTACTGCGGCCGCAGGTGTAAGGCTGCCGCGCTGAAAAGCGCCGCTCGGGGCAACCTGAGCGGCGTTTTTTTTAGAGTAGGATGCGGCGCCGGGAAATCCGCTCTATGAGCGCTTGTGCGCTCTAATGCGGCTGCAGAGCGATGGTCACGGCCAAGCATTCACTGCGGGGGCGGCCTGGGCGGAAGCGTTACGGGCTCCAACTCGTGGTCAAGACCGCTCCCACGGACGCCGCGGTCGAGTATGTCGTGGATTGAGCTGCTGACAGAACCGACCGGTGAGGCAGTGCCACCGTGGCTCCGTTCAAGTATCCGCCTTTGTAGCAGCGGGCCCTGGCCGCGAACGGAGCACGTCTCGAATCGCGATCTTCCAGGAAATCGCCTCGCTGACCCTCAGCCCGTTTCCTGAGAGACAGTCTGCTGGTCGCCGGCCTGGTTGCTGCTGCGCAGCTTCTTCGCCCGGGCTTCGAGCACCACATAGACGAGGGTGGCGAACAGCAGGGGGATCAGGAAGTAGATGACCCGGTAGCCGATCAGACCTCCGACGATGGCGCCTTTGCTCATCTCGTCGGCGAGCATTGCCACGAATACCGCCTCGATGACGCCGAGCCCGGCCGGGATGTGGGTGACCACCCCGGCGATGCTGCTGATCATCAGGATACCCAGCACTTCGGGATAGGCGGCCTTCTGGGAAAGCATGAAGTACACCACCAGCGCCATCAGCGACCAGTTGGCGGCGCCCAGCACCAGCTGGATCAGCGCCAGGCGCAGCGAAGGCAGTTGAATCTCGTGGCCGCGAATGGTCCACGAGCGACGCTTGGAGAAGCCGCACAGCCACAGATACACCACACACGCCACCAGCAGGCCGACGCCAAGCACCCGCAGGGCGGTGAAGCCGATTTCCCAGCTGGCCGGCGGCTGAATCCAGCCCATGGCGAAGATCATTCCGGCGAGCCACATGTAGCCCAGCCAGTTGGTGAGGATGCTCATGGTGAACACCCGGGTGATCTGCGAGGGTTTCAGCCCCAGGCGCGAGTACAGACGGAAACGCAGGGCGATGCCGCCGACCCAGGCGCTCAGGTTGAGGTTGAAGGCGTAGCAGACGAAGGTGACCGGCAGGATCTGTCGGATCGGCAGGTCATGCCGTGCGTAGCCTTTGCCCAGCACATCGAAGAAGCAGTACACCAGGTAGCTGCCAAAAGCGGCAGCGCCAGCCATCCACAGCGTCTGTGCCTGGTAGTTGCGCAAGGTCTTGTAGACCTCACCCCAGTCGAGGTTGCGCGCGAGACCGACTAGCAGGCCGACAACAAGTGCGAAGAACACATAGGTGAGGATCTTCTTGATCATCGGCCAGCGTCGGCGCCAGCCGCTCTTTGCCTCGGCCTGGTTGGTCTGGCTCATTGGTGGTCTCGCTGCAGGGGAGAAGGCACGGGATCGAGTGGGCGGGTGGTGTCCGGATCGATCAGCTCCAGGCGTGGCTTGTGCTCGGGGAACAGGCTGACCAGTCCCGGGAAGTGCCGCAGGAAGTGGAAGATCAGGAAGGCCAGCGGCGCACGCCACCAGAATCCGCGGACGATCCGCTCCAGCGGAATACGCCGGCAGTCGGTCTGCAGCAGGTGATCGAGGCGCTCGTGCAGGTGGCGGTTGAACACATGATCACGAATGATCAGGTTGGCCTCCAGATTGAGCGACAGGCTCAGCGGATCGAGGTTGCTCGAGCCGACTGTGGACCACTCGTAGTCGGCCAGCGCGACCTTGCCATGCAGCGGGCGGCGGCAGTACTCGTGGATCTCCACGCCGTCGCGCATCAGGTAGTTGTAGAGCATGCGCGCGCCGAACTTGGCGATGGGCATGTCCGGCTCGCCCTGGAGGATCAGCCGCACCCGCACCCCGCGCCGCGCGGCGTTGCGGATTTCTCGCAATACACGATAACCGGGGAAGAAATAGGCGTTTGCAATCAACAACCTGGAGCGAGCATCTCGAATCGCTTGCAGGTAGTGCTGCTCGATGTCGTTGCGGTGCTGGTCGTTGTCGCGGATGACGAACAACGCCCGCGCCTCGCCACGGCTGACGCCACCGTAACCCGGCGTCTGATGACGCATGCGCCGCCGCCACCAGCGATGGGTCGGCTTGTCCGGTGCGATCTGCGCCAGTGCGAAGTGGTGGATATCACGCACCACGGGACCTTCCACCTGCAGGGCATAGTCCTGCTTGGCGGCCGGGCCGAAGTCACCCAGGTGATCGGCGGAGAAGTTGATGCCGCCGATGAAGGCGACCTCGCCATCGACCACGACGATCTTGCGATGCATGCGCCGGAACACGTTGAGCCGGCGGCCGAGCAGGCGCTTGCCGGGATCGAACATGTGAATACGCACGCCGACCCGGGTCATGGCGGTGACGAATTCGCCGCACAGGTCCGCCGAGCCGTATCCGTCCACGGTCACATCGACGCTGGCGCCGTTTTCCGCAGCGGCGATCAGCGCTTTCTGCAGCTCCGCGCCTACCTTGTCCTGGAACAGGATGAAGGTTTCCAGCAGCACTTCTTTCTTGGCCTGGGCGATGACCTCGAACACTCGAGGAAAGAACTCTTCGCCGTTTTCCAGTAACTGAAGGCGATTCCCGTCTCTCCAGTGGTAACTCATAGATGTATCTCCACCGCTAGGGGCAGATGATCGGACAAGTGCGTCCAGGGTTTGTTACCGAGGATTCGCGCATCGTGGCTGCTGGCATTGCGCACATAGATGCGGTCCAGGCGCAGCATCGGCCAGCGTGCCGGGAAGGTTTTCGCCACCTGACCCTGGGAAACGGCGAAGACCTCATGCAGGCCGGCGCAGCGGTCCAGTGTCCTGGTGGCCTTGAGTCGCCAGTCGTTGAAGTCCCCGGCGACCACCACCGGCGCACCTTCGGGCAGCGAGTCGAGCAGGTTGCAGAGCAGTTCCAGCTGCTGCTGACGGTGCGACTCGCGCAGCCCAAGGTGTACGCAGATCGCGTGAAACTCGTCGTGTCCCGGCACCTGCAGCACGCTATGCAGCAGCCCGCGGCGTTCCGGGCCGGCGATGGAAATGTCGAGGTTCTCGTAGCGGATGATCGGAAACTTCGACAGCACGGCATTGCCATGGTCGCCGTCCGGGTAGACCGCGTTGCGGCCGTAGGCGAAATCGGTCCAGATGCTGTCGGCCAGGAACTCGTACTGCGGCGTGGAGGGCCAGTTGTGAAAGCGCATTGCGTGCTTGTCGTGGGTGCCGAGAACTTCTTGCAGGAACACCACATCCGCCGAGACGCTGCGCACCGCTTCACGCAGCTCGGGGAGGATGAAGCGACGGTTGAGTGCGGTGAAGCCCTTGTGCGTATTGACCGTGAGAATGCGGATCGAATTGACCGCTGTCGCCATGTGGGCATCGAGGTCGGCGCTTTCGATCGGGTGATTTTTGTCCAGAGTCAAACCATTGCTCCTTCCAGTTGGCCAGGCGTGGCCTGCAGGTGTTCATCCAGGCCGAGCCGGCGCAGCAGTTGCCGCGCGTCATAGGGCGCGCGAACCTTCACGTCGTTGTCGAAATAGCAGTACACCGCGCGGGATTTGCGCGGCCGCGGCTTGCGCGGGCTGGTCAGTCGCGCGTCATCGGGCTGGTCGCCGTCGCTCCAGCGCTGGATGCGTTGACACCAGTGGTCCAGCGCGGCATCGGTGTAACCGCTGGTATAGAGCTCTTCCGCGCCATGCAGGCGGATGTAGACGAAGTCGCTGGTGAGGTCTTCTAGGTGCGGCCACTTGCCGGCGGTGTCGGCCACCACCAAGGCGACCCGGTACTTGCGCAGCAGGTCAATGAATTCGGGCGTGGCGAAACAGGCGTTGCGGATTTCCACCGCGTGCCGCATCGGCCGCTTGCGGTCGATGGACAGGTAGCTGCGCCCCTCCATGCGGGGCTCGCATCCTTTGGCGATGGCCAGCGCGGCTTCGGTGTCGTGGGGCAGCTGGCGAAGGAAAGTCTCGAACAGTTCCGCATCGAATTTGAACGAAGGCGGGAACTGCCAGAGGATCGGCCCGAGTTTTTCCTTGAGCTGGAAGATTCCCGAAGCGAAGAAGTTGGCGATCGGTTTCTCCACGTCGTTAAGACGGCGTACGTGGGTGATGTAGCGCGGCCCCTTGATGCTGAAAACGAAGCCCTTTGGCGTATCGGCGTACCAGTCGGCATAGCGCTCCGGGGTCTGCAGCGAATAGAACGAGCCATTGATCTCGATGCTGCTCACCGCGCGCGAGGCGAACTGCAGTTCCTTCTTCTGCGTCAGCCCCTTGGGGTAGAAATCGCCGCGCCAGGGCGCATAACGCCAGCCGGATATGCCGATATGAATGTTCGCCATGGACCGGCCCTACCGTGCAATCAGGACAGACGAGGCGCTTGCCGGATTACTGGCGGCGGTAGCTGCTACGCAGGGCGTTGCACCGGTGATGGGGTTGACCGCTTTCATAACCACTCCAATTCGCCCAGACAGGTGCGCAATCGCCGATGCGCACATCTGTTCCGACTTTTGCGCGCAGTAGCGGTTCACCTTTTCTATCGCGGTGGTGGCAGTTTTAGCGTGCGGGTTGCGCTCTGGACCGCGGTCTTGCGGCTGAACTGGAGCGGATTCAGTCCGGCGACAGGCTCCACGGCAGGTCAGCGGAAAAGGCGTCGACCAAATAATCGATCATCACCCGGACCTTGGCCGGAGGACGTCTATCGGGCGGGTAGACCACGTGAATTCCACCAAGCTCGACGCACGGCTGATCCAGCTCGAGGGCGACCAGTTCACCGCTGCGCAACGCCTTGGCGACAATGAATTGCGGCTGGTAGATCACGCCCTGTCCACCGACCGCGGCGGCCACCAGGGCTTCCCCATTGTTGGCGACCAGATCGCCGTTGACTGCGATCCGCACCTCGGCATTGCGACCGAACGGCCAGACCTTGCCCGCGGCGAGGCTCGCCAGGCTGTAGCCGAGACAGTTGTGCTGCCCCAGGTCGGCGACGCTGCGCGGCACGCCTCGCTCATCCAGATAGCGCGGCGCGGCACAGACCAACAATGGGGAATCGGCAAGCTGGCGGGCCTGCATGGGACTGTCCTGCAGCCTGCCAATGCGAACGGCCATGTCCCAGCCGCCATCGATCAGGTCGATCCGGCTGTCGGTCAGGCCGAGTTCCACTTTCACCGCGGGATGGCGACGGCTGAACTCCGGAATGAGCGGGGCGATGAATTGCGTGCCGAACGTCAGCGGCACATTCATGCGCAACAGCCCGGTGGCCTCGATCCGCTGCGACGCAACGCTGGCCTCGGCTTCCTCTATCTCCGGGAGGATGCGCTGGCAGGCCTCCAGATAGTTGCTGCCGGCCTCGGTCAGGCTCAGGCGACGGGTGCTGCGGTGGAACAACTTGACCCCGAGACGGGCCTCCAGCGCATCGACATGCTTGCTGGCCATCGCTGGCGACATTTCCAGATGGCGCGCCGCCGCCGAGAGGCTGCCAGCCGTGGCAGCGCGGGCGAATACGCGCATGCCAGTGATTCTGTCGAGCATCGCGGTTCCTACTCCTGGTTAAAACTGTGTGTTCTTTTTAGCAGGTTCTCTCACCGCCGAGTGTAGGTCATGCTTTGTCGCACGTCCTTCACGGAGTCCGCTGATGATTGCCAGTGATCCTGCAACTGATCGAACCATGCCGACGCTGTTCGTGCCGCATGGCGCCGGGCCTTGCTTCTTCATGGAGTGGAACCCGCCGACCGCCTGGAACGCCATGGCTGATTTCCTCAGGGGCATCGCGGCGACACTGCCGGTGAAACCGACGGCCATCGTGCTGATTTCCGGGCACTGGCTGCAGCCGACGTTCAGCGTCACCAGCGCTGCGCGGCCGGCGTTGGTCTACGACTATCACGGCTTTCCGCCGCACACCTATGAGCTGCGCTATCCGGCTGCAGGTGAGCCGTGGCTGGCTGCGCGTATCGCCGGTCTGCTCGAAGACGCTTCGCTCGGTGGCCATGAGGACGCACAGCGCGGCTTCGACCACGGCATGTTCATCCCGCTGAAGCTGATGTTTCCCGACGCGGATATCCCGGTGGTGCAGCTTTCGCTGCGCAGCGACCTCGACCCGCAGGCACATATCGAGGCCGGTCGTGCCTTGCAGGGCTTGCGCAAGGACGGGGTGCTGATCGTCGGCAGCGGCATGAGCTTTCACAACATGCGCGGCTACGGCGACCCGCGTTTCGCGCCGATCTCCGACGAGTTCGATCGCTGGCTGAGCGCCGCGGTCGAATCCGCGCCCGAGCAACGCGATCTCGCGCTGCAACGCTGGGAACAGGCGCCGTCGGCACGCCTCTGCCATCCGCCGCGCGCCGAGGAACATCTGCTTCCGCTGCTGGTGGCGGCCGGCGCGGGTGGAGACTCCATCGGACGCAAGGTCTTCAGTGACCGCGTCATGCACACCATGCTGTCCGCCTATCGCTTCGGCTGACAGGGCAAATTTCTACAGGAGAACAAGCGATGTATCGATCACATGCCCGTATCGCGGCCGAGAACCCGCAGCGGCTGATCAAGCGGCTTTGCAACCACTGGCGGCACAAGTTTCCCGTACAGCTGGACGAGCAGGGCGGGGTCATCGAGCTGCCGATCGGCCGCTGCGATCTGCGCGCCGTTGAGGGATACCTGAACGCGCACCTGGAATCAGCCGATCAGGACAAGACGCAGCAGTTGCAGAAGGTTGTGGCCGATCACCTGGCGCGCATGGCGGGAGAAGAGCGCCTGCAGATCGACTGGCAATCCGAAGCGGGCCAGCCGCCCGGAGCCGCTGCGAACGCGAACACGGCGGTCGACTCCAGAAGTCGCTATGGTACGGTTTCGCGAACATTCCACTGGCTGATGGCACTGCTGATCGTCTGGCAGTTTCTCAAGCTGGGCGACCGCATCGCCGAAGGCGAGCACTGGGTTGGGCAGACCCTGGTGCCCTGGCATGTTTCCCTTGGCGCGGTGCTGCTGGTACTGGTGGTGCTGCGCATCGTCTGGGCGGCGAGCCAGCTCAAACAGCGCCCGCCGCACGACCCGGCCACAGCATGGCTGGTCAACGGCGGTCATCTGGCACTGTACGGCTGCATGTTGCTGATGCCGATCAGCGGTCTGCTGTATCTGATCGGCAATGGCTACGGGGTCAAGGTGTTCGGCCAGCAACTGGTGGAGAAAGGCCCGGAGATCGCCTGGGCCGCCTCGCTCGGCAGCGTGCATTCACCGCTGGCCTGGCTCACCGTTCTGCTGGTGCTCGGGCATATCGGCGCTGCGCTGTATCACCGCCTGGTCAAGCGCGACGACATCATGCAGCGCATGCTCTAGGCCCTGGCTTCACTGGCCGCTCAGCGCAAAGTTGGGCAGCGAGCTAACCGGCTGGTTGAAGCGGAAGGGGATCGACAACATCGAGCTGCCATAGGCCTTTTGCACCACGAAGTGCAGGTGTGGTCCGGTGCTGCGGCCGGTGTTGCCGGACTTGCCCAACAGCGTGCCGAGCTTGACCTGCTGCCCTGGCTTGACCCGCACCGATCCGCGGCTCAGATGCAGGTAGGCGCTGTGGGTGCCGTCCTCGTGTTCGATGCGCACGTAGTTGCCGGCCGGGTCGGGAAATCGGCCGCCCTGGCCGTTGCGAATCTTCACCACGGTGCCCGCCCGAGCCGCCACGATAGGGGTGTCGACAGGCATGGCGATATCCACCGCATAACGACCGCTCGGCGAGTTGTGGCTGAAGTCGCCGCCAGCGCCCTGGGAGATGCGGAACGGCCCGCCTTGCCACGGCAGCGCGTACGCCGGCCCTTCGACCGAAACCGAGTCAGGCTGATCCGGCTCCGGCGAGAACAGCATCGCGTAGCTGAACGAATGCTTGAACATGATTGGCCCGCCGGCCTTGCGCTTGCTCAGGGTAGCCACGCGAACGCGGCTGTTGGCCGGTATGGTCTTGCGAATCACCCCCTTGCCGACGCCGGCCACATTGACCATGCGCGTCAGCCGCAAGGTGACCTCGACCGGCACTTCCAGCGTGTTGCTGACGTCCATCGCCTTGCCGCTGCCGGCACGGTTGATGAACAGGCGCACCGAGCCCGGTTTATCGGCTTTTGCCTGGTTGTTGGCGGCCACGGCCGGCACCAGAGGTGCCAGCCCGAGCAGTAATAGAAAGGGATAAAAAAGCGGTCGCAGAGAGAGCATGACGTGTGATCCATCACGGAAAAGACAAGGCTGCCGGCGACGAGCAGAACGAATCCGTTGGGTTGGTTAGGGGGCCGCGCTGGTTTTGGGACTTGAGTCACGCGATGAGGTTCACTACCGCGTGTCGTTTTTTGCGCGTGGGCGCGGGACTAAGTCTGTGGCGGTACAGGAGCTTTGCGGTCGAGACCGCTCCCACATCCGTTATGGGCTTGGCGTGAGGTGGGAAGGGCGTCTATAGCTCGATTTCCGCGCGGCGACATTCAGGGACGCCAAGCCAGCCGTGCCACTGAACTGTTGAAGCACCGCTTCGCGGTCGAGGCCTGGCGGCCCCGCGCCCCAAAAACAAGTTGGTGTGGAAGGGGCAGCAGTGAATGCCAGGCACGCGGTCCCGGAGAAAGCCAGCATAAGTGCCCCGGCCACTGGGCCGAGGCGCCTTTGCTCACTCGTCGGACTTGATCAGTTCGAGCAGCAGCAGCGAACGGCCGGTCACGGCGTATTCGTCGTTGAAGTCGAACCGTTCCGGTCGAGCGGTCGGGTGGTTGGTGTCGATCAGGCGATTCCAGTAGATACCCTGCGGCACCTCCGGCAGCGTGAAATTCACCAGATCATGATGCGCGTTGACGATGATCAGCAGCGTTGCGTCGGAGCCTGCGCGTCTGATGCCCGTAGGCTGGGCTCGACCGTCAAGCAGCATGCCCATGCAGCGGTTGTGTGCGTCCTCCCACTGCTCGATGGACATTTCCTCCGCATTCGGCGCCAGCCAGGTCACGTCCTTCACACCCAGCTCTTCGTGGTAGGCGCCGACAAGAAAGCGCCCACGGCGAAGCATGGGGAAGCGCTGGCGCAAGCGGATGAGCTTACGAGCGAAACCCAGCAGGCCGTAGCTGTCTTCGCTGATGTCCCAGTTGACCCAGCCGATCTCGCTGTCCTGGCAATAGGCATTGTTGTTGCCGTGCTGTGTACGGGCGAACTCGTCACCGGCGACGATCATCGGCGTGCCCTGGGAGAACAGCAGCGTGGCGAGGAAATTGCGCATCTGCCGATAGCGCAGCTCGTTGATCTCCGGGTCGTCGGTATGCCCCTCGACGCCATGGTTCCACGACAGGTTGTTGTCGCTGCCGTCGCGGTTGTCTTCGTCGTTGTCCTCGTTGTGCTTGTGGTTGTAGGAAACCAGGTCCTTCAACGTGAAGCCGTCATGGGCGGTGACAAAGTTGATCGAACTGAACGGGCGCCGCCCGCGCTGGTTGAACAGATCGCCGGAGCCGGTGAGACGGCTGGCGAAATCAGCCAGCTGGCCGTCGTCGCCTTTCCAGAACGAGCGCACCGTATCGCGGAACTGGTCGTTCCACTCGGCCCAGCCCGGCGGGAAGCCGCCGACCTGATAGCCGCCGGGGCCGCAGTCCCAGGGCTCGGATATCAATTTGGTCTTGGCCAGCACCGGGTCCTGGCGACAGGCGACGAGGAAGCCGTGGCGCTCGTCGAAACCGTCATGCTCGCGGCCGAGAATGGTCGCCAGATCGAAGCGGAAGCCATCCACGTGCATCTCGGTCGCCCAGTAGCGCAGCGAGTCGGTGACCATCTGCAGTACGCACGGGTGGCTCATGTCCAGCGTGTTGCCTGTGCCGGAATCATTGATGTAGTAGCGCTTGTCGTCCGGCATCAGGCGGTAGTACGAGGCGTTGTCGATGCCGCGCATGGAGAGGGTCGGGCCGCGCTCGTTACCCTCGGCGGTGTGGTTGTAGACCACGTCGAGAATCACCTCGAGGTCGGCGTTGTGCAGGTGCGCGACCATCTCCTTGAATTCGGTGATCTTGCCGCTGGCCAGATACTTGGGGTGCGGCGCGAAGAAGGCGATGCTGTTGTAGCCCCAGTAGTTGGCCATGCCTTTTTCGAGCAGATGCTGGTCCTGGACGAAGGCATGGATCGGCAACAGCTCGATCGAGGAGACCCCAAGCTTGCGGATGTAGTCGATCACTTCCGGCGTCTTGAAGCCGGCGAAGGTGCCGCGCACATCGTCCGCCACCGCCGGATGGCGCATGGTGTAACCGCGCACGTGGGTCTCGTAGATGATCGTCTTGTCCCAGGGCACCTGCACGGGGTGATCGCGGCCCCAGGTAAAGGCCGGATCGATGATCTTGCACTTGGGCACGAAGGGTGCGCTGTCGCGCTCGTCAAAGCTGAGATCGCCGTCAGGGTGGCCAATGGTGTAGCCGAACAGCGCTTCGGACCATTTCAGCTCGCCTACCAGTTGCTTGGCATAGGGGTCGATCAGCAGCTTGTTCGGGTTGAAACGATGGCCGTTTTCCGGGTCGTACGGACCGTGCACGCGATAGCCGTAGATCTGTCCGGGATGCGCATCCGGCAGATAGCCGTGCCAGATCTCATCGGTGTACTCGGGCAATTCGATACGCTCGAGTTCGATCTCGCCACTGGAGTCGAACAGGCAGAGTTCAACCTTGGTGGCATGAGCGGAGAAAATGGCGAAATTGACACCCAGGCCGTCCCAGGTTGCCCCGAGAGGGAAGGGCAAGCCCTCGCTGATCCTGGACGGGGTCGTAACCTGCGGCACGTAGGGCTTTTTCTTACTCATGAAATCTCCAAAGGCGGATTCCGGAAGGCATGCCGAGGCGAGTGTCGGCGCGGACGATCATTCGACCGATCCGACGCCGACAAGATGCCTGCCGCCGGTCAGCTTTCCTTCTTCGCGCGCGGGGTGCGTGTTTTCTTGATGGTTTCGGGTGTACCGGCCTTGGCATCGGTGCCAGCCTTGGGTGCGGCACGGCTCGCGCGGGGCTTGGCAGCTGGCGCGTCCTTCGAATCCTTCACGTCCTTGGCTTTGGTCTTGGCTTTTGGCGTGGCGTCGGTGGGTTTGGTAGCGGTCTTGCGTGGACGACTGGCGGGCTTGGCATCGGCAGCGCCGTATTCGGCCTCGACCAGCTTGCGCGCCATTGCCCAATGGCGCTCATCTTCCCCTTCCGGGCAACCCTCGGATTGCCAGATCTGATAAGCGAACTCGCGGATACGTTGCTCTTCTGAACTCATTGTTGGGATTCTCCATTTGCGGTCATAGACGTATGCAGGACGGCCACCGATAGTCCGTCCAGAACGCGCGCAACCTCTAGGCTGGCTTGTTGGGATGAGACTGTCGCTCCGTCGAAAAGTCGCTCGAATTCACTACCGTTTAGCGCCTCGGGCAGTGTGATCCGGGTGTCGCCCCAGCGCTGTGCCGGAATGCTCGGTACTCCACGATCCCCCAGCAGATCCGCTGCCAGCCGCGGTACGACGACTACCACCCACTCGCCTTCCAGCTCGCGGGCAAAGACCAGCAGCTGCTCGGCCTGCTCGCCAGAAACCGCTAGCGGCAGATAGCGGCCTTCGCTGAACAGCTGCGGGTGGCGTCGACGCAGCTGCAGTGTGCGGCGGATCACAGCTTGCTTGATGCGACCGTCGTGCCAGCTTTGCAGCAGCTCATCGAGCGAGGCCGCGCTGGCGAGGCTGTGCTGCCGTGCAGTGAAGTCCACCGGCCGCCGGTTGTCGGGATCGACCAGACTGAAGTCCCAGTACTCGGCACCCTGATAGAGGTCAGGCACGCCAGGGGTGGTCATGCGCAGCAGGCTTTGCACAAGGCTGTTCAACGCACCGGCAGGGGCCAGTTCGGCAGCGGCCGCAGCGATTTCGTCCCGTAATGGTGCACCTTCGTCGGTGAGTAGCAGGTACTCGACGTGCTGGCGGCAGGCGCTTTCGTAATCGCTGTTGGGGTCGCTCCAGGTGGTGCGCAGCTTGGCCTCGCGCAGGGCTTTCTCCTGCCATTGCAGGATGCGTGTGCAGTACTGCTCCATCGCAGCCTTGTCGTCGGCCCGCAGCTCCAGCGGCCAGCTGCCGAGCAGGATCTGGAACAGCATCAGCTCATCGCCGGGCGAGGGCGCCGCACCGTCGCCAAGCTGCTGGATGTGGCTGGCACTCATCTCGCGCCAGCGCCGCACCTTGCCGGCAAACCATTCGGCGCGCTCGCTGATCACAGCGATGCGCGCGCGGGTATCTTCGCCACGCTTATGGTCGTGGGTCGCGGTGGTCAGCATGTTGCGCGGGAAGTGCTCGGCGCGTTGCAGGCACTCGTCGTGGAATGCCTGCAATGGCGCGCTGAAGTGCTGTGGGTCGAAGCCGACATCGTTGCGCGACAGCAGAATGCCGGAGCGGTAGCAGGCGGTATCCTCCACGGCCTTTGCCGCAGCCGGTGAGGTCAGCTGCTGGAAGCGTGTGCAGGCGTAGCGACGAATCTTGCGCAGGCTACGCGGCAGTTGCCGCAGACTTTCACCGCCGAGCCAGCGCTGCAGATGCTCGAGCAACGGCCAGTCGGCTTCGCTCAAGGTCGTCTTCGCGCCGTCCAGCGCCTGCTGGAAGAACGGTTCATCGGCCTCGCGGCGGCCCGGCGCGGCAATGTAGGTGCGATACACCGGGAAGTGAATGATCAGCTCCAGCAGCGCGCGGCGAATCGCGCCGAGGGTGATGTCGCGGGTCATCACGTCGCCGCGGGCGACCTGCAAAAGCGACAGGGCGACGGTTTCGAAGTCGCCCGCCAGCGGGCCGGTCAGCACCAGCTGGCGAGCCTGGCGAGCCTCTTCCATAAAATCGGTGGTGCGTCCGCTGGTCTCGCTCCACAAGGAGCACAGAAGTGATTCGCCAGCCGGGTCATGTTGCAGCAGCGACACCTGATTCATGAATTCGTAACCGGTGGTGCCGTCCACGCCCCAGTCGTCATGCAGCCGCTCGCCACCGGCGAGAATCTTCTCGACGTAGATCGGCACGTGATCCTGCACCGCGTCCTGCGGGCGCCCGGCATTCAGCCGATCGACACGCCGGCGCAGGCGTCGGCAATAGCCGCGCGGGTCGGCTAGCCCGTCGATATGGTCGATGCGCAGGCCGTCGACCAGGCCATCGCCGATCAGCTCGAAAATCTTGGCGTGGGTTTCCTCGAACACCACCGGACGTTCGACGCGCAGGCCGCCCAGCTCATTGATGTCGAAGAAGCGCCGCCAGTTGATGTCGTCACCCGCGGTCCGCCAGCTGGCCAGACGATAGTTCTGACGTTCCAGCAGGCTGTGCAGGCGGCGGAAGCCGTCATCGGTAGTGGAGTCGTAGCAGTTGAGCGCCTGCTCCAGCGCCTGGCGGGTGCTGGCGTCCTGGAGCTGCTCGGCGAGCTCGGTGCGTAGCAAGCGAGCGGCCTGGTACGGCGCGGGCTCGGTCTTCAGGGCATCGAAGTGCTGCGCCAGGGTACGCAGCTGCGGATGATCGGCGGCACGCAACACCTCGCCGTAGCTCGGCGGGGTGATCGGAAAACGGTGCTCGTAATGCTCGGCGTACAGCGAGCCGTTATCAACGTCCAGGCGCAGCTTCACGGTGCCCTGCTGCAGCGCCTCGCCGTAGTCGCTGCCAAGGAAGGGCACCAACAACTGGCCTTCGAGCAGGGGGTCCGGCGAATTCCACTCGATGTCGAAGAACTGCGCGTACGGGCTGCGGCGGCCCCACTCGAGTACGTCCAGCCACCAGGCGTTGCCCGAGCCACCGACCGCCATGTGGTTGGAGACGATATCGAGGATGAGCCCCATGCCCTTGCCGCGCAGGGCCTCCACCAGACGCTGCAACGCCGGTTCGCCGCCCAGTTCAGGGTTGATGCGGGTCGGGTCGATCACGTCATAGCCGTGCATGGAGCCGGGGCGGGCGGTCAGCAATGGGGACGCATAGATGTGGCTGATGCCGAGTTCCGCGAAGTAGTCGACCAGCGCGGTAGCGTCGTCGAGGGTGAAGTCGCGGTGAAACTGCAATCTCAGGGTTGCGGTTAGGTCTTTCATCGATGCGCAGCTCCACGATGGTTACGACGGGCCTGCGCAAAGGACGCCAGCCGACGGCTACTGGCCGGGCTGTCGAGCAATGTTGCACTGTCGCCGGGATAACGGCGACGCCAGTTGGGATGGGTTTCGACGATGCCGGGCATGTTGGTCTGTTCTTCCAGACCGAGCGCATCTTCCACCGGAACCAGTACCAGCGGCGCGGGGGTGTGCGCCAGGAAGCAAATGGCGGCATCGACCGCCTCCTCGGCGTTCAGCAGCACGTCCGGGTTCTTGCCGCTGTACTCACACAATGCGCGATTCAGCCCTGCGCGTTCTTTCTCACGCGCTTGCCACTGGGCATCACGGTCCGATTCGGGCACCTGGCCGACCTTGATGCGCCAGTCGATATCGTGACCGTGCCACCAGCCCGTCAGGGTCGGGATATCGTGAGTGGTACTGGTTGCCAGCGCCTGCGCCGGGTACTGGGCAGGGGTCTGGAAATGGCCGTCGTGCTGTTCGAAGAGCAGCACCCGCATACCGAGGATTCCCCGTGCCGCGAGTACGTCACGCAGGCCGTGGGGAATGGTGCCGAGGTCTTCGCCGAGGATCACCGCCTGGTGGCGCCAGGCCTCGAGGCAGAGCAGGCGCAGCATGTCGTCGAAGGGGAAGTTGAGGTACACGCCGCGCTTCGGGTCGGCACCGGCGGGTACAACCCAGAGACGCTTCAGGCCCAGCACGTGGTCGATACGCATGCCGCCGGCATGGGCGAGGTTGGCCCGCAGCATTTCGATATAGGCGCGAAAGCCGTTCTGCCGCAGGCCCCAGGGCGAGAAAGCGGAAATGCCCCAGTTCTGGCCATCGCGATTCATGATGTCCGGCGGCGCGCCAACACTCAGCGATGCCAACAGCTCGGCCTGGCGGCTCCAGGCCTGACTGCCGCCGCCATCGGCGCCGACGGCGAGGTCGGAAATCAACCCGATGCGCATACCGGCGCTGCGCGCGGCGACCTGGGCACGTTCCAGGCCGCGGGCCATCAACCACTGGCCAAAGGCGTGGTAACTCACCTCATCGGCATGTTCGCGGGCAAAGGCCTCAACGGCCGGGCTGGAGGGATCGCGGTATTCGCTCGGCCAGTCGTTCCAGTGCTGCGTGTGACCGTCTGCGTCACGCAAATGAGTGTGCAGGGCTTCGAAGCGGCAGTGGTTTTCCAACGCCTCGCCACCGCTCGCGCGGAAGCTGTCGAAATCCACCTGCAGGGCGTTGCCACCCTTGCTGAAGTCGTCGAACAGCTGCCGCAACAGGCGATGCCGCGATTGCGCCACGGCCGGCCAGTCGATCAGCTCCAGGCGCTCGAGCCGTTTCAATTCCTCGCCTAACCCGCAAGTCTCGATGGCTTGGCGCAACGGCCGCTCACCAAGGATCGACCCGGGCGCGGCGTGCAGCACATTGAAGAACAGCCGGCTCGACGGCGAGTAAGGGCTGTACTGGTCGATATGCGCGCCGAACATGGCGTGCACCGGGCTGATTCCAAGCGCATCGGCTCCGTGGGCAGCGGCGTTGCTGACCAGCGCCTCCAGTGCCTGGGTGTCGCCCAGACCACCATCGTCCGCGCGGCGCAGCCCGTATAACTGCACCGTCAGGCCCCAGGCGTCCGCCCCGGCGATTTCGGCGACTGTGGGGCAGGAGAGCGGGGCGATAGCCACGGTCAGCTGATACTTGTCGATGGTCAGCCGGTAGTAGCCGGGCGTGTCGATGGCTGGCAGGCGTGCCTGGTTGTCGAGCGTGCCCTTCTGAACACCGCCATCTTCTGCCTGCAACTCGAAACGACTGGTCGCCGGAAAGTAGGCGGAAAGGTCCAGTGCAGCGTGCTGATCGCAGGTCAGCAGCGGCGGCACGCCGCCGTGGTTGTTCTTGTGCGCGAGAATCTCGAGGCTGGCTTCGATATCTGCATCGGTTTCCGCCGCCAGCCCGAGGCAGGTCAGCACGTCGCGCAGTACGGCCGGCTCGACCCGTTGTTCGCGGTTGTCGGCATCGACCCAGTCGATGGAGAGCCCGGCGGCTTCCGCCAGGCGGATCAGGGATTCGTCGCTCATTTGGCTTTCTCCAGATACAGCTTGGCCATACGAGGCGGCAATTGGTCGAGCGTGGCATCCAAGGCGCGGCTGGCGAACAGCAGCTGCGCGGCGCTAGACGAGGCGGGCAGTAGAGCGGCTTGTTCGCCTAGGTTCAGCTCAAGGCGCAGCTGACTGCCATCACCCAGCTGCCAGCGTGCAAGCACAGCGGCATCGCCCAGCACGCTGCAACCGAGGAAGGCGCTACCGGGCAGGCGCGGCACGATCTCGGCATGGCGGATGCTCAGCAGCTGGCGGTACAGCGCATGCCACTCGGCGTGCCCAGGTTGCGTTTGTGCACCGAAGTCCGGCCGCGACTGCTCGAACGTGGATACGGCGTTGGGATCGGGAATGCGCTCGCGGGTGGCTTCGTCGGCGAACTCGGAAAACTCGGCGAATTCGTTGCGGCGGCCTTCACGCACTGCATCGGCCAGCTCGCCGTGATGGCTGGTGAAGAACAGGAAAGGCTGTCGCGAGCCCCATTCCTCGCCCATGAACAGCAGCGGGACCATGGGGGAAAGCAGCAGGACGACGGTGGCAGCCCTGAGCGCGTCGGCATCGGCCAGCGTAACCAGGCGATCGCCAAAGGCGCGGTTGCCGGTCTGGTCATGGTTCTGCAGGAACAGCACGAACGAGGTCGGTGACAGGTGCGCGCTGGGCTCGCCACGGGATTCGCCACGGCGGTTGTTCTGCCCCTGATAGACGAAGCCTTCGCCAAGAAAGCGCGCCAGTTTGCTGGTCGCGTCCTGGTGATAGTCGGCGTAATAGCCCTGGCTTTCGTCGGTGAGCAGCGCATGCAGCACATTGTGGCCGTCATCGTTCCACTGCGCGGTGAAGCCCTGGGTCAGCAGGCTGGAGCGATTGTCCTCGTTCTCCAGCACCAGATGCACATGGCGACCGGGTTCCACGGTGGTGTGCACGCGCTCGGCCAGTTCGGTGAGGAAGCTGCGGTCGGGAATGGCATGCACGGCATCGAAGCGCAGCCCGTCGAAGCGGTAGTCCATCAGCCACATCAGCGCGTTGTCGATGAAGAAGTCGCGGACTTCGCGGCGGCGGAAATCGATGCCATCGCCCCAGGGCGTCTGCTGGTCGTGGCGAAAGAAGTGTTTGGCGTAGCGGCCGAGGTAATTGCCGTCCGGGCCGAAGTGGTTGTAGACCACATCGAGAAACACCATCAGGCCGAGGCCGTGGGCGGTATCGATCAGATGCTTGAGCTCTTCCGGACTGCCGTAGGCCGCTTCCGGCGCGTAGGGCAGAACGCCGTCGTAGCCCCAGTTGCGGTCGCCGGGAAACTCGGAGATCGGCATCAGTTCGATGGCCGTCACGCCGAGTTCGGCAAGCCCGGCGAGGTGCTTTTCCATCTCGGCGAAACCGCCATACAGACCGACATGGGTTTCGTACAGCACCGTCTCGTGCCAGGGGCGACCGAGCCAGCTGCTGTTGCGCCACAGATAGTTGTCATGGGTGTCGACCACCAGGCTCGGCGCATGCACGTCACCCGCCTGCGCCCGCGAGGCGGGGTCGGGCACATGCAGTTCGTCGTCGATGAGAAACCGGTAGAGCGTACCGGCCCCGTAAGGGGCATCGATGCTGTACCAGCCTTCTTCAGTGGCGGTCATCGGCAGCGTTTGTGCGCCTACAACGATCAGACTGACGTTTTGCGCATCGGGCGCCCAGAGTCGGAAGCGGGTGGTCCCGTCTTCCAGCAACTCCGGCCCGTGATGCCCGATATGGGCACGCTGCTTCTGCATTGAACGACCTCTTCAGATTAAAAGACGAACCTCGCGGCGCTCTCCGAGCAGTTTCCGGTACAGCGCGTCATAGGGTTCGATGGCGTGACGCCAGAAAAAGCCGGCCCCCATCGCCCGGCAACGCATGGCGGCCAGCAGCTGAGGATGCTGATGGATCGCCAGCGCCCGCTGGACGGCCTGCCGGTAGCTGCTGACATTGGATTCGTTGAACAGGAACCCGGTGATGCCGTCATCGATGGAGTCGGCCAGCCCGCCGGTGCGACGTGCAACGGGCAATGAGGCATAGCGTTGGGCATACATCTGGCTGAGGCCGCACGGCTCGTAGCGCGAGGGCATCAGCAGAAAATCGCTGCCGGCGAACAGGCGGCGCGCATCGGTTTCGTTGAAGCCGATGTGGGCCGCGACACGGCCGGGGTACTGGGCGGCGAGCTGGCGAACCTGATGCTCGATCTGGTGATCGCCCTGGCCGAGTATCGCCAGCTGGCCGCCGCCTTCGACGATGGCATGGGCCACGCCGAGGGTCAGGTCGACACCTTTCTGGTGCACCAGGCGCGACACCACGGCGAACAGCGGTGCATGGCACTGCTCGAGACCGAACGAATCGCGGATATACGCGGCATTGGCCTCTTTGCCTGCCCAGTTACGCGCACTGAAACCCTTCACCAGATAGGGATCGCTTTCTGGCTCCCAGCTTTCGTCAATGCCGTTGAGCAGACCGCTGAGCAGACCCTGGCGGGCTTTCATGCTGAGAAAGCCTTCCATGCCGCAACCGAACTCCGGCGTGGTGATTTCCTCGGCGTAGGTAGCGCTCACCGTGGTCACACGGTTGGCATAGGCGATCCCGGCCTTGAGCAGGGACAGCTTGCCGTAGAACTCCATGCGCTCCGGGTCGCAGGCCTCGGCGGGGATTCCCAGCAGGCGCCGCTGCGCCATGTCGATGTTGCCCTGGTAGGCGAGGTTATGAATGGTGAAGACGCTGGGTGTGTTCAACCCGCGCCAGTGCATGTAGGCGGGCGCCAGACCGGCTGGCCAGTCGTGGGCGTGCACCAGCTCGGGCGCCCAGCGGATGCAGGCCGTACCGGCGGCGATTTCCGCAGCGGCCAGTCCGAGGCGAGCGAAACGCACCGGATTGTCCGGCCAGTCGTTGCCATCGGCGTCACCGTATGGCGAGCCTTCGCGCTCATAGAGTTCCGGGCAGATCAGCACATAGATGATCAGGCCGTCGGGCATGTCCATCCGGCCAATGCGGCAGCCGGGAATCTCGGCATAGCCGCCCAGCGAGCCGACCGTGCGGATGGCGTGACCGCTGTTGATTACCTGCGAATAGCCGGGGATCAGCACGCGCACATCGTGGCGTGCGCCCAACGCCCGGGGCAGTGCTGCCGACACGTCGGCGAGCCCGCCGGTCTTGACCAGATCGGTCAGTTCGGAGGTGACGAACAGAATCTTGCGTTTGTCATCGTGGCTACTGCGAATCTGCAGGGCAGGGCGAGTAACCAGGGGTATGGCGGGTTGCGCCTTCGGTAGTCCGACAGGCAGGGCGTTCACAGCGGCAATACTCATCACGATCTCCCCAGAGCCCCGGCGTTCCAGGTGCCGGCGCCAGCTACGAGCATATTTCTCCTATGCAACGATCTGATGACCGTCACATACCATGAACACGACCAGGCTGAAATCTAGTTCGGAGCTGCCGCGAAGGCAGGTGGGGCTTCACTGGCCCTACCAGAAACCAGACCCGGCGTCGCGGTAGAAGTTCTTGAAAACCCGATCAACTACCACTGCCGGAACTCGCAACCAGCCAACTTGCTCCGAATACAGAGTCGTGAAGGCGTTGAACCTGGAATGGTCGGAGCAAAAAACATGCAAGAGATCGAACGAGTCGTTGACTTTCTGCAACGCGAGGAACTCACGCTGACCACCGCGGAGTCCTGCACCTGCGGTTTGATGGCTTCGCTGATGGGCGACATTCCGGGATGCGGCCAGGTGCTCGACAGCGGCTTCGTGGTCTATTCGCCCAAGGCAAAGAACCGCCTGCTCGGGGTGGACTTCGAAACCATCGAGAGATTCGGCCTGACCAGCGAGGAGGTCGCACGTGAGATGGCCATTGGTGCGCTGAACGCCAGCGTCGCCACCCTCGCCGTGTCGAATACCGGCGTTGCGGACAATGATCAGGAGGATGAGGGCGGCACCCAGTGCTACGCCTATGCACTGATGCGGGGCGAGCGGCAGGTGGTGGTGAGCGAAACGGTGCAGTTCGATGGCGACCGGGTCGCGATTCGCAAGCAGGCCGCGCGACACGGACTCACCCAGCTGCCGATTAAATACGCCGAGTTGCTGAAGAAGCTGGAGGGACTCGAGGGCGACTAGTCACACCGGTGGCTGGCGCTCCGGTTCGACATGCTCGGGCTGCGATGTATCGACGCGCGGCTTGTGGCCGACGCTGAGGTCTGCGCGCAGTTGCGGCAGTGAATGCGGGTATTGCCGCTGGATGAAACTCAGCAGGCTTTCACGAATGTGGCAGCGCAGGTCCCAGTTGCGCGACGAATCCGGCGAACTCACCAAGGCGCGCAGCTGAATGGATTTCTCGCTGGTGTCCGTGACCTGCAGGACGCAGACCCGACCATCCCACAGCTCGGGGACTTCCTTGCACAGCCGGCGCAGCTCCTCGCGCAGCGGTTCCAGTGGCAGCGAATAGTCGGCCCAAAGGAAAACCGTGCCGATCAGGCTGGAACCGCGACGGGTCCAGTTCTGAAACGGTTTCTCGATGAAGTGCTGCAACGGCACGATCAGCCGCCGGTCATCCCAGATCCGCACCACGACGTAGGTGCCGGTGATTTCCTCGATGCGACCCCATTCGTTCTCGACGATGACCACATCGTCCAGGCGGATCGGCTGGGTCATGGCGATCTGCACGCCGGCGATGAGGTTGGCCAGCACGGGCCGCGCGGCAAAGCCCACCGCCAGGCCCGCAAGGCCCGCCGAGGCAAGCAGGCTGGCACCGAACTGGCGGGCACCGGGAAAGGTCATCAGCATGGCCGCCGCGCCGATCAACAGCACAAAGAAGGTCAGGGTGCGTAGCAGCACACGTGATTGCGTCTGTATCTGGCGGGCGCGAAGGTTGTCGACCACATCCACCGGATTGCGCAGCTGAATGAACTGCTGCAGCCCACGCAGCGAGCGCATCACCAGCCACGTGAGGGTGGCGATTATCAGCAGCGTGGTGACATGCCGTGCCGCGTCGATGAAATGCAGATCGTTCGGCGCAGACGTCCATACGCCCTGCACCCCTACCAGTGGCAACAGTAGCCGGACGGGCTTTTCCAGTTGCTCGGACAGCTCCCGGGTAAACAGGAAGGCTCGCGCCAGGCGCAGCGTCAGGGCCGTCAGCAGCCGGCCGAAGAGACTCAGGACCAACGCCACGAACAGCGCCGCGGCTATGGTGCGCAGTGCCGGCTGGCTGATGTAGTGATCCCACTGCAGGAGAAAGGCTGGAAATTCGATAGCGGGCGTTCCGGTTGGCCAGAGGTCTGGGGCAGAGACAGACAGCCGGCGGCGAAAGTTCAGGGCGCGCAGCCGGGAAGTGCGCCGGACGGGTGGGCGGAACTCCTATGGGCGGGATGTTTCACAAATTCCAAGCGGGTTGCAGAGCACGACCCGATTTTCTGACCCGATTGGAGTTGAACCATGCAGAGTGCACAGACCGGCAATGACGTCCGTACCGAACGCCTGATCGAATGGCTGCGCGATGCGCACGCGATGGAGGCGCAGGCCGAAACCATGCTGAACAAGCAGGCCAGCCGCATCGAGCACTACCCCGAACTCAAGGCGCGGATCGAACAGCACATCACCGAAACCCAGAACCAGGCCAAGCTGATCGAAGGCTGCCTGCAGCGCTATGACAAGTCCTACTCCGGCCTCAAGGACCTGGGCGGCAAGATGATGGCGATGGGGCAGGCCATGGGCGGCATGATGGTCAACGACGAGATCGTCAAGGGCGCGCAGATGGGCTACGTGTTCGAGAACCTCGAGATCGCCTCCTACAAGATCCTCATCGCCGCTGCCGAAGCGGTTGGTGACATGCAGACCAAGGAAGTGTGCGAGCGCATCCTGGTGGAGGAGGTGGCCATGGCCGACTGGCTACGCGACCACCTGGCCGAGCTGACCCAGGCCTATCTCACTCGTGCAGCCGAGCCGCATGTCGAGGCCAAGCGCTAAGCGACTAGCCCGGGCACCCGGCTGCCTCCGGCCGGGTGTATTACTCCTCCAACTTATTAGCCATGCCGTGACCACTCGCCGTCGCGCGCCTGGTGGAAGCTAGCAATGAGACAACGCCCGCTACTCAAGACCTTGACCTTCGCTGTGCTGCATTTCGCGACAGCGTTCATCGTCGTCTATGCCCTCACCGGAAGTCTGGTGATCGGCGGGGCGGTCGCGCTGATCGAGCCGCTGTGCAACACCCTGGTGTTCTATTTCCATGAACGCGCCTGGCAACGCTTCGGCCGCCAGAAGGCCACCCACAGCCACAGCTATGGCCACGACGTATTCCTGAAATACATGGCGCGCGGCCAGACCGCCAGCAGCCGGATCGTCCGCACGCCTCGCTAAGCGAGGCTCATTCGACGTGACTGAGCTGTTTGCCTTCGGCGGGCAGCGAGCTACGCGTGACGCACATTTCAATGCGCAGTTCCTGCGCCAGACGCACCAGATTGGCGGCATCGCGGCACTGATCGTAGGAAATGCCGAGAACGGTCAGTTCCTCGTCCGGCGATTCCTGAAAGAGGCGCACGCGGAGTGAGTTGTCGGAATCGTCGCGGCATTCGCACTGGAATGGGCGAAGGTAGGTGTGCAGGATCGCTTCGATCTTGAACAGCGGAAGACGCGTATTCATAAATCCTCCCTATGTAGGAAGGTGACTTGAGCGCAGTAAAGCGATCGCTGCGCACCCCTGGTTTTCCCGACGTCATTCAACCGTAGCAGTGCTTGTCCGGTTGTAAATGCGGCGATCTGTCCACCCGGCGGATTAAGTCCGGCAACTGCTCTACACGGCAGTTTCCGGCCAGTGCCGCTTGTCGGAACCCGTCGGACGGCTCGATCTGTCCTTGCTGAACTTCATACCAGTAGGGGATGACCAAATTAAGTACGTCGTCCTCAGCGGAGAACCGAGATGAAGAAAACGATGCTTACGGCGATCCTGAGCGGCCTGGTTGCGCTACCGGCCATGGCCCAGTTTCCCGCTGGTACTCCGCGAGACGACACCGGTTCACGCCCCAGCACCATGGGTAATCCGACGCCGCAGGAGGAAGTCGAAACCCGCCAGGACCATCAGGGACGCACCGTGACCGAAGATGGCCGGCTGGTGGAGCCGCAGCCGGGAAGCGAGGAAAAATCCACTGACCCGAACCGGCATTCGACGCCCGGCGGGGCTGACGACAGTTCCACCGACGCTGGCAAGCTTGAGTAATCGCCGGACATTGCCGGAGGTCAGCCATGGCGCTCGACGAATACCAGCGCATGCGCGATTTTGCCGCCACGCCCGAGCCGTCGGGCAAGGCGCGCGGCAGGTCACGCAAGGTCCAGAGCCTGCAGTACTGCATCCAGAAACACGACGCCACGCGGTTGCATTACGACTTTCGCCTGGAGCTGGATGGCACGCTGAAGAGCTGGGCGATCCCCAAGGGCCCCAGCCTTGACCCGAGCGTTCGCCGGCTGGCAGTGCATGTGGAGGATCACCCGCTGGAATATGCCACGTTCGAGGGCTCCATTCCGGCCGGGCATTACGGCGCGGGCGATGTGATCGTCTGGGATCGCGGCGTGTGGATACCGCAGGGTGATCCACAAGACGGCTATCGCAAGGGCAAGCTCAAGTTCAGCCTCGAGGGCGAAAAGCTCGCCGGCAGCTGGAATCTGGTGCGCACCCACATGGATGGCAAGAAGGAGCAGTGGTTCCTCATCAAGTCCCGTGACGAGGCCGCGCGCGAGGAGGGTGAGTACGACGTCGTCACCGCCGAGCCGAACAGCGTGCTCAGCGATCGCACGCTGGTCCCGCGCAAACGCGGGCCGGCCAAGGCTCGCGTTGCGGAAGCGCCGGCCAGCCCAGTCAAGGCGCCGGCAAGAAAGCTAGCGTCACGCAAGAAGAGCGACGCGGTAAAGCTGGAAGGGGCCGTCCCGGCCGAATTGCCGGAGACCTTCAAGCCGCAGCTGGCGACGCTGGTGGACGCCGTGCCGAGCGGCGACTGGCGCTACGAGATCAAGTTCGACGGCTACCGCATGCTCGCCCGTATCGACGCCGGCAAGGTCGCGCTGTTCACCCGCAACGGCCATGACTGGACGGCGAAGATGCCGCAGCAGGCGGCCGCGCTTGCCGGACTCGGGCTTGAATCCGGCTGGCTCGACGGCGAAGTGGTGGTGCCGAACGAGGAGGGCGCTCCGGACTTCCAGGCATTGCAGAACGCGTTCGAAGCCGGACGCAGTGGGAGCATTCTTTATTACCTGTTCGACGTGCCCTATCTGAACGGCATGGACCTGCGCGATGTGCCGCTGGAACAGCGTCGCGCGGCGTTGCGTGAGGTGCTGGAAGGCAGCGACAGCGAATTGCTGCGTTTCTCCGAGGATTTCACCGAGCAGCCGGACAGCATTCTGGAAAGTGCCTGCCAGATGAAGCTCGAAGGCCTGATCGGCAAGCGAGCGGGCAGCTCCTATACCTCCAGGCGCAGCAGCAGCTGGGTCAAGATCAAGTGCAGCAACCGGCAGGAATTCATCATCGTCGGCTACACCGAGCCCAAGGGCACGCGCACCGGGTTCGGCGCGTTGTTACTTGGGCTGCATGACGACAGTGGAAAGCTGCTCTATGCAGGCAAGGTCGGCACGGGCTTCAATCAGGCCACGCTGAAAAGTCTGCACAAGCAATTGAAGAAGCTGGAAACCGACAAAAGTCCTTTGGCCAAGGCGGCACCTGCTGCTGATGTGCGCGGCGCGCAATGGCTCAAACCCGAACTGATGTGCGAGGTTGCCTACGCGGAGATGACCCGCCAAGGCGTGGTCCGCCATTCGGTGTTCCATGGCCTGCGCTCGGACAAATCCGCCGACGCCATTACCCATGAGCGGGCCAAGTCCGCCAGTCGTAGCAGCAAAGCCGAGCAGCGGCAGACAGACGCTATCGGCAGCGGCCGGATCAAGATATCCAGTCCCGAGCGGATCATCGACCCCAGCAGCGGGATCACCAAGATCGAAGTGGCCAGCTTCTACGCGCAGATCGCGCCCTGGGCCCTGCCGCAGCTGCGAGCACGCCCGCTGGCCCTGGTGCGCGCCCCGGAGGGCATCACCGGCGAGCTGTTCTTCCAGAAGCACGCCGACAAACTGGCCATCCCGCACATCACTCAACTCGACCCGGCGCTAGACCCGAAGCACGGTGCGTTACTGGTGATCGACAGCGCCGAAGCGCTGGTCGGCGCCGCGCAGATGGGCACCATCGAGCTGCACTGCTGGAACGCGGTAGCGCCCGAACTGGAGCATCCGGATCGCTTTGTGCTCGACCTCGACCCGGACCCGGCGCTGCCCTGGAAGAGCATGCTCGAAGCCACTCAGCTGACCCAGACGCTGCTGGACGAGATCGGCCTGACCTCGTTCCTCAAGACCAGCGGGGGCAAAGGCATCCACATCGTCGTACCGCTCGATCCGGTACACGGCTGGAGTGAGGTGAAGGCCTTCAGTCAGGCCATCGCGAAGTACCTGGCAAAGCTGCTGCCGTCGCATTTTTCCGCCGTCAGCGGGCCGAAGAACCGGGTTGGACGCATCTTCATCGACTACCTGCGCAACAGCCGTGGCGCCAGTACCGTCGCCCCTTATTCGGTGCGTGCCCGCGAGGGCCTGCCGGTTTCCGTGCCGATCCACCGCGAAGAACTGGCGGACCTCAAGGGCGCCAATCTCTGGACCGTACGCAATCTGCTGGAGCGCCTGCAGGAACTGGGCGACGACGATCCCTGGGCGGATATGACGCGGGTCAGGCAGACCATCACCGCGCAGATGCGCGAACGTCTGGGCATGCCGGCTTAAGTCGCCGTCCGTCTAAACGCTAGTCGGTCTACATCGATAGGGCGATAGGCGGATGGCACCACCGGGCAAACAATCGGCCCGTTCAGGGGAGCGGTAATGGTGAGGGAGGCGCCAGACAAAGCCAGCATGCTGTCGGCCAACAACAATATTCAAAGGAGTGCCCCGCATGTTCGCGCATAAACCGCTTATCGCCTGTTTCCTGCTCGGCTCGTTGCCAGGCTTGGCCTCGGCACAGGCCGTAACCACCCAGACCGGAAACGATAACGAGGTCATCCTCGAGCAGCGTGGGGGCTCGAATTCGGCCTTATTGCTGCAGCAAGGGGATGCGAACTTCTCGCGAGTAGAGCAGGGCGGCGGCGAAACCTCGCTACAGCCCACGCAGTTGGAGCTCCTCCAATGGGGGATGGGCAACCAGGCGACGGTGTATCAGGCAAGCGATTATAACTTCGGGCATTCGGCGGCGGTCGTACAGCTGGGAGATGAGAATGTCGCTGAAGTCGTGCAGGCCGACGGTAACGGCTCCCAAGCGACCATCCACCAGCAGGGCGCACGCAACACTCATCGGGTCGAGCAGCTGTTCTATGCCAACGGGCTGGAAAGTCGCACATTCGGCACGAACAATCTCACCGAAGTCACTCAGAACGGTGCTGCGACCGCCACTACCCAGCAGGTCGGCAGCGACAACCGGATCACCATCGACCAGAACGTGTTCGCCTATGGCGGGGGAGTCACCGTTGATCAGGACGGCGCCTTCAACGAGGCCGCGGTTACCCAGGTGGGTGGCCGTTACTACACGGGCGAGGTCAACCTGGCGCAGGTCGGCAGCGCTAACAGTGCGCAAGTGGTGCAATGGGCGGGGTTCAGCAACCTAACCTTTAGCCAGAACGGAATCGGCAACGAGCTGACGGCGAGGCAGGGCACGCGCACCGGAACGATTCGAGGGACCTCGGCCGGCAACGACAATCGCGTCAACATTGACCAGAGTTTTGACGGTCCGGTGCTCGACATCGCGCAGAACGGTTCAGCCAACGAGATCGATGTGGTGCAACATGCCGCCTATGGCACGGCTTCGATCAGCCAGAGCGGCGATGGCAACATTGCGGTGCTCAATCAACTGACGGAATTCGCCGCGCCGCCGAGCGCCGCCATCATCCAGAACGGCACTGGCAACAGCACGTCGATCACCCAGCGCTGAGCCGGATTGACGCGGCCGTCAGACGGCCGCGCTACGTTTCGCAATGGTCGGTTGCCGTAGCGTTCGTTATGCGCGCTACGGCCTGGGCCAGTGACAATTTCACTGTGGTGCCATGCAGCGGTCGCCGGCTATGCAGGCTCTCACTAGTTGCGGGCGCGCTTCATGCACGCGAGGTGCCGGTCATTGACCCGGTTGGCGAACCAGGCGGTGGTCAGGTTGCGGGTGATCTTCGGGCTTTCCAGCCGGATTCCCGGCAGCACCGCCCGAGGCAGCGGCTTACCCGCGCGCTTTTCGGCCAGTGCGAAGACCTTTTCATAGAGGTCGGTTTTCTCGAAACCATGGGTGTCACCGCGCTCCAGTGCGTTGCGAATCGCCGTATCGCTCATTTCCAGCTTGCCTGCCAGCGCGCGAACTGCACGCTCGGTCTGGCCGGCCTTGCTGCTGCCGTGAATGATCAGGTCGCCGTCGAGGGCCAGCTTGATGCCACTGGCACGGCTCACCGCGGCCTGAAACGCGGCGTTGCGACTGGCGTACCAGCCGGCATTGAAGTCGGCGAAACGGTACAGCGGTTCACGATAGCTGGTCGGGTAGTCGAGCAGGTGGGCGATGCCGAAATACATGCCACCGCGGCGCGTGAAGACTTCGTCGCGGATCGAGCCTTCCCGTTCATAGGGGTAGGTCCATCTGCGGTCTTCGGCAAAGGCGATGCTGACCTGCATCGGGCCGCCGGTCTTGACCGGGTTGAGCGTGCCGAACAACTGCTTGCCGAGCGGCATGATGCCGAGGAAGTCATCGAAGATCGCACTCAACTGCTCTTCGGTGCGCACGGCCGCGAGACGCTGGCTATAGGTCTTGCCGTTGGGCGACTTCACGTCCAGCGCCGCATCCACCACGAACCGCGGGACGTGCAGGCGGCCGGCACGACGGTAGATTTCCTCTCGCGCGATCTTCGCCAGGCCGGGCACGGGCGGGGTTGCCTGGAATGTCGATTCCTGCACCGTCACGGCCAGGACCGAGCAGATGTTTTCATCGTTCGGCGGGATATCCAGCGCATCGAAGGCTGTGTAGATGTCCTGAGCCCACCCCTGACGATCGGGAATGTTGGCGGGGATCAGGCGAGCGATCCTCGCCCGGACTTCTTCCGGCTTGGGCGCCGGAGTCGTCGGCTGCTGGGTTCCACAACCGGCAAGACCGAGCAACGCCACTGCGACGATTGCCGCCATGAATGGGCGGGTGTTGCCAGGAACTGATCGGGTAACGGCAGGGCTGCATGCCGTGCGACAGGTTGAAATCGAAATGGTCATGCGGTCCTGAATGTAATGAGCGCCTGGGGCTCGGACAGTAAAAGAGCCGAAACCGTTCTGCCTCTTTCAGAACCGCGATTCAAAACCGACTGGTTCGCTTGCCGAATCCCGGCGCGCACCTGACCTGCCGCGCACAGCCTGTGCCAGTGCTGCAAGCGACGTACGCTTAGCTGTAGCAGCTCGCGCCGGACTCAGAAATCGTGGCAATCCGGGCCCTGGCGCAGGTACGTGGTTTCGTGGGTTTCGCCCTTGGAATCCACATAGGTCATCCGGGCGGTCACGACCTCGCAGCCGCCAGCAGGCACGTCCATCGATATGACCTTGGCGATGTCCAGCTTGTCGCCATATTGATAGGCCTTGGGTTCATCGGCGGCATACGCCAGCTGGGCACTGAGTGCCAGGCCGGCAATCCAGATCAGTTTGTTCACAGGTAACCTCCAGAGCGCCTGCGGGCCCAAGTCGCTGCGACGGCGCGAGGGCAGGCATTTCTTGCGTGCAGCGCCTGCCGGATGGCAGACGCCGGGAAATAAACGAGGCTGCCACGAGGGAAAGCAGCCAAAAGGTGGCAGGACGCCCGATCGAAGGAGCGCTCGACCGGCGAAGGAGCGGACTGGCTTCTAGTGTCCGTTGCCACCCGGCAATTTTAGTGAGCGACCAGGTGGGGAAAAACCGCGCCAGCGGTGAAGCACCTTTACCCGCCGCGCAACAATCGATCAGGCCCAATGGGCCGGGTCCTGCAGGATGCGGTGATAGTTGGTGAATGCGCGCGGCAGCTCCAGCGCGAGAAAGTCGACCCAGGTCTTGATCTTCGCGTCGAGAAAACGCCGGGACGGGTAGAGCGCGTGGATCTGCTTTTCCTGCAGACGATAGCGGGGCAAGAGGCGCAGCAGTGCGCCGCGCTGCAGGGCCGGAGCCGCGACATAGTCGGGCAGCAGGCAGATGCCCATGCCGGCTTCTGCCGCGCTGGCCATGGCTTCAGCCACGTTGACCTTGAACGCTTCGCCAGGGCGAATCACGTCTTCGGCACCGTCTGCGATGAAGCGCCATTCATCCGCGAAGACCGGGTCCGCCAGGCGCAGACAGCGGTGCTGTTGCAGGTCGCGCGGTTGCTGCGGTACGCCATATTGTTTGAGATAGCCGGGTGCCGCGCACACCACATTGCCAACCTCGCCCAAGCGCTGGGCGATCAGCTCCGAATCAGGCAGCTCGCGGGAAAGCGTGATGATGACGTCGAGTCCGGCTTCCAGCAGATCGGGCTGGTGTTGCGAAAGGGTCAGGTCGAGGCTCACTTCGGGGTAGCGCTCACCGTATCTTCCGGCCAGCCCTGCCAGCAGTTGGATGCCCAGACCCGTCGTCGAGTGCACGCGCAGGCGCCCGCGCGGGGTCAGATGGGCCCCGCAGGCTTCCTCCTGTGCCTGGTCCAGCTGCGCCAGGATCTCGCGCGAACGTTCGAGAAAACGTGCGCCGACCTCGGTCAGCGCCAACCGCCGTGTGGTGCGGTTGAGCAGGCGCGCGTGGAGGTGGTTCTCCAGCTCCGCCACCAGGCGGGAAACCTGCGCGGTGGACGTGTCGGCCAGCTTCGCCGCGGCGGTGAAGCTGCCGGCGTCGACTACCCGGACGAATACCCGCATCGCTTGCAGCATGTCCATCGAGTAAGGCCTCTCTGGGTTATTGGCCAGGCACGCCCGGCGATGGATTTTCAGCGTGCGCCGATGCGGTTTGCGTGCCTTGCCAGCCGCCGCCCAGCGCGAGGAACAGGTTCACCTGGTCTTGCGACAGTTGGGCTTGGGACGCCGCCAGGGCGGCTTCGGCCGTTGCGAGGGTGCGCTCGGCGTCGAGGCTGTCGAGATAGGCCAGTCGTCCTTCCTGATACAACCGGCGCGTGTGGTCCGCGGCGTCTCGCGCGGCATCGCGCGCTTCGCGCAGCGCTTGGTCACGATGCAGGTCGTGAGCGTAGTGCGTGAGCAGGGTCTGGGTTTCCCGCAGTGCGTCGAGCACAACTCCGTCGAAGCGGGCGAGGGCGGCAGCGGCTCCGGCCTCGGTGGCGCTAACGCGCGCGCGATCAACCCGGGTCGGAAAATGCCAGCTGATCGACGGGCCGAATTCCCAGCGACGGGTTACCGGATTACCGAGGTGTTCGAGCATTCCGGTGTAACCGGCCGCAGCGCCGATACTGACCTGCGGATACATCATCGCCGTGGCGACGCCGATCTGTGCCGTAGCGGAGGCGAGTGCGCGCTCGGCCGCACGGATGTCCGGGCGGCGCTTGAGCAGGGCGGTGCCATCACCCAACGGAATCGCCTGGCGCAGCTGCGGTGCGTGACTGCAGGCGGTAACCGTCTCGGGAAGGGCTCCGGGCGTGCGGCCGAGCAGGGCGGCGAGCTGATACAACGCGGCCGCCTTCTTCGCTTCGAATGGCGGCAGCTCGGCACGCAGAGCCTCCAGCTGGGCGTGGGCGCGAGACACATCGACTTCGTTGCCACGACCGCCCTCGAACAGGCGCTCGGCGACATCCAGCTGTTGCTGCTGAATCGCCAGTGAATGCTCCGCTATCGTCAGCTCCTCGCTGGCATGACAGGCTGTCATGTAGCTGCGTACCACCCCGGCCACAGCAGTTATGCGGGCCGTGTCGAGCAGCGCCGCACTGACGTCGGCATCGGCCCCCGCAGCTTCCGCGGCGCGATGCAGCTGACCGAACAGATCGAGCTGGTAACCCACGCTGAGGCCGGCGTCGGCGAGGTTCATCACTGGAAGTTTTTCCTCCAGGGCGAGGGCTTCGCTGGACAGCTGGCCGCGTGCAACCGAGCCGTTGCCGCCGACCACGACCTCCTGCGCGTGGTGCGCCATCTGGAAGCCCTCATAGGCGCGACGCAGGTTGTGATACGCCTGGCGCACGTCGGCATTGCCGATCAGGGCTTCACTCACCAGCTGATCGAGCGTCGGGTCGTCATAGAGCTGCCACCAGTCGTCCGGCAGCGGCGCCTGTTCGACCCGTTCGTTGCCGGCCAGATCGAAGGGTTTCTGCGCAGCGGCCTGCAACGCCACGGCTTGGTCTGGCACGCGGTAGTCCGGGCCAACCGCGCTGCAGGCGGCGAGCAGCGCAGTCAGCGCGAACGGCAGTGCGTATGCCGCGCGACTCATTGGCTGACCGTCGCCGATGTGTCGCGCGACCACGGCAGCACGGACAGCGTCGCCGTACGGCCGACCACCAGGCGGATGTCGCTCTGCTGGCCTTCGTCCAACACCACGCGAACCGGAATTCGCTGCGCCAGGCGCACCCAGTTGAAACTCGGGTCGATATTCGGCAGCAGCGAGTTGCCGCGCACACGGTCGCGATCCTCGATGCCTGCGGCGATGCTCTGCACATGGCCGCGCAGATGCTGCGCTTCGCCCATGATGCGGATGTCCACCGGCTGCCCGATCTCGATGGCGTGCAGCTTGGTTTCTTCGAAGTAGCCTTCGACGCGCAGTGAATCGGTATCGACGATCGACAGCACCGGCGTACCGGTTTTTACGTAATCGCCCACGCGCATCGTCTGGTCGCCGAGATAGCCATCCACCGGGCTTAGCACGGTGGTGCGTTCGAGATCCAGACGCGCCACGCCGAGGGCGGCCTCAGCCGTGGCCAGGGCGGCAGCGGCGCGCTTGACCTGGGTGTCGCCGATCTCGACGGTTTCCGCGGCGATCAGGTCTTTCAGCACCCGATTACGCCTGGCTTCGCGTTGCGCCTGGTCCAGCTGCGCGCGGCGTTCGAGCACTGTGGCGCGGGCTTCGTCGACCGCCAGTTCGAAGCGTGCCCGGTCGATCACGAACAGCACCTGGCCGCGGCTGACCTTCTGGTTGTCGCGCACGTGCAGTTCGGTCACCAGCCCGGAAACATCTGGTGCGACTTGAATGATGTCGGCGTGCACGTGGCCGTCGCGGGTCCAGGGTGCCTCCATGTAGTAGTCCCACAGGTGCAGGCTGACGACGACGGCGATGACGACCGCCAGCAGGGTCAGCAGCACCGAGCCGGCGGCGGGTATCCATTTCTTCACGATTCACATCCGGGGAAGGAGATTGAACAGGGCCCCGAGCACGATGATGTACAGGGCGAGGTTGAACAGCGGCGGATGCCAGACCCAGCGGTAGAAGCCGGTGCGCTGCAGCACGGTGGCGAGCAGGCTCTTGACGCCGTAGGCGGCCAGCATGGCAACCAGCAGGACCGGCACATAGACGCCGTACACATCGAGGTGACCGGTCATGCGTGCGCTCCAGCGGGGGAGAGGCCGGCTGCGGGTGGCGGGCCTCCCGGTGCGGCACGCACGCTGGCCGATGCGTCGGCGAAAAGCGCCAGTCGCAAGCCGTGCACCACCTGCGCCGCCTGGTGTGCGCTGGGCGAAGCATCGCGCTGCAGATCCTGCAATGCGACCTCGAGGGTGTCGCGTAAGGGCTCTGGTGTCGGCAGTTGGCTACGCGCGGTGGCGCAGGCAAGGAAATGCGCGCGGATCATGCCCAGCACCGGCTCCAGCTTCTGCTCAATGGCGGGTGCCGGCCGCAGTTCAAGCAGTTCCAGCAGGCGAAAACCGACGCGCAGCTCGCGCGTGGCGTCGTTCAGCGCCAAGCGATCGTCATCCAGCTGAGCCAGGCGTGGCAGCAGCTGGGCGATACGGTCGATGAAACTCGAGGCATCATCGGCTTCGTTGCGCCAACGTCGCAGGTCTGCCAGCGCCGCCAGGCTCAGCCAGCCGTGGCGTACCAATCGCCGCGCAGCCCAGAGCGTACCGAACGGCCGGGTCAGGCGAGCCCAGACGAACGCGAAGAGCACGCCCAGCGCAGTGGACAGAGCGATGTCGGCAAACAGCTGAAAATCGGCGCGGTAGCTGTCCTGAAGGGTGATGTTGGAGATCGTCTGCACCGCAATCACGATCACTGTCCCGGCGTGTTGCGGTCGACCGGCGAGGGTGCCAAGCAACAGCAGCGGCACGGCGAGCAGGATGGCCAGGCTGCCGAAATCGTGCACGTTGGGCAGCAACGCGAATAGGTAGATGCCGGCGGCCGTAGAGGAGATCAGCGTGGCGACCAGAAACGACTTGATGAACGGCGCCGGATTGTCCTGACTGGCGAAGAAGCAGCCTGCCACCGCGGCGATGAACACGCCGCTATAGCCGTGCTCCCAACCGGAAACGAACCACAGCATGCTCAGGCAGAACACCGACAGCGCTACCGAAGCCGCGGTGAATGCCAGTAGGCCGTAGTCATAGTGGCGTGGCCCGCCGACCAGTTGCTGTACGTGATAGCGCAGCGCCGGCGCCGCCTCGGGATGGCCCTCATGGAACTGCTGGTAGAGGTCGAGGCAGTCCTGCCACAGGTCGATCAACGCGCGTAGCTGGCGCAGACCGCTGTCGATCGCCAGGGCATGCGCCGGATGGCTGTCGCCCAGCCAGGCTGCCAGCTGCAGGCTGCGTTCGCGCAGATGCTCGCCGTGCCCAGCCTCGGCATCGGACTGAATCCAGCGATCCACCTGCTGCAGGTAATCCACCAGTTCCGGCAGCAAGCCCTGTAGCTCAGCCTGTAGCCGGTGCAGCGAGTCCGCGGTGGAGGTCAGCTGCGGCATCAACATCGCCATACGCGCGCGAAATTCGCGAGCATGGACAGTGGAGAGATGACTGCCGCTGTCGTGGCTCAGATGGCTGATCATCGCGTCCAACCCCATCACATCCACCAGCAGCGCATTCAGCGCACGCTGGTCGGCTTCGCCCAGGTGGTGGGTATTGAGCATCCGGCTGACGGCACCGCGCCCATCGCGCAACAGCAGGTGCATCTTCGCGGCGAGGGTCGGCGCGATGCGGCTGGGAAACAGCACGGCGTTCACCACGCTGGCGCAGACGATACCGAGCAGAATCTCCTCGGAACGCGCCAGGGCGACATCGAAGATGGTCGCTGGGTGATTGACCTCGGCGAGACTGATCAGCGGCACCGTATAGGCGGCGAGTAGAAAGATGTAGCTGCGTGGCGAGCGGTCCAGCAATGAGAGAAAGAGCAGGGCGCCGATCCACAACGAGATCGCCAGGCTCAACATCACCGGTTGCTGAGCGAACGTCGGCAGAAGCACGACCGATGCGGCTGCACCGAGCAGCGTGCCCAGCGCGCGATAGATCGCCTTCGAACGTGTCGCCCCGGACAACGGATGCGACACGACGTAAACCGAGGCCATGGCCCAGTAAGGGTTTTCCAGCGGTATCGCCAGAGCGATGTACAGCGCAAGCAGGGCGGCAATCAGCGCCTTGGCCGAAAACAGCCATTCGCGCCAGGTTGGCATATTCATAGAATTCGTTTTTTGGGGCGTGGGCCAGAGGCGGGAGAGGGCGCGGCCGTCACGCTGCAACACAGATGGTTACATTTAACGTCAAAGACGTATGACAGACTGAACAACCACTAGGACGATTAGTGCATTTTTCCGCGCCGGATACCGGCACCACGGCAGGAATTCATGAGCAAACGCATTCCCAACTACGCCTTGTACGGCCAGGCTGCATTGCCCGTATGGCAGGACCTGTTGCATCTGGAATGGATCAACGAACGCGGCGACATGCATCAGCGCGAAATCAAGCCGCATCAGCATGACTCACTGTTGCAGATCGTCTATGTACGAAGTGGCGAGGGCGAAGTTTCTCTGGAGAACAGCCGCATGGGCTTCGGTGCGCCGTGCCTGATCCTGCTGCCGCAGCGCACCGTGCATGCCTTTCGCTACAGTCCCGAGACCGACGGGCCGGTCATCACGGCAGCACAGCGACCGCTGGAGTCGATGGCGCGGATTTTGTCCAGCGACCTGCTGGCCTTGATGCAACGTCCGGCAGTGGTGCCGCTGCCGTGGGATGCAGACGGTGAAGAGCCGATATGGCCGCTGATCCAGCTGATCCAGGCGGAAGCGCTCGGTCAGGAACGCGGCAATGTCGCCGCGGGGCACGCATTGTTGATCGCGCTGCTCGTACATGTCGTCCGGCTGGAACAGCCAGTGCCGATAGCTCGCCCAGCCAATGGCAGGCGGTCCCAGCTGCTGATTCAGTTTCGTGAGTTGGTCGACACGCATTTCAGACAGCATTGGCCGCTTGGTCTGTACGCCGAAGCGCTGGGAATCACGCCAGCCACACTCGGCCGAGCCACCCGCGAAGGTCTGGGTGAATCACCGACTGCGATCATCAACGAGCGAGTCGTTCGCGAAGCACAACGTCAGATGGCGTATACCACGCTCGACATCCAGCAGATCGCCCGCGACCTGGGGTTCGACGACGCGGCATACTTCAGCCGTTTCTTTCGCAAGCAGACCGGACTCAAACCCAGCGAATTTCGCTCGGCGTTTCGGAATGCGGAAACTAGTCAGCCGAACAGCCAGCATGCGCAGGCAAAGGATTCACCCGAAAGCTGAAGCGCTTTGGAGATATTGAGGCGAAAAGCTTGAGGTGATCTGGTGGTGGGTAACGCCTAAGGCGTAAGGTCGTGTTTCGCATAATTGAGGCTCGGCGTTATGTTGAGCCGGTGCGCTGGGACTATCCTGCGGCCAGCGCAGCCCGTAGGGCAGGCGTAACATAACGGCGGATTATGCGAGGCGACTGGTACCATTTTCGCGGATCTCCGATCGCACCAGGGCGAACAAATGGTACCAATCGCTAGGAATGCTTCTGATGGTTTGGTACCATTTCCCTCCTCGAGGAACGAACCTGGTTGAAAGGAAAGGTACCAAAATGCTTATCAAATTCGACGTAACCAACGAGGAGGGCGACCGCCTCAAGATGCAATACGGCCAGAAGGTTGCCAGCAAGGCATTCAAAATGGCCGCTCTCGATGCCTTCGACCTGTATCACAAGAACCAGGAACTCCACGAAGTCATCGACAGCCAGCGGACCGAGATTCGCCGGCTCCGCAACATCATCGAACAGGCCCGCTCCTCGGCGGCTCAGCTTCTCGAAAAGACCGGGCAAGGAGACTTGATCGATGGCTGATCTCCGTATCTGGTTTTTGGTCGCTCTCTGCTTAGTGATGATCGGGCTCGGTTATGTCGCTGGCAGATCACAAGCGAATTCAGAGTGGTTCCAGTGGATCGACGATAAGCTCATGCCTATCGTTGCCTCCTGCGATTCGAAATCATCCCTCTGACCTGTCCTGCTGGCCTCGACCTCGCCGCTCGCGGCGATTAGTCGCCTGCACGCCCTGGACTGATTGCATCGCCGTTACCGCGACGATACCCGCGCAGCGGCCGATCTCCCGCCAACGAAAAAGCCCCCGACGGCCTCAACGGCTCGCCAGGGGCTTTTCGCGTTCCTCGCTCTACTGTCCCGCCACTACCTCAACCCGCGCCCCGATCTGCCCAAACGGAACCGCTCCGGGCGTCTCTCTGCCGCTCTCCCAAGACCTTCAGCACCGTCTCTGGTCAGGTCACGACAGTTGCCCGGTTTCAGCAGCGCTTTTCAGTTGGTCGGCGGTGGGGGTGCTGTAACACCCCCAATTTGGTATGAAATCCCAGACTTTTTCTCTAACAAACCCGGCGCTTGCTTCTTCTGCTTAGAGCTTCTAAAGTATGGAAGTCCATACTTATTTGGACTACCTTAAGCGAGGATATCCTGTGCCGATAAGGCTGCTTGAGATTCAGCCACTGCTTTTAGAAAAAGGCATCGTGAAGAGCTTCTCAGCTGCGAATGCGACGCTTGTTTATGCCATTCAATGGATGGAGGGTGTTGAGTTCGACCTTTCCAAGAGCGCCGTTAAGGTGCATCGAGCGCGCCTCAGGAAGATTGGTCTCGATATCGGCAAACCATTTGCTGGCGAGATAGTTTCACTTCAAAAACAGCAAATCTGAACCGCAGGGAAGGGTGGCTGCAACCACCCCTGCCTGCTTACCAAAAACGATCTATAGGGGATCGAAATGGCTGCGCTCAATTCTACTGAAACAACTGTCTCAAGCGGTTTTGATGGTTCTTCCAAAAGCCTGCTTACCATGCCTGAACTTGAAAAAATATCATGCTCAATTAGGGGTAAAACGTTCGTTCACCCGCTCGTTCTGGTTGGTAAGCACATCCGCTTTGCTGAGCTCATCCTTTCTGACACCGAGACATGTGAGGGTGACGGTGACCCGCTTGAATCTCATATCTCAACAGGCCGAGTTTTAGCTGTTTCGATCGGAAGCATTGAGCACGGAATCGATAGCAGTCTGCTGATCCAGCAGGACGGCTTCGAGTTTTCGGAGTATGTCGGCGTTTCCAGCCTGACCGTCCTTGATGTTCTTCACTGACGATTGATCGGCTTACTCATATTTGGGGCTTCTAAGCCCCTGATTAGGGTATTGGCAGGTTTTGGCTTAGCACCGGTAATTTCTATTACCGGTCTTAGCGAGCACCCCGTATCCGCACGCTGCCCGCCAGAGCACGCACTACGACCACTGAGCCCGCTCATGCTGCTGCAGATGTTCAGTTCTCACATGGCACGGTTTAGCCGCCGTGCTGCTGCTTTGTATGCACCTGCCGGGCCCCCTTTAGGGGGCTGGGTAGGTGCATTCCGTGTAGCGTATCGCTGTCTAGTTCCTGCTTGCTTGAAACGTTATTGCTGACGCCTAGCAGTAGCGCCTTCAGCGTTCGCACAGCATGCCCTGGCGGCCACCGTGCTCTTACTGGGCGCTTCGCATAATCTATATTATGTTAAATTTCGTTTGTGGTAGGTAATGGCCGTGCTTTGCCATCGCCACCTTCTGGTCCTTTCCCTCTCTGGTATTCGTTTGCCACGATCAGCACGCGCTCTCTGCCGCGGGATGCTTATACTCGCCACAATTCTGCCAGGAAGTTGAACATGAGCAGCATCGAAGAACTCAACGCGCAATCGCTCAAGGGGCACTCAGGTCTCAGGCGAATCCTGAGAGCGCTGGGATACTCCATTGCAGGTATCCGTGCTGCGATTGCCGGCGAAGCTGCCTTCAGACAGCTGCTGCTGCTCAACGCTGTCCTGATACCACTGGCGTTCACGCTTGACGTCAGCCGAATCGAACGCTTGTTACTGGTGATCGTGCCGTTGTTGACACTGGTGGTCGAGCTCGTCAATTCGGCGATAGAGGCAGCAATCGACCGAATCTCGCTCGAACTGCACCCGCTTTCCAAGAACGCCAAGGACATGGGCAGCGCGGCGCAACTGCTGTCGCTGGTGATGGTAGCGGTCACCTGGGTGATGATTCTCTATTGAGCCTGGCGCTGTAACTTGACGCTAATGTTCGCCCGATCTGCCCATCCGCGCACTGTGTCAGACAGCTCGCGGATAGGCAGTCACCGCCCTGGAACTCAGTCCTTCCTGACGTTCTGATAGAGCATCAGACGCGATGTCTCGTGCAGACCCCGTGTCAGGGCGACAAGTCGCTGGAATTCCTCGGGATACCGGTCGGCTACGTCGACCAGAGGCTCCGGTGATGCAATTTCGTGCAGGGTCGGCTGGCTGCCGTCGTGCTGCATCTGCAGAAGAAAGTCCTTGGTCACGCCACCAATCAGCGGGAACGTGCCTTCGCGGAGCACGAGTGGAACCACTCGCTCCCCTTCAGGAGCCGGCTGCTGGATGTCGCGTCCCATCGCACCGTTGCGAAACTCCATGCCGGCCATGCCCAGTACGGTCGGTAGCAGATCGGCCAGACCCACGGCCTCCTCGATCACTCGTGGCTCCAGCAGCTTGGGCGCATGGATCAACAACGGAACGTTATTGCTCTCGAGCCCCAGCTTTTCGTATGCCGGCAGCATGTGCGGAATCTGAGCGATGCGCGTGTTGTGGTCGCCAAACATGACGAAGATGGTGTTGTCGTACCAGCCGCCTTTCTTCGCAATCTCCATCAGGCGGCCGATGTTGAAATCCAGAAGGCGGACCGCGTTGTACTGCGCCACGCTGCGGGAACCGGCACCCTGCACCTTTTCCAAAGGCAGATCGAGGGCTTCGAAGCCGTCGTTCTGCTTGGGTATGGTGAACGGACGATGGTTGCCCGCCGTCTGGATATAGGCAAAGAAGGGCTTGCCCTCCCCCTGCTCTCGCAGCAGCCGGTCGCTTTCCTTGAACAGGTCCAGATCGGAGATTCCCCACACATCCACCATCGGAGAGTTCCAGTGGCGCTCTTCATATAGCTGGATGTCGTCGATGCTCTGGCGGATCAGGGCATTCATATTGGCCCAGCCAGAATTGCCGCCAATCATGTAGTACTTGTCGTAGCCCTGCAGCGCGTTGACGAGGCTGTGTTGACGGGTGATCAGCGGATTGCGCGTCGCGGTTTCCTGCCGGGAAACGTCTGGTACGCCGGATATGCTCGCCCAAACGGTCTTCGCGGTGCCGGTCACGGGCACGTAGAAGTTCTTGAAGAACCAGCTCTGCTTGGCCAGCCGGTCGATATTGGGAGTTGGATTGAGCGGATTGCCGTAGGCGCCCACCGCGGTGGTTCCCAGGGATTCGAGCATGACGAAGACGACATTCGGCCGCTTTCCGTCAATCGCATAGGGTTGAACGCCCTGCTCCCGGCTGAAATTAAGCGTTTTCGCATCAGGCTGGTCGACGCCTAGGTAACGGCTGACGACATCGTAATGGGCCTTGACCTGTTCCCGGTCATACGGCTGATTGGGCACCTTCAGCGTGTCGTAGAGGAAGATCACCGGATTCAGGCCAAGGGCTGCGATCTGGTTGTCGCCCGAGAAAAAAGCATCACTCCAGCGCAGCGGCACGGGGTTTTCCAGGTTGATATTGTCGAAACGCCCGAGGATGGCGATGAAGACAGCCACCACCATCAGCGCACTACCCCAGATCAGTGAAAGCCGGCTGATTCGCTTTGCCGGACGATCCAGCGTGACCCGCTCGAAGCGCAGCAGCAGCCACCAGACCAGAGCGGTTGCCGCCGCCCAGCCAAGGGTGATCCAGACCACGGGGTAGGTTTGCCAGACCATATCGGTGGAGATCTGCGCGTCCTCCAGAAAGCGCAACACGGTGGCATTGATGCGCACCCCGAGATAGGCGTAGTGGCCAAAATCGATGATGTAGACCAGCAGCACTGCACCAAGCGCCAGTGCCAGATAGAGCCGCGCCACCCAGCGAAGGACGCGGGAGCGGGTCAGATTCCAGACCGGCAGCCACGCCAACAGCGCGATCGGCAACATCAACAGGATCGCCAGACGAAGGTCGAAACGCAGGCCGATTCCGAGCGTTTCGGGTACGGCATCGACCGTGCCGAGCGTGCTGGGCGCCAGTCCGGAAAAACCGACGAAGAAAATCCCGCGTAATGCTGCGAGCGCAATGAACAGAATCCCGACTGCACCGAACCAGTAATGCAGGCGCCGCGACTGAAGCCAACCCATTGTCCCAACCTCGAATCTATCGAATCGTCAAATAGCGCAGCCGAGCCATCACAGGTCGGCTGGAGTAATTTTCGTCACGCGGGCATTGGCTTGCGCACGAGAGCCCTGCAGGCATAGACAAGCAACGCCCCGCAGCTGAACAAGGCGATGAAGGGGTCTAGCAGATAGTCCCAGTAATTGGGCGACGGCTTGATCCCCAGGCTGAACGCCAAGGTGGCAAGGCCAAGCATGAAAGCGCCCAGCCAGTTATTGAGCAGCAGCAATCCCAGGGCAAGCACGCCCACCACTGCGATCAGCGGGCGGGGGGCGTAACCGATTTGATAGGGGTCCAGATAGGACAGGCCCATCGTTGCCGGGTAGAGAAAAAGCGCCAGCCCTGCCATCACAATCAACAATTGCACGTGCGCGTTCTGCGGCGGCATCGCCATCAGTCCCAAGCGCACTGCCGCGAAAAATGCCAGCGCCACCAGCGTCGTGATGGCCACGTCATCAGTGAAGCTGCGCATGTAGGCGGCCAGTGACAAACCGTCCACAGGAATGAAGCTGATCCCCAGCAGGAGGAAAAGGCGAAGCCCTTGAACCCCTCGGCCGAAGCCAAATCCAGGCGTGACGATGAAAGCGAGTAACCCGAAGGTCAGATGCGCTTGCCAGAGTTCAGGCATCAGAGCTGCTCCAGTAGCCAGGCATCATTGAAGCTGACGTGTTTGATGAATGTGTTGTTCCAGGAATAGACCAGGTGGTAGAGACCGTCGGCGCTCCTGATGAAGTAGGGATACTCGTACTCGAAATCGCAGCCATGGGTCTTGCAGACGCGCTTATCCAGGTTTGTCAGAAACTCGTCTACCAGCGATAGCCGCCGCGGCCCGCTGGAAAGGCGAAACTTGTCGCCGATGATTTCCCGATATACCTCCGGGGTGAACGGGTTGCCCTCCGGGTCAGGCGATTCGTCCAGGTCAATCACCGGCTTCCAGAGATCGAGGCTCGAGTCGGTTTCCATCAGGCGAAGACGGAAACGTCCGTCCTCCAGATCATTCAGGGCAACCAGCAGGCCATGATTGGGCGTGGCCACCGCCGCGAGCGCGGAATTGGGGTTGGCCGGGTCGATCGGATAAGGCTTGCTCCAGGTTCTGCCGGCATCCGCGGTGCGGCTGGCGAGCACGCGATGATGGCTGGCACCTGCATAGCGCAGCATGGCAACGGCATGTTGCTCGTCCATTGGCACCACTGTTGGTTGCAGTGAATCGTTGCCTTTGCTGATTCGACTTTTACCGGTCACCTCGCCGTTCGGGCTGATGTACAAATACTCGGCGAACTTGCCGAGGAGCTCGTGGTAGACGGGCAGCCCTATGGTGCCGTCCTGATGGAATACCGGGGCATTGCGCACCAGTGTGCTGATGTTCAAGAAGGGGGTGGTGATCAGCTGCCTGGGAGTCGACCAGGTTTTTCCCAGATCATCCGAATACATGGCGTTGATGGCGCTTCCAGCCCAGCCACCGATCGATACCGACACATAGAACAGCCACAGCCTGTTGTCGGGAGCCAGCGCAATGACCGGATTGCCGAGCTTGCGTATGTGCTTCTGGGTCGCCTTCTGGGTCGACTCGCGAGTTGCCAGGACCAGTTCGTCGCCCCACTCCGCCGCAATCGCGTCGAATCGCGCGCCGCGCACCTGAACATCCGCAGCCCCTTCGCGTGAACCGGCAAACCATACGGCCATCAGGCCACCATCCGGCAAGGAGGTCACCGAGGAGGCATGGACAAATTCGTCGAGATCGGAGGATGCGAAGCGGGTGCTGTAAAACGGCCCCTTGCTGGCAAGCGGCAACGCATGGGGACTGCCAGCTACGGCGAAACCGGCAACCGCTCGCTCAGGATGAAGCCACCAGGCGGTAGTGAAAATAGCTGCAAGGGCGACGACAGACAGGCAGGTGGGAAGAAATCCGAACTTTCCAGAACTCATATAAATCATGTCCGTATAAACACATGACGCGTCCTGCGCTTTGCAAGAAACGACAAGCTCGTATGCCCCAAAAATCGTCGGGGCGTGAAAAAGAAAGTGTATTGATCGGTTTGCCCCGACTTCTGATGGCCGGGAGTACCGAGCTTGTCTGTGCGGCCGCCGATCATGGCCGAGCACCAGGGTCGGAGCAATCACTTGGTGCATGAAGCCGATCAGCCGCGCTTGATAAACGCTTCGTTCAGAAAAACCAGGTGCTACAGAAACCCTCGACGGCTGCAAGTGCAGGCGTCGCAATATAGTGTCACAAACATGCCTGTGGCAAATTGCTGCACCCTCCTCTCCATCGCGCGGCACACAAGCCATGGCCGACCGACAAGTCGACTACCCAGACGTACCGCTGCAGGGCCAGCGGCGTAATATGGCGCATCTCAACAGAACGGGAGTTCTCTCATGCTGCTTCGCTTACTGGCCGCTGGTACTTTTGCGGCACTCTGCTTGCCTGCCCTTGCGCAGGAGCACCACCACGACCACCAGGCTTCGACACAAGCGGCCACCAGCGAGCTGGCTGTCAGCCAGGCGTGGTCGCGGGCGATGCCGCCCAGCGCTCCGACTGGCGCGGTGTACTTCATACTGGAAAATCGTGGTCAGCAGCCACAGCGCCTGATCGGCGCGCAGACCTCACGGGCCGAAAAGACCGAGCTGCACACCCATGTGCATCAGGGCGACATGATGAAGATGCAGCAGGTCGAGGCGGTCGACGTGCCCGCAGCTGGCAAGGTGGAGTTCAAGCCGGGTGGCAATCACGTGATGCTGTTCGGGCTCAAGCAGCCGCTGGTGGCTGGGGAGAGCTTCCCGGTGACGCTGCAGTTCGAGGACGGCGGCGAGATCACCACCGAGGTGAGCATCGAGGTAGACGCCCCGGCTGCCGGCGGAGCTGCGCCAGGGCATCATCACTGAGTGATCTGGCGCGCCGCCGCAGGCGGCTGCCAGCATGCTTTCAGATCGCCGCCGGTGTGCGCATGGTGACGAACTCTTCGGCGGCCGTCGGGTGGATGCCCAGCGTGTCGTCGAACACCTGCTTGGTGGCCCCGGCCTTCAGCGCCACGCCCAGCCCCTGCATGATCTCGCCGGCATCCGGTCCCGCCATATGGCAGCCGAGCACACGGTCGGTCTCAGCATCCACCACCAGCTTCATCAGGCTGCGCTCGAGGCTATCGGTCATGGTCAGCTTCATCGGCCGGAAACGACTTTCGAAGATCGTTACCTTGTAGCCCTGCTCGCGCGCCTCCTCCTCGGTCAGCCCGACAGTTGCCATGTTCGGCAGACTGAACACCGCGGTCGGGATGGTCGTGTAATCGACCTTGCGATATTGCTCCGGCTTGAATAGCCGCCGCGCCACGGCCATGCCCTCAGCCAGTGCGACGGGTGTCAGCTGCACGCGACCGATTACGTCGCCGATCGCCAGAATCGAAGACACCGAGGTACGGTATTCATCGTCAACGGCAATGAAACCTCGGGCATCCAGCGCTACGCCGGCCTTTTCCAGCCCCAGGTTGTCCAGCATCGGACGGCGGCCTGTCGCGTAGAAGATGCAGTCCGCTTCCAGCGTGCGGCCGTCTTCCAGCGTCGCGAGCAGGCTGCCATCGGCCTGCTTGTCGATATGCACGATGTCGGCGTTGAACCGCAGATCCACGCCCTTCTTGATCATCTCGTCCTTCAGGTGATCGCGGAGCGAGCCATCGAAACCGCGCAGGAACAATTCACCGCGATAGAGCAGCTTGGTATCGGCACCGCAGCCATGGAATATCGAGGCGAACTCGACGGCGATATAGCCACCACCGACCACCAGCACGCGTCGCGGCAAGGATTCGAGGTAGAAAGCTTCATTGGACGTGATGGCGTGCTCACGCCCCGGGATCGCCGGCACGTGGGGCCAGCCGCCAGTGGCGATCAGGATGTGCTCGGCCGTGTACTGCTTGCCCTCGACTTCGACGGTATGGGCATCGACCAGACGCGCATGCGCTTGCAGCAGGGTCACGCCGCTATCCACCAGGATGCTGCGGTAGATGCCGTTCAGTCGCTGGATTTCCCGGTCCTTGTTGGCAATCAGGGTCTTCCAGTCGAAGGTCGCGCCGTCGATGGTCCAGCCGTAGCCCTGTGCCTGGCCAATGTCTTCGGCGTAATGCGCGCCGTAGACCAGTAGCTTCTTCGGCACACAACCGACGTTGACACAGGTACCGCCCAGGTAACGGCTTTCCGCAACCGCCACCTTCGCGCCGAAACCTGCAGCGAAGCGCGCCGCACGCACGCCACCGGAACCTGCACCGATGACAAATAGATCGAAGTCGTAAGCCATGTAATGTTGTCTCCTTCTGTAGCGAACAGCATAACCCAGGCTTTCGGCCTGAATCACCGAAGGAGTGCCGCATGCGCCCTACCCTCACCCACCTGGCTCTGCACGTGCCCGATCTGGACGCCTGTATCGCGTTCTATGAGCACTTCTGCGGCATGCACGTGTTTCACGAGCGCCCCGGAAAGGGCTCACGCATCGTCTGGATGGCGGAGCCTGGAAAAGAGCGCGAGTTCATCTTCGTGATGATGCCGGGCGGCAAGGATCGATCGCTGGCGATGGACGACTACAGCCATTTCGGCTTCGCGCTGGCCAGTCGAGAGGAAGTGGATGCGGTTGCCGACCTGGCGCGCAGGGAAGGCTGTCTGATATGGGAGCCGCGCGACGAACCCTATCCGGTGGGCTACTACTGCGGTTTGCGCGATCCTGCGGGCAACTATGTCGAATTCAGCTACGGGCAGCCGCTTGGACCGGGTGCCGAGGATATGCCGGAGCCTTGAAGCAGGCCCGGAAGTGACTGGGCCACCCTTAGGTGGCCCAATTGCTTCAGAACGCCTTGCCGGTCAGGTAGAAGTGTTCGTAGCAGAAGTTGGTCGCCGCGATGTAGCCCTCGGCGCTACCGCAGTCGAAGCGCTGGCCCTTGAACTTGTACGCCAGCACGCAACCATCCTGAGCCTGGCGCATCAACGCGTCGGTGATCTGAATCTCACCGCCCTTGCCCGGCTCGGTCTGCTCGATCAGATCGAAGATGTCCGGAGTCAGGATGTAGCGACCGATGATCGCCATGTTGGACGGCGCATCTTCCGGCTTGGGCTTCTCGACCATGTGGCTGACGCGGTAGATATCGTCGCGGATCATCTCGCCGGCGATCACACCGTACTTGCTGGTCTCTTCCGGCGGCACTTCCTGAATGGCAACGATCGAGCAGCGGAACTGGTTGTAGAGCTTGACCATCTGCGCCAGGACCGGATCGCCATTGAGGTTGATGCAAAGGTCGTCAGCCAGGACCACGGCGAACGGCTCATCGCCGATCAGCGGGCGGCCGCTGAGAATCGCATGCCCCAAGCCCTTCATCTCCACCTGGCGGGTGTAGGAGAAGCTGCATTCGTCGATCAGGCGGCGAATACCGACAAGGTACTTTTCCTTGTCGGTGTTGCGGATCTGGTGCTCCAGCTCGTAGCTGATGTCGAAATGGTCTTCCAGCGAGCGCTTGCCACGCCCGGTGACGATCGCGATCTGGTTCAGCCCCGCCGCCAGTGCCTCTTCAACCCCGTACTGAATCAGGGGCTTGTTCACCACCGGCAGCATTTCCTTGGGCATGGCTTTGGTTGCAGGAAGAAAACGGGTGCCATATCCGGCAGCGGGAAAAAGGCATTTCTTGATCATGTGAGTCCTTGAAATAAAGGTTCCAGTCGATGCACTGCCATCGAGAACAGCAGCTGCCTTGCGATGTTGCCCGGCCATGCCGGCGTAGAGCCTACGACCATCGTTTTGCAGCGGGGTTCGCAGCGACATTCACGCTCGATGCAGATTATGTGCCTGCCTGTCGGAGGCACTGGTTTCGCTGCTCCGGCGGGTCGCCACGCTAATGGCGGTCGGGGCGCTCTGTAAAGCCATCTGTCGGTGTTTTTTCACCGTGCCAGTGAGGCCGAATAACCGGACGCGCAACCGCGAATACCCATAGCCAATGATCATTACACCTTTGTCGCACCTTGCACCGAAAGAGAGCCGGTCGACCCATGACCTGAATCAGGGAAATGTGCAATTGCACTGTTGTCGGTCGCCCGAAGCACTTCTCTCGTGCCGAAAAGCAATACCATAGCGCCGCCCAATAATGGCGCATGGCTATCACCTGCGGTTGGTTTCAAGAATACGCACAGCACGCCGATATCAGCAGGTGACTGCCTGCTCAATGCTGCGCCGCAAGTATCGGCAGCGCAGCAGTGCTGCAATGGCAGCTGACCCCGCGTGGCAGTAGTACTAAGGAAAACCATGAACAACAGCTCCGCCTCCCGACAAATGTCCGTGCAGACAAAGATCAACCTGGCCCTGGTGCTGGTCCTGGTGGCGATCATGTCTGCCTCGTTGTTCTTCTCTGCCAGTACGGAGAAGCGGCTCGTGCTCCAGGTTGTGGAGCAGCAGACCAAGGATGCCGCCGACTCCTATTTCGATAGCATCAACACCATGATGCTGACCGGCACCATGGCTCAGCGAGAGGTGCTGCGGAACAAGATCCTCGCGCGCCCAGGCGTTATCGATGCGCGCATCATCCGCGGGGAAGAAGTCACCAAGGTGTTCGGCCCTGGCTATGACCACCAGGCCCCGGCCGACGCGCTGGATCGCCGCGCGCTGAGCGGCGAGGCGATCATCGAGGTCAACAAGCAGAACGGTGGCCGTGTGCTGACCGTCATCAATCCCATCCTGGCCCACGCGGACTACCGCGGTACCAACTGCCTGACCTGCCACCAGGTTGGCGAGAACACGGTAATGGGCGCTGTGCGCATCAGTTATGACCTCAAGGCGCTGGACCAGGAAGTCGATCGCAACATCATGATCAGCGGCGGGATTCAGTTGCTGCTGCTGTTCATCGGCGTGGTGGTCATGTGCCTGACCGTGCGCCACGTCATCATCCGCCGCATCACTGCCATGCGCCACACCATGAATACCATGGCCGAGGACGAAGACCTCAGCCTTAGCGTCGAGGTGGGTGCGAAGGACGAAATCGGCGCGATGGGCGATGCCTTCAACCGCATGATCGGCAAGTTCCGCCATAGCCTGGAGGCCGTCGCGGGCGTTACCCATCAGCTCAGTGATGTCTCCGAGCGGGTATCCCATGTTGCAGAGAAGACCCTGGCTGCCGTCAACGAGCAGCGCAGCGAGACCGACATGGTTGCCTCGGCGATGAACGAGATGAGCGCGACCGTGCAGGAAGTGGCACGCAATGCCAGCCAGACCGCCACGGCATCGACCGGCGCCGACAACGAATCAAAAGCCGGCGTGAAGGTCGCCACCGAGGCACTGGACGGTATCGAAGTGCTGATCGCCGAGATCGAGAAAGCCGCCCAGGTCATCCAGCGGGTCGAGAGCGACAGCGCCAGCATCGACATGGTGCTCGGCGTGATCAATGGCATCGCCGAGCAGACCAACCTGCTGGCGCTGAACGCAGCCATCGAAGCGGCACGCGCCGGCGAACAGGGCCGCGGCTTTGCGGTGGTGGCCGATGAGGTACGTACCCTGGCTTCGCGCACGCAGAAATCCACCGAAGAAATCCAGGCCATGATCGAACAGCTGCAAAGCGGCGTTCGCAATGCGGTGCAGGCCATGAGCGAAGCACAACTGCGTGCCCGGTCGGGTTCGCAATGCGTCGAGAAGGCTGCCCAGAGTCTCGCCGTGATCGCCGACGAAGTCGGCACCATCAACGAGATGAACACCCAGATCGCAACGGCTGCCGAACAGCAGAGTGCGGTTGCCGAAGAGATCAATCGCAACATCACGACCATCAGCCGCATTGCGGACACCACTTCGGCTGACGCATCCCAGACCTCGCAGATCAGCGACGAGCTGGTGCGTCTGGCAACCGAGCTGAACCGTCTGGTCGGCCAGTTCAAGCTCTGACCACTGCGGCGCGGCCTTCCCGGCCGCGCCCGGTACGCATTTCGAATCGCCCAACGGTGCGGTTCGGAGTACCGCCGGGGCGCTATTCTTGATCTGAGACAGTCGGCGCGCCGGACCGAATCGTCCATAATCCGCGCCCATGACCTGCCTGAGCCGGACACACCCGAGGGTGACACCGCGTTCCGCGCATGACTCCGAATTCAACCTTAGGTGACAACGAACATGGACCAACTGCCGAGCTTCGACCGCGCCCTGGTCGAGAAATACGACCGTCCCGGTCCGCGCTACACCTCCTACCCCACTGCCCCGCAGTTCCACCAGGCCTTCGCCCAGGATGACTACCATGCCGCCGCCGCACGCAGTAATCAGGCGCAAATACCCAAGCCGCTGTCGGTGTACATCCACATTCCGTTCTGCAAGAGCCTTTGCTACTACTGCGCTTGCAACAAGATCATCACCCACAAGACCGATCGCGCGGTCGAGTACCTTGAGTATCTCAAGCGCGAAATCGCCATGCAGGGCGAACTCTTCGATCGTTCGCGCAAGCTCACTCAGCTGCACCTCGGCGGTGGCACACCTACCTACTTCACCAGCGAGCAGCTGGCCGACCTGATGGCGAGCCTGCATCAGGCGTTCAACATGGATGACAGCGACAACCACGAGTTCTCGCTGGAAGTCGACCCGCGCACCGTCACGCCTGAGCAGATTCACGGTCTGCGCAAACTGGGCTTCAACCGGCTGAGTTTCGGCGTGCAGGATTTCGACGAGCAGGTGCAGATCGCCGTCAATCGCATCCAGACCGAAGAGCAGACCCGCGAGCTGGTACAGGCCGCGCGTGATGCGCAATTCAAGTCCATCAGCGTCGACTTGATTTACGGCTTGCCGCTGCAGACGGTGGCCAGCTTCGACACCACGCTGGACAAGATCATCGACATCCGCCCCGATCGCATCGCCGCTTACAGCTACGCCCACCTGCCTGAGCTGGTGCGAGCGCAGAAGCTGATTCGCCCAGAGGACATGCCGCCGCCGGAGCGCAAGCTCGAGCTGCTGGAGTTGACCATCCAGCGCCTTACCGCCGCCGGCTACATCTATATCGGTATGGATCACTTCTCCCTGCCGGAAGATGAGCTGGCCCTTGCCCGCGCCAATGGCACGCTGCAGCGCAACTTCCAGGGTTATTCGACCCACGCCGATTGCGACCTGATCGGGCTGGGCATTTCCTCCATAGGCAAGGTCGCCGACAGCTACAGCCAGAACGTCAAGGAGCTATCGCAGTATTACGCGCGCCTCAACGAGGGCATGCTGCCCGTGCAGCGCGGCTACAAGCTGAGCGACGATGACTGCCTGCGCCGTGACGTCATCGTGTCGCTGATGTGCCATAGCCGCGTCGACTACCGCCAGATCGAACAGAAGCACGGCATCGATTTTCGGGAATACTTCGCCGATTCGCTGGCAAAGCTCGCCGAACCGGTTGCCGATGGCCTGGTCGAGCTGCACGACGATGCGCTGGTCCTCTTACCGCAAGGGCAGCTGATGATGCGCAACGTCGCCATGGCCTTCGACGCCTATCTCGGCGGCGAGCAGCGCGGTCGTTTTTCGCGCACGGTCTGACATCGCCAACGACGTCACAGCAGGCGGCGTCTAGCCGCCTGCTGTAGCTGGTGAGACTTCCGCTGATCACCGGGCAATTGCCAAACGCCGCTCAAACTGTATAAATAGCCAGTCTTTGAGCGGGCCGCGCGCGCCCCAGCTGCAGCGGATGTGCAAGGGGTCATGCCGAGATAAAGGGAAAATTCACTCACTTCGCGCGTAAGATATTGATATTGGTGGCTTTTCTAAGTCGTCCGCACCGCCCTTGATTGTGGACTATCTTTTCTGATTCCTCAGAAAAGGAGGTCCTATGGCTTCATTAGAGCGCACGGCGTACCCCACTCTGTCAAAGGCGTATTCAAAAGCTGAGCTGCAGCGGGATTTCTCCTTCTCAGATGATGAGATTAAGTGGGTACGAAGCAAGTCCAAGGCCCCCTTTCACCTCAATCTCGCCGTTCTCCTGAAGACCTTTCAGGTACTCCGATATTTCCCTGATATCACCGACGTACCTGATCAACTGGTGGCGTTCATTCGCGAGGAGTTGGGTCAGCGTAGCAAGGTGAAATTCGCGGAATACAAGTGGTTTCAGCAATATCGCCACATGAACGCGATCCGAGCTCGCCTCGGTGTGACTGCATTCTACGGCTCTGATGCTATCGAGCTCGCCGAGAGGCATGCCAAAGCAATGTCGTTCGTGCTTGACCAGCGTGCCGACATCATTAACTCCGTGATTGAAGAACTGATCCGCCAGGATTATGAGCTCCCTGCGTACTCGACCCTGAATGATCTCGCTGAGAGGATTCAAGCCGAATCCCAAGGGGCAATATTCAACCTCGTAGTAACCAGAACGCCAATCGAGGTGATCCACAAGCTAAAGGAGCTGCTCGACACTGACTTCGGCCGACGCCAGAGCGACTTCAATGCGCTGAAACAGGCACCCAAGAAACCCTCTCGCAAACACCTGGAGGTGCTGATTGATCATCTGGCCTGGCTCGAAAGCTTCGGGGATCTGGGGGCCATTTTTGATGGAATAGTGGATACCAAGATCCGTCACTTCGCTGCCCAAGCCGCGGCGTCAGACGTCGCCGAGCTGAAGGACTGCTCGCTACCGAAGCGCTACACGCTGATGCTGGCTTTGATCTACCGTATGCGCGTGCGGACCCGGGACCACTTGGCCGAGATGTTCATCCGACGGATTTCGACGATTCATAAGCGCGCCAAGGAAGAGTTGGAGCAAATCCAGGCGCGTCAACGTCAGAAGCTGGAGCAGTTAGCGGCGACCCTGGACGGCGTGGTGCAGATTCTGGTTCAAGAACCGGATGACCAGGAGGCTGGCAGCCTGATTCGGGAATACCTCTCCCCCGATGGCAATCTGGATCGGTTGCGCGAGACTTGCGCCGAAGTCCAGGCTACCGGCGGCAATAACTACCTGCCGTTGATCTGGAAGCACTTCAGGTCCCATCGCTCGCTGTTATTCCGTCTCAGTCACCTTCTCCAGTTGGAGCCCACCACTCAGGATCGATCTCTGCTTCAGGCGCTTCAACTGATCCAGGACAGCGAGAATCTACACCGCGAATGGATCGATGAGCACGTCGACTTGTCGTTCGCGTCGGAGCGCTGGGTTAAGGTCGTGCGTCGGCCTGCCAGTGAAGGGCCATCGACCAACCGCCGCTATTTGGAAGTTTGCGTATTCTCCTACTTGGCCAACGAACTGCGATCCGGTGACATGTGCGTACAAGGGTCGGAATCCTTCGCCGACTATCGCAAGCAGTTGCTACCCTGGGACGACTGTCTCCAGCGACTACCGGCCTACTGCGAAAAGATGGGGCTGCCTGGCACGGCGAAGGAATTTGTTGCCTCCCTTAAGACCCAACTGGAGGAAACCGCGCAGCAACTGGACGACAAATTCCCATCTTGCCGAGGGGACGTATCGATTAACGAAGCTGGAGAACCGGTGTTGCGCCGAGTAACGGCGCGGGACATCCCACCTTCGGCCATCTCGCTCCAGACGGCGCTTATGCAGCGCATCCCGGCCAGGCACGTGCTCGACATCATGGCTAACATCGAGCATTGGATTCAGTTCACTCGGCATTTCGGCCCCATGTCTGGGAACGAGCCGAAGCTTAAAGAACCGGCCGAACGCTACCTGATGACGATTTTCGCCATGGGCTGCAACCTGGGCCCTAACCAGGCCGCACGGCATCTGGCCGGTAATGTCACGCCACACATGCTGTCTTATACGAATCGCCGACACCTCTCTCTGGAGAAGCTGGACAAGGCCAACCGTGAGCTGGTGGAGCTCTATCTGCAGCTCGATCTGCCCAAGCTTTGGGGCGATGGCAAGGCGGTGGCCGCGGACGGTACTCAGTTCGATTTCTACGATGACAACCTGCTGGCCGGCTACCACTTCCGCTACCGCAAGATGGGGGCCGTGGCCTATCGGCACGTGGCCAACAACTACATCGCTGTGTTCCAACACTTCATCCCGCCGGGCATCTGGGAGGCGATCTACGTGATTGAGGGGCTGCTCAAGGCTGATCTCAGTGTCGAGGCAGACACTGTGTATTCCGATACTCAGGGGCAATCGGCGACGGTCTTTGCCTTCACCCATCTGCTGGGCATTAACCTGATGCCACGTATTCGCAACTGGCGGGACTTGGTGATGTGCCGGCCGGATCGCGGCGCTTCGTACAAGCATATCAACCGCCTGTTCACCGACACTGCCGACTGGCACCTGATCGAAACCCACTGGCAGGATTTGATGCAGGTCGCGCTGTCTATCCAGGCCGGCAAAATCTCCTCGCCTATGCTGCTGCGAAAACTCGGTTCCTACAGCAGGCGTAACAAGCTCTACCATGCGGCACAGGCACTGGGCAGCGTGATCCGTACGATCTTCCTGCTCAACTGGATCGGCAGTCGCGAGTTGCGCCAGGAGGTCACCGCGAACACCAACAAGATCGAGTCCTACAACGGTTTCTCAAAGTGGCTATCCTTCGGCGGCGATGTGATCGCCGAAAACGATCCGGACGAGCAGCAGAAACGCCTGCGCTACAACGACATGGTGGCCTCGTCGGTGATCCTGCAGAACACCGTGGACATGATGCGCATCCTGCAGAAACTGGCCCGCGAGGGCTGGCAGTTCACCGATGAAGATGTGTCCTTCCTCAGTCCCTACCTGACCAGCAACGTCAAGCGCTTCGGCGAGTTCAATCTTAAGCTCAATCGGCCACCGGAGCCCTGGATCAAGGATTCGGTATTCCAGCAGGCTGCCGGCTCGCTGCGAGTCAATACGGCCAGCAAGGCCGATGCCGAGGAGGCAACATGATCGAGATTCCGCCGGCGTCTTTTCAGATTACTCCTTACGGCGATGTGGATTCTGTAGCACTGGAAAGGCTGCGAACGAACTTCGACACCACCCGGCTTCTGCAGTTGGTTGGCCGACTGGATGCATGTCTGGCAGAACTGGGTGGAATTAATGACATGCGCGACGAACTACTGCGGTTGCATGCAATGGCGCTGACAGTAATCGAGGGCGTCGTACCGACAGTCCCAACTGAGAATGTCAGCATTTGGGAAGCGGCCGAATCGGTACGGCTAGATCTCGAAACGCTGAGTTCTTGGATACGCATTGCTCAGATGACGATTGCACCGTTGGGTGATCTTGTTCCAGGCCATGAACGATAGCTGGCGTTGGGCTCAAGCCAAACTCGGTGCAGGTTTGAGCGTTGATTTTTTCAGGACTCAGCTAAATGCTCTGCACAGACAGTGCAGTTAGCTGAGTCCTGAAAAAGAAAAGCCGCCCGTAGGCGGCATAAGAGGGGCACACGGATGAAACTGCAATATAGCCTGGGATCTCTGCATCGTCACGCAGCCGCTCGATATGCCACTACTGGCATTACACGTTAAGCACATCGATTATCCAAGCCTTCATCGCACACAAGGCTAATGGATTTGTGCTGCAGGCACCACTCTCCAGTGCGGTCTTAAGTTGTTCTATATCGACTTGTTGCACGTATCGTTCAGCATCGCCTAGTCGCTGCTCACCTCCAAAGCCGCCACCGCGCATTTCAGCCAGAGCTTGCTCCTTGCTCCAGTTCTGATAAACGATGCGATATAGCGCCGCAATCAGGCCAGTTCTGTTTTGTCCATGCTTACAGTGAATCAGCACAGAACCGAGATCTTGTGACTGTCGGATGCTCCGTAGTGCTGCGATCACATCCGTATCATCAACTCTGTCAGTATGGAATGGCAGGTGAATCTGACGCACTTTTGGATCATGCAGCCAAGCGGAGTCGCTACGTTGATAGAAATTGATCACTGTCGTGACGCCCAGCTCTTTGAGCATCGATTGAGCCTCATTGTCAGGCAAAGCACTGCGATAGAGATTGGGCTGTATCTGATACAGGTTCAACCGCTCATCTAGCGGCTCCGCCCAACTCTGTGGCCGAGTCTCGCCAGTCAGGCTCTGAATTGTAGGCGCGGCACTCCAGGCCATGCTAACAGGCAGTGCTGCCAATGCAGCGACCAATACCAGCGCTGCCAGGCACAGGCGAAGGAACCATAGAAGACCTTGCATCAGTTCTGTCCTCCCGCTAAATCAGGCGCAAGCTGAGACAGTTGCATTGGTTGTGGCGCTTTATAGAGAATCCACCGGTAGCACAGCACTCCGATCAGCCAGTCGAACAACAAGGTCCACAGGTTATGCGAGAGGAAGTGCGCACCCTGCATCATACGTCCTAGCGAAAACACTGCTCCCAGTCCAAACGCAACAACTAAAGCAATGCGAGCGGTGCGAGGACGCCTGTCGCGCAGCGCGAAAAACAGAGCCAACAGAGAGAACCCCGCCGAGGCATGCCCCCCTGGCCAACAGCGCCCTGGCTTTTCGGTTGACGCGCGCTCACTGAGCAAAGGTGTAAAAGTTTCTGCTCCCCCGAACTCGCTCAAACTCCATGGGCAGTGCACGCCAGTCAGTGTTTTCAGCGGAGTGACAATACTGGTTGATAGAGCCAATGCCAGTACCAGGTAACCTAGTTGACGACGAAAAGGACTTAGCCTGGTTGGCATCAGACTTAGTACGAAACCGAAAATGGCCATTACACCCACGAAAATAACAGCTTGCTTCGCCCGGTCATGGAGTATGTCTTCCAGCCAGAAGCTGTGACGTCCGATAAAGCCCTGGCCCGGCTCGTAAAACAGTTCTGCCAAAGCGAAATCAACTCCACTAGGGTCAAGCAGCAACAGTAAGGCCATAAGCCCTAACGGAATACCTATCGCAAGACGGAAATCAAAGTAGCGAGAAGCGCTTTCTGAGCGGTCGGCCGTCATTTCAGTAGCTCCAAATCAAAGCACCGCCAGGCGGTGCCTGTAATGCATGAGTGGGTTAACGCAGGCCCAACTTTTCATCTGGCAGCAACCCTGACCGCCAAGCTATAAGTCCCTTCTGAAAGGCATAGCTAGCACCCTGGTAGTAGGCGATATCGCGACGCAGCAGCCCGTCATCGGTGCCAATGATCGACTCATGGCTCAACCCCAATGCGTCTTCATGTTTGCGCATGCCACGCCTTGGACTGAGAATGGCCAGATTGTTGCCATCGAACAGTCCTAGGTGCTGGTAGTTACCAACCAGAGCGCGTCCAGCAGTGCGATCCTTTCGCAGCACGTTGCGCCCGAAAAACGTTGAGACATAGTCGATATTGAGCATGCCCAGCAAAGTTGGAGCCAGGTCGATCTGACTGACAACATCGGTGAACTCTCTAGGTTCGATATGTTCCGGAGCGTAAATGAACAGCGGGATGTGGTAGTTGGCCACTGGCAGATCTTCCTTACCGGCGCTGCCTGCAGTGTGGTCGGCGACGAAGACGAACAGCGTGTCCTTGAACCAAGGTTTTTCCCGCACTTGGGCAAGGAGTTGGCCAATGGCGTAGTCGGTATACTTCACCGCTCCTTCGCGACCGTCACCGGAAGGTATGTCGATGCGACCTTCAGGGTAGGTATAGGGTCGATGATTTGAGGTGGTCATCAATTGCAGGAAGAAAGGTTTGCCCGCTGCATGGTCTGCATCTGCAATTTTGAGGGCTTGCTTATAGAGATCTTCATCCGACATGCCCCAGGCATTTTTGAAGGCAATATCAGCCTCGGCCACGCTGCTTTGGTCAACGATGCGATAGCCGTTGCCGCCAAAGAAAGCATTCATGTTATCGAAGTAACCACGGCCGCCGTAGAGAAATGCACTGTCATACCCTTGGGCGGCGAACTGCTGACCAAGACTCGCATAACCAGCTTCACGACCAATACGTTTGACGATCGAACGCCCCGGCGTTGGTGGAATCGACAGAGTGATGGCTTCTAGACCCCGATCAGTTCGGGTGCCCGTGGCGTAAAATTTGCTAAATGCCAGGCTCTGCTTGCGCAGTGCGTCCAAATTCGGTGTCAATCCGCGGCTGTCACCGAAGCTACCCAGGTATTTGGCACTCAAACTCTCGATGGTTACTAGTACCACGTTTAGGCGTTTTGGTTGCCCAGGATTATCGATTTCACGGCGAATATCTAACGGGTCGCTGCCGATAAAACGTGCATTGGGTTCGCTCACCTCACGTCGCAGCAACCCGGCGACTTCGGACTCCGGCAGGGTCGAATAAAACTGCTGGTAGTCCAGTTCGTTATTCCGAAATGCAGCAAAGAACTGGAAAGGACCATTGCTCGCCAGTTCGCGCTGATAGGCATTGCCACCTATTCCACGGGGGGAGTTCTGCCCAACAAACGCGCTACTAAGCCCGGCCAGCAAGAGCAAAACACCCAGACTATAAAAAGCTTGCTTAGGTGCCATGCGTGGGGCATCCAAGGCAGCTGCTAGGGGGCGGCGAAGGATGAATGTCAGACCAATAGCCAAGATGGCGAGCAGTGCCAGCAGGGGGTAAATCGGGTATGACTCAAGTATGTTGTTGATCACCTCCTCGGAGTACACCAGGTAGTCGACGGCAATGAAATTGAAGCGTACGCCGAATTCGTCCCAAAACAGCCATTCCGCAACAGCAGTGAACAGCATGACGAACAGGCTGAGGGCCATGGCGCTGGTCATCAACTTTTTGTGCCATCGCTGCTGCCAAATCGCGCGCGGGCAAAGCAGCAGGTAAAGCGCCATTGGCAAGGTCGCGTAAAGCAGGAAGCTCAAGTCGTAGATCATCCCTACGGCATACAAGCCCATAAGGTTCGAAATGCTGATATTCGCATCTGCCAGGTGGCTAACCAGCAACAGGCTACGAGTCAGAGCGAATACCGTTAGCCACGTCAGCACGACGATGGATAAGTAGCGAATTTGCGCATAATGAAGCTGGGGCATCGTATGATCCTTTTTGGATGAACGGGCCGCAGTCTGCATTTGCCTCTGTCAGTAGCCTGTCAAAGCGACGTGAAAAAAACGTCAAAATCAAAGAGTAATCAGGCGATGCGTATTCTGGTGATCGAAGACAACCGCGACATCCTGGCTAATGTGCTGGACTACCTGCAGTTAAAGGGCTTCAGCGTCGACTGCGCGCAGGATGGCTTGAGCGGCTTACACCTAGCCAGCACGGGGCACTACGATTTGATCGTGCTTGACATCATGCTGCCGGGCATCGACGGTTATCAGGTGTGCAAACGCCTGCGTGAGGATGGCCAGAGTGAGGTACCAATCCTTATGCTGACTGCCCGTGATGCGCTTGACGACCGGCTGCACGGCCTCAACGTCGGAGCTGACGACTATCTGATCAAACCCTTTGCCCTATCCGAGTTAGTCGCGCGTATCGAGGCGATCCTGCGCCGCAGCCAAGGCAGCCGAAAACGCCAATTGAAAGTAGCGGATCTGCTCTATGACCTGGATACGTTGTATGTCAGTCGAGCAGGCCGACCGCTCAAGCTGAATCCCATTGGCCTAAAGCTATTAGCGGTGTTAATGCAGAAAAGCCCGGCCGTGGTACGCCGCGAAGTACTGGAGGAAGCGCTCTGGGGAGATGAATGCCCCGATAGCGATAGCCTGAGAAGCCATATCCACCAACTCCGTCAGGTTCTCGATAAACCCTTCAATACAGAGCTGCTGCACACCCAGCATGGTGTGGGTTACCGCCTTGCGGAGAAAACTGATGGTATCTAAACAACCTTTTGCACGGCGCATCCTGCTCGCCTTTGTACTGATGACCGTAATGGTCAGCGGCACCTTTTCCATAGGCATCGTAGCGGTGGTGCACTTTGTCGAAGAGCACCTGGTTTCCGAGGAGTTACAGCGAGAACTGAACACCGTGCTGCACCAGGATATCAATCGAGGTCGGCCACCACGCTTGGACTCTAGTACCCGATTTTTCGCCTCTGGCCATTCCGAGTATGCCATTCCCGAGCAGTATGCAAATCTAGAAGAAGGCTTTAATGAGGTCGTCGATGGCGATGAGGCGTTCTATGTCTATGTCCAGGAAATCAACAATCAGACCTATCTATTGGTGCAGGAACAACACGAGTTCGAGGCACGTGAGCAAGTTCTATTCGATGTTGTACTCGCAGGCTTCCTACTGACTATCGCAGGCGCATGGGGGCTTGGGCTCGTCATGGCGCGTAAGGTGATGGCGCCCATCAGCCGCTTGGCTCAGCAGGTGCGTCATCGCGACCAATTGCACTCTTTGGCTCCGCCACTTGCTCCCGAATACCCTGATGACGAAATTGGTCAACTGGCAGCTGCCTTTGACAGCACGTTGGGCCAAGTCCGTCAGTCACTGGAGCGTGAACGGCTATTCACTAGTGATGTCAGCCATGAATTGCGCACCCCACTAATGATCATTGCCACTTCCTGCGAATTGCTTGCAGAGGCGACACTGGGGCAGCGCGAGCGTATGCAGATTGAACGTATAGACCGGGCTAGCGAGGAGATGCGCGAGCTGGTCCAGACCTTCTTGCAACTGGCCAGGGATAAAACTAATGAGACAGCCTTTGTCGCTAGTAGCAGCTTAGCCAAGGTGGCCACCGAGCAAGCCGAGCGTTGGGGCCCAATGCTCAGAGAAAAAAACCTGGATTTCCAGTGCATTGAAGAGGGCACGGACGATGGTCGCTACAATCCTACTTTTCTCAACACGGTGATGGCCAACCTACTGCGAAACGCACTGCATTACACCGAGAGGGGGGTTGTACGCCTAGTAATAGGATCTGGAGAGTTTCGCGTAGAGGATAGTGGCAGCGGCATTCCTTTCGAGCATCACGAGCAGATTTTCCAGCCCTTTGTACGTGGTACACAGGCGCGAGGGGATGGTTTGGGTCTGGGTCTTTCATTAGTAAAACGCATCTGTAGCAAGCAAGGTTGGACGATCTCGGTTCATAACCTACCCGGTGGGGGAGCATGCTTCAGCGTAACCTTGAAAAGCGTTGTTTGACGATTTTTTCACATCCTTTTGACAGGGCCATGATGCCCAACCCCCTAGTGTGGCGAGCGTACCTTCTTGTGGACGCCTCGCCATGTCGAAACCAAATCCCGTCGAACTCGAATTTTCCCGTAAATATGACCAAGAGCATGCTCAGCAGTACCTGATTAAGCATCAGGATGGCTTGGCTCGGCAGCTGTCGCACTGGCGCGATATTCAGGTGGCGCGCAGGGCTCTAAAGCTAGCGGATGATCCCGATTTGGTGCTGGATTTGCCCTGTGGTGCTGGGCGTTTCTGGCCCATGCTTTGCGAGCAACCCAATCGGGTGATCCTCGCCGCCGATAACTCAGCCGATATGCTCGCTACAGCATGCGCCGCACAACCGCCAGAGGTAGTCTCGCGGGTGAATACCTTCCAGATTTCGGCGTTTGATATTGACCTGGGTGTCAATGCGGTGGACTGCATCTTCTGCATACGTCTGCTGCATCACATCGAATCATCTGAGCACCGACTGGCCATTCTGCGTGAGTTCCATCGCGTTAGCCGCGATAGCGTAATCCTTTCGCTCTGGGTTGATGGCAACTACAAGGCATGGAAGCGTCGCCGCCTGGAACAGCGGCGAGCAGATGAAGGCCGGGCGTCACAAAACCAAAACCGATTTGTCGTAGCCAAGTCAGTTATCGAGGATGAATTTAAACAAGCCGGCTTCCGCGTCGTCGATCACCTAGATTTTCTGCCAGGCTACGCCATGTGGCGCACTTATGTGCTGCGCAAGGAGGCCTGAGCCATGGGCGTAATGACCGAAAAAGCATCGCCGCAGCTCATCACTACAGAATTTGATCGCTGGTGGAATAGCTCCGGTATCTGGGTTGAACCGGCCAACAAGCGACGTGGTGACGAAAGTGGCGTTCAGTTGTTGCAGCAGCGCGATTTAACGCGGCCACCCTTGTACTGTAAGCGCCAGGTTGGGCATACCTACCGAACTTTGTTGCATCCGTTTGGTCGCCCGACCATCTTGCGAGAACTGCAGGCCTATCGCGCTTTTGCCCGCCTGGGCATCAAGACACCTAACGTCGTTTACTGCACTGCACGACAGCAGCATGGTGCCTGGCAGGCGCTGCTGGTGACTGAAGCCCTGCAAGGCTTTGTCAGCCTAGAGCAGTGGTACGCTGTTGAGAATAGTGCCGAGCTTACGAAGGCTGCACTGATACAACTCGCAGCAACCCTAGCACGCTTGCATTTGGCGGGCTGGCAGCATGGTTGCTGTTATCCCAAGCATATCTTCGTCAAATCCCAGGTTAACGAAGGCGGCACGGTGACGGTCGAAATAGCCTTGCTCGATCTCGAAAAAAGCCGCCGACGTCTACGAATCAAAGACGCTGCTCGCCGTGACCTAGGCCAGTTAGGGCGGCACCGTGGAAACATGCCTGAAACTGATCTGTTGTTTATCCACCAGGCCTATCAGCAAGCGCTGAACGACCCTGCTGGAGTGTTGCAGCCATGAGCAACATGCCACAGAGCGACGAATTGGATGCCCTCTCGTTGAAAGGCCGCAGTGGCTTTACCCGCATTATTTATGCCACTAGATACTCGCTGGCAGGCTTGCGGGCAGCGTTTCAAGGCGAAGCCGCTTTCAGGCAGCTGCTGTTATTAAATGCAGTGCTTCTGCCGCTGGCTTGTCTGGTGGATGCAACGCCCAGTGAGCGCGTGTTACTGATACTCGTGCCGATGCTGGCGTTGATAGTGGAGCTACTCAACTCAGCCATAGAGAGCACTGTTGACCGTATTTCCCTGAGCATCCACCCACTGTCTAAACAAGCCAAGGATATGGGAAGTGCGGCGCAACTCATTGCACTGATACTGATTGCCCTTACTTGGGGTTTGATCCTGTTATAGCTCCCCATTCTTAAATTATAAAAGGCTACCCATTATGCCTCCCCGCATACCAGCGTCCGCTGATGCCTCCAATGCGAAAGAAAAACTTGGCCTTAGCGAACACCTGGCCTTCCTTTTTGGCAGTGCAGCGCTGTTAGTAGCTTTGCTGACCCTGTTACGCGTGGCCCTATTACTTTTCAACCGAGAGCTGATTGGAGCTACCGCGTGGACCAGCCTGGCAGAAGCGTTTTTTAATGGCCTGCGTTTCGACTTGCGCTTAGTGGTCTATATCTGCGCACCACTGACCCTGGCATTGGCATATCGCCCGGCAATGGTCTGCCGGACATGGCAACGCATTTGGCTGGGGACTTGCGCAGCGGTAGCTATCCTGCTCGGCATGATTGAACTGAACTTCTATCGAGAGTTTCATCAGCGTCTCAACGCATTGGTCTTTCAATATTTGCAAGAAGACCCGGCAACTGTGCTGAGCATGCTCTGGTATGGCTTTCCAGTGCTGCGCCTACTGGGTGCCTGGCTGGCGTTGAGCGCTCTCTTTTTCGTACTGCTGGGTTGGCTGGATATACGCACTCGTGGCAAGGGCCGCTCAACCGTCGAGTCGCGCCGAACAATGAATAAGCTCGGTCATGGTATGGCGCTGCTGCTTTGTCTGGCTATATCGGTCGTTGTGGCGCGAGGTACTTTGCGGCAAGGGCCGCCACTACGCTGGGGGGATGCATTTACCACAGACTCAATGTTTGCCAACCACCTAGGCCTCAATGGCACCTTGAGCCTTTATGCCGCGGCCAAGAACCACTACTCAGGTGATCGCGCCGACAAGGTTTGGAAGAGCCGCATGCCCGCAGATCAAGCGACGACCCTGACACGCGATCTCTTATTCACCGAACACGACCGCCTAGCAGACCAGAACACAGCAGCGATCCGCCGCGATTTCCAGCCCCCACAAGACAGGCGCCTGCCGATCCGCAATGTCGTAGTGATTCTGATGGAGAGTTTTGCTGGGCACTTTGTTGGCGCGCTCGGCAGCGAAGCTGGCATCACACCGAACTTCGACCGACTGGCTCAGGAGGGTGTGCTGTTTCGCCGCTTCTTCGCTAATGGCACCCATACCCATCAAGGCATGTTTGCCAGCATGGCCTGTTTCCCAAATTTACCCGGTTTCGAGTACTTGATGCAGACTCCGGAAGGAGGCCACCAATTCTCCGGTCTGGCTCAGTTGCTTAGCACTCGCGACTTCGACGATCTGTATGTCTACAACGGCGATTTTGCCTGGGATAACCAACGTGGCTTTTTCAGCAACCAGGGCATGACACGGTTTATCGGTCGTAATGACTTTGTTGACCCCGTGGTATCTGACCCGACATGGGGAGTGGCTGACCAGGATATGTTTGATCGCGCTGCAGAAGAACTGTTCAAGCAAGACCCGAAGAAACCCTTCTATGCACTCCTGCAAACGCTTTCAAACCATACGCCTTACGCGCTTCCAGGTGTGTTGCCTGTTGAGCCCGTGACAGGGCAAGGTTCGCTTGATCAGCACCTGACAGCTATGCGTTATTCTGACTGGGCTCTGGGACGATTTTTTGAAAAGGCTCGTAAAGCGCCTTATTTCAAAGACACCCTATTCGTGGTCGTGGGTGACCATGGCTTTGGTGCTCAAGAGCAGTTAACCGAGATGGATCTGTACCGATTTCATGTCCCCATGCTGTTGATCGCGCCGGGCGTCCAAGACGCCTTTGGTAAGACCCAGGATGTCGTCGGCAGTCAGGTTGATATCGTCCCAACCATCATGGGCCGGCTTGGAGAGCCTGTGCGCCACCAGTGCTGGGGGCGCGACTTGTTGAGCTTGCCAGATGGCGACAGTGGCTTTGCCATTGTGAAACCCTCGGGCAGTGACCAGACAGTAGCCATGATCAGTGACGAACGTATGCTGGTATTGCCTAAGGACATGCCTCCACGCAGCTATCAATACACTTTGGGCCCGCATCCGCAAGGTGCCCTGACGCCTACTACAGAGCGGGATGACCGTTTGGGTATGCAACTACAGGCCTACCTACAGACCGCAACCAACAGTCTGCTCAGTAATACGACAGGGGTTGAGGATAGGATTTCGAATAAGCCTGACGCTTCCATAAGCGCTCTGTCCGTGGTCGAAAAGAATCTGCAGGAAAATTGAATCTCAAATTTCCTGCACTCTCAGCGCAACCTTATTCCGTAGTATTTCACCCGCCTAAATGCGGGAGCACAAATTTTTCACATTTGTATTGCTAGGCTGTCTTGGTGCTTGAAAACTGGCTGGTGGAACGGCTCAGGACCACCAAGCGGAACGACGTATTTGGAAAAAACACACAGGCATTGCATGAAGATCACTATTTTCGGAACTGGTTACGTCGGTCTGACCCAGGCGGCATGCCTGGCTGAAGTAGGTCACACAGTATGCTGCATCGACATCGACGAGCGCCGTATCGCCCAGCTCAACCAGGGCTTGTCACCGATCTATGAGCCTGGTCTTGAAGCCTTACTCCTAAGCAATCTCTCAGCGGGTCGCCTGAGCTTCACCACCGATGCAACAGAAGCCGTGGGCTTTTCCAAAGTGATTTTCATCGCCGTTGGTACTCCACCTGACGAAGACGGCAGCGCTGACATGCAATACGTTTTCGCCGTGGCCCATACGATCGCCGAGTACTCCCGTGAGTCCAAGGTGGTGATCAACAAATCCACCTCGCCTGTGGGGACTGCCCAGCGTATTCAAGCGCGCATCCAGTCGGCTCTGAGCAAGCAGGGGCGCGACCTGGGTGTACAGGTGGTCTCCAACCCCGAATTCCTCAAAGAAGGCTCGGCGGTTGATGACTGCATGCGCCCCGAGCGCATCATCATCGGCATCGATGGCGAGCAGAACATCGAGCTCTTCCGCGAAATCTACAAGCCGTTCAGTCGCAATCATGAAAAATTGATCGTCATGGACAGCCGCAGCGCCGAGCTGACCAAGTACGCGGCCAACTGCATGCTCGCCACCAAGATTTCCTTTATCAACGAAATGGCCAATCTCGCCGAGCGCCTGGGCGCAGATATTGAGATGGTGCGCAAGGGCATAGGCTCCGACTCGCGCATCGGTTATGACTTCATCTATGCCGGCTGTGGCTACGGAGGCTCCTGCTTCCCGAAGGACATTCAGGCGCTGCAGCGCATTGCGGGGGAGGCCGGCTACCAACCGCTGCTGCTGGAGGCCGTGGAGTCGGTCAACCAGCGCCAGAAGCAGAAACTCTTCGACAACATCCGTCGTCACTACAACGACGATATCAGTGGCAAGACCTTCGCCGTCTGGGGCCTGTCTTTCAAGCCGAACACCGACGATATGCGCGAGGCTCCCAGTCGCGTCCTGCTGGAGTCCCTCTGGGCAGCGGGTGCGCGCGTTCGCGCCTTCGACCCTGAGGCAATGCACGAAGCCCGGCGCATCTATGGAGAGCATCCCGGCCTGTACTTGGCCGACTCCAAAGAGGAGGCCCTTGAGGGGGCGCACGCCCTGGTGATCATCACCGAATGGCTGAATTTTCGCGTCGCCGACTTCGGACTGATCCGCCAACGCCTGGTCAATCGGGTGGTGTTCGATGGGCGCAATATCTTCGAACCTGAACAGTTGGTGCGCGAAGACCTGACCTACTACTCCATCGGCCGCGCGGTCAGTGGAATGGTGCAGGCATGAAGTTTCTCGTTACTGGTGCAGCGGGCTTCATCGGTTTTCATACCGCCATGCGTCTGTGCCAGGCCGGACACCAGGTCTTGGGCATCGACAATCTGAACGACTACTACAGCGTCGAGCTCAAACAGGCACGGCTATCGCAGTTGACTGGAATGCCCAACTTTTCATTCATTCAGCAAGATATCGCCGACCGTGACGGCATGCAGGTGCTGTTCCAGAAGCACCAGTTCGAGCGTGTGATCCACCTGGCGGCGCAGGCCGGGGTGCGCTATTCGCTGGAGAACCCCCACGTCTATGCCGATGCCAATCTGAGCGGCTTCGTCAACATTCTGGAAGGCTGTCGGCACAACGCTGTGAGTCATTTGGTCTACGCCTCCAGCAGCTCGGTCTATGGCATGAACAGCAAGGTGCCCTTTGCCATCGATGACGCCGTCGACTGCCCGATATCGCTCTACGCCGCGACCAAACGCGCCAACGAGCTAATGGCCCATACCTATGCCCACCTCTACCGCATCCCCACTACCGGCCTGCGTTTCTTCACCGTATATGGTCCGTGGGGGCGGCCTGACATGGCGCCCTTCAAGTTCACCAAGGCGATCCTCGACAGCCAGCCTATTGACATCTACAACAATGGCGACATGTCGCGGGACTTCACCTACATCGACGATGTCGTCGAAGGCATCGTCCGCATCCAGGGCTGTCCGCCGCCCTATGCCGACGAGTCGGAACAGGCCCGCCAGGGCGCCCCGGCGCGCCTGTTCAATATCGGTCTGGGTTCGCCGGTACGTCTGCTCGACTTCGTCGGTTGTATCGAGGCGGCCACCGGTGTCCAGGCGATAAAACACATGCAGCCCATGCAACCCGGGGATGTACCGCAAACCTGGGCCGACACCAGTGCGTTGGCCCAGCGGACAGGCTTCCGCCCCGAGACACCGCTGCAGGAAGGTGTGACGCGCTTTGTCGACTGGTACTGCGACTTTTATGGAGTCTGACGCGATGCGCAGTCGAGCAGTGATTTCAAGCGAACAGCCTATGCTGGCAACGAGTGGCGCAGGAGCACGTCGATGCTAAACCCGCGCGTGCTCATCAAGGGCCTGGTGCTTATCCTCAGTCTGGCGTTACTCGGCTACCTGTTCGATAGCAGCGACCTCGGCAACGCCATCAACGAAGCCTGGGTCGATGCCCACATCCGCGGCCACGGCCTGGAGGGTACGCTGCTATTTCTGGCCATGGGCATGTTGTTCACCGCTCTGGGGCTGCCGCGCCAGATCATCGCCTTCCTCGCCGGGTATGCCTTTGGCCTGCTGACCGGCACCCTGCTCGGCACACTGGCGGCACTGCTGGGGTGCCTGGTTACATTCCTCTATGCCCGGCTGTTCGGCAGGCGCCTGCTGCGCGACCGCCTTGGCAGGCGCGCCGCACGCTTCGATCGCTTCGTTCACGAGCACCCGTTCTCGATGACCCTGTTGATTCGCTTGCTACCCATCGGGAGCAACATCCTGACCAACCTTGTCGCCGGGGTTTCCAGCGCCCGTATGCTGCCTTTCCTCGCCGCCAGCTTCGTCGGCTACCTGCCCCAGACGTTGGTCTTCGCTCTCGTCGGTAGTGGCATCAATGTCGCACCGACGTTGCGCATCGGGGCTGCTTCCCTGCTGTTCCTGGCGTCCGGCATGCTCGGCGCCTACCTGTACCATCGTCATCGCCACGGCCTCAGCTTCGACGACCGGATCGATGCCGCTCTCGGTGAGGTGGAGCAATCTTGAACCCGCTGGAGGCCTGACCTCTCACTTCCCCAGTGGTCTTGTTTCTTGACCGGCACGAATGACTCGAATGAACGCACCCCATGGACCTAGCATGCTGACCAAGCCCGAACTCTCCGTACTGATTCCGGCCAAAAATGAAGCCGAAAACCTGCCTGCCTTGCTCGAGGAAATTCGCCTGGCATTGGCCGGCGAGAACTTCGAGGTGATCGTGGTCGATGATGGCAGCACTGACAGCACCGCCGCGCAACTGCTTGCCCTCAAGCGCGACGGCTACGCGCAGCTACGCATCCTCAGTCAGGATCGCTCACTCGGCCAGAGCACCTCGATCTACCATGCGGCTCAGGCCGCACAAGGCACTTGGCTGGCCACGCTGGACGGCGACGGGCAGAACGACCCGGCGGATATCCCAGGCATGCTGGCCATCGTCCGCACAGCGGACGCGTCACAGAACCTCAAGCTGATCGCCGGCCACCGGGTCAATCGCCGCGACACCGCCAGCAAGCGCTGGGCCTCGCGCTTTGCCAATCGCCTGCGCAGCTATCTGCTCAAGGACAACACTCCGGACACCGGCTGCGGGCTGAAGCTGATCGAGCGCGAAGCCTTTCTCCGCCTGCCTTACTTCGACCACATGCACCGTTTTATCCCGGCGCTGATTCAGCGCCACCAGGGCGGCATGCGGGTCCACCCGGTCAACCACCGCCCGCGCAGTGCCGGGGTGTCAAAGTACGGCAATTTGGACCGCGCACTGGTGGGCATTCTCGATCTGTTCGGCGTCTGGTGGCTGATCCGACGCACGCGTTTCAACGCCAGCCCGCGTGAACTGGAGATCTAGGCATGGGTCACCTCGCCCTCCTGACCAAGAGCGTCTACTTGCGCCTGGTTAGCTCTCGAAGCTCCGCGCTGCTGTTTCTGATGTTGCTGGCCGCAGTCATGCTTAGTGCAGGGCTCGGCCTGCGCCAGCCATCAAACGTGGACGAGGAGCGCTTCCTCGGGGTAGCTTGGGAAATGCTCCAGAGTGGCGGCTGGCTGATCCCCCACCGCGCCGGCGAAATCTATCCGGACAAGCCACCGCTGTTCATGTGGGCCGTCGGCGGTCTGATCAAGCTCGGCATCGCCCCTACGATCGCCCTGTTCCTACCGGCACTGCTGGCCGGTGTGATAACAACGGCCTGCCTGCACGACCTCGGCTCACGCCTTTGGAATCGTCATATCGGCATGATCGCAGGCCTGCTGTTTCTCGCCACCTATCAAACCTACAGCATCCTCCGCGCGGGGCAGATCGATGGATTCCTGCTGCTGTGGATCGCCATCGGCTTCTACGGCATGGTCCGTCACTTGCTGCTAGGCCCAGACTGGCGCTGGTTCTATCTCGCGTGCGCGGCCATGGGGTTCGGCGTCATCAGCAAAGGCGTCGGCTTCCTACCTGCGCTGATGCTGATTCCCTACGCCTACGCAGCTCGCCGCGAGTGGAATCACGTCGTACGCATGCCGAATGAAACCTGGGCCTGGGCACTGGGACTGCTTGTTGCATTGGCGGCCATCTGTACTTGGCTACTGCCAGTGATCATCAAGATCACGGTATCGGGCGATGAAGCGAGTCGGGCCTATCTGGGTGAAATCCTCCTAAAACAAACGGCGAAGCGCTATGCCGATGCCTGGCACCACCGCGAGCCGTTCTGGTTTTTCTTCACAAACGTGATTCCCAAGAACTGGCTGCCCCTGATACTGGCCCTGCCCTGGATGGCGCCGGCTTGGCGCCGCCAGCTGGCCAAAAAGGATGGCCGCTACTTGGTGCTGCTCGGTTGGGTCGTCCTCGTGCTGATCTTCTTCAGCCTCAGCAGCGGCAAGCGCAAGCTCTACATCTACCCGGCCATCCCCGGTCTTGTGCTGATCATGGCGCCTTTGGTGCCCTGGTTGCTACGCCGTTGGTTCGCCCAGCGCCCGCGAGGCCGAAAGATCTTCATTGGCCTGACCCTATTCTGGTTCTTCGCGTGGTTTGCCCGCGGCTTCATTGAACCTATCAAAGAAGGCATCAATCCACGCCAAACCTTGATGGCAAGCGTGGCTAAGGCAACCCACAGCGCCGAGCTGATACTGACCAACTGGCGCGAAGGCCACTGGTTGTACTCCCGTCAACCATTGGTGCACTTCGGCGTGGTAGCACCGAATCAGGTCGACAAAGCCGCCGAATGGATACGTCGACATCCCGACACTTTCGCAATGGTCCGCGCCTCAGAATTGACGCGCTGCTTCATGCCAGAGAAGGCGAAGCGCGTCGGCGATGGGGACGAAGAGGATTGGTACTTGGTACAGGTGGATGCCGACAACGGCCAGTGCCACGACGCGACATTCGCCGAACAACCACCTTATCGCTTCGCCTGGAAGCAGCCACTCGATTGATGGCCCGTGAACGAACTTGCGGCCCCTCCCTTGGAGGGCACCCAGCCAGCGGTCGCCCGTACTACAGGAAAAACGCCATGAACAGTGCTGTTGAACACAACAAAGGCAAGCTCAAGCCGAGACGCGAACTGCACTCGCTTGGTTTGTTCAGTCTGGGCCTCTTGATCCTGTTGCTGGCCGCCATAGCCTCCAACAGTTTCCATTGGCATGACCGCGCCTGGTTCTATGTCACCAGCCGCCTGACTGCCGATCAATGGAAGGGGCGCAGCATTTGGCTACCGGATTATAAGGTAGAGGTCGAGGCGCGACCGGTAATAGGTATTAGCGACGACTTGTCTGCCATCGACTACGCTCCAGACCGCAAACGTCTACTGGCAGTGACCAATGCCCCGCCGATCATGCTGGTGGAGTTGGACCGCGAAGGAAGTCTCACGGCACAGTACCCACTGAATGGCTTCGAGGACGTAGAAGGTCTGGCCTACATGGGCGACGGTCTGGTGGTGGTGGCTGACGAACTCCAACAGCAATTGGTGTTCTTCCGCCTGCCCGAGCAACCTGGCCAGGTAGTCGACAAGCTAGACGCCCAGACTCTGGCCCTGCCTCTTACGTCCAGCGCTCACAACAAAGGATTCGAAGGCGTAACCTACGACGCCATTCATGACCGCATCTTCGTCGCAAAGGAACGCGACCCTCGCAAGCTCTATGTCGTCAGTGGCGCTAAAGCGAGCCTCAACGCCAAGCTCCAGCTCAAGGTGGAAGATCTTAGTGGCTGGATCGATCGCAGCGTATTCGCCCGGGACATCTCCGACCTGCACTTCGACGAACGAACCGGACATCTTTTGGTGCTCAGCGACGAGTCGAAGTTGGTGATTGAACTCAGCGAGAACGGCGATGGGGTCAGCTTCCGTACTCTGCTCGGCCGCTTTAGCGACTTGAAGAAAAGCGCAGGCCAACCCGAAGGCTTGACCATGGACGACGAAGGACTCCTCTATGTGGTCAGCGAGCCCAATCTTTTCTATCGCTTCAAGAAGGATTAAGTTGCTATGGGCTGCCCTCGGATTGCCTTTGCGGGTGGCCCTCCACACACGGAGCGGTCCGCCAGGAAAGGAACTCAAGCATGCTTTACCTTATCGATGTGCAACCTGCCTATTGCCCCAAGTGTGGCAAGCCCATGGAGCCGCGGCTGCATGGTTGGGAAGCACAGGATCGTTTCTACAACGCCAAGCAACCATTTCTCTGCGATTGCGGCGCGCGTTATCTGCTCAAGGAGAATGCCGTTGCCACTGCATTCGATCATCCCGAGCCCGTAGGTGGTGATGCCGGCTTCGATCGAGCGGATAGGATGAACGTGTTATCCGAGTTGTATGTGATTCTCGGTGCTCTCGATGCCCCTGAGGCGGTGCTGGACCAGGTACTAGCCGCAGCCGAAGGTGATTCGCTGCCGTATTCCACGCTGCTCCCTTTTGAGAAGGAATAAATGGATAAGATTCATTGGTTTGCCGTTTCAAACCCTGAGCAGAAGCGATTCCCCGAATGGAGACGATCTTTCGGTATCAGTGACAACGGCATCGTCTTCGTGCCAGCAGCGATGGCTGGTGATGATTCAGAGTTGAACGTCATGCTCTGCGCGGCGGCCGAAGGCCAAAGCACCACGGTTCACCTCGATCATCACTTCGTGCCTAGTGGCTGGCTCACGAGAGTTCCCCAAGCACTTCGAACTGATCGAGATCATCGAGGCCCGTGCACAGCTCACGCTGGCGGCTGCCTTTCAACAGCACGAGGCCTAGGGTCACTGGTCAGGGCTTTTTGGCAATAACCAAGAGCCCGGCCACGATCAACCCGGCACCGGCCAGCATCCGCAGCGTGATCACTTCGCGCAGCAGTAGCCAGGCCATCAGCATCGCTACCACGACGCTGCCCTTGTCGATCAGCGCCACCGTGGCTACGTCTCCCAACTTCAACGCCTTGTAGTAGAAGATCCAAGACAGCGCCGTGGTGATGCCAGAGAGGCCAAGCCACAGCAGGTTGCGCTGACTGACCTCGGCGAGCTGCTGTACGGGTACTGCCCAAACCGCGAAGAGCAGCACGAAAGCGCAGACGAACAGCGTACGAATCGTCAGCCCCAGCTCGCCGGAAATCCCATTGAGCCCCATCTTGGCGATCACCGACGTGAATCCGGCGAAGAACATCGAGATAAAGGCGTACAGCACCCATTTTTCCATGACCGGCGCGTCCTATTTGAACAGCCTGCGGGGTATCCACCACAGATAGAACACCATACCGAACAGCTCGATTACCGACTGCAGGACGATAACCATGGCTGCAACCTCCCAGCCCGCAGGCAGGGCCAGGGCGAATGGCAAGACCACAAAAGAATTGCGTGTACCCAAGCTGAATGCCAGGGTGCGGGCGTGATCGCTGGGCAACACCATCAGCCGCGCCAGTAGCTTGGCAATGTAAGGCACAGCCAGCAGGAACAACACGAACACCGGGATGACGATAAGCAACTCTCTCAGCGCAGCTCGCACCGCCTCAGCCTGGGCACCGGCGATGAGGAACACCACCAGTGTCAACAGCGGCACCGGCCACCAGGCCAGTCGCTCGCGCCAAACATCGCGCCCCGCTCGGGCCTCGATCCAGCGCTCCGACAATGCAGCTAACACAAGCGGTATCAATACGACCAACAGAGCTGGCCAGAGGTCGATCACCCGCAATTCTAAGGCGACGCCCTGATCAAGCATCAACCACAGATAGAGCGGCAACAATGCCAGCTGCAGTAGCAGGTTGATCGGCGTGACCGCAATAGCACGGGGCACATTGCCTCCACCCAGTTGGCTGAAGGTAATGAACCAGTCCGTGCAGGGCACGAGCAACACCAGCAACACGCCCATGCGCAGTGCTGGGTCGTGAGGCAGCCACTGCAACATGGCCCAGGTCAGCAGGGGAACGAGGAGGAAGTTGCCCAGCAGCACCGCGCCAACAAAGCGATGGTCGCGAAACGCCTCACGCACATGTAACAGCGGCATCTGCACGAAGGTGGCGTAGAGCAACGCCACCAGAGCCGGCCACAACATGTATTCCAGAGTACTTCCCATTCCGGGAGCGAGATTGCCAAGGGCCAGTCCGGCCAGTATGCCACCCAGGTACAGCCAGACCTGGTTGCGTTCGAGTGTCAGGCGTTCCACTGTGAGTCCTTCTTCGATGCTAGGCGATTAAGCCAATGTCGTTGGCGATGCGGGCGATCAATCGGTGCAGCTTACCGGGCCACTTTGGAGCCCGACTTGGCTTCATCCGTCGTTTACATGGCGCCGAAAAATTAAGACGTTATCGAACAGCTTGCCGGCGAAGCCGAGCTCTATCGGTGTCTTGATGTAGAGCACTACCAGTCAGCCAGCTCGAAAAAGTTCGCCGAATGCGGGTTGGGGGTTGGGGGTTGGGGAGCAATGGAACCAAAAACCAACGTAAGCCCTACTACCTCCAACCGCATCATGCCCGTTCTCTTTCCCCATGCAGCGAAACGATCAGCGGGCAGGTAACAGTCCCTTGGCTCGCACAACAGTCATGAACCAGTCGCGCCAAGACTGATTCGATTCGCTGCAGATCCGCGAGTTTTCCCCGCACATCCTCAAGCTTCTGCTCGGCGAGCGCGCGCGCTTCGTCGCAGTGAGTGCCGTCGTCCAGTCGCAGCAGGCCGGCCACTTCTTCGAGGCTAAAGCCCAGCCGCTGCGCGGACTTCACGAATCTCACCCGTGCGACATCCGCCGCGCCGTAACGGCGAATGCTGCCGTAAGGCTTGTCCGGTTCGGGCAACAGTCCCTTGCGCTGATAGAAACGGATGGTTTCCACGTTGACCCCGGCCGCCTTGGCGAAGGCGCCGATGGTCAGACTTTCCACAGTGTTCTCCATAGCGCTTGATCCCGTACTTGACTACGGAAGTAACCTTAAACCATCGATCATATGCTCAAAAGGAGAAATGCATGTCTGAACCGTCAAACGGGCGCGCCCCTCTTGTCGCCGGGGGGCTGGCGGCGATTCTCGCCTCGACCTGCTGTCTTGGGCCATTGGTACTGATCACCCTGGGATTCAGCGGGGCGTGGATCGGTAACCTGACCGTGCTGGAACCTTACCGACCGTTCTTCATCGGTGCAGCACTGGTGGCGCTGTTCTTCGCCTGGCGACGGATCTTCCGCCCGGCAACTGCCTGCAAATCAGGCGAGGTCTGTTCCATCCCGCAGGTACGCACCACCTACAAGCTGCTGTTCTGGTTGGTGGCGGCCTTGGTGCTGGTCGCACTCGGCTTCCCTTACATCCTTCCGTTGTTCTACTGATCAGGAGCTAGCCATGAAAAGACTGCTCGCATCCCTCGCCTTCGCTACCCTCATCGCCACGCCTATCTGGGCTGCCACCCAGACCGTCACCCTAGCGGTGCCCGGCATGACCTGCGCCGCCTGCCCGATCACGGTGAAGAAGGCGCTGACCAAGGTCGATGGCGTGACCAAGGCCGAGGTGAGTTTCGAGAACCGCGAAGCCATCGTCACCTTCGACGATGCCAAGACCAGTGTCGAAGCTCTCACCCAAGCCAGCGAAAACGCGGGCTACCCGGCTTCGCTCAAGGAGTGACCATGAGCAACCCAAAACCGCTGTTGAAGATCGGCGTGAGCGGATCGGTAGTGGTGGCATTGTGTTGTTTCACGCCAGTGTTGGTGATTCTGCTCGGGGTATTTGGCCTATCCGCCTGGGTCGGCTACCTGGACTACGTACTGTTTCCGGCGCTCGGTGCCTTTATCGCGCTGACCCTTTATGCCCTGCACAAGAAGCGTAAAGCCGAGGCCTGCTGCACAGCCGATTCGAAGATGGGAGAAAAGTGATGATCGAGCTCCAGGTGGAGGGTATGACCTGCGGATCGTGCACGGAGCACGTCAAACAGGCATTGGAGCAGGTGGCTGGTGTGCGCTCGGCGAGCGTGTCCTATCCGCAGGGATTGGCAGCGATCGCGACCGATGGCCATGTGGACTTGGAGCCGCTTATCGCGGTGGTCACCGCACTCGGTTATCGCGCGCGGATCGCCGACGGCTCTGCCGGTCCATTCGACCAGGTGCCGGGCTGGCCGGGTCGGGAAACTACGCAGACCGGCGATGAGCAATCGCTGCACGTTGCCATCATCGGCAGCGGCGGCGCCGCCATGGCGGCCGCCCTCAAGGCAGTGGAAGGCGGTGCCCGCGTTACCCTGATCGAGCGCGGCACCATCGGCGGCACCTGCGTCAACGTTGGCTGCGTGCCGTCGAAGATCATGATTCGCGCCGCGCATGTGGCCCATCTGCGCCGCGAGAGTCCGTTCGACGCTGGATTGCCCGCCACGCCGCCGAGCGTGCTGCGCGAACGGCTGCTCGCCCAGCAACAAGGTCGCGTGGACGAACTGCGTCATGCCAAGTACGAAAACATCTTGGAGAGCACGCCAGCTATCACTGTGCTGCGCGGCACCGCCCGTTTCAGGGATGGCCGCACACTTAGCGTGGAACTGGCCGAGGGCGGCGAGCGTATCGTTGCCTTCGACCGCTGCCTGGTTGCCACCGGCGCGAGCCCGGCCATTCCGCCGGTTCCCGGTCTCAGTGGCACGCCGTACTGGTCCTCTACCGAGGCGCTGGTGAGCGACAGCATTCCCAAACGCTTAGCCGTGATCGGCTCCTCGGTGGTAGCGTTGGAGCTGGCCCAGGCCTTCGCCCGCTTGGGTAGCCAGGTTGCGATCCTGGCGCGCCACACGCTGTTCTTCCGCGAAGACCCGGCCATCGGCGAAGCGCTGACGGCGGCCTTCCGCCTGGAGGACATCGAAGTGTTGGAGCAGACGCAAGCCAGCCAGGTGGCCCACGCCAACGGCGAGTTCGTGCTGACTACCAACCACGGCGAACTGCGTGTCGACCGACTGCTCGTCGCCACCGGCCGCACGCCCAACACTCAAGGCATGAACCTGGAAGCAGCCGGCGTACAACTGGATGAACACGGCGCCATCCAGATCGACTCCGGCATGCGCAGCAGCGCCCCCGATATCTATGCGGCCGGCGATTGCACCAACCAGCCGCAGTTCGTCTATGTCGCGGCGGCGGCCGGCACTCGCGCGGCGATCAACATGCTTGGCGGCGAGGCGACGCTCAATCTCGATGCAATGCCGGCCGTGGTGTTCACCGATCCGCAGGTGGCCACCGTCGGTTACAGCGAGGTGGAAGCGCACCACGCCGGCCTCGAAACCGACAGTCGCACGCTGAGCCTGGACAACGTGCCCCGCGCGCTGGCCAACTTCGACACCCGCGGCTTCATCAAGCTGGTCGCCGAGGCCGGTACAGGCCGGCTGCTGGGCGTGCAGGCGGTGACGCCGGAAGCGGGCGAGATCATCCAGACTGCCGCCATCGCCATCCACGCGCGGATGACCGTGCAGGAACTGGCCGACCAGTTGTTCCCCTACCTGACCATGGTGGAGGGACTGAAACTCGCCGCGCAAACCTTCACCAAGGACGTGAAGCAACTGTCCTGCTGCGCGGGTTAAGGGAAAACTGCACCGTGTCAGGAGACGAGAGCCGAGGCTATTGCATCAGTGAGATCGGAACAGCCAAGGAGGTGGGGGCGGACACTCGCATCACCACAGCTTGCAGCGCCGAGACGCAGACCGAAGGGGCCAGGGCGGTATCTCTTGGAAATCTAACCCCAGCTAATCGCATGCTGGCCAAAAGTGGGCTGAATTGGGCACCCAAAATAGGATTCTATAATCGCTCTATAATCAACTATAAAGGCCTATAAAGCTCATCCTAGAGCTGTCCAGCTGCCTGTAAGCGTCGGGCAAAGAGCCCGACTGCACTTCATGCTGCCAATGGCCGATATCTCACAAGCCGAGGCATAGTGGCGGGCTGCACGCAACGTTGCACCGTCGTTCCTGGTGTAGGCCGATGTCAATGAGAAGCTGGAAGTTGAGCCGTGGAGCCAGTATGCAATTCAAGGGCGGGTTTAGCTGCAAGGCCACCAAAGGATATGGCGGGGGGGGTGTAG
>NZ_AOFQ01000033.1 GCF_000495915.1 Stutzerimonas chloritidismutans AW-1
TCTTTCCACCCTCGGCGATGAATGTGGAAAGTGAGGCTTTCCACTGTGGAAATTGAGAGCGGAAAGTCGCTGTGAGCCGCGTCGTTGCTGGCTTTCATAGTTTCCAACTCCGTAGAAACTGGTGCTCACTATCCACCCTCGCCCCCGAGCGGTGAAAGTCAGTCCTTTCCACAGTGGAAAGAGAAGTGGAAAGTAGCGTTTTCTACGGTGGAAATTGAAGGTAGCAGTGGCTGCCGTTGCGGGGCTGTTGCCGGTTCGCGTCCACTGCGGCAACAACACCTGTTCTGTTTTTTAGTGGATGGCTTCTGTTGTCGTTAGACATCCGCTATGGCAACGCGGCTATTTTCCACCGCATGGGGTGTTTTGTCGTCGGAATGGCCGCTTCGCTGACCTCAGAGTGGACATGAGGTGGTAGCTAGGGTTTTCCGTATCCGGGGCTAACGTGCGGACATCGAACAACCGAAAAGGATCGAAGCATGGAAACGACTTCAACCTTGCTAAAGGCAATTGCCGTTGTGCTTTTTTGCGTAACGGTCGCGGCTCTAGTTGGTTTGCGGTTGGCGCGATATTTAGACAACAAGCGCCTGTCGTCCCGCCCTAGAAAGAGGAGGGAGTAACTGGCAGCGAAGCCCCACTCCGACCACGCGAAAAAAAGGGCGCCAAACGTCCTTGGCTGGGTATCAGTTTACGAACCAGCGGCCAAATTTATAGGTCGCCACGACCGACCCGATCACGCCAATCCACTGCACGATCGCTGACCCACCCATATAGCTAGCCAACTCATTGGAAGCACCGAAGAGCAAGGTAAACATGATCAGGGTCAGCGGAATACTCAGCACCTTCATCAGAACGCTGCCACGCAGTGGGCTTGGCTCTACTACTACATCCCAATGTTCTGATAAGCAGAAGGGACAGCAGCTGGAGATTGGCTTTCCCCCGCCAATTCGCCATCCCCAGCCACCGGCAATGCTTCGGCTAAATATTACTCTTGGAACCATCATCCGCTTGCAGCGGTTACACAAAACGCGGGACATAGGCGGGTCTCCTTTTACTTGATGGAGAAATGCTATCAAGCACTGAACCGAACCCAAGTCCCTATGCGGGGTTATCCAACATTGCGTCTAGATAGGCTGCCCATTTGCCTAGGTCCTCGCGCTTTTCTTTCAGATAGCTGTAACGGTCATAGTGCTTTGCTTGAACTCCGCTCCGGCCATGAGAAAGCAGCCATGCCCTTCGCTGCTCATCAACACCAAGCATCGCCAAATGAGTCTCGATGGTCGCTCGCATCGTGCGCCAAGTGAAGGTGCGAGTCAGGCCCTGTGCCGACAACACAGAGCCAAGCTCGGAAAAAATCTTCTGCACTGTATGCGCGGATACTTTCCGCACACCGTCAAGCGAAAACGGACCCGCGCCAGTCCGAGGCGTCAGTAACGGCGCTAGTACCTCTTCGACCCTTCCAGATATGGGCAAAAGATGATCCCTAGGAGGCGTTCCTTTGCCTCCCTTGTAATCGACCAAGCGGAGAACCGTGCCGTGCTCAGGATCTTCTGACAGGTCAGCCCAAGTTGCGCGCAATAACATCTGCACACGTTGCCCTGCCAGATAAATCATCGCGTTAGCTATTGGCTGACGGCGCCCTGGCAGCGCAGCGACAGCACGAAGCACTTGTCTCAGTTCGTCGCCGTTCAACGCCTCCGTGTTTGCACGCTCCGCACCCTCAATCGTAGGGAGATCGGCAACTGGGTTGTATCTGAGCCCGAATAGGACCGCATCGCCTGCTCTCAAGGGATTCAGATCGTGCTTCAAGCCAAACGAAAACGCAGCACGCAAATAAGCCCGAAGACGATTAGCGGCGGTTAGCTTGCCATTCGTTGCGCTCGCCTGTGTTTTTCGTCGCCCACGCCCTTTGGATGCGGGCTTCCGGTTAATGCAATGGCGCAGGATCTGCGAAATATCTTCTGCCTGGATCTCTTTCGCCTTGGTGCCGGCTAGATCCGGGAATGCATTGATTACATCAAGCTCTAGGGCACGCATTACTCCTCGGGCGCTTGTCTTCCCACGTCGCTCCATGTCCGCTACGTAAGCCAGCAAAAGCTGCTCAAAAGATCCTTGGCGAGCGGCTTGGCTTTCGATCCGTTGCTGCTCGGCCTTCAACCGTCGAACATGATTTTCGTACGTTTCGAGTGTCTGGAAATCACGAGCAGCCGCAGCAACGCGTTCTGCCTCCTGGCGCCAGTACGCTAAGCCTCTAATCTGACCACCAGCGGAGAGCGTTCCAAACTGGCCGAGTTTCTTGCGCTCTTGCCTGCCACCCCGGCGTACCGCTAAGTAAACCTCAATGTCCCCGCTGGGGCGCCGCTCCAGAAGCATCGAACCGGACCCGCGCGCACCGAGCTGTTCGGAGACGGTACGTGTAGGAGTGGCCACCCCATCCTTTAAGATCACACCCGTAGTTGCCCATCTTTTTGTCTGAGCATCGGTTAGTTTGTGCCCCACGAAAGCGCGCTCCTGTTCCATTCAGGTCAACACTTTGCTCAACACTTCGATGCAAATCAATGAAATTATCGGAACGTTCCCGAAAGGCAAAATCATCCTAACTTATTGATTTATATAGAATGTGAAACTTCATGAAAACCCCTGAAATTTCAAAATCAAGGACTTGTAATCAGTAGGTCCCGGGTTCGACTCCTGGTGCCGGCACCACGATTTAAAGGCTCGCAGAAATGCGGGCCTTTATCGTTTTTGCGGTGAACTATCACCGGCTAGCTCCGGATCGGAAGAACACGTTAAAGACAAAAGTGCCGGAACAGGCGGAACCTGACCATGCTTAACGCAGTACTGGCCGGCAAGAAGCGCGGCACCGGTTTGCATAGCCAGCAGATGGCACTAGAGGAGGCCGAGGGGGCTGAGGACGTGCTGACTGCCAGCGTATTTGAGCGCTTGAGCTACTTGCCTGAAAACCTGCTGTCCTTGGTGCTCAGCGATCTGCTGGGCGAACCCTTTGGCCCTCTGCAGCGCATCGACTATTGGCCATCGTGGTACCTGCCAGACGGTACCCGCGTCGAACCTGACGTGCTGTTGCAGGGCAATAGCTCCACGGTGCTGGTGGAAGCCAAGCGGCACGACAATGCGCGCCAGCAACTGGCCACTCAATTGGCTAATGAACTTCTGTCCGGCTGGCAACAAAACGTTCTCTCAGACCCCTGTATCCTGCTCACACTGGGCGGCCTGAACGATTACGGCGAAGCGGGCCGCCAGCGACTGCTGTCGGAGGTGCTGCCCTTTTTGCCCGATGGCAGCGCTAGCCGCTTCAAACTGGTCTGCGCGAGCTGGCAACAGCTGTATCAGGCGCTGGAAACGCACTTGCCGCCCGATTCGCCCCCAGGCTGCCTGCGTCTGTTGGACGATATCGCCAAGTGCTACGCCTGGCATGGCTTACGCACACACCCGATGCGCTGGCTCGCCGATCTGCGGCCAGTCGCACTCAACACCCGCCCCGGCACATTCGCCGCCTGGAGTCTGAAATGACCGCCCCCTTGCAAGACGCCTTGCTGGATGTACGCAAGGCCTATCGCCTGTTGGCCGATTATCAGCAGCGCATGTTCGAGCTGTTGGGCTATATCCGCGAGCAGCTTGGCGCCTCTGCTTACCACCACCAATATGTGTATCCGTTGCCGCAGGGGCTTGATGGGCTGGAGAAACGTGACAACAGCGGTCGGCGCTACCTACCGTTCTATGACCTGTCGGCAATTTGGCTGAAGAACAACGGCCAGGAAGCACCTTGGGACAATCACCGTCCGGGCGATTTGATGTTTGGCGCCTGGGTTCGCAGCGATACAGGGTTCGACCAGTACAGCGGGCAGTTCAGTCCCGAGCCAGTCGAGCAAACCCGCAGCGAGCTGGTGTTATCGGTGGTGGTCTGCGACCTACCCGCCGCCAAACCCTGCGACTGGTATGGCAACGTCTGGAAGGGCATCGGTTACCCCGAGGACGGCGAAGTGAATGCCACTGATTTGCCTGGCTACCGCTGTTTTACCAAGGCGATAGCGCTCGACGATCTGGTAGACAAAGCGGCTATCGAGGCAGCCCTTGATGAGTGGCGCACGCTTGCCAGCCACCGGCTTGGCTTACTCGGAGAGGCTTTCAGCGCTTAGGAAACAGACATGCCACTCATGCGTTCCAGCCCGTCAGGCGCCCGGTTGTGGCATCCATCGCTGATGGATGGCTGACCCTGAGCGCGCTGGCCAAGCAGAAACAACATCGGCTGCTGCAATGGCCGATGGATCATACCGGCCTTGAAGGGCGCGCCCTCTGGCAGGCGAGCCTGCAAGCCAAGCGCCACCGCCAGGTATTCGTCATATGCCAGCTCGACAGGGGCAAAGACCACTGCCACCAGCCGCTGGTAAGGCAAGGCGCTCCGGACGCTCCAGCCAAGCGGCTGTATCTCAACTGTCAGTTGCCCGCCGGCCACACCGTCGAACACCTGCACGTAATCGTCCACCAGCAACGGCACCGGCCCGTTGCCAACCACGCTGGCTTCGAGCAGCTGGTGCGCCGCAAGAAGCTGGCCGGCAGCCGATTGATCGGTCGTAACAATAGTCAGCCGAGTCACGCGCTCCCCGTCTGGCCAGGCCTGGAGGGCCGATACCTCCATCAGCAGCCGTAGGCCGCTTGGCACATCAGGCTCGAGCCGCAGCTCGACCGCCACGGTGCACTCTCTGTGTTTGCGTCCGAAGCAGTGAGTTGTAAAGCGCGGACTGCTCCCCGCCAGGTCAACGACTTTTAGCATGAGCCGTCAACATCCAGCACAAGCAGCCGCTGGGCGAGCATGCCAGCATCGTCCGGCCAGCAAGTGATTGGTCGCGGTCGCAGCGACTGCGGATGTGCGCGGCATGAGACCAATGCACCGAGCTGTGACCATTCGAGATTAGCGATACCGTCGGCAGCGCCTACCAGCGCCCCGGCGATGCAGGCGTTGGTATCGGTGTCTCCTCCTTTCCGGATCGTTTCGTTCAGCGCATGGCCGACGGTGTTGCCGGCCAGCAGATGGTAGAAGGCATTCTGCAGCGCGATGAGCACCCAGCCCATCTGTTGCTGATAGTCGTCAGGCCGCTCGCCCGCTGCGGCAGCCAGCAGCACCTGTTTGACAGCGTCGCCTTCGGCGCTCGGCGGGAGCACCGTCAATGCCGCGTCCAGCATCGCCTGGCGATCCGCACCCGCTACCGCCGCTGCGATCGCTGCTGCGTAGGCCGCGTTCGCCTCCTGGCAGACGCCATGTGGATGGGTGAGCAGTGCATCCTGCCTGGCCCAGCACGCCGCCAGCGACGGACGACCATGAGCGGCAATCCCGATCGGCGCGACCCGCATCAATGCACCGTTAGCCTGGCTGCTTACAGAGGCATGCGCTCGACAGGCCTCGTCAACCGCCAATGCCGGCTGACGAAGCGGCCCAAGCAAGGCCTGGCGGGTGGTGTTGCCTACATCGAAGGGCTCGGAGCGAAGCCAGGCCACATAGCGCTGCGCGACGTCCGTTGCGCTAAAGCCGCCCTGCTCCACCAATGATCTCGCCAGCGTTAGCGCAAGCTCCCCATCGTCAGTGGGTTGCCCAGCCTGAATCTTCCAAGTGCCGCCGTCTTCCATCGTCAGGGCCTCGGACGCAAAACGCTCGGCGATCTCGGCCGCGCTCATGAACTCGACCTGCGCGCCCAGATTGTCGCCGATGAGCATCGCCGCCAGGCAACCAAATGCGCGCTGAAGCCGCTGGACTGGAGGAAACACCGGCGACATCGGCAGGCTGCGCTGCGCCTCGTTGCATTCCTCGAGGGCCTGGCTCCAGGGGCGGCCGGCAAGGGCGGCACAGGCCGCTGCGGCACCGCCGAAACAGCGGATGCACACCAGGTTCATGTTTCGATAACCCAGCGGTCGTCCGCTCTGGTGGAGCAGCACGCCACCCGCTCCGATCAGCAGCGCATGCCCGGCAGCCACGTCATGTGCCGACAGGCTGGTCAACGATACCGCCGCCACGCCATCGCCAGCAGCCGCTCGGGCCAGCCGATAGGCAATGCTCGGCATGGCGACGAAACGGGCCGGTGCGCATAGGCGAATATTGGCGTGAGGTTTACGGGCGGCAGCCGCACTCAGCCAGACGATCTCTCCCGCCTCGAGTCGTGAGCCGGACAGATCAACCGGATGCGCGGTGTCGTTGCGCAGTAGGTGCGGCAGGCCTTCGGCCCAGGCTATGCAGTCTCTGCCCCGATCTGGGCTGATTGGCGCGTAGACAACTCCGAGCACCGGCTGCCCGTCGCGCAACAGGGCCACGGAGATGGCGCTGCCCGGCAAGCCGAGCAGGAAATCCCGCGTCCCATCGTGCGGGTCCACCACCCAGCAAAATCGCTGGCCGGTGAGCCTTTGGCAGGTTTCCTCACCCCAGAAGTCGACGTCCAGCAGACCGATCAGCTGTTTATGAAGCAGCCGTTCGATTTCCTCATCCACCGCAGCCTTGTCGCCACTGCCACGCGGCCCACCCTCGCGCTCCCATTCGCGGAGGATTAGTTCACCCGCTGCCTCAACCGCTACCTGTACGGGCCGCAGCAGACTGGCAATATCGATCGCATCCATCATCATTCTTTCTCCATTTCGTCAGTCACCAGCCCCTCGCGACTCATGCGATAGTTGCGCCAGAAATCGCCCATGAGGTTGCCGGGGTCCGGCATTTCCAGGCGCGGCTCGTCGAGGTAGAAACGCGCCAGCCGGTCGGCAGCCAGGGGCTGGCCGTGGCCGGCCGCACACATCAACCAGTACAGGCCGTTGGCTTCGTCCCGGATGCTGGAATCGGAGCCCAGCAGAAGATCACCGAGGGCGAACATCGCTTCGCAATGACCGCCTTCGGCAGCGGTTCGAAAGCACTGATAGGCGCGCTGCAGGTCCGCAGCGACCCTGCACGGTGCCGGCAAATACTCCTCATCCGAGCCTACGTAAACCTGTCCTATCTCATAGCAGGCGTCGAGCGAGCCGCGCTCTGCAGCCCGCTGGTAGTAAGCCAGCGCCTTGCGCTCGTTCACCGCCACGCCCTTGCCATACCAATGGACATAGCCAAGGTTAAGCAGCGCTTCTAGCGAACCGTATCGCGCCGCTGCAATGAATAATCCGCGAGCCAGCCACTCGTCCCGCTGGCCTACCAGCCAGAGACAACCCAGTTCATTGAGCGCCTCGGCTGATGCGTCAGGCGCAGCAGCGCGCTCGTGCAATTCGGCATAACGCTGCTGCTCGGCAAGCGTTGCGCTTTGGCCGCGCCAATGGGCCAGGGCTAGCGACAGGATCGGCAACATGGAACCTCCAGCCATCGAGTTGATGGCCGGATTGTCATCGCGACGACCGACAACTCCTGTCGCACCCCACCGTATGCGGGACCGCCGCAGCCGCAGGACATCGCGACATAACCCGTCGCAGGGATCTTGCACAGTAAGCAGGACTTCACCGATGAGGGTTCCGTATGAAGACCTACCAAGTATCCATGCGCCGCGTTGTCGCCTCCGCAGGCCCGCGCGCCAGCTTTATCATGACAGTCCAGGCAACGAGTTCGGCGATGGCGAAGGTCACCGCCGAAGCGCAGTATCCGGGCTATCAGTGCATGAACGGGCCTGTGCCGGTTCGCTAGCGGTTACGAGAAGCTGCCGAGGCCCTGAGCCAGTGCCAAACAGACTCTGGCTCAAGGGCGCGGTAGGTGGTAGGCGTCGTTAGAGTGCCTCAGCCAGATCCACTGCTTCCTGCAGCACCGGTCCGATATCGATCGTCCCCGCTGCCAGGCATTCAGGCGAAAGGATCCAGCTCCTACGCGGCTGCCGCAGCAAAACGCCCAGTTCGACAAGCACAGCCGCCAGCGCACTGGTATGCGGCGGACTGCCCTTGCCCAACGTCGCCCTGAAATAAGCTACTCCAATCCCTGCCGGCGATGCGCCGGTCGGAACATGCTGGGCGGAATTGGCTAGTGGAAATGGATTGCTGCCAAAATGCTTCCTAAGCCATTCGAGCGTGGCGTTGACGTGCTCGAGGAGAAATATTCGTCCGTCCTTGAGTACGATTCGATCAGGCTCGATCCGGTAATGGAACTGCTTGCCTTGGGCTGCGGTGTAGCATTCGTTCCAGACCGAAGTCGACGCCTCGGCGGAGCTGGCTTGTGTTAGCGGTCCCTGAGCCACGACTTGCCGAGCGAGCGGCTGCGGGGGCAAGTCGTACCCCAGCATGAAAAGCGCCGCTTCGAGCCGCCGCAGGCTATCAACTGGGCCCGGCTGAGCGAAACGGCTACCGCGGTCACGGTTCAACGCTTCGACCAGTACCCAGCTGGCCTTCAGATTCCACTCGGCATGCATCGGGCCGGACTGCAGCCTTGGAAAGCGCAGGCCTTCTATCGCGGGGTTGCGGTTTTTTGGGCTCGCTGCACTCAAGCCCTCCTTAGCAGGTGCCCACGGAAACGCAAGTGGCGCAGGCACTGCGGCTAACGCTTGGGCTCGACAATACTTTGCGACCAGCCAGCCCAGCGCAGCGGCAACGCGGCTGTCATAGATGATCAGGTCCTTGGCCAGTAGCGAGTAAACCTTGGTCATCCCGGCATTGAAGCGTAGCTGCGTATCCAGTAGCACACCGGCCAGCTCGCCTGCATCCAAGGCCGCGGTAACAGCCTCGAGTGTATCGGCGAGAGACTCGGCATTCTCCTGCAGCCAGCGGATATTGCCATTCTGGACGCCTCCCCAGACCATCACCTGACAGGCCGCGCTGCAGGTCGCCTGCGCATCGCCGCGGGCGAGAGCTTTGCGCAGGGCGTCCCGCAAAGTCCGAAGCACCTGGTCGTTGTCGGCCAGCGTCTCGCCTGCCGGTATGCCAAACGCGCCCCGGGATGGCCAGCGATACTGCTCGAAGGCATCTTCAAGGCCTGCAAACTGCCATTGCCGGGCCGAACGCCGCTCCACAAAACAATGACTAAGGTTCCCGTCATCGGTCAGATGGGGAACAAGCCATTCGATGAACTGTTGCACGTCGCGCTGAGCTAGGTATTGACTGCGATTCATAGGGTTCCTTGTAGGGGATGCGTCCGGCTGATTTTCCATATCCGCACGACAACTTATGTCGCACGGCACCTTGTAACGCGTAAGAGCGGGGAAGAATCCACAGGCTCGGCTACATCGTCGAGGTAGAAGCTGGCCATGCTTCGCATGATTTGGCGAACCTGAGATCGGAGGCTCGGAGGCTCGAGCACTTCGACCGTGGCGCCATGGCTGAGAATCCACCACAGCAGCCCCTGGCTATAGGCAATGCTGCACTCAAGCAGGTGCCAACCATCACCCAGGGAGCTGAATACCTGCTCGCGCGTCAGCGGTGTTTCGCTCTCATCCAGCCGCCGGCGCAATCGGTCATTGATGCGTAATTTGAGTGTTATCGGTTCAGGCTCGACCAAGATTCGTTGCACATGATGCCGGAGCTCAAAACCCTGTGGCACCTTGCTCAGACGGCTTTCCAGGGGCCGAACCTTGCGAAACCGATGCAACGGTAAACAGCGAATTCGATCAGGGTTGCCGGAGTGGCATACCAGATAAATGCTTGAATCCTGGTAGGAAAGACCGAGGGGATGCAGCTCGTAATCACGCTCTTCTTGCCGATTGCTGGCGAAATAACGTACCGCCAGCTGATAGCCTCCAAGCAAAGCAAGCTGGATCTGCTCAAGAATTTGCAGATCAATCACAGCCTGATGCAGCTGAACGTGCTGAGTGCCGGTTACCAGCTTGCCGAGCCAGCGGCCCTCCTGAGGTGCTAACCGGGTAAGCAGGCGTTTGGATCGTTCGTAGTGCTCACGCAGATCATTAAGTGCAGCCAGTGGAAGCAGATGGCTTGCTTGCTCGTACAGCATGACGATACCCAGCGCCACCCGTGCCGACTTGAGATCAGCGCTGGAAAGCTTAGTGTCGTTCGAGCGGACGGGCATCAGCGCCTCCGCGTTACGGACGAGCTGCCATCGCGGCGCACCGTGTTCCGGATTTTTCTGCGGTTCAGCGCGCTTGCACTTGCGCAAGAAATTCAGATCACGCTGCACCGTTTTGATCGTCAGCTCAGTGTCCAGCTCGTCAAATAGGCGGGCATGGATCTGAGGGGCCGTCAGCCCTTTCTTTCCTGCATCGCGGATCCACCCGGCAATGGTATCGCGGCGTTCGGAAATCTTTGCCGGGCGCGGCCTGCCCTCGTCTTCGTACATGCTCGTCTCCCTTCCAGCAGGGCAGACATCATAATGACATCAGCCTCGGGAAACGTAGCGTAAAAAAGCCTGAGCAAGGCATTTCCCAGCAGCTTTTCAGTGGACGCGGAACGTAAGAAAAGGTCTGGCTAAGTCGCTGATGTTTAGATTAAAGCTAAATACCTTGTAATCAGTGGTTCGGGTTCGAATCCACGATTTGAAGGCTCGCAGAAATGCGGGCCTTTTTCGTTTTAGGCTGAGCTCGCAATACTCCGGCGACCAATTCAGCCGAGCAGCTTGCGAGGAGATGCCGCAGATGCACGTAGCGACGCGCATCTGCGGCATCGGCCAAGCTCGGTGGCGGTCAAGGTGCAACCCGTCGTACAAGACGCGCCGCCAGTGCGCCTATGGATGCCAGGGTCGCCAGCACGACCACGCCATTCCAGCCCCATTGTCCAAGCGCCAGGCTGCCCAGTCCCGCGCCGGTCGCCATCCCTACGAAAACACCGGTGAACAGCACGGCATTCAAGCGACTGCGCGCCGGCGGGTCGATGCCGTAGACGATGGTCTGATGAGCGACCAAGGTCGCCTGGATGCCGAAATCGAAGCCGATGGCGGCCACCACGATCACGCCCAACTGGATCTCCGGCGGCACCACTCCGACCAAGCCGAGGGCAGCGAAGGATGCGGCAGTCAGGGCCGCGCCCAGGCGTGTCACGCGCTCCGGTCCGCGGCGATCGGCCAGGCGACCGGCCAAGGGTGCGGCGAGTGCGCCAGCGGCACCTGCCAGGCCAAACGCGCCGGCCGCGGCGCTACCGAGTCCGAAATCCGCATGCAGCATAACGGCGAGCGTCGACCAGAATGCACTGAAGGCAACGGACAACAGGCCCTGGGAAACGGCCGCGCGGCGCAGGGACGAATGTAGCGACCAGAGTTTGAGCATGGAGCCGAGCAAGGCGCCGTAGCCCAGCGACGTGGTCGGGGAGAACCGTGGCAACCCGCGCCAGGCGGCGAGCCCGATCAAGCCAATCGAGCCAGCCGCGAGCGCATAAACGGCACGCCAGCCGAGTTGCTCGGCGATCAGGCCGCTCATGACCCGCGAGAGCAGAATGCCCAGCAGCAGGCCGGTCATGACCGTGCCCACGACCCTGCCGCGTTGCGATTCGGGCGCCAGGGTCGCGGCCGCTGGAACGATGTCCTGTGCCAGGGTCGCGGCAAGCCCGATCACCAGGCTCGCAGCGAGCAATGTACCGACGCCCGGCGCGATGCTGCTGAGCAGCAGAGCCAGCATGAGCAGCACCGCCTTCGCCAGAATGATTCCGCGCCGGTCATAACGGTCACCCAGCGGCGCCAGGAGCAGAATGCCGAGCGCATAGCCAAGCTGCGTCAGCATCGGAACCATGCCGACAGCGCCTTCGCTGGCCTGGATCTCCGCACCGAGCACACCGAGGATCGGCTGGCTGTAATAGAGCGTCGCGACGCTGAAGCCGGCGCCTGATGCCAGGAGCAGAACAAGCCCAGGCGAGAGCAGACCCGAGCTGTTGGCGAGCGCCGGGGATGAATATGAGGAAGTCATGAGAAGGGTCCTGGTCCGAACAGTGTCTGGTCATTCTCCATGCGCATGATCGACTGCTGTAGTAGGCTCATCTGCAGATCCGTTATGCGAGACACGTATGAACGACTACTCGACGGCAGGCATCGATCGCATCGATCTCTTGCGCACGTTCATCAGAATCGTCGATGCCGGCAGTCTCTCGGCGGCGGCGGCGCAACTGGGCACCACCCAACCCACGGTCAGCCGCCGGCTGCAGGCGCTGGAGCGGTCGCTCGGCCTGCAACTGCTCAATCGCTCGACCCACCGCATGCAGCTCACCGGTGATGGTGAGCGTTGCTACGGTTTCGCCCGACAGGTCCTCGAAAGCTGGAGCGAGATGGAAGCCGAGCTGCTCGGCGCGCGTGACGACCCGCGCGGCACGCTTCGGGTGCAGGTCCCGCACGCGTTCGGCCAGGACCAGTTGATCGCTCCGCTCGGCAAGTACCTGTCGCGCTACCCGAACGTCAGCGTCGAATGGGTATTGCATGATCGCTCGCCCAACTTCACGGCCGAGGGAATCGATTGCGCCATCCAGGTGGGCGTCATCGAGGACCCGTCCGTCATTGCCATCCGCCTCGGCGAAGTGCCGCGCATTGTGGTGACCCATCCGTCGCTGGCTGGCGACGGCCCTCTGCCGAGCACCACCGAGCAACTCCAGCGTCTGCCCTGGTTGGCCCTGCGGACCTACTACACCGACGAGGTCGTACTGACCTGCCAGGCGGACGGGCGCTCGCATCGCTTCGCGATCCAGCCACGCATGAGCACGGACAGCCTCTACGCCCTGCGCAGTGCGGCACTGGCAGGGCTTGGCGCGTGCGTCAGCTCCGCCTGGGTGGTTGCGCAGGACATCGAAGAAGGCCGGCTGATTCAGCTCGTGCCGCAGTGGCGAGCAGCTCCCCTGCCCGTCTACCTCATCTACCCGCACGCGCGCAGCTATCCCGCCAAGCTGCGCCTGTTCGCCGAAATCATCCGAACGGACATGCCCAACCTCGTCGGCATGACCTCACCGGGCATCGACGCGCTGCAACCGGCTGGCGTCGGCGCACGGACGGCTGCCCCCTGAGTTTCTACCACCGGCATTGCCTGGTTGGACCGAGCGTGTAGAATCCCGCGCCCCGAAATTCAGGAGACAGTACGGTGGTGATTCACTATTCCGCGCCCAATGGGAATGTCGCATGCGGGCGCACCGGCTCAAGCCTCAACAGTTCCGGCGATGCTGCTCAGGTTTCCTGCAAGCTGTGCCTGCGCAGCGTGGAAAAGGCTGTGAGCGAGCCTGTACGCAAGACACCGAGCCTCGCCGAACTGAGGGCTGCCGCGAAGGCGGCGAAGACCACGGCGGGGGCACCTGCAGCCGTGGCGAAGACGGCAACGACGGCCCCCACAGCGGCAGCGAAAACTGCAGCGAGTGCGCCCGCAGCGCCGGTAAAGACCGCCCCGACTGCGCCCGCAACGACAGCGAAGCCGGCTTCAGTCCTGTCCGCACGCGCCGAATGGCAGAAGCGCCTGGAGCAGCTGCCGGGGCGCAATCGCCTGCCCCGTGGCGTAGCGCGGCAGGCGTTCATCTAGCCCGCAGAACGGCGCTGCCGGTCAGTCCTGCCGAATGCGCAGGACTGGCCAGGTTTCAGACCAGCCCTTCGCGGCCAGGCGCTCCAGATAGACCTGTCGCTTGCCGGCACGAAAGGCCGCCGTGGGTCGGACGATCAGATCGAACAGATCGTCCAGCCCCAGCAGGGCCGCCACCTCGATCTCCTCCAGCGCTCCCAACCTCACTCCGACTGCAGTGGCCGTTTCCGGCCAGTGGGTCATCGCGTCCGCTGCCGACCGGTAGGGCTGATCCGCGTTGTGCAAGTGCATGCGGGCCTGGTTCTTCACCGACCAGTTGAGCGAGCCGTCCGAGCGCCGCAGTGCCGCCTCGAGCCCGGTATCCAGCGACTTGTCGGGCCGGTCGGGGTCGAACCAGATGACATCGATATCCGCAGGCAGCGGGCTGCTGTCACGTCCATGCAGGTGATCCCACACCGCACTGCGCACGAAACCTGCAGCCACCCAGCAATCCGGCAGGGCGAGCGCCTTCACAAGATCGAGCACCCGCATGCGCAGCGGGTCGGCCGTGATGATGGCGCGCAATCGGGCGTGCGTGTGCATGAGATGCTCCGCGAGGGCTGGCCGCACAGGCTATCAGCCTGCACGCCGCCAGTGCGCGACTCGGTGAACCGCCCCGGCCGACGCCCCTCTAAACCCGCATCAAGTCAGAGGAGGCACGCATGGACAACTATCACATCAACGCCACCGATAACGGTTGGGAACTGCGCAAGCAGGGGGCGACCCGCGCTTCGAAGACCGCTGCGACCAAGGATGAGATGCTGCAGGTGACCGCAACCTTCCTCGAAGGCAAAACGGCCTCGGTGAAGATTCACAAGAAGGACGGCACCATCCAGGAGGAGCGCACCTACCCGCGCAGTGCCGACCCGCGGCGCAGCGAGGGCTGAGCGTCGAACCAGTCCAGGCAGAGCCCGTAGGCAGAAGCGACTTGGCCTCGGCCGACAACTGCCGCACCCTGTGGGCAGTCGCCCTATTCAACGAGGCTCCCGATGCGTATCACCCTGTTCAGCAGCAAGCCCTACGACCGTGACAGCTTCCGGGCCGCCAATCAGGCACATGGCTTCGAGCTGCAATTCCTCGAATCGCGCCTCGATCCCGACACCGTGGCGCTGGCCGCGGGCGCTGAGGTGGTCTGCCCGTTCGTCAATGACGTGCTGTCGGCGCCCGTGCTGGAGAGGCTCGCCGCTGGAGGCACGCGGCTGATCGCCCTGCGTTCGGCCGGCTACAACCACGTCGATCTGCCCTGTTCCCAGCGCCTCGGCCTGCCGGTAGTACGGGTGCCGGCCTATTCGCCGCACGCGGTGGCCGAGCACACCGTGGCGCTGATCCTGGCACTCAACCGGCGCCTGCCACGGGCCTACAACCGTACCCGCGAGGGCAATTTCTCGCTGCAGGGGCTGACCGGTTTCGATCTGGTGGGCAAGCGCGTCGGCGTGGTCGGCAGCGGACAGATCGGCGCTGTGTTCGCGCGGATCATGCTCGGTTTCGGCTGCGAGGTGCAGCTCTATGACCCCTACCCCAACCCGGAACTGGAGCGCCTCGGCATGCGTTATGTGGCGCTCGACGAGCTGCTCGCCAGCAGTGATATCGTCAGCCTGCACTGCCCGCTGACCGAGCAGACCCGTCACCTGATCAACCAGCAGAGCCTGGCGACCATGAAGCCGCGCGCCATGCTGATCAACACCGGCCGTGGCGCGCTGATCGACACGCCAGCACTGATCGGCGCGCTGAAGAGCGGTCAGCTCGGCTACCTGGGCCTGGACGTCTACGAGGAAGAGGCCGGACTGTTCTTCGAGGACCACTCCGGCCTGCCGCTGCAGGACGATGTGCTGGCGCGGCTGCTGTCGTTTCCCAACGTCATCGTCACCGCGCACCAGGCATTTCTCACCGACGAGGCGCTGGCTGCGATCGCCGGCACCACGCTGGGCAATGTCGCTGCCTGGCAGGCCGGGCAGATCAGCAATCAGGTCAGCGGCTAGCGGCCTGTGCGGTGGGTTGGTTGAGGCAAGTTCGGATGAGCAGCAACACAGTATCGGGGCCATGGGCGCCGAAATTGACCAACTGAACTTGGCAAAGGCCACTAACGGGCTGGTTGTTCGTCGAGCTGGCGCAGCCGCGCCTCGAGCAGGTCCGGGAAGCGCTTGAACCAGGTCTGGTTCAACGGCGAGGGGTGCGGCAGCGGGTGCAGGGTGAAGGCTCGGGCCCGCCCCTGCTCGTCCTGCAGTTCGACGCCGAGGCTGGCGATGAAGCGATCTTCACGCTGCCAGAAGTCTTCCAGGCGCTGGCGCGCCTCACGCGGCTGGTCGATGCCGAACCAGAGGAACGCCTCGCGCCCGAGGGTGATGATGTGCCGCCCGCGCCAGTTGTCCACCAGCAACTGGCGCATCAGCGGATGGAAGCGGCGCTTGACTGCCATCGACCAGGCCTTGTTGCCGACCGGCTTGTACGGCACGGTGTTGATCCAGAAGTAGTGCCGCCCCAGCGCCCGCCCCGCCTCGAAATCCGGCATCTGCTCGCCATGCAGGTGGCGATAGAGCACGCGGCGGACGATCTGCCCGCCAGAGCCGATGAAGGGCTCGCCATGGCGGACCTCCTCGCGGCCTGGGTCACGACCGAAAAAGCAGAGCGGCGCATCGGCGTCGCCAAGCCCGATGATTGGCTCCCGTGGATCACGCTCGAATGCCTGGTAGACCGGCAGATCGATGCCATCGGTGTGCGCGGCGAGGTCGCGTAGCGCCTGACGGAGTTGAGTGGGCAGCGCCATGACCGGTGCCTCAGAGGTCGCTTTCGTCGACCAGCTCGACTGCGGCGGCTTTCAGCGCATAGGCGGCATCGGCCAGATCGTTGCTGACCGGCTCGATCTGCAGGCGACCGTCGACCCACAGCGGGGCGTAGATATCCTCAAGGGCGATGCCCTTGGGGTAGCGCACCAGCACGATCTGGTTCGGCGGCGGCGGCGGTACGTGGATGCAGGCGCCCGGATAGGGCACCAGGAAGAATTCGGTGCTGCGCCCGCGCGCGTCGCTCTCCAGCGGCACCGGATAGCCGCCCAGACGGATCTCGCGGCCATTCAGTTCGGCGACGGTCTTGGCCGAGTACATCACCGCCGGCAGCCCGGCGTCCTGCTTCAGCCCGCCCTGATCGCTGAAGCCGGCATCTTCCGGCGTCGAGTGGTCGATTTCGGGCATTTCCTCCAGCGCCTGGCGGTCCTCGGGCGGCATCAGCTCGAGCCAGTCGAGTTCGGGCGGCGTGGCCTGGGCGTGGGAAACAAGTGCGAGAAAGCAGAGCAGCGAGAGGACGAATGTGCGCATAAGGCAACTACATGAGAGAGAACGGGGCCACTGGGCGCGGCCCCCGGTGGATCAATGTTTGCGGCTGGTAACCATGCCATAGATGACCAGCAGGATGATCGCACCGACCACCGCGCCGATAAAGCCCGCACCTTCGCCCGCCTGGTACAGGCCGAGCGCCTGGCCGCCATAGGTCGCCAGCAGCGAGCCGCCGATACCGAGCAGGATGGTCATGATCCAGCCCATGCTGTCGTCGCCGGGCTTGAGGAAACGCGCGATGAGGCCAACGATGAGGCCGATGATGATGGTGCCGATGATGCCCATGGATAAGCTCCTGAGGTCCGAAAGGTGGGTAACCAATCGGACCCGAGGGCTCTGTCACCGTTCGCCGAAGCCTGACGGCCGGGCTTCAGGAATGCGGGATCAGCGTCTCTACGGCGGTGATCTGCCGGTCGAGGGTGGCGCGATCGGGGCAGCGCAGGGTGGCGTGGCCAACCTTGCGTCCGACCTTGAAGGCCTTGCCGTAGTGATGCAGATGGCAATCCTCGATGGCGATGACCTTTTCCACCGGCGGCACTTCACCAATGAAGTTGAGCATGGCGCTCTCGCCCAGCTTGGCGGTCGAGCCCAGCGGCAGACCGGCGACGGCACGCAGGTGGTTCTCGAACTGGCTGCACTCGGCGCCTTCGATGGTCCAGTGCCCGGAGTTGTGCACGCGCGGGGCGATCTCGTTGGCCTTCAGGCCGCCATCGACCTCGAAGAACTCGAAGGCCAGCACGCCGACATAGTCGAGCTGCTTGAGCACGCGACCGACGTAGTCCTCGGCCAGCGCCTGCAGCGGATGGTTGCTGCTGGCCACCGACAGCCGCAGGATGCCGCTCTCGTGGCTGTTGTGTACCAGCGGATAGAAACAGGTCTCGCCATCACGCCCGCGCACGGCGATCAGCGAGACTTCGCCGGTGAACGGCACGAAGCCCTCGAGGATGCACGGCACGCTGCCCAGTTCGGCGAAGGCATTGCTCACATCAGCCGGCTTGCGCAGCAGCTTCTGACCTTTGCCGTCGTAACCCAGGGTGCGGGTCTTGAGTACCGCCGGCAGGCCGATGCTGGCCACCGCGGCGTCTAGATCGGCCTGGGACTGGATGTCGGCGAAGTCCGGGGTGGGAATGCCGAGGTCCTTGAACATGGATTTTTCGAACCAGCGATCTCGGGCGATGCGCAGCGATTCGGCACTCGGGTAGACCGGCACGAACTGCGAGAGGAAGGCCACCGTCTCGGCCGGCACGCTCTCGAACTCGAAGGTCACCAGATCCACCTCGTCAGCCAGCCGGCGCAGGTGGTCCTTGTCGTCGTAGTCGGCGCGGATGTGCTCGCCGAGGGCCTGGGCGCAGGCGTCCGGCGCCGGGTCGAGGAAGGCGAAGCTCATGCCCAGCGGAGTGCCCGCCAGGGCCAGCATGCGGCCCAGCTGGCCGCCACCGATCACACCAATTTTCATATCAACGGCCCTTCAGTAGGCGGCAGATCGAGCGCGCGCGTCGCGCGGCGCAGGAAAGCAAGTTTATACCCGCCAGCGGGCGGCGCCGCGCCGGCATGGTCGGCTCAGACGCGTGGGTCCGGGCTGTCCAGAACGGTCTGGGTCTGCTCGTCGCGGAATTTCTTCAGTGCCTGGTGATACTCGGGAAACTCGTGACCGAGGATGCTCGCCGACAGCAGCGCGGCGTTGATCGCGCCGGCCTTGCCGATGGCCAGGGTGGCGACCGGCACGCCCGCCGGCATCTGCACGATGGACAGCAGCGAATCGACGCCGGAGAGCATCGAGGACTGCACCGGCACGCCGAGCACCGGCAGGTGCGTCTTGGCGGCGCACATGCCCGGCAGATGGGCGGCACCGCCGGCGCCGGCGATGATCACGCGTAACCCGCGGGCTTCGGCCTGTTCGGCGTACTGGAAGAGCAGGTCCGGGGTGCGATGGGCGGACACCACCGTCACTTCATGGGGGATGCCCAGCTTTTCCAGCATGTCGGCGGTGTGGCTCAGGGTGGACCAGTCGGACTTGGAGCCCATGATCACGCCTACCAGTGCGCTCATCGTCGTGCCTCTCATTGGGCGCCCGCGGGCGCGTCAAGAACAACAAACCACGCAAAAGAGCGTGGCCTGGACAGTCGCGGACCGACCTTGGCCGCCCGCGCGAAAGCCGCGCAGTATAGCGCAAGGCGTGACCAGCCAGTACCCCGCGCTACTGCAGCGCAGCAGGCGCCAGGCGTGGCAGTTCGATCCAAAAACGGCTGCCGACGCCAGGTTCGCTGTGCAGTCCCAGCTGACCGTTCATCAGGCGGGCGAACTCCAGGCACAGCGACAGCCCTATGCCGGTGCCCTGGATCATGCTGTTCTCGCGCCCGAGCCGCTGGAAGGGTTCGAACACCTGCGCCTGCTGCGCGGGCTCGATGCCCAATCCCGTATCCTCGACCAACAGCCGAACATGCCCCGGGCTGGTTTCGGTACGTAAGCTGATGTGGCCATCGGGAACGTTGTACTTCATCGCGTTGGACAGCAGGTTGAGCAGCACCTGGCGCAACCGACGCGGCTCGGCAAGCACCTGCAGTGGCTCATCCGGCAACTGCAATTGCAGATGCAGGCCGCGTTGCTGAACCTCGAGCGAGACCAGTTCGGCGCACTCGCGCATCAGTTTGCAGACGTCCACCGCCTGCAGTTCGAGCTGCGCCGGTTCGTTCTGCAGGCTGGACCACTCGAGAATCTCGCCCAGCAGCTGGTTGAGATGGCGACTGGCAAGCAGGATCTCGTCGAGGTATTCCGCCGCCTCGGATTGGCTCTCGTCGTCGCAGTCCATGCGCATTAGCTGGGCGAAACCGAGAATCGCATTGAGCGGCGTGCGCAGTTCATGGCTGATACCTGAGAGCAGCCGACCCTTCGCTTCGCTGGCAGCCTGGGCCTGCAGGGTCGCCGCGCGTAGTTCTTCCTCGACCCGCTTCAGCGCGTCGATATCCACATGAGTACCGGCGAGTATCTTCGCCACGCCGGTATCCGGATCATGTTCAAGCACACGCCCGCGGCTGAGCAGCCAGTGGTAGTGGCCCTGGGTATCGGCGAAGCGGTATTCGGCCTCGTAGCGCTGCTGCAGCCCGCGGCTGACGCGTTCGATCTGCGCCAGCGCCTGCGGCAAGTCGTCGGGGTGGATACGGCGACGGAACTCGCTATCGCTGAGCTGCCCCGACGGCAGGCCGAAGCGCGTCCCCATACCGCCGCGTATACGCAGCCGGTGGTTGGGCATGTCATATTCCCAGAGGCTCTCGGTTGCGCTTTCCAGCACCAGTTCCAGTCGCCGTTGCGCCTCCCAGCGCTCGGATTCGCTATAGGCCAGGCGGCTACCGATGTCCTGGGTGTGACGGCACATTTCGTCCAGCTCGCGGATCTGCGACTCGGCCGGCTGCGGCTGCCAGCGGCCGACGCCAATCTCGCCGAGCATCCGCGAGATGCCGGCGATGGGCGTCAGCAGCGCGCCGCTGAGCTGGCGTGCGCGCAGCCACATGAGGGCGAAGAAACCGATATAGAACAGCACCAACCCGGCGATCAGCAGATAGCCGATCTGCTGATAACGGCTCCCCCGGGCATTGGTCTGGCGGCCAGGGCATTGGTCTGGCGAAATACCGCGGCCTCATCGACCACCGCCAGCAGGTGCCAGCCGGTCTGCGCCACAGTGGTCCAGGCCACCAGCTGCGGCCGGCCGCCAAGCATCACCTGCTGTACGCCGCTGCTGGCCCCGGAGATCGCCGCGGCGAGCTCAGCGGTTTCCGGGCGGCGATCGAGCTGGAAATCCTCCGGTTTGAACACCTCGCGGCGGATGGCATCCAGATAGGAATGCTCGGTCAGCTCGGCCAGGCCGAAATCCGCTTCGCCAGGTTCGGGCAGCGCCATGATCGACAGATCATCGCTGACCAGCATGGCGTAGCCACCCCAGGGCACCTGCACCTGGCCGATCTGCTCGAGGATGCCGCTGACGGTGATGTCGATGCCGACCACGCCTTCGAGAAAATCGCCGTGGTACACCGGCGCGGTCGCCGACATCATCCAGCCGTGCCCGGCCGGGTCGAGGTAGACATCGGTCCACACTACGCCGCGCGACGGGTTGTGCTTGGCGTCTGCCAGGTAATAGAAGTTGTACTTGGGGATATCCATGTCCGCCGGGTACTGATCGAGCGTGAAGAACCACGGATAGATATGGTTGAAGCTATCCCAACTGTTGAAGTAGAGGCTGGCGACCAGCGGGTTGCGCGCTTCGATCTCCTTCATCAGCGGCTCCAGCTGCCGCAGCCTGGCGATCTTCTGCAGGTCATGCCGCTCGGGGGCAGTGGCGTTGGAATAGAACACGGCGGCACCGCCGTCATCGCTGGGGCTGTAGCGCACCCCGTCGTCGCTCAGCGCTAGATTGGGCGTCTGCTGCGGCGCTTCACTCTGCAGCGTCTGCGCGGTGAGATTGCGATACAACTGGGTCAGGGAGCTGACCTGGCTGAGCTGCTCGCTGATCAGACGCGACTCAAGACTTACCGCCGCCTGCAGGTCGTTGAGCGCGGTTTCGCGCAGATGCTCGACCTGGGCGTCGCGAATGGCGTTGTTGGTCAGCAGATAGATCGCGATCAACGCGGTCTCCACCAGCACCAGTGGGATGAGCGCGCTGCGCACGAAGGCCCGCCAGATCCATTGACGCAGGCCGTTTGGCTTTGAGGTGGGCACGATGGGCTCCAGCGGCCGCGCAAGGCGAATAATCAGCAGTAGGCGCGGCGAGGCCGTGATCATACCACCGCGCTCGCGGCGTCGAGCTAGTGGCCTGTGCGGTGAGTGGGTTGAGGCAAGTTCGGATGACCATGGGCCCGAGACAAGGCGCTGCGACGAGTCATAGCTGGGCTATGGCAAGGAGCAGCAACGCAGTATCGGGAGCCACGGGCACCGAAATTGACCAACTGAACTTACCAAACAGGCCACCGGAGCCTGGCGGTCGAGTTCGCCGTCCGTTTCAGCAGGCGCTGGCGACGCTGGTCGTGCCGGAGACCGAACGGCGGCATTGCTTGGCCATCGCCGCCAGGCGCACCGCGACATTCGCGGTGCCGTAGCCGGTGTAGCCATTGCAGCGCTGCAGGATCTCGAAGAAGAAGCGGCCTTCGAACGGCTCGGTGTAGACGTGGAACAGCTCGCCACCCTCGGCATCGCGGTCGTAGAGCACGTTGTAGCGCGCCAGTTCGGCGAGCAGCGCGTCGTCGAAATCGAACCGCGCCGCCAGATCGTCGTAGTAGTTGCGCGGGATTTCCAGCAACGGCACCCCGGCCGCCTGCGCCCGGGCGACCTCGGCGAAGATGTCGTCGCAGGCGAACGCCACGTGGTGCACCCCGGCGCCACGATAACTGGACAGCGCCTGGGCGATCACGGTATCGCGATCCTGCGAGGTGTTCAGCGGCAGCCGGACGCGGCCGCAGGGGCTACGCATGGCGCGGCACTTCATCAGCCCATAGGGATCGGGCAGCAGCAGCTCGTTGTCGGCCTCGAAATCGAACAGGCTGCGATAGAACAGCACCCAGCTGGCCAGGCTTTCGGCCGGCAGCGCGGTAGCCATGTGATCGATACGCTGCAAGCCCGCATCCTTCGGGCCGACCGCATGCAGACGGAAGTCGATGTCGTAGTTGCTCTGCCCTGGCGCACCGGATTCGAGCAGATAGATAAGGCTGCCGTCCGGCGCGCGCACGGCCGGAATCTGCCGCTCGTTCGGCCCGATCAGGCCACGGTAGGGCTGGCCGCCAAAGGCGCAGGCACGCGCCAGCGCCGGCCCCTCTTCGTCGATCTTCAGCGCCATGGCGCACACCGAAGGGCCATGCGCCTCGAAGTAGTTGTGGGCAAACGAATAGGGCTCGGCGTTGAGCACGATATTGATCTCGCCCTGGCGAAACAGCTGCACATCCTTCGAGCGGTGCTGACCGACATGGGCGAAGCCAAGACGCTGCAGCCAGCTGCCGAGGCGCACGGCGTGCGGCTCGTCCACCGCGAACTCGAGGAAATCGATGCCTTCGTAACGCGGTGCCGGCGCTGGCGCGAACAGCGTTTGCGCCAGCGCCGGGCTGGTCGAGGCACTCAGACGTTGCCCGGTTTTCTCTTCCAGGTGCTGAAGCGCACGCAGGCCGTCAGCGGCGATGCCTCGCGGCGGCGCAGCGCGGAAGCCATCGTTGAACACTTCCAGCGATAACGGGCCGCTGTAGCCGGCCTGCAGCACAGGTGCGAGAAAGCCCGCCAGGTCGAATTCGCCCTGACCGGGAAAACAACGGAAATGCCGACTCCACTGCAGTACATCCATTGCCAGCAGCGGCGCATCGGCGAGCTGTACGAAGAAGATTCGCTCGCCCGGGATATCGACAATGCCGCTCGGGTCATCGCCCAGCGCCAGCGTATGGAAACTGTCGAGAATCACCCCCAGTGCAGGATTGTCGACCTGTTGTACCAGTGACCAGACCTGCCGCCAGGTCTTCACGTGGCGGCCCCAGGCCAGCGCCTCGTAGCCCACGCGCAGCCCGCGTGCACCGGCACGCTCGGCGATCTGGCCGAGGTCACCCACCAGCGTCTCGTTATCGCCCAGCGCATCGGCCTGGACGTTGCTGCAGAGCAGCATCAGGTCGACGCCCAGCTCGTGCATCAGGTCGAACTTGCGCTCGGCGCGATCGAGATTGCGCTGCACGCGCGCCCGCGGGCAGCCCTCGAAATCACGGAACGGCTGGAACAGCGTGACGGCAATGCCCAGGTCCTCGCACAGGCGGCGGATGTCCTGCGGGCTGCCGGAGTGATAGAGCAGGTCGTTCTCGAACAGCTCGACGCCATCGAATCCAGCCGCCGCGGCGGCCTCCAGCTTCTCCGGCAGGGTGCCGCTCAGCGACACGGTGGCGATCGAGCGTTTCATGCGGTTACTCCTGTTACCGGGTGACTCGGGAAGTTGCGCGGCAGCGCTGGGGTCGACGCGAGCATGATCAGGGCACCAGACCATCGCGCTCGCCCGGCTCGGCCAGCGGCAACATCAAGCCGCTCTGACCAGGCATTGCCGCAGCCGGATCCTCCAGCAGCGCGCGCAACGGCGTGGCGATGGAGGCGGTGTAGTCCTTGACACAGCGATGATGGCCGCCGAGCACGTCGTAACTCTCGAAGCTCGCACCCATGCCGCGCCAGGCGCGACTGGTGTAGTCGGCGGAGAAATACACCACCGGCGCGTCGATGCGCCGGGGCAGGTAGCGCGCCATTACCAGCGAGTACTGCAGGAAGCGCACGCGCACCTCACGATCACGCGCGGTGGGTGGTGTCGGCACGTGACCGGCCAGCCGCTGCTGCACCATGCGCACGCTGCGCCGCGACAGCTTCCAGGCCAGGTTGGCGAAGCGCTTGGGATAGGGCCACTTGCTGGTTTCACCGAAACGGCTGAGCGCCTCGTAGGCGCGGGCAAGGTGCATGTCCGGCAGCACCCGGTCGAGGGTACGCAGGATGGCCCGCGACCACGGGCGAACATTGGCGGTGGGCGGATCGATCAGAGCGACGATCTCCACCTCATGGCCCGCCTCGATGAGCAAACGAGCGGCCTCGAAGGCCACCAGCGCGCCGTTGCAGTAGCCGCCGATGCGGTACGGTCCCTGCGACTGGCGCGCGAGGATCAGCGGCAGACGTTCACGCGCCATCTGCTGCACCGACTCTGGTATCGGCTCGTTGTCCATGCCATGCGGGGCGATGGCGGTCAGCGGTTGCTGCGGGCCGAGCAGCCGGGCCAGGCGACGGATGTAGTAGCCGCCATGGGCGAAATCGCCGTGGAACCAGAACAACGGCGTGCGCCCTGGCTGAGCGTTGAAATCGATGACCGGAATGATGTGGTTGGCAAGATTTTCCAGGCGTGCTGCCAGCTCGCGGGCAGTCTCCGCCTCGACCAGCAACGACTCGGGGATCACCCGCCCGAGCATCTGCTCCAGCTCGGCAAGCATTTCGGTGGCCAGCAGCGAGTCACCACCACAATCGAGAAAGTTGTCGTTCGGGCCGACCGCCTCGGTTTTCAGCAGTCGCCGCCAGAGCGCCAGCACCTGCTGCTCCAGTTCGGACGCCGCCTCGGCCACCGCCGCGGCCCGGGCCCGCGCGCTGCGCTGCTCGAGGTAGGCATCCGCCAGCCGATGCCGCAACACCTTGCCGGTTAAGCCGCGCGGCAAGGCTTCGATGATCTGCACGCGCCGCGGCACCTTGAAGTACACCAGCTCGCCCCGCAGGTAGCGCTGCAGCTCCTCGGCCGCCACCTGCATGCCAGGGCGTAGCACCACGGCGGCGGCGACGTCCTGGCCGAGGCGCTGATGCGGCACGGCGAACGCCGCTGCATCGGCCACCGCCGGATGGCGCAACAGCACCGCATCGACTTCCGACAGGCTGACCTTCTCGCCGCCGCGGTTGATCACTTCCCGCAGGCGTCCATGCAGGCGCAGGAAGCCGTCCTCGTCGAGGCTGCCGATGTCGCCGGTGTGGAACCAGCCGTCGCGCAGCACCTCGCGGTTGAGCGTGTCATCGCCGAGATAGCCAGGCATCACCGTCGCGCCACGCACGCGGATCTCGCCGCGCTCGCCGGCCGCCAGCGGGTTGCCGTTCTCGTCGACGATGCTCAGGGTTTCCGGCCAGGGCCGACCGACCGTGTCCGCCTTGCGCTCGGTCGGGGTGTTGACGGCGATCTGCGCGGCCTCGCTGGAGCCGTAGTGCTCCAGCAGCGGGAAGCCCATGGTCTGCTCGAAGGCATCGATGATGTCCTGTCCCAGCGGCGCGCCGCCGGATGAGGCGAAGCGCGGCCGCTGCGTGCCCAACCCTTCGGGGTGCGCGCTGGCCGCTTCGAGAATTGCGCGGTGCAATGCTGGGCCGGCGGAATACCAGCTCGGCCGCAGGCTTTCGAACCACTCGTGCAGGTCCACCACGGCCGGGCTGAGCGGAAAGGCGACGCTGCCGCCGGTGAGCAACGGCGTGAGGATGGTGACCTTCAGCCCGTGGGAGTAATAGGGGGCCGAGACGCACAGGCAGCGGTCACCGGCATCCAGGCCGAACCAGCGCTGCCACTTGCGGGCGGCGGTCAGCATGTTGCGATGGGTGAAGGGAATCAGCTTGGGCAACGCCGTGGTGCCGGAGCTGCGCAGGATGAACGCTGGGGCGTCTGCCTCGGGCAGATCATCGGCGGCCGGCTGTGCAGCCAGCGGCATGTCCAACTGCAACGCCGGGCTGCCGTCCGCGGCCGCTTCGGCACTGATCAGCGTCAGCCCGTGGCGCTCGGCGGCCGCCCGGCCCTGCTGATCGCCGTCACTGCTGATCAGCAGGGCATCGAGCGGCAGCTGCTGGAGAAACTGGTCCAGTTCGGCCGGGCCGAGGCGCGGATCGAGCGGTACGGCAACCGCGGAACAGGCGACGGCAATGATCGCGACCGCCGCCTGCGGGGCTTCTGGCAGCAATACGCCGATGCGTGCGTCGCGGCCGAAGCCGGCCAGGCGCAACTGGCGACGGGTCTGGTCGATCATCTGCTGCAGGCCACGATGGTCCAGCGGCGCGAAGCGTGTCGAAAGCACCGCCGATCGATCAGGCGCACCATGCGCCACGCGGCTCAGCGCGGCATGCAAAGTGACGGGCTCGATGCCGGCGGTCGCCGGGTCGAGCACAGCAAAGACCGAGCCCGCAGGGGGCACGGCGGCGTCGGAGTCGTAATTCACGGCTGTCTGTCCTTGGCTAGAGTCCGGCCTGGCCATGGCACGGATTGCTCAGCTAAGACAGCGTCGCCCGAAAAAGTTGCCTCGCGCGAAGCAACAAAATGTGTGCAGTTAACCGCTTGTTACGCACATTTGGCTGCGTGGGGTGCTTTAACCTGCCGCTTCGCCCGCCTGTCGCTGCGCTTGCGCGGCACGGTTTTCCAGCCTTCGCCAGAGCAAGCGCACTGCACCCTTGCGCATCAGCGAGCAGCGATACAGGCGGATTTCCAGTGGCACCCGCCATTGCTCGCTGCCGCAGATCGCCAGCTCGCCGCGCTGCAACTCGGGTTCGACGCTCAGCCGCGGCACCCAGGCGATGCCCAGCCCCTGCAGCGCCATGCTTTTCAGGCTGTCGGCCATGGCCGTCTCGTAGACCGTGGTCGAACGCAACGCGCGCTGGCGCAGCAACAGATTCACCGAACGACCGAGAAAGGCGCCGGCGCTGTAGGCCAGCAGCGGCACGGTCTGGCCGCTGTCGACGTCGTACAGCGGCGCGCCGTCGGCACCCGCCGCGCAGACTGGCAACATCTCGGTGCGGCCCAGATGCAGCGAAGGGAACAGTTCCGGGTCGAGCTGCAGCGCGGCATCCGGGTCGTAGTAGGCGAGGATCAGGTCGCAGCCACCTTCGCGCAGCACATGCACGGCTTCGCCGACGTTGGTGGCGATCAGCCGGGTGGCGATGTTCAGCCCGTCGTGGCGCAGGCCGGCGATCCACGCAGGGAAGAAGCCCAGCGCCAGCGAGTGCGCGGCGGATATCTGCAACACCTCGCCCTGCTGGCCCTCGACGTGGTGCAGATGGCGCACCACTTCGCCGAGCTGTTCGACCATGTTGCGCGCACTGACTAGGAACAGCTGGCCGGCCTCGGTCAGCTCGATCGGCGTGCGCGAGCGGTTGATCAGCTGCAGGCCGAGCGCCTCTTCCAGCGAGCGTATCCGCCGGCTGAAGGCCGGCTGCGTGACGAAGCGGCGTTGCGCGGCCTGGGAGAAGCTGCGGGTCGCCGCCAGCGCCACGAAATCCTCCAGCCACTTGGTTTCCAGATTCACCTGAACATTCCTCGATACGATTGCGACCGGCACAAAGTCACACGGACATTATGCCGTTTCGGCATAGGGCAGCCAGCAACGGCATTGGCCGCAAAACCCCTGAAAGCCTTATTTTAGGCGCACTGCAGCACTGCCTGCGCCTACCGAAGCCACATTACCATCATGTCCGAAGTTGCATCATCGCGAGTCGAAAAAGACCTGCTTGGCACCCTCCCCGTTCCTTCCGACGCCTACTACGGCATCCAGACCCTGCGCGCATTGCACAACTTCCGCCTCTCCGGCGTGCCGTTGGCGCATTACCCGAAACTGATCGTCGCCCTGGCGATGGTCAAGCAGGCCGCCGCAGACGCCAACCGCGAGCTGGGCTACCTGCCCGAAGCCAAGCACGTGGCAATCAGCCAGGGCTGTGCACGTCTGATTCGCGGCGAATTCCATGAGCAGTTCGTGGTGGACATGATCCAGGGCGGCGCCGGCACCTCGACCAACATGAACGCCAACGAAGTGATCGCCAACCTCGGCCTGGAAGCGATGGGCCACGCCAAGGGCGAGTACCAGTACCTGCACCCGAACAACGACGTGAACATGGCGCAGTCCACCAACGACGCCTATCCGACGGCGATTCGCCTGGGCCTGCTGCTCGGTCACGACACCCTGCTCGCCAGCCTGGAGAGCCTCTGCCAGTCGCTGACCGGCAAGGGCCATGCCTTCGCCCACGTGCTGAAGATGGGCCGCACCCAGCTGCAGGACGCCGTGCCCATGACCCTGGGCCAGGAATTCCACGCCTTCGCCACCACCCTCGGTGAGGATCTGCACCATCTGCGCGGCTTCGCCCCGGAGCTGCTGCTGGAAGTGAACCTCGGCGGCACCGCGATCGGCACCGGCATCAATGCCGACCCGCGCTACCAGGCCATTGCCGTGCAGCGCCTGGCGCAGATCAGCGGCCAGCCGCTGCGCCAGGCCGCCGACCTGATCGAAGCCACCTCGGACATGGGCTCGTTCGTGCTGTTCTCCGGCATGCTCAAGCGCCTGGCGGTGAAGCTGTCGAAGATCTGCAACGACCTGCGCCTGCTCTCCAGCGGCCCGCGCACCGGCTTCAACGAGATCAACCTGCCGCCGCGCCAGCCGGGCAGTTCGATCATGCCGGGCAAGGTCAATCCGGTGATCCCGGAAGCGGTCAACCAGGTAGCCTTCGAAGTGATCGGCAACGACCTCGCGCTGACCATGGCCGCCGAGGGCGGACAGCTGCAGCTCAACGTCATGGAACCGTTGATCGCCTACAAGCTGTTCGATTCGATCCGCCTGCTGCAGCGCGCCATGGACATGCTGCGCGAGCATTGCATCGAAGGCATCACCGCCAACGAAGACCGTTGCCGCGAGCTGATGGAAAGCTCCATTGGCCTGATCACCGCGCTGAACCCCTACATCGGCTACGACAACAGCACCCGCCTGGCTCGTGAGGCGCTGCTCGGCGGCCGCAGTGTGCTGGAGCTGGTGCGCGAGGAGCGCTTGCTCGACGACGCCATGCTCGCCGAGATCCTGCGCCCGGAAAACATGATCGCGCCACGCCTGGCACCGCTGGTGGTGTGAAGATCTAGCCGCATCCTGATCGCGTAGATGAGCTGCAGTGACGGGCGCCATGGTTCCTGACTGTTCCAAGCAACTGAAAGGTTCAGCGCCCGCCTTTCACCCTAACGCTTGCGCCATTTCGGTAGAGAAACCAGAACAGCCACGCGCCCAACGGGATAAGCATCCCAAAAAACACTATGTCGTTATGAGCTGCCCTAGCTTGGCGATAGGCGTACCGGGTCCATTCAAAGGGCAGGGGATCCAACTTCGAAATACCTGGGAGCCGATCAACCAGAGCCTTTACAGGATCCCTTGCCCTGACGTATCGCTCAGCCGCATCGTCATCGCACATCCAGACGATTTTTCGCTCCCTCGACAACGGATGCTGACGAAAGCTGCAGTTGCGCTCGCTGCTCTCGTTGGGAGCGTTCTTGATTCGATAGACAACATCGAACCTGGTCCCTAGAAGTAAGTCGCGCCCCCGTTCGGGTATCAGTACTGACGTGCCCGGATAGGCTATAGGCCAAATCTTCCCATCAGAGTCGGCGATGAATTGTTGTGGCTCGCAGTGTCTCCGGGAACCTAGCCGAGCAGCGCGACAGCTTAGCCGTGTACCAACCGCTGCGGCGGTAATTGGCTGATCGATCAGTTCAAGCTCTTTCGGTAGAGGGCCGGGACGCGCGCCCCAGATTGAAACGACCGTGAGCAACGCTGTGCAAGATAAGCATAGAACAGCACTTGCAGCCAGGTGCATGCGCTTAAGGGTGCGAAAAGCGAAGAACACGACAACGAAGTCCACCGCCAGCCACAGATATCCACGCCATACGATATCCGCACGCCATTCACGCAGCTGGGCTTCGCCGAGCAACGTGACGATAGGCGCAAGACCGGGCAACGGATTTTTCGCGCTCACGCGCACCAAGGTGTAGGCCACGTCGCCAGACAAACCCAACCGCAGCTTGTCCCCCGGCTGCAACAGTGCGTAGCGCTCATCTCCAGAGTGCAGCAGGGGATCCAGAAACAGTCGAAGGATGCGCCCACCCTCGACGCGGACGACCATTTCCCAACGACAGCTCTTCTGGCGAAGCGAACTGCAAAACGACCGGACATCGAGGCCTTCGACCTCGACTAACTGTTGAACAAGCTGCCCCCGCTCGGGGACGGACGCAACGAGCGATGCGACACGTTCAAGACCATCACGGATGGCTAGAGCGACCGTGAAGCCCAAGAACACTAAGACCAACAGGCGCATGCTTCATCCCTGATACATTACGACCCAATGACCGCTCACGCGGGTCCATGTGAGCACGTTAGCCGAAGTTTCCGTGATTCCCTGCCGACCAATCCGCAGTTCCCGCACAGCCATCCCGGCGCGAGCATGAACCGTCGTCGTCTCTACTCGATGCCGAACAGCCCGTTCTCCACATGCGGCGTCGCCAGGCGCCCGCGGATATCCAGGTCGATGCGCGGGTCGTCCGGGCTGTAGAGCATCACCTGGCGATAGGCGCTGACCCGGTTGATCTCGCGGCCCAGGTATTCCCACACCACCGAGGTGCACGCTGGCGTGCGGCGGTCGCCCGAAGAGACGCCGGTCTTCATTCCGTTAAGACGGGTGATGCGGCTCTTGAAGCTGGGAATGAGGATGGTTTGGCTCATCTCGTTGAGCGTCAGCGATTCGTAGTCGATCAGGAACAGCCGGTCCTGCAGGCCGAACGCCGCGCCGAGGTAGCGGCAGCGTACCCAGTCCTCAGCGTGGCCGAGGGTAGGGCTGGCGCGCTCCTGGCGCTCCTGACGCTCGAACAGGTAGAGGCCGTTTTCCTCGCGCAGATGCACCAGCGAGATGAGGATGCTGCCCGGCACCGACATGCAGTTGGCGTATTCGAAGTAGTAGCCGCAATAGCGCGACAGACTCGCGGCGTGCTCGCGCAACGGCTGCAGCAGGGCCAGCAGCGGATCGGTCCGCGGCAGCGCCTGGGCTTCCGGATGGCGCGCCCCGACCAGCCGGGCGAACTGCTCGGGCGGCATTTCCAGCTCATAGCCCTCGACCCCGAAAAAGTCGCCGATGCGTTTGAGGTTGAACGGCGTGGGACGGCTCTGCCCGCCCAGGTACTTGTTGAACTGCGCCCGATTGATGGCCAGCTTGCGGCACACCTCGGCAATCGAGCGGTAGTGACTGCAGAGCAACTTGAGGTTTTCGGCGAGGTGGGAGGTCATGGGATGCCCTGGCGGTTGGCGCGAGTGTCGCCATTCTAGCATCAGGTCGCGTCACATCGCGGCCACCTGCGAAATTGTCCTGTCGTCGCTACTGTTGAAACATCCCCCGCTTGCACGGCGCAGCGGCGCGCGCCGGCACCCTAACAACGACAACAAGGTGAACATTGCCATGCTCGACCTTCTGAATGACCTCATTTGGAGCAAGCTGCTGATCGTCATGCTGATCGGCCTCGGTCTGCTCTTCACGATTCGCTCCGGCTTCGTCCAGTTCCGTTATTTCGGCAACATGTTCAGCATCTTCGGCCACGCCTTCGAGCGTCAGCCGGGACAGCTCTCTTCCTTCCAGGCCCTGATGCTCTCGGTCGCCGGCCGCGTCGGCGCCGGCAACATCGCAGGCGTCTCGGTGGCAATCATGCTCGGCGGCCCGGGCGCGATCTTCTGGATGTGGGTGGTGGCGCTGGTGGGCATGGCGACCAGCTACTTCGAGTGCTCGCTGGCGCAGCTGTACAAGCGTCGCGAGCCGGACGGCACCTACCGCGGCGGCCCGGCCTTCTACATCCAGCACGGACTCGGCCAGCGCTGGCTGGGCATCGTTGTCTCGATCCTGCTGCTGATGACCTTCGGCTTCGGCTTCAACGCCGTGCAGTCGTTCACCGTCGCCAGCTCGCTGCATGACACCTTTGGCGTGCCGACCGTAGCCAGCGGCATCGCGCTGACCCTGGTCATCGGCGGCATCATCTTCGGTGGCATCCGCCGTATCGCCAAGTGGGCCGATGTACTGGTGCCGGTCATGGCCTTCTCCTACCTGGGCATGGCACTGTTCGTCATCGGCAGCAACTTCGGTGCCGTACCGGAAACCTTCGGCCTGATCTTCCGCAGCGCCTTCGGTCTGGAGCAGGCCTTCGCCGGCGGCATCGGCGCGGCGATCCTGATGGGCGTCAAGCGCGGCCTGTTCTCCAACGAGGCAGGCCTGGGCAGTGCGCCAAACGTCGCCGCGGTCGCCGAGGTCAAGCACCCGGTGGCGCAGGGCATCGTGCAGTCGCTCTCGGTGTTCATCGACACCATCATCCTGTGCAGCTGCACGGCGCTGATCATCCTGCTCTCGGGCGTCTACGAGCCGGGTATGGACCAGGCCGGTGTGGTGCTGACGCAGAACGCCATGGCCGCCGTCGTCGGCGAGTGGGGTCGGGTGTTCGTCAGCGTCGCGCTGCTGCTGTTCGTCTTCACCACGCTGATCTACAACTACTACCTGGGTGAAAACGCGCTGGGCTTCTTCACCGAGAAGCGCATGCCGGTGGTGATCTATCGCATCCTCGTGGTCATCCTCGTGCTCTGGGGTTCGGTGCAGGATCTGGGCACCGTGTTTGCCTTCGCCGACGTGACCATGGGTCTGCTGGCCATCGCCAACCTGATCGCCGTGGCCCTGCTGTTCAAGGTCGGCCTGCGCCTGATGCGCGACTACGACCGCCAGATCCGCGCCGGCATCGAGCAACCCGTGCTCGATCCGAAGGACTTCGCCGACCTGGATCTCGACCCGGCCGTGTGGAAGGCGAACATGCCCGCCACACCCGACACCACCGAGCGCCGCTAAGCGCTCCGACGCGACCGGCCAGCCTTCTGCGCAACCGCGCACGGGGCTGGCCCCATCCGCCTGTATTCATGATGGCCTGCGCCGAACGAGCGAGGAGCGCGTGTGAATCAATCAATCGAACGCCTGCTGGTGCTCTACACCGGTGGCACCATCGGCATGCAACAGAGCGCCGCCGGGTTGATGCCAGCCTCCGGCTTCGAAGCTCGCCTGCGCGCGCAGCAGGCGCTGGAAGCCGGGCCGCTGCCGAGCTGGACCTTCCGCGAACTGCAACCGCTGCTGGACAGCGCCAACATGCAGCCGACCCACTGGCTGCAGATGGCGTCCGCCGTCCGCGACGCAGCGGCGCAGGGCGACTGCGATGCGGTGCTGTTGCTGCACGGCACCGATACCCTGGCCTACAGCGCCGCTGCGTTGTCCTTCCTGCTGCTGGATCTTGAGATCCCCGTGCTGCTCACCGGCGCCATGCTGCCGGCGGGAAGCCCGGGCAGCGATGCCTGGCCCAACCTGTTCGGCGCCATGCGCGCCCTGCAGGCCGGGCAGGTGCACGGCGTGCAACTGTTCTTCAACGGCGTGCTGCTGCACGGCGCGCGGGTCAGCAAACTGCGCAGCGACGCCTTCGACGCCTTTGCCGAGGCGCCGCGCAAGCGCCTCGCCGCAGCGGCCAGCGAACGTCCGCCGGCGCTGTTGCCGCAGCGACCGGCGCAGGTCGTGGTGCTGCCGTTGTACCCCGGCGTCGGCGCCGCGCAGGTCCGGGCACTGGTCGCCAGCGGCGCTCAGGCGCTACTGCTCGAGTGCTATGGCAGCGGCACCGGCCCGGCGGACGACGTCCCGTTCATCGAAGCGCTGCGCCAGGCGCATCGACAGGGCGTGGTGCTGGCGGCGATCAGCCAGTGCCCGGGCGGCCATGTCGATTTCGACGTCTATGCCACCGGCAGCGGCTTGCGCGATGCCGGTCTGGTCTCCGGCGGCGGTATGACCCGTGAAGCAGCGCTGGGCAAGTTGTTCGCCCTGCTCGCCGCCGGGCTCGACCACGCCGAGGTGGAACACTGGTTTTGCCGCGACCTCTGCGGCGAAATGGCCGACTGAAAACGACACCGGCAAAAATGCGCGCTGTCCCGCAGGGCAGCGCGGCCGGCTGGCGATGTACCTGCAGCACCGCTACCCTTGCTCACGCCAACAACAAGAAAAGCGTCAAGGAGCCGATGCCATGGCCAGATCCCGAACTGCCGGGGCGCTGTTCGCCCTGCTCATCAGCGCTGCATGCGCCGCCCAGGCCGAACTGCCTGCCAACTATCAGATCACCCTGCAAACCGACAGCTTCCCGCCATTCAACATGGGCCCCAACAGCAAGGGCTTCGCCCGCGGCGACGATGTGCAGGGCATCGATGCCGATACCGTGCGCGACATCTTTCGCCGCGCCGGCATCGCCTACAACCTGACCCTGCGCGGCCCCTGGAGCCGGCTCTACGAGCAGACCCGGCAGCAGCCCGCCCACGGGCTGTTCTCGGTGGCGCGCACGCCGCAGAACGCCGGACAGTTCAAGTGGGTCGGGCCGCTGGCCCATCACGCCAGCGTGCTGCTGGCGCCGGCCGACAGTGGCCTGAAGTTCGACAGCCTGGAGCAGGCGCAGGGCTACCAGATCGGCGGCCACGCCAACGGCAGTGTCAGCCTGTTCCTGGAAAGCCAGGGCATCCGCACCAGCAACAGCCTCAACGACGCTGAAAACCTGCGCAAACTGCTGACCGGGCGCATCGACCTGTGGGCGGTGGCCGACCCAGTGTGGCGTCATTACGCGCGGCTGCAGGGCGTCGACGAGAGCCAGCTGCGCATAGCGCTGAGCTATCGCAGCGAACCGCTGTATCTGGCACTGAGCCCTGATACGCCGGAGGCAGTGGTCAACCGCCTGCAGAAGGCACTTGAGGAAGTGATCGCCGAAGGCTACGCCGGCTGCAGCAAGACCCCTGACCTGTGCTACCTGATTCAGGAGCGCGGCACGACGCTGGCCAGTGGTCGCTGACCCCGCGCCTCGTCAGCAGACCGAAACCGCCCGGAAGCGCTTCAGCTCACCTGATAGCGCGCCCGCGGCGTGGCCATCGGCAGCGGGCCGTCGCCGACCAGGCGGAACTCGCCTTTCTCGGCATCGTAGGCACGAATCTCGCTGGTCCCGATGTTGTACACCCAGCCGTGGATGAACAGCTGACCGCTGGCCAGCCGCGCTGCCACCGAGGGATGCGTGCGCAGGTGGTCGAGCTGGGCCACCACGTTCTCCTCGGTAAGGATGCCGAGGGTGTTGTGGTCGGCGCAGCCACAGTTCTGCTCGACGACGATCTTCGCCACCTCGGCATGCCGCAGCCAGCCCTTGACCGTCGGCATGCGCTCCAGCTGAGCCGGGTTGAGCACCGCCTTCATCGCGCCGCAGTCGGAGTGGCCGCAGACGATGATGTGCTGCACGCCAAGCGCCATCACGGCGAACTCGATGGCGGTCGACACGCCACCGTTCATCTGCCCGTAGGGCGGCACCACGTTGCCGACGTTGCGGGTGACGAACAGGTCGCCGGGCGAACTCTGGGTGATCAGCTCGGGGATGATTCGCGAGTCGGCGCAGGTGATGAACATCGCCCGCGGTGTCTGCTCGTAGGCGAGCTTCTCGAACAGCTCGCGCTGCTCGGGATAGACCTCTTCGCGGAAGCGCTTGACGCCCGAGACGATGTGTTCGAGGGCCTCCTGGGCGGTTTCGCTCTTCTTGCCGTCATTCATGCTTGGTTCTCTCCAGAGGAATTCGAAGGGTAGGCGCCGCCGCGACGGCGCGTCAGAAGATGGACCAGCCGATACGCTGCGACAGCGCTTCGAGGGCGGCCATGCCAATCAGCGAATTGCCCGCGGCGTTGAGCTCCGGCGACCAGACGCAGACGGTGAAGCGGCCCGGCACCACCGCGACGATGCCGCCGCCCACCCCGCTCTTGCCGGGCAGGCCGACGCGATAGGCGAAGTTGCCCGCCTCGTCGTACAGCCCGCTGGTGGCCATGATCGCGTTGACCTGCTTGGCCTGGCGCGGCGCCAGCACCGTCTCGCCGCTTTGCGGGCAGGCACCATCGCGGGCGAGAAAGGCGAACGCGCGGGCCAGGTCGACGCAGTTCATGCGCAGCGCGCAGTGATGAAAATAGCTGCGCAATACCGCTTCGACATCGTTGTGGAAGTTGCCGAAGGCCTGCATCAGGTAAGCCATGGCCGCATTGCGCGCGCGGTGCTGGTATTCGGATTCGGCGACGCGGGTGTCGGAGACGATCTGCCGGTTGCCGGACAGGTGCCGGACGAAATCGCGCATCGACAGCTCCGGGGTGGCGAAGCGCGACTGGTTGACGTCGCAGATCACCAGCGCCCCGGCGTTGATGAACGGGTTGCGCGGGCGGCCGCGCTCGAACTCGAGCTGCACCAGTGAATTGAACGGCTGCCCCGAAGGCTCGTGGCCCAGCCGCTCCCACAACGACTCGCCGCGATGGGCGATGGCCTGCACCAGGCTGAACACTTTCGAAATGCTCTGGATCGAGAACGGCGTCTGCGCGTCGCCGGCTTCGAAAATCTCGCCCTCGGCACTGCACACGGCAATACCCAACTGGTTGGGCGGCACGTCGGCCAGCGCCGGGATGTAACTGGCCACGCGACCTTGCCCGAGCAGCGGGCGTACATCGTCGAGAATTTCCTGCAGCAGGGCGTGCATCGAAGGCTCCATCGGTCCTGAGTCCAGGGTGGACGCCCGCCGGCCGAGGGGCATCACAGCGCGCGGTCAGAACTTCTCGGGCCGCAGCACTTCCACCTCGGCCAGGTAGCAGACCATGCCGAAGTTCTCGTAGTAGCGCGCCTGCAGGTGCTCGGCGATACGCTCGGCGATCTCGCGGCTGCAGATCACCTCCAGGCGGATATTGCCGTCGGTATCCCAGCCGGCGCTGCGCACCCCGCGGCTGCCGCTGCCACGGGCGTCCGACAGGGTCCAGCCCGGAGCGCCCAGGTTTTTCAGGTCGGCTTCCAGCTTGTGTTCCAGCGCTGCCTCGCAGATCACGGTCAGCAGCGTACGATTGTGCGCGTTCATCTCAGAACCCCCAGGCGATCAGCCGCTCGGCCAGGGCCAGGTAGAGCGGAATGCCGATCAGGATGTTGAACGGAAAGGTGATGCCCAGCGACGCAGTCAGCGACAGCGACGGATTGGCTTCTGGCACCGCCAGGCGCATCGCCGCTGGCACCGCAATGTACGAGGCACTCGCCGCCAGCGTGGCGAGCATCGCCGTACCGCCTAGCGACAGGCCCATGAAGCGCGCCAGCAGGGCGCCGATCAGCGCACCGATCAGCGGCATCAGCAGCGCAAAGGCAGCGAGCTTGAAGCCGTAGCGCTTGAGCGAGCCGAGCTGGCCGGAGGCGATCAGGCCCATCTCCAGCAGGAAGAACGCCAGAACCGGTTTGAACATGCTGGTGTACAGCGGTTCGAGCGGTTTGATGGCCTCCTTGCCGGCGATCGCACCGATCAGCAGGCCACCGAGCAGCAGCATGATGCTTTTGCCAAGGAAGATCTCGCGGCCCAGCTCCTTCCAGTCGGTATCGCGCGAAACTCCCTTGGCCAGCAGAATGCCGACCAGGATCGCCGGGATTTCGAGAATCGCCACGAACAGCGGCATGTAGCTTTCGAAGAAGATTTCCCGCGCCGCCAGATAGGCCACCACCACCGCGAAGGTACCGGCGCTCACCGAGCCGTAGTGCGCTGCCACCGCCGCCGCGTTGACCCTGTCGAAACGCAGGCCACGCAGCAGGATGAAGGCCAGGATCGGCAGCAACACGCCCAGCGCCAGCACCAGCAGCGACTGCCCCAGAAGCGCCGCACTGGCCTGTTCGGCCAGTTCCACACCACCGTGCAGACCGATCGCCAGCAGCAGGATGATCGACAGCGTCTCGTAGAGCGCCGGCGGCAGCTTCAACTCGCTCTTCACCAGGCCCGCAAACAGGCCGAACACGAAGAACAGCACTACTGGGTCGATACCCATCTACAGTCTCCACAGCTTGGACAATGGACCGATCCCTGGCAGACATTGGCTCGAAAAAAAGGAGCCGCAAGGGCTCCCAAAGGGGACACACTGCCCGCGCCGTCCGTTCCGCTGGCTGGGGGGGGGGGGGGGGG